>NZ_SMBP01000003.1 GCF_004341945.1 Longicatena caecimuris
AGAAGTGCAGATGTAACAGTCGTGTTTGTACTTGGCAATATCAATGCCTACGTAATACATGATGAAATACCTCCTTTTGAAATAAGGGCTGTTGGAAAATCACAGTTGTTTATTCGGACCTAATCTTGTGCGAAATAAAACATCAAGTGTTATCTAACTAATTAAAGTTTGTAAATAAAAACTGTGGTCTGATTCTCCTTTAAATGGTCTACGCCACAAAAATATAGATACAAATCCACAGCCCTAAGCTAATTATATAGCTTAATGAATTCCCAAGAAAGGAAGATACTATTTAATTACCTGTTTCTTGGTTAATTAAATAATACAAGAAAAAGCATATGATGAAATTAGACACTACGCATGCATTTTTAAAAGAAGACGTAAAAAGCTATCAGGAAGTCGTTAATAAATATCACGAACAGCTGATGAAGCGTACCGGTAAAGGGAATGACTTTGTAGGTTGGGTAGAATGGCCACATACCTATGATAAAGAAGAGTTTGACCGTATGAAGAAGGTTGCCCAAAAAATCCGTGAGAAATGTGATGTTTGTATTGTTTGTGGTATTGGTGGTTCTTATCTGGGAGCACGTGCTGCTATTGAAATGATCAATGGCTTGTATGCTGATAAAAAACCAGAAATTATCTTTATGGGAAATACGTTCTCCAGTACGTATATCGCACAGGTCCTGAATTATATAAAAGATAAGGAAGTTTGTGTAAATGTTATTTCTAAATCCGGAACAACGACGGAAACAGCATTGGCTTTCCGTTTACTGAAACAGTTCATGGAAGATAAATATGGAAAAGACGGTGCACGTGAAAGAATTGTTGCGACAACCGATAAAGCACGAGGAACATTGAAGGCAATTGCTGATAAAGAAGGCTATGAAACTTTTGTAATTCCAGATGATATCGGTGGACGCTTTTCTGTTATCACACCGGTAGGTTTATTCCCAATCGCTGTAGCTGGTATCGATATTGATGCCATCATGACTGGTTTACAGAAGGCATATGAAGATATGGCGGATCCTGATCTGGCTAAGAATGATGCTTATGCATATGCAGTCTGCCGTCGCATTTTAGAGAATCAGGGCAAAAATGTGGAAATGCTGGTAAGCTATGAATCACAAATGACCATGGTTGCGGAATGGTGGAAGCAGCTGTTTGGTGAAAGTGAAGGTAAGGAAGAAAAAGGAAACTTACCAACCAGTGCAAACTTCTCTACCGATTTGCATTCTTTAGGTCAATTTATCCAAGAAGGTAAAAAAGTACTGTACGAAACCTTGTTGTTAGTAGAAAAACCAACGTTGGATATCACTTTCCCAAGTGATCCTGACAATGCGGATGGCATGAATTATTTAGCAGGTAAATCGGTTGATTGGGTAAATAAGATGGCAGCAAAAGGTACTTTAGAAGCTCATGAAGTAACCGGAAATGTACCAAATCTGATTATTACGATGCCCGATATGAGTGCGGAAAGCTTTGGCTATATGTGCTATTTCTTCTTCCGTGCTTGCGCTATGACTTGTTATATGTTGGATATCAATCCATTCAATCAGCCGGGTGTAGAAGTTTATAAGAAGAATATGTTCCGTTTATTAGGTAAGAACTAAAAAAGCAAATAATAAAACCTAAAAAAAGTGCTGTAGCAAGCACTTTTTTTAAGTTTTAAATAAAAGTAATACGTAAAGTTAAAGCACAGGAAACCATATCCCATGCTGATACTATGCTATACTAAATTATAAAGTTTGTAACGTTTTTATTAGGTTGTGGTACATATAGGTGGAAGGAGGAAAACATAGATGATAGAAGAATTGTATGAAGCATATCACAAGGATGTCTATATCTATATTTACTCCTTGTGTCATGATGCCAGTTTAAGTGAAGATCTGACATCGGAAACGTTTTACCAGATGATCCTATCCTTGCCGACTTTCAAAGGAAAGGCAAGTCTGAAAACATGGTTATTTTCGATTGCCAGACATGTGACGTTCAAAGAATTACGCAAACGTAAAAAAGAAGTGCACTATGATGTCATGCAAGATGGTTTTGTTGTTGCCGATAAAGATAGGCAACATGACTATGAAGCGCTGATGGAGCAGTTGATGGAATGGATGCAGGCACAGCCTACACGGGCAAGAGAAATATTTAAAATGAAACAAGAGGGTTATTCCTATGTGGAAATCGCAGCATTTTTACAGTTAAATGAAAACTCTGTGCGTGTGATTGATTATCGCAATCGTCTATATTTGCGTCAAAAATTAAGTGAGGAGGGATATCATGAAAGATGAATGTCAAATCGTGCAAGATCTGTTGCCGTTAGTTAAAGATGATGTAGCCAGTGAGGCAAGCATAGCCTTTGTACAAGAGCATTGCCGCCATTGTGAAGAATGTAAAAAGCTGTTGGCGCAGGAAAGCATTACCGTCAATTCCCAAGCAATTAAAAAGAAATTAGTAAAACGCTTGCGTATCATGATGGTGGGTGTAATTTGTTTGATGATCCTTTTCGCTTGTTCTTTCTCAGCAACACAATACCAGTTCCATAATTTTCTGCTATTGCCAATAATCGGCGCCTTAGGGTATTGGCTATTGAAACGCTATGTCTTCCTATTATATCTAATGATTCCCATCATGCATCTTTTATTAGAAATGATAGATGCATCTTATCAAGAAGCCTTGGCGCCTTATACGCTAATATATTGGTTTTTTATGAGTATTGGCATTCTTATTTATGTTGGTTATGCGTATGCCTTAAGGAGGGAAAACTCATGAAAAAGAAAGTGTTAAAAGTGCTCGCATTCATCATTGCAACCGCCGGAGTCATCTTTTTGTTACTGCTTTATAATAGCTTTAATGGCAATTTTATCGCAAAAGAAATAGCAACCAGACATATGAAAGAATATTTAAAAACACATCATACAGAATTAGATATTGCAGATTATGAGGTATTCTATAATTTTAAATCCGGTTCATATGTCATGAAAATAGATGTGGCAAACAGTATAGATAAAGACTTTCGATTATCTTATCGAGGTGATATAGGTATCCAAGATGATTATGATTGGATGGTCTTAGAAAAAGGCAATATGCAAAATCGGGTAGCAGCATTTTTAAATGAAGAAAGATTTGAGCAGCCGATTTTTGCACTTGTGGAAAAGCAAGATCTAGATTATATCCTATTACAGATCAAAGATGAAGATAAAGAAAAGGTATTCCCATATGCGAAGATAGCGAATGATACACCGAGTGAGACCATTGTGAAAACACAGCCAATCACTTTACGTATTTATGTAAAATCAGAAGCAGCGCAAAAAAAGTATCAAACAAAAAAGATACAAGAGCAATGCAAACAAGCGTATGAAAAACTCGGTATTCATGTTGTGGAAGTGGAAATCGTGTATGTCAACAAACCATAGGATAAAAAGGAGCTATATACGGCAAACATAGTGAACATATAGAATTGTTTCTTTTGTTCGTGTAATGCATGTAAGTGCCTTATCAAAAACGAGAAGGTACTTACATGCTAATGTTAGAACTGGAACTTGTCCATTAAATTTTGCGAATTTTGTCGAAATTATTTTAGCATGCGAAAAAACCTTTGTTCATAAGCTGTTATTAGTTTTTAGCAAGTGAGAAAGGAAGGGATAGTGAAATTAGCACTAGGAAAACACACGAAACTTTGGTATAATGTAAGCAAGTAAATGTAAACGATTACATAAGAGGAGGAATGCTTGATGAGTAAAAAGTATGTTTACCTTTTCAGTGAAGGAAATGAAAACATGCGTGAGCTGCTTGGTGGTAAAGGTGCCAATCTGGCAGAGATGATGAATCTTGGAATGCCTGTGCCTTATGGTTTCACTGTAACAACCGAAGCCTGCAATCAGTACTATGCAGACAATGAAACTATTAATGAAGGAATTCGCAAAGAAATTTTTGAATATTTAATGAAATTAGAAGAACTGGCTGGAAAACAGTTTGGTGATCCAAAGAATCCATTGTTAGTATCCGTAAGATCTGGTGCGCGTGCATCTATGCCAGGCATGATGGATACCATTTTAAATTTAGGTATGAATGATGAAGTGGTAGAAGGTGTTGCCAAGCTGATGGACAATCCTCGTTTCGCTTATGACTCTTACCGCCGTTTTATTCAGATGTTTGCTGATGTTGTCATGGGTTTAAACAAGGCTAAATTTGAAGAGATCATTGATGAAATGAAAGAAACAAAGGGCGTTGAACAGGATACGGAATTAGATGCTGAAGATATGAAGGTCATGGTAAAACGCTTTAAGAAGTTCTATCAGGAATCTTTAGATGAGGAATTCCCATCAGATCCTAAAGAACAATTGTATCGTGCAATCGAAGCCGTTTTCCGTTCTTGGAACAACCAACGTGCGATTTTCTATCGTAAGATGAACGATATTCCGGGTGATTGGGGAACTGCGGTAAATGTGCAGATGATGGTATTTGGTAATATGGGTGATGATTGCGGTACCGGTGTTGCCTTTACACGTAATCCAAGTACCGGTGAAAACAAGCTGTATGGTGAATTCTTGATGAATGCGCAGGGCGAAGATGTTGTTGCCGGTATCCGTACACCACAGACCATTGATCAATTAAAGGTAATTGCTCCTGCTGCTTATGATAAGTTTGTAGAAATCTGTTCTACCTTAGAAAAACATTACAAGAATATGCAGGATATGGAATTTACGATTGAAAAAGGTAATCTGTTCATGTTGCAGACACGTAATGGTAAACGTACAGCAGCTGCCGCATTAAAGATTGCTTGTGACATGGTAGATGAAGGTATGATCACCAAAGATGAAGCATTGATGATGGTAGAACCTAAACAGTTGGATGCCTTATTACATCCACAATTTGATGCAGAAGCTTTAAAGAAGGCAAAACCAATTGCATCGGCATTGCCTGCTTCTCCTGGTGCAGCTTGCGGACAGATTGTTTTCTCTGCTGAAGAAGCAATCGCGGAAACAGCATTAGGACATAAGGTTATCTTAGTTCGCTTGGAAACTTCTCCGGAAGATATTGAAGGTATGCATGTATCTGAAGGTATCTTAACCGTGCGCGGTGGTATGACATCTCATGCAGCTGTCGTTGCTCGTGGTATGGGTGCTTGCTGCGTATCCGGTTGTGGTGATATCGCGATTAATGAAGAAGAAAAATATTTTGAAGTAAAAGGAAACCGCTATAATAAAGGCGACTATATTTCTCTAGATGGTTCTACTGGTAATGTGTATGGTGAAAAGATCAAGACTGTGCCAGCAGAAATCTCCGGTGACTTTGAACGTTTCATGAATTGGGCAGATGAACGCCGTACGTTAAAGGTTCGTACAAATGCCGATACGCCTCGTGATGCACAACAGGCAGTGAAGTTCGGTGCGGAAGGTATTGGTTTGGTTCGTACGGAACATATGTTCTTTGAAGGTGATCGTATCAAAGCGGTTCGTGAAATGATCGTTTCTAAGACAGAAGGACAAAGAAGAAAAGCGCTGTCGAAATTATTGCCTATGCAAAGAGGCGACTTTGAAGGTATTTATGAAGCAATGCAAGGTATGCCGGTAACCATTCGTTATTTGGATCCACCTCTGCATGAATTCTTACCAACAAGCTCTTATGATATTGCACAGTTAGCAAAAGATATGAAGATCGATCTGGATGAATTGAAAAATGTTATCAGTGGACTTCATGAATTTAACCCTATGATGGGACATCGTGGTTGTCGTTTGGCTATCTCTTATCCGGAAATTGCCGAAATGCAGACAACAGCGGTTATTGAAGCAGCAATTAATGTAAACAAAAAACATCCGGATTGGAACATTGAACCGGAAATCATGATTCCATTAGTTGGTGATAAAGCAGAATTGAAATATGTAAAAGATGTTGTCGTACGTACAGCAGATGAAATTTTAGCAAGAGAAAATATTGATATGAAATACCATGTTGGTACCATGATCGAAATTCCTCGTGCAGCATTATTGGCAGATGAAATTGCCGAAGAAGCTGAATTCTTTAGCTTTGGTACAAACGACTTAACACAGATGACATTTGGTTTCTCTCGTGATGATGCCGGTGGATTCTTGAATGATTACTATGAAAAGAAAATCTTTGAACAAGATCCTTTTGCCAGAGTTGACCAAAAGGGTGTCGGCAAACTTATCGAACTGGCAGTAGCCGGCGGACGTAAAACACGTCCAAACATCAAGCTTGGTATTTGTGGTGAACATGGTGGAGATCCAAGTTCTATCGACTTCTGTCATCGTATGGGATTGACCTATGTATCCTGTAGCCCATTCCGTGTACCAATTGCACGTTTAGCTGCAGCACAGGCCGCTATTACGAACGGTTAAACTTATGGAATAGTAATTTCCTAATATCAAATAAGGAAGATTAAAGTCATAAATCGTCATTAATGATTTTAACGCTTCCTTTTTCTTTTTAGTGAAAGAAAATTTATGAGAAAGTGATACTTCCTTTAAAATCGCTTTAGATGATGCAAAACATCATGATTGTGACTTCTAATATTATCGAAAGATAAAGGAAAACAGCTAATCGGATAAAACGGTTATGCCGCATCACATGTTAAGGTTAAAAAACACGGTAAGTGATACTAGGTGGTATCGTTTACGTTTATGTTATAGATGCATAAAAAATCTAATAGTTATTTTTGAGCGGCTTTGTTATAATGTAAAAAAAGAAATAGTGTGAGGGTATATGGAAAAATTAGAAATTTATGGTACATTAGGTCCAGCATGTGCAAACAAAGAAATACTGAAACAGATGTTTTTCAGTGGTATGAATGGTATTCGATTGAATTTATCACATGTGAATTTAACAGATAGTCAAGAATGGCTGACAATCTTACATGAGGCCGCAGAAGAAGCAAATGTGGAACCAAAACTGTTGATCGATATGAAAGGGCCGGAATTGCGTATAGGAAAATTAGATAAGCCTATACATTTAATCGAAGGAGGTATCGTTTGTTTGGGAACAGAAATAGCAGTTCCTGAACAAGTTTATGGACATGTACCGGTTGGGCAAAGGATTTTATTAGACGATGGTAAATTCTTATTGGAAGTGCAGGAAGTAAAAGGAAAAAATATTATTTGTAAGGTTCTTCATGGTGGTGAACTCACTTCTAGAAAATCTTTGGCACTGCCGCAACAGCATATCCAGATGCCGGTTTTGACACCAAGTGATATGGAAAATCTGCGCCTGGCTAAAAAATATGGAATTACGGGTATTATGCAGCCTTTTGTCAGAAATGCAGAAGATTTAAAAGCATTGAAACAAATAGTGAGAGAATTGGATGCGGAATCTTTAGAAATTTATGCAAAGATTGAAAACATGGATGGAGTCAGACATTTAACAGAATTGCTGCCCTATTGCGATCATATTGTGATAGCACGTGGAGATTTAGGCAATGCCATGCCATTGTATGAACTGCCGATGGTACAAAAACATATCCAGGATATTTGTCATGCTTATCATAAGCCTTATATGGTCGTAACACAGATGTTGCATTCTATGATGACACAACCAACGCCTACACGCTCTGAGGTGAGTGATATTTTTTATGCGGTATATCATGGAGCATCTGGAATTATGCTGACAGGAGAAACAGCAGCTGGAGCTTATCCGAAAGAAGCTATGTCATTTTTTGCACAAACGGCACGTTCGGCTCAAAACGTATTGAAAAGGGAAGCAGCAAATCAGAAAAATCAACATTGAAAATATTTTCAGAAAAAAATTAAATGAAATTTACTTTTTCTGTTGACATTTTACATAGAATGATATATCCTTTTGGTAATGATGAAATAGCATTGATCGGGACCAGATGAAAGATACGTCACACCGTAGAGAATTGCCGGCTGGTGAAAGGCATGTGGACACTGGAATCAACTCACCCGTGAGCTGTGATCTGAACATGCATTGCATAAGTAAGCATCACCGGGACTGCTCTACCGTTATCATTGAGCTCTTATTCAACAGGATAAGAACTAAGTGGATGAGTGTTCATCAAGTGAAGTGGTACCGCGGATAAAGCAGACAGCTTTCCGTCTTCAAAATAAGAAGATGGAAGGCTTTTTTATTACAAGGTAGAAAGAGGAGGACATCACATGGAAGGATATCAAAAGTACAAACGGCAATATTATATGCCTCCAACGGATTGTATGGATTGGACCAAAAAAGAATATATTGAGAAAGCACCAACATGGTGCAGTGTTGATTTACGAGATGGCAATCAAGCATTGATCGTGCCAATGAGCTTAGATGAAAAACTGGATTTCTTTGAATTACTAGTAGAAATTGGTTTTAAAGAAATTGAAATTGGTTTTCCTGCAGCCTCACAAACCGAATTTGAATTCTTACGGAAACTTATCGATGAGAACCGCATTCCAGAGGATGTTACGATCCAGGTGCTGACACAAGCACGTGAGCATATCATCCGCCGTACCTTTGAAGCAGTGAAAGGTGCAAAAAATGCTGTGATTCATTTATACAATTCCACATCTTATGCACAAAGGGAACAGGTGTTTAAGAAAAGCAAAGAAGAAGTATTAAAGATTGCGGTAGAAGGGGCAAAACTGTTAAAACAGCTGACCGAAGAAGATGGTGGAAATTATCGCTTTGAATATTCTCCGGAAAGCTTTACAGGAACCGAAGTCGATTATGCTTTAGAAGTATGCAATGCGGTCTTGGACGTTTGGCAGCCTACAGCGGATAACAAGGTTATCATTAATCTTCCGGTAACCGTGGAAATGAGCATGCCACATGTGTATGCCAGTCAAATCGAATACATGTGTAAGCATATGAACTATCGGGAAAATGTTGTGGTTTCCCTTCATCCGCATAATGATCGTGGCTGTGGTGTTGCGGATACAGAGATGGGTATTTTAGCAGGTGCTGATCGTATTGAAGGTACCTTATTCGGTAATGGCGAACGTACTGGAAATGTCGATATTGTCACTTTAGCAATGAATATGTATGCGATGGGAGTCGATCCTGAATTGGATTTTTCAAATATGCCACATATCGTTGAGGTATATGAAGCCTGTACACGCATGAAAGTCGGTATGCGTCAGCCTTATGCTGGGCAATTGGTATTTGCAGCGTTCTCCGGTTCACATCAAGATGCTATTGCGAAAGGGATGCATTATCGCGATGCCAAAGACCCACAACACTGGACCGTTCCATATTTGCCAATTGATCCAAGAGATGTCGGCAGAGTGTATGAAACAGATGTCATTCGCATCAATTCACAAAGTGGCAAAGGCGGCATTGGTTATATGCTGGAAGAATATTATGGCTATGAACTTCCAAATGATATGCGAGAAGAAGTTGGCTATTTCATGAAGAATGTGAGCGATCATGAACATAAGGAATTGCTGCCAAATGAAATCAATGATTTATTCCAAAAAGAATATATGAATGTGAATGCACCTTATGCGTTAAACGATTATCATTTTATAAGGGAAAATGATAAAGTTACTTGTACGATGAACATCACCTATGAAGGGATGAATCGATACATTACCGGTGTTGGAAATGGACGTTTAGATGCTGCTAGCAACGCTTTGCGTGATAACATGAATTTAACATTTGATATCTTAGATTATAAGGAACATGCCTTAAGCAAGGGATCTACTTCAAAGGCAGTATCTTATGTCAAAATCATTGACTGCCGCCAAAAGAACCAATGGGGCGTCGGTTTACATGAGGATATCATCGCTTCCAGTGTGAAGGCCTTATTTGCGGCTATTAATCGAGCTGTTATACAAAAACGAGCAACACAACAACAGAACTAGGGAAAATTGATTAACTACAGTAAAGGGTTGTCTCTGATAAGGGGATAGTTAAGATTCTAATAAGAAAAGATAGAGACAATAGAGCCATCTGCATAAGGATTGGCTTCGCGTATGAAAACATACAAGCAAGAATAATACAAAAGTTTTATATCATAGTGAACAAAATGACGATATTTCAATGTACTTCATGTACATCGTGTAGGAGGTAAAACAAAATGGGTATGACAATGACACAAAAGATCTTAGCAGAGCATGCACATGTTGCTGAGGTCAAAGCCGGACAACTGATTGAAGTTGATCTTGATATGGTATTAGGGAATGATATCACATCACCGGTTGCTATTAAAGAATTTGAGAAGTATGGATTTGAACAGGTATTTGATCCTGGTAGGGTGACGATGGTGATGGATCACTTCGCGCCGAACAAGGATATTAAAGCTGCGCAGCAATGTAAAGCTTGCCGTACCTTCGCATACGCAAAGAACATCAAACACTTTTATGATGTAGGCGAAATGGGCATTGAACATGCGTTATTGCCAGAAAAAGGTATCGTCGGTCCCGGAGAATGTATCATTGGAGCAGATTCACACACATGTACGTATGGAGCTTTAAATGCATTTTCAACAGGTGTAGGCAGTACCGATATGGCAGCCGGTATGGCAACGGGCAAATGTTGGTTTAAAATTCCTGAAGCGATCAAGTTTGATTTGCGTGGGAAATTAGCGCCGAATGTCAGTGGGAAGGATGTTATACTTCATATCATCGGGATGATTGGTGTAGATGGTGCTTTATATAAGTCTATGGAATTTAGCGGTGTGGGTTTGCGAAATTTGACAATGGATGATCGCTTAGCGATGGCCAATATGGCAATTGAAGCAGGGGCAAAAAATGGTATCTTTGCCTATGATGAAATTACCGAAGCTTATGTGAAAGAGCGTGTTCATCGTCCATATAAAACATATGAAGCAGATAGTGATGCAGACTATGCAAACGTATATCATATTGATCTTAGTGCCATTAAACCGACAATTGCGTTTCCACATCTGCCAGAAAATACGAAAACGATGGAGGATATAAAAGAAAACATCGTCATTGATCAGGTCGTCATCGGTTCTTGTACGAACGGTCGCCTATCTGATATGGAAACAGCGGCAAAAATTCTAAAAGGAAAGCATGTGGCAAAAGGAGTACGTACGATTATCATACCGGCAACGCAAGCTATTTATAAAGAATGTATGAAACGTGGGTATATGGAAATCTTTATCGATGCTGGCTGTGTAGTATCAACACCAACCTGTGGCCCTTGTTTAGGCGGCTATATGGGAATCTTAGCTGAAGGGGAACGCTGTGTAGCAACGACAAATCGTAACTTTGTCGGACGTATGGGACATGTGGAATCTGAAGTATATCTGGCAAGTCCGGCAACGGCTGCGGCAAGTGCAATCGCCGGTCATATTGCTGTTTGGGAAGGAGAATAAAGGATGGAAACAAAAGGTTATGCACATAAATATGGTGATAATGTAGATACGGATGTTATCATTCCGGCACGTTATTTGAATACTAGTGATCCAAAAGAACTGGCCGAAAAATGTATGTGTGATATTGATGCGGATTTTGTAAATAAAGTAAAAGCCAACGATATTATGGTGGCAGGGTTTAATTTCGGTTGTGGATCTTCAAGAGAGCATGCACCAATTGCCATTAAGGCTAGTGGAATTTCCTGCGTGATTGCAAAAAGTTTTGCACGTATCTTTTATCGCAACGCTATCAATATCGGCTTGCCGATATTAGAATGTCCGAAAGCCAGTGAGCGAATCGATACTGCGGATGAAATTGAAATTAATTTCGATACGGGTGAAATTATCAATCATACGAAAGGGGAAAGTTATCAGGCAGAACCATTTCCTGCTTTTATCCAAAACATTATGAAACATAATGGTTTGATGAATGCTATCAAGGAGGGGAAGGAATGAAAAAACATATCGCAGTAGTTCCCGGAGATGGAATAGGTCCGGAAATTGTAAAAGAAGCTATTAAAGTGTTAGATTGTATTGCTGAAAAGTATGATCATGAATTTACGTATACGCATGTCATTGCAGGTGGCTGTGCCATTGATCAATTTGGTAAAAGCCTGCCAGAAGAAAGTCTGCAGCAATGTTTGAATTCTGATTCGGTTTTATTAGGCGCTGTTGGCGGTCCTAAATGGGATGATGTAGATCCTAGTATTCGTCCTGAAAAGGCCTTGTTGGGTATTCGTAAGGAATTGGGCTTGTATGCAAACTTACGTCCAGCTAAAATCTTTCCGCAACTTGCAGATGCATCGCCATTACGTCAGGATATTGTAGCAAAAGGCATTGATTTTATGGTCGTACGGGAGTTAATCGGTGGTGTATACTTTGGGGAAAAGAAGACAGAAGAAATCAATGGCGAACTTGTCGCAAGTGATCATATGAATTATGCGGAACATGAGATTCGCCGTATTGCCCATACGGCTTTCCAAACTGCCCGTAAACGTCATCATAAGGTCATATCTGTGGATAAAGCAAATGTATTAGATACCTCACGTTTATGGCGTAAGGTCGTACATGAAGTTGCCAAGGAATATCCTGATGTTGAGGTTGCGGATATGCTGGTAGATAATACGGCGATGCAAATCGTAAAAAATCCTGCGCAGTTTGATGTTGTCGTCACAGAAAATATGTTCGGTGATATCTTAAGTGATGAAGCAAGCATGATTACTGGTAGTATCGGTTTGATTCCAAGTGCATCTTTAGGGGATAGCAAGCGTGGTATGTATGAGCCAATCCATGGTTCTGCACCAGATATTGCAGGGCAAAATATTGCGAATCCGATTGGAACGATCTTAGCGGCAGGTATGATGTTGAAATATGCATTCGATTTAGATACGGAATATGCGCAAATAGAAAAAGCAGTAGAAGATGTATTAGCAGATGGCTATCGCACAGCCGATATCATGGAAGACGGGAAAAAACATCTGTCTTGCAGCGAGATGGGAGATAAAATCGTCGAATATTTGAATAAGGCATAGGCAACTATGTCTTTTGTCATAAGAAGTATTAGGGTAATAAATAAGTTATAAATAAAAGGAGAATGGATAATGTTATTAAAAAATGCACAGATTTATACAATGGAAGAAGAACAGGTCATAAAAGGCGATATCTTAATTCAAAATGGGCGAATTGCGGCAATTGGGCATGTGGAAACGGAAGATGAAGTATGCATTGATTTGAATGGAAAACGCGTTTACCCGGGAATGGTAGAAGCTCATTGTCATTTAGGTATGGAAGAAAGTGCCATTCGCAGTGAAGGTAATGATGTAAATGAGAGCAGTGATCCTATCACACCGCAGGTAAGAGGCATTGATGGCTGCTATCCGTTGGATGAAACGATTGTAAATGCACGTAATGCCGGTATTACAACAGTAGCAGCTGGTCCTGGAAGTGCCAATGTCATTGGTGGAACCTTTGTTGCATATAAGACGTATGGTGTCAGCATGGATGAAATGGCAATTAAAAATCCGGTCGCTATGAAATGTGCTTTTGGTGAAAATCCAAAACGTGTGTATCAGGATTCTCGTATCAAAACACGAATGAACGTAGCTGCTTTATTAAGAGAAACCTTATTTAAGACCAAGGAATATCTTGCAAGAAAAGAAGCAGCACAAGGGGATATCACGAAGATGCCTGCTTTTGATATGAAACTAGAAGCGATGATTCCGGTGATTCAGGGGGAACTGCCTTTAAAATGCCATGCCCATCGCTGTGATGATATCTTAACTGTTTTAAGAATTGCGAAAGAATTTGATATTAAGGTGACTTTGGATCATTGTACGGATGGGGAAATAATTAAGAAACAAATAAAAGACAGCGGTTTTGCGGCAATTGTTGGACCTTCCTTAACCCACAAATCAAAATATGAGTTAGCTAATAAATCTTTTAAAACACCTTATGAATTATATAAAGAAGGTATTCTGATTGCGATAACTACGGATTCTCCGGTAGTACCTCAGGAATATTTGCCATTGTGTGCAGGATTGGCGATGAAAGAAGGATTACCGGAAATAGAAGCAGTCAAGGCGATTACCATTAATGCAGCAAAAATATTAGGCTTGGATGAGCGCATTGGCAGCTTAAAGGTTGGTAAGGATGCAGATATGGTAATATGTGATGGTTCTATATTGGATCCGCAAACAACGGTATACCATACCATTATTGATGGGGAAATCGTTTATTCCAAGGCATAAGAAAGAACAGCAAGTAGAACTGTTATTACTTTACGTATTTGAGAGAATCACAGTATTTGAAAAATACATATCAATTTTGGAAGATGTTTTATTGTATTGATGATGTCAAAAGAACTATTTGTGAATGGGCTCATGAAGGGTAAATAACAAGCAAAAAGTGTAGATGATATAGGAAAAAAGAAGATTACAAGCTATTACATCATCAATTAAATAGCTTTGCTAATCTTCTTTTGCTTTGTCTCTTATTATCTTTCTTGTTATGAAGAAGCTTGTAGGGTGTTACTTAATACTTCTTTCCATTCTTTTAATTTCGGTGCGGTGATTTTAATCACATTTGCTTCTTTCGTTTCAACAATCAAAGCTTTTCCCAACAGACCGAATTTTCCATCACGTACTTCCTTTATCATTGTAATAGGAACCGAAACTACACCATAATTACTTGTAATTTTATTCATGATGGAAGCAGTGAGAACCGTGGAACGATTAAAACCCTCTAATTTTTCCGGTATGACAAGAAAGCGCTGATTCGTAAGTATGATCGTCGCATTTGCACTCATTTTTCCAAAAAATTGCTTATCCTCCATAGTATAAGTGCCTGGCGAATTTCTTATAATCTTTTCACTGTTTACCTTTATTAAATCAGTACCGCATACAGGACAATAGATGATTTCATCATTGGTATCATCAAGGGTGTATGCACAAATGGGACATGTAGTTGTTTTCATAAAGTATAAGACCTCCTATTTTCATTTTGTTTTATCACATTTTTAAGTATACCATAGGATACAGGCAGTATGAATATCATTATTGTAAGGTTGTTACCTGTAAAGCAATGTTGATGAAATCCTGCATGGCAGGAGTAACATATTTATTGTGATGATAGATAATGAAATATTTACGCTGCAGATTAATGTCTTCTACATACAGACGCTGGATGGATTGGTTTTGTAAGTCTTCTTTCACCATCTGATAGGGCAATATGGAAATGCCAAAGCCTCGTTGCACTCCTTTTACCAAAGCTCTGGTACTGGCACTTTCCCAAATAGGAGTGACATTCATATTGTAAAGCTGTAGGATAGAATCAATGACAGCTCTGGTACCACTGCTGCGTTCTCTTAACAAAAAAGGTTCTTGCAAGAGATCCGCAAAACTTAAATGTTCATGTTTGGTAAACGGATGCTCATTGGCACATAAGATGACCAGCTCATCTTGAAAGAAAGGTAATTTTTCTATGGATGGATGTGTTGGGATACCTTCTACCATTGCTAGATCTAATTCATTGTTTAAGATCTTACTTTCCAGCATAGCGCTTGTTTCAATTAAAACCTGACAGTTTCGTTTTGGATAATTTTGTTGATATTGGGCAAGAAAATCACATAGAAAAGAGTTCGCTATGGTGATACTAGAGCCAATATGCAATGGTTCATATTCACTGACACTTTGAATGGATTCCTCCATTTCATTGAATAAAGAGGTGATATGTGTTGCATACTTTAAAAGGCGTTCACCTTGTTCTGTGATATAAAGCTTGCGTGATATACGATCAAACAAGGTGATTTGATAGTATTCTTCCAATTCGCGAATGGCTAAGGATACGCTAGGCTGTGCAATGTGGAGCATAGCAGCAGCTTTTGTAACGCTGCCACATCTACAAACAGCCGCAAAGATGCGTAAGTGTCGCAATGTCATAAAAAAGCCCCTTTCATAATAAAATCTTATAAACTATATATGATAATACTATTTTCATTATAAACTAAGAAAGCATATAATAGAAGCAGAAGGTGATGGAATGGAAAGAAATTTTACTTTATATAGAAAATTGTTTACCTCAACATTTTATTTGAGTGCATTCACATTTGGTGGCGGTTATGTCATAGTTCCTTTGATGCGTAAGGAATTTGTGGAAAAGCTGAAATGGATTGATGAGAAAGAAATGATGGACATGGTAGCAATCGCCCAGTCCAGTCCTGGAGCGTTAGCAGTAAATGCATCTGTCATTATCGGATATCGCTGTGGTGGTGTCTTAGGGGCACTTGTTACTGTTTTTGGAACAATCTTACCGCCTTTGATCATTCTTTCTGTAATTTCTTATTTTTATGAGGCCTTTGTATCCATTAAATGGATTCAGATCATGTTATTTGGTATGCAGGCAGGTGTTGCGGCTGTTATTTGCGATGTTGTTTGGACGATGGCAAAAGAAGTGGCGTCACAACCTCAGAAAATTTATATTGCCGTCATGTTAATAGCTTTTTTTGCGAATGTGGTATTGCATCTGCATTTGTTAATTATCATCATTGGCTGTGGAATTCTTGGTTTTCTAATTGAACGTTATGCGAAAAGGAGGCCAATTCAATGATTTATTTACAGTTATTGTTAAGCTTTTTACAGATCGGCTTGCTTAGTATTGGCGGTGGATATGCAGCTTTGCCAATCATCCAAAGTCAGGTTGTTGATTTACATCATTGGATCACGATGCGTGAGTTTGCGGATATTTTAACGATCTCACAAATGACGCCTGGTCCTATCGCTATCAATGGTGCTACGTTTGTCGGTACGAAAATAGCGGGCTTGCCCGGTGCTATCGTGGCAAGTGTCGGTGTGGTAATTCCTAGTTTCATCATTGTTTTAACCCTGGCATTTATCTATTATAAATATCGTCAGTTGGATACCATACAAGCGGTCTTAAAAGGCTTAAGACCAGCAGTTGTTGCCTTGATCGCCAGTGCAGGTTTATCATTAGCAATGTCAGCTTTCTGGCCGGATGGAAAAATGCAGTTAGCAACCATCAGCTGGGAAAGTGTTGGCTTGTTTGCTGTTGCTTTCTTTATCTTGCGCAAGTATAAAAAAAGTCCGATCGTCGTTATGTTTTTATGTGGTGTAGGTGCTGTACTACTTTCATTTTTTGGCATAAGTTAAGCATAAAGCTATTTAGAAGACTATTTATAGGAACGATAAGTTTATGACCTAAAGTAAATAAAAACTTTAGGTATTTTTTTATTGTTACATAGATATTGTCACAAAGTATTCTAAAATGAAACTATCAGAAAGGATGGCGATAGTTATGAAAGGTTTTCAGATACATACAAAAGCAGTACGAATGGAAGAGCATTTACAACAGGCGATGCGCATACGCACAGATATACAAATAAAGGAGCTAACAGATATTACGATGATCTATGATCGTCCGATTCAATTATGCGGTGATGTTTTAACGGTTTTAGAAAATCGGATAGACGATCCAAATGAGTTGGCAACGATACAAGATATCAAAAGGAAGTATTGTCGTTACCATAGCTATATTTTATCACAGCTGGATGAAGAAACCTTAGATGCTCTTTGTGAGGATCTAGCAAAACTTAGTAAGACGAATACGACGAAAGCATGACATCATGCTTTTTTTCATAGTTGTGTTGAAAGAAGCAAAAAGAACAAATGCAAACAGTATTTTCACATAATCTTCAGACAACAGCCATCTTTACATCGCTAAACTTCGATATGCTTAAGTGGAGGTGATGAGAATGAAACAACAGACGATTCAACGGGTAGAAAAGAAATATGTATTATCAACAGCTGTTTATGAAACGATCTTTACGCAGATAGCACCCTATCTTATGAAGGATATATATCCAACCAGTCATATTTATAATTTATATCTAGATGGAGATGATTATCATATGATTACAACTTCTATGCAGAAGCCGTTATATAAAGAAAAATTACGGTTGCGTAGTTATGCACCAATGAGCTTAAAAGATAATAGTATGGTTTTTCTGGAAATAAAGAAAAAATATAGACAAACCGTATGTAAGCGACGGTTAGAACTGCCTTTGCAGGAAGCCATGTATATGCTAGAACGACATGATCGAAAGGATTCACAGATTGCACGTGAATTGTGTTATGCACTAGCCTTTCATGCAGCTTTACCTAAAGTATATATCGCCTACGATCGATGCTCTTATGTAGGTAAGCAAGAACCAGGATTACGCATTACATTTGACAAACACATCAGAGGACGCATGCATAAGTTAAATTTACAGGATGAAGAAGGGACATTTCCTTTATTTGAAAAAGATCAAGTGCTGATGGAAATCAAAGCATGTGGAAGTTATCCCTTTTGGTTGGTAGAGGCTTTATCTAAGCTGCAGATTTATCCAACTTCTTTTTCTAAAGTTGCCAATATCGTAATGAAGGAAGCAAAACAGAAAGGTGGAAGACAAACATGTTTACAAGCATTTTAACAGATTTAAGTGAAGGATTAACGATAGGACAGGGAGTTATCTGTACCTTTAGTGCACTAGGTTTAGGCATTTTGATTGCTTTAGTTTATCGTATACAGCATGTGGCTTCGCGTAATTTTATGTTAACGCTGGCTATTTTACCTTCCTTGGTCCAGTTTGTTATCATGATGGTAAATGGAAATCTAGGTACTGGTGTTGCAGTTGTAGGAGCCTTTTCTTTGGTTCGTTTTCGATCAGTGCCTGGCAGCAGCCGTGAGATTACCTTTATCTTCTTTGCGATGTCCATCGGCTTAGCCATCGGTATGGGCTTTGTTAGTTTTGCTTTTTTTATGAGTTTATTGATATCTATATTTTCCATCGCTTTACAAAAAATCCCTTTATTAAAGCCATTCACGCAGTTTAAAGAATTAAAGATCGTCATTCCTGAAGATTTAGATTACACAGAAGTTTTTACGGATATTTTAGCAACGTATACGAAGAAACAAGAGTTAATACGGGTAAAGACCATGCAGTTAGGCTCCATGATTGAATTGCTATATGAGATAGAATTAAAGGATAGCATGATGGAAAAAGAAATGATTGACGCGATTCGGGTTAGAAATGGGAATTTAAGCGTAATCTGTGCAAGAAGACAGGTGAATGTAGATGAACTATAGAACAAAGAAAACCTTTTTATGTATCATGATGATATTATGCTTGAGTGGTTGTACACAATCACAAGAAGCAACAACGAAAAAAACAACATCCGCCACTAAAGAAACGACAACAAAGAAAAGCAGCTTAGATGTCTTTAAGGAAAATGATTATTACAGCGATTATCAAACGGAAGAAACAACGACCATTGCATTATCTTCCCAAACCACAGATGTCAAGATTACAAGTGCTGGTTGTTATGTTTTAGAAGGAAGTTTACAGAAGCACAGTATCATCGTAGATGCCAAGGAGAATGATGTAGTGCGTATTGTATTACAGAATGCTAGCATACAAAGTGCTTCTACAGCACCTATTTATGTAAAAAAGGCAAAGAAGGTCATACTATCCTTACCACAAGGAACTAAAAATAGTATAACTGACACGGATAGCTATGAAGTCAATATAGATAAAGAACCGACGGCAGCCATCTTTAGCAAGGCTGATTTGACCATCAATGGCAGTGGCGAATTACAGGTGAATGCCTCATATAAAAATGGTATTCAAAGCAAAGATAAACTGAAATTGCTAGATGCAAACTTACAGATAAGTGCAGCTAATGATGCAGTAAAAGGAAAAGATGCATTGTATATTTGCGATGGCACATATACGATCAAAGCAAATAAAGATGGAATCGTGACGACGAATCAGGAAAAAGGTGCCATGATCCTTGAAAAAGGAACTTTTCATATCACAGCAAAGCAAGATGGCATTCAGGCAGCTACGACCTTACGTATCTTAAATGGAACGTACACGATTGTAAGTGGTGAAGGAAGTGTTAATGAAGTGGCACAGAATCAGCAGCCTTGGGGTGATTTTAAGGATCATGAGGAGACAGATGAAAAAAGCAGTAAAGGTATGAAGAGTGGAAAAGCGATGCTTATTGAAAATGGTAGTTTCTCTATCAATGCCCATGATGATGCAATTCATAGCAATACGACAATACAAATAAAAAAAGGAACATTTACTTTAAAGAGTGATGATGATGGTATCCATGCGGATCAAAAGCTTACAATCGAGGATGGTACGCTCCAGGTGAAACAAAGCTATGAAGGCTTGGAAGCCTTACATATCGTTATTAAAGGTGGTAAAATTTCAGTATGTGCCAGCGATGATGGAATAAATGCAGCAGGAGAAGGCAATCCAGTATTGGAGATTTTCGGTGGTTATACGTATGTCGATGCTTATGGTGATGGTGTGGATAGCAATCAGGATATCGTAATGGAAGATGGTATGTTGCTTATCATGGGACCTGATACTGGCGGGAATGGTGCTTTGGATTATGATGGCCGTTTTCAAATGAATGGTGGAACACTTATTGCCTTAGGTAGTAGTGGCATGGCAATGGCTCCATCTAGCGATAGTAAACAAAACAGTGTAATGCTTAATGTCGATGCTTCATTAGCGGCAGGAAAAGCCATATATTTAGAGGATGCTGATGGAAAGTTTGTGATAGGTGCAGTTCCTACGCGTACGATACAATCCATTGTTATTAGCTCTTCTGATATAAAGAAAAACGCTGTTTATCAAATCATGACAAATGGTACGGCAAATAAAAAGCGTGATATCATGGCAACGAATGCAACAAATGGTGACAAGCTTACCAGTTTAACGATAGAAGAAACCATTACCACTTATGGAAACAGTGGTATGATGGGAAAGCCCAGTGGTGGTATGCCTCCAAGGGGCGGAAGACCATAAAAAAGCAGATAATAAAAAAGGAAATAGAAAAAGCTGATAAACAGCTTCATTACGAAAATAGATTTAATTTATAAATATCACAATGATCTATATGATCAATAAAACGGAAATGGTTTTTAAGGGCTATGCGCTTTGTTGATTCCTGTTCTGGAACACATTCAATAACTAAGTTTTTCCTTTTTTGCTTAGCATCGCATAGCATAGCTTCTGTCAATTCTTGTGCATAACCTTTTCGCCATTCTGTTTTATACAATACCCACCCTATTTCATAACTGCTTTCATCATACGGGTGATAGATGATGTATCCGATAAAATTTCCACACATATCTTCTACTGCGAAGATAAGCGGATGTTTGTGTAAACCTGCTTCTTGTAAAAACTGATCTGTTCTTTTTAAGGTATATGGTTTTTCTAAATACCGCATAACCTCTTTATCGGAAAGTAATTTAAATAAATCCGCAAGATCATCTGGTTGAAATCTTCGGATATGTAATCTCTTAGTTTTCATAAGCATCTCCTATGCATTCACAAACGAGTAAGAAATTCTGTTTCAATATATCTTTCTAAAATATCTTTTTCATTGCGTGATGGCTCCTCCAACACCCACTCATAAACCGCTTTTAATACATCGCCAATGGCTTTACCTTGAAAGCCAAGCTGTATGAGATCATGGCCATTAATCGCCAAATCTTTCATGCTTAGCATATCTTTCTCTTTTTCCATGATTGACAAAAGTCTTTGGCAGTTTTTTATAATGACGATTTTTTCATCAGATTTTGTTCGATTTTTTGCCATATCATCTGCAAGCTGGATATCTAGAGCCTGTTTTGCCAAGGTGAAGTCATTGTGAAAATGAGCAACAAAGCGTCGTAAAGTAGAGCGCTTTTCATGCACATAGTAATCATGATAGCGAATAAACAGACATACGGTTTCAATCGTTTTGTTGTCGTACTTTAAAGCTTTCATTTGCTCATATGCGATTTGTTCACTGACATAAGCATGCTTTTTGTAATGCGCAATGCCGTTATCATCAAAGCTTTCACAAGCAGGTTTGCCCCAATCATGAAAAATAATAGCAAGCTTACTTTCTAAGGGATATCCTTTGGTATGATTTAAAGCGATATCGGTGTGCTGAAACACATCGTAAATATGCCAAGGTGTTTTTTGTTCATGCCCATACAAAGCACTATAGCCTGGTAAGATTTCATCCAGTACATGGAAGTCGTATAACAGCTGTAAGGTATTTGCTTTTTCTCCCATTAACAAACGATTGAATTCTTCTCGAATACGCTCCTTGGAAACATAATGTAATAAGTTATGATTTTGCTGTATGGCTTTTCCGCACGCTTTATCAAGTGTGAAATCAAGGACACAGGAAAAGCGTAAGGCACGAAGCATACGCAAGGCATCTTCTTGAAACCGCGTGGTAGCATCACCTACGCAACGTATGCGTTTTTGTGCAATATCTTGCGCTCCATGAAAGGGATCGTAAAGGCCATAGGTAGGATCATAAGCAATGGCATTCATGGTGAAATCGCGACGTTTTAAATCTTCTTTTAGATCCTTTGTGAAGATGATTGCGCTAGGATGGCGATGATCATGATAAGTTTGTTCTATCCGATAGGTCGTGATTTCCACAGGTTCTTTGTTTACTAAAACTGTTATGGTGCCATGCTTGATGCCTGTAGGAATCACTTGATAACCTTTTGCGGCAAAAATCTGCATGGTTTCTTGGGGTAGGGCGTTGGTGGTGATATCATAATCATGCGTTTTACGTTGCATTAGCATATCACGAACACAGCCGCCAACAAAATAAGCTTCATAGCCAGCTTCCTTTAATATGGTTAGAATCTTGATCATAGATGGTGGAATGTTATTTTTCATAGCTTTTACCTCAGGGTTATTATATAATGATATCGTTCAGGAAAAAAGGAGAAACAATGAAAAAAATAGTTGAAATGGCACATCAACTGATAGAAGAACATGTAGGTGAACATAGTATAGCAGTTGATTTTACGATGGGACAGGGCAATGATTTGCTGTTTCTTGCAGAACTCCCTGACGTAAAGATTGTTCATGGTTTTGATATTCAAGAGGAAGCTGTGAAGATGAGTGAAGAAAAGCTGAAAACAGCCGGACTTTTAGAAAAGGCAAAACTACATCTTGTTGGGCATGAGCATTGTGATGCGTTTCTTGATGGTTATGATATCGGAATTTTTAATTTTGGTTATTTACCCCATGGAGATGAAACCATTACCACGATGCTAGATACCAGTAAACTAGCGGTAGCAAAGGCTTTAAAGCTTTTACATAAACATGGCTTGTTAGTTTTGGTTGTGTATCCAGGACATGAACAGGGACAAAAAGAAAGTGCATATTTTAACAGCTGGTGTGAAGAATTGGATGGACATTGTTTCAATGTATTGCAGATGCGTATGGTGAATCGCAAACAAGCACCTTATATTTTAGCAATACAACGTATTAGGGAGGAAAAGAAGAAATGATAAAAGCAGTTATTTTTGATATGGATGGTGTGCTGGTGGATAGCGAACCAGAAAATTTAAGATTGTTAAAGGAGTTTATGGAAGGCTATAATGTGCATGCAGATGATGCATTTTTAGCTTCTTTAGTTGGCAGTTCTTATACCTTTACATGTGAGGAATGCATTCGTATCATGGAAAAGGATTGGAGCGTAAAAGAATTCAGTGAAATTTATGAAGCCTATGCGGCTGAGCATCCATTTCGTTATGGTGAAGTCGGCAATCCTTATGTAAAAGAAACCTTGGATTGGTTAAAAGAACATGGATATAAAACCGCAGTCGCAAGCAGCAGTTTCTTATCACAGATTGAAGAGATGGAGCAAGATTGTGGCTTGGATGGTTGTTTTGATGTGAAAATCAGTGGTGAGATGTTTGAAGAAAGCAAACCAAATCCGGAAATTTATTTGCATACGGCACAGGCTTTGGGAGTAAAACCAGCGGAATGTTTAGCCATCGAGGATTCTTCTTATGGTATCGAAGCGGCAAGACGTGCCGGAATGAAAGTCTTTGCGTATCGTGATGAACGCTACGGTGTTGATCAAAGCAAAGCAGACAGCATTATTGATGATATGCGTGATGTTGTAGCCTATTTGAAGTAAGTAGTGATAAATCAGGATTTAAGAAAACGTAGTATATTAGAGGATCGTGCATTGGGTATTGTCCTCTTTTTTTGGCTTATATGCTTTATAGGCATAGATTACTTTACCATTTAAGCATTTGTCTAGGATAGAAGTTGACTATATAATATGGATAAAGATACTATGGAGGTGTTTTAATGAAAAAAATCGTTATCTTATCAACAAGTCTTCGTCAAAACAGTAATTCAGATAGATTAGCAAAGGAATTCGCCAGAGGGGCTATCGAAGCGGGACATGAAGTTACCTATATTCGCCTGTTGGATAAAAATATCCATTTCTGTATCGGTTGTCTAGCTTGTCAGAAAAGTGGTGTCTGTGTGTTGCAAGATGATATGACATCTATTTTAGCGGCCATGAAAGCTGCAGATAGTATCGTATTTGCTACACCAACTTATTATTATGAGATGAGTGGGCAGATGAAAACCTTATTGGATCGCAGTAATCCACTATTTTCAGCGGAGTATCAATTCCGCGATATTTATTTACTAATGAGTGCTGCTGAAGAAGAGGAAGACATCATGGAGCGTACAATACAAAGTCTTGGTGGTTGGATCGAGTGTTTTGATAAAACGGTTTTAAAAGGTGTTGTACGAGGTGTTGGGGTTACCGATGTCAATGAGATGAAGGAAAAAGAGGAATTTTTGTTGCAGGCATATAAGCTAGGAAAGCAGGCATAAAGTGACTTGACTTTCATGCTTATTAAAGAATGTATTCGGATTTTTAAAGATGTTTTTTAATTCATAATGTCTTTCTTGTTTGATAAACCAAAAAGTCGCTGATATTTGTATTGAGTTATCATTTAAATCTTAACTACAGAACAAACGGTGAAACTCGGTTTTTCACGAATGTTGCTATCGCAATATGTGGAAAAAGGCCTTTTAGAACGAATTGGACATGGAGTTTACACAACACCACATACAATTATCGATGACATGTTTCTATTGCAGTGCAGGTCAGATAACATAATTTTTTCTCATGATACAGCATTGTTTTTAAATGGCTTATCTGATCGAACACCATTTATGCATATCATAACGATTCCTAGTAATACGTCTTTATCTAAAAGTATAAAAGAAGATTGTGTATGTTATTACATTAAACCCGAACTTCATAAGCTCGGTATGATTCAGGAAAAAACAACTTTTGGTAATACTGTAAATTGTTATAATGCGGAACGTACTGTATGTGACTTGCTTAGAAGTCGAAATCGGTGTGATGAGGAAACTGTTATCAGTGGAGTGAAAAATTATGCAAGGTATGCTGATAAGGACTTGAATCGTCTTTTTACATATGCTTCTATATTGCGAGTTGATAAAACACTAAAAAAATATCTTGAGGTGTTGTTATGACCGCAAAAGCAATGAATGTGGAATAAATATCAGAAAAAATTTAATTATGCAGCAGACATTTCATTTTCTCAAGCAATCGAAGCTATCAACCATCTAACAGAATGTCTATATGTAAACAATGATTAAAGTGATAAATTCATATAAAAATGCCATATGCTTACGTCTGAAAGCAGCATATGACATTTTCTTTTTTTATTCAATTTATATTTAGTTGTTTATCAGAAATTCGTTTTGCTAAAGTGATCACTTTGGCTTCGATTTGCAAAATGATATCCATAAACACATCATCATCTTGATTTGTCGGATCAAGTAATCCCCAATCTTCACGATATTGACAACTTATGGTAGGACATTGTACATGACAGCCCATGGTAATGACGATATCGACCGAAGGAATGTCCTTGATAAGTTTTGGATATTGTTCTTTCTCCATATCAATTTGATAGTGCTGTTTCAGTAAACGAATTGCATCCGCATTTATATTAGATTTGATATGCGTCCCCGCTGAATAGCTTTCAAATATCTCACCTGCTAAATGTCTTCCCAATACTTCAGCTATTTGACTGCGACATGCATTATGCACACAGATAAAGGCGACTTTAGGCTTATTCATGGGTATCCTTGCGGAATGTTTGTGTGAGTAGCTGTTTACATTCCTCTACGCTTAATACTTTCCCATAAGATAATAGGTTTCCTTTATAGACAATAGCAGGTGTGCTCATTACACCAAAAGCAGCAATTTGGGCAAAATCAGTTACATGACGGACAGGAATTTGCAATTGCAGTTCCTCTAAGGCTGTCATGATAGAAGATGTTAATTTCTGACATTTCGCACATCCTGAACCTAGTATCAGTAATTCAGAAGCATCCTTATTGAATTCAGTTTGGTTCATTTTTGTAAAATCTGTGTTACAGCAAGAGTTGTTTTCTTTTTTCTTAAATATGTGCATGATAATCGTACCTCATTTCTATAAAAAGTTTTGTAAGATGTTAAAGAAATAACCAACAGCGATAATACCAAAGGTGCAAATGGCAATAAAGACACCTAACAGTTTAGGTTTCAAAACCTTTCTTAACATAATCAAAGATGGCAAACTTAAGGTAGTTACCGCCATCATGAAAGCTAGGACACTGCCAAGATCTGCTCCTTTTGCCAATAAAGCTTCAGCAATGGGGATAGTCCCGAAAATATCGGCATACATGGGAATGCCAACGATGGTAGCAAGAATAACACCAAAGGGATTATGGCTTCCTAACAAAGAAGTTATCCATTCTTTTGGTATCCAGTTATGAATGAATGCGCCGAGAGCAACGCCGACAACAATATAAGGAAATACCTTTTGAAAGGTTTCTTTTACCTGCTCCTTGGCATATTGCAGACGATCTTTGCGTGAGAGCTGCACCTCATGTATCGCCATGCAGTTGGCTTGCGAAATGATGTCTTCCACTTGCTGTTCAAGATGCATCTTTTCGATGAAGGCACCACCAAGAATCGCAACGAGCAATCCTAACAAAACATATAGGATTGCAATTTCACTGCCAAAAATGCTCATTAATAATACCAAGCTGCCTAAATCAACCATCGGGGAAGATATTAAAAACGAAAAGGTAACACCCAAAGGTAACCCTGCACTGGTAAAGCCAATAAACAAGGGGATAGAAGAGCAAGAGCAAAAAGGGGTTACGGTTCCTAACAATGCCGATATCAGATTTGCTTTGATGCCATGATAACGTGCAGCGATAGAACGACTTTTTTCCGGAGGGAAATAACTTTGAATATAGGAGATGAGAAAGATAAGCAAGTACAATAACAAGGTTATCTTTACCACATCATAAAAGAAAAAATGCAGACTTGCGCCAAGACGACTTTGTATATCGACGCCAATGGCTTGAAGAAATGCCGCAAACATATCTTTTAACCATTGCATGCCAAGCACTTGATCTTGTAGAAACAATATTACGCTTTGTACAATGCGCATGAAATACCTCCTTGTTTTCATATCAAAAAAAATTGATGTGAGTGATGTTAAGAAAAGTCATAGCTAGCATGACTTTGTTTTTTTAATCATCTCCTGCAAGAATCTTTTGTAAACGTTTCAAAGCATAGGCACAACCTTCAGGATTTATTCGATAATGTGTCCATTTCCCATCCTGGCGACTGGCTATGATGCCGGATTCGCATAAGATCTTCATATGATAAGATAAAGAAGATTGACCGATTTGCATGTCTTCAATCAGCGAACAGGCACATTTTTCTTGATTCCTTAATAACGCTATGATACGTAAGCGTTTCTCATCACATAAAGCCTTAAAAATGATTGCATCTTCTGTATAACGATCTTGCATCTTATCACCTCATATCAAAATTATTTGATATGATAAGTTTACGGTATGTTTTTGTGAAAGTCAAGACAAAAGAAACTTATTTGTATATCATAAAGAAATACGCGGAAACAGCCATTTTCTTACCAATTCTACATGCCATGAATGTAACATTTTAATTGCTTGCGAATAAATTTTTAAGCGATATGCTGCCGCATGAGAAAAACATGTTATGCTGCATAGAAAACACGCACTGTTTGGCCTTTTGAAGTTGAATTTAACTTTACATTTCAGATAAGAAGATGCATTCTATACTTACTATAGTAAATTGTCGAAATTTGTGATAAAATGTCATAGTTTCGTATACGTCTGCCGGTATGGGGCAGATGTTTCTACCCCGATCCATACTTTGGGACTACGAAAATCAGACGTTTTTATAATGGAATGACTGATTCTCGTATGCCGTATACGAGAATTTTTTTATGGAGGAAATTATGGAAGAGAGAAAAAAAGATACAATTTATGAACTTGATGGCAGAGTACCTTTGAAAAAAGCCTTGCCTTTGGGTATTCAGCACATTTTAGCCATGTTTCTTGGCAATGTCTCACCATTGATCATCATTTGCGGTATGCTGCAGATGAGCGGCGCGTTGAAGATGACCTTGATTCAGAACGCCATGTTTGTTGCCGGTGTTGCAACCTTGATACAGC
Source organism: Longicatena caecimuris (assembly GCF_004341945.1). GTDB lineage: Bacteria > Bacillota_I > Bacilli_A > Erysipelotrichales > Erysipelotrichaceae > Longicatena > Longicatena caecimuris. The sequence goes on from NZ_SMBP01000003.1 coordinate 28,275, forward strand.
TGTATCCCTTCTGGAAAATTGGTAGTGGTTTACCAATCGTCATGGGAACAAGCTCTGGTTTTATCGGTACAGCAAAAGCCATTGGGGCAGCCTTTGGTTATGGGGCGTTGATGGGAGCTAGCTTTGTTGGTGGTTTATTTGAAATGGTACTTGGGTATTTCATTAAACCATTGCGTAAGTTGTTTCCACCGGTTGTTACAAGCTTAGTTATTATTTCTATTGGTTTATCTTTACTGCCAGTTGGTATTAATTACTTTGGCGGCGGCAGTGGAGCTGCCGATTTTGGTGCCGTAAATCATTTGGCTGTTGGTACCTTTGTCATTTTGGTTATCTTGATAGCAAAACAGTTCAAGGGAGCTATCAATAACGCATCTATCTTGATTGGTATCGTTGCAGGCTATCTTTTGGCTATCATCTTAGGTATGGTCGATTTTACACAGGTGGTAGAAGCAGATTGGATTGCGTTGCCATCCTTTATGCCGGTAGGTTTTGATTTCAATATGCAGGCCATCATTGCGATGGGCATCATGTTTATTGCGACAACGGTTGAAACGATTGGTGATACTAGCGGAGTAGCGAATGGTGGATTGAATCGAGAAGCGACAGATAAAGAATTGCAGGGCAGTGTCATGGCAGATGGTCTTGGCTCTGTGTTAGGCTCAATTTTCGGTGTATTGCCAAATACTAGTTTTTCTCAGAATGTTGGTTTGGTAGCGGTAACCAAGGTCGTGAATCGTTTTGTCATCATGACTGGCGCAGTTTTCTTGATCTTATGTGGCTTTTGTCCAAAGCTGAGTGCTTTGTTCTCTGTTATGCCACAGTCTGTATTAGGTGGTGCTGCAGTTATCATGTTTGCGATGATCTTAGTGAGTGGTATTCAATCTTTGACCAGAAAGCCATTAACGGAACGTGATGGTCTGATCGTGGCATTAGCAATCGGCTTGGGTGTCGGTATTGGAAATGTACCGGCAGTCTTAGCACAGCTGCCTAGCTGGGTAGGCAATATCTTTGCTCAGAATGGCATTATCATGACCTTTGTGATAGCAACTGTATTAAATCTTGTCTTACCTAAAGATAAAGAAGATCCTAAGCAAATCGAAGAGGCATAATATGAAGGTGTTTTTGACAGGTCGTATCCAGTGTGGAAAATCAACCTGTATCAAACAACTTATCGAGGAGTGTTCGTTAGCCGTTTGCGGCTTTCAGACACTTCCTTTTTATGAACAAGGGATACGCCTTGGCTTTTATATGCACGCTTTATGGGAGAATCCTTATAACGATGTGCGTTTTTCGATACAGCATCCTACATATAATGAGGTCATCCCTCAGGTGTTTGATCAATTTGGAGTAGCGGTGTTACAGCATGCAAGACAATTTTTAATAGAAAAGAAACAACAAAAACCAGTCTTGATAGTAGATGAAATCGGGCGTTTGGAACAACAGGAAAAAGCGTATTTAAAACTTTTACAAGATAGTATTGCGAAGGCGCAAAACGTTCTTGGTGTTTTGAAGAAATGTGAGGTACAATATATACAAGCGATTGCCGCCAGAGAAGATGTGCAAGTTTTTGATCTGGATGTGATGAGTTATGATGAGGTTTATGACAAGGTGTTGGCATTATTAAAAAGCCGATGAAACTATCGTGATTCTTTATAAGAAACGATAATCTTTTATAAAGATGTTATAGTGTTTCTACCATAAGTGTTGGATGGTGAATATTGTGTATACAGATTAGCTCATAGAACGCACGTTCACAAGCTTGTGCCATATCAACAAAACCGATGAAGAAGGGTGATATAATGAAGATATTTAAAAAATTAGGAATCTTAGTGACGACCATGAGTTTGCTTGTTGGCATGAGTGCCTGTACGCAGCAACCTAATAAGGAAACAACAAAAACAGAAGGTATTACGATCATTGATCAAGCAGGTCGTAAAGTGACATTGGAAAAACCAGCGGAAAAGGTAGTTAGTGGCTATTATATTGCGACTTCTACTTTGCTTGGATTAGGTCAAAAGGACAAGCTGGTTGGGGTAGAGATGAAAGCGGATAAACGTCCGATCTATAAAATGGCAGCGCCCGAAATCGTTAAGTTGCCAGCCATGGGCAATAAGAAAATGTTTAATGTAGAAGAATGTGCCAAAGTGAAACCGGATGTTGTGTTTTTGCCGGTAAGTCTGAAAAGCTATGTGGAGAAATTGGAAAGTCTGAATATCAAGGTAATCTTGTTACAGCCGGAAACCATGGATAGCTATGATGAGGCAGTGGATATCATCGCCAAGGCTTGTGGGGCACAAAAGCAGGCAAAGGCTTATTTTGCATATCGTAAAAACTTATATGAAACATATATCAAAGATGGAAACGCAAATAAAAGAGTATATTTTGCAGGAACAAAGGCATTGCAGAGCGCAGGTATAGATATGTTTCAAAGTGAATTGTTGAAGGTGGCTGGTGCTGAGAATGTCATGAAAGAAAATGGTAAGGGCAATTGGCTGCATATCAATAAGGAAACACTTATCAAAGCGAATCCGGATATTATTTTTATTGAACAAAAAGGTGCTAAGGTGAGTGACTTTACAAAAGATGCAGCTTTCGCGAGTGTCAATGCTGTAAAACATAAGCAAGTCTATGTTTTCCCGGCACATTTAGAAACTTGGGATACCCCTAATTTATCAAGCTGTTTAGGCGTTTTATGGACCTATGCAATTTTGTATCCTGAACGTGTTTCTATGGATATCGTAAAACAGGAAGCAAGATGCTTTTATCAACAATTTTACCAAATAGATGTAGATGTAGAAGAGCTGGGATGTTAAGCGAAAAGAACGGGGAATGTGTATATGCTTAATGCCAAGGGCAGAAAGGAGTAGGTGATGCATATGAAAAGATATTTCAGCTGTGGACTCCTGCTGCTGATTCTGCTTGTGATTGCTTTACTGGCAGGGCGCTATGGTACAAATCTGCAGGACATGTTGGCTGCCCTTTGTTTCCATGGAGATGCCGGTACACAGGCTATTGTTTGGAATATTCGCATACCGCGTATTTTATTGGTACTTGCCGGTGGTGGGGCGTTGGCTGTCAGTGGATTGATTTATCAAACCATCTTCAAGAATCCATTAGCTTCCGGTGATGTGATTGGGGCAAGCAGTGGCTGTTCCTTAGGGGCTGCCCTTGCCATCGTGCTATTTCATGATGAACCATGGATTACGATGCTCTTGGCGTTTGGCTGTGGATTGCTGCTTGTTATTTTCACCATGCTATTGGCAACAAAAGTACATGGAAATCGCATCTTGAATTTAGTCATTGCCGGCATCATCTTACAAGCTGTAGCAACTTCATTCCTGATGTTATTGAAATTAGCCGCAGATCCTTATCAGGAATTAGCTAGCATTGAATACTGGCTGATGGGGGGCTTTGGCGATGCTACTTGGACACAGGCTTTACTATGCATCGGTGTTAGTGCGATTTGTATGATTTCGCTTTATCTTCTACGCTGGCAGATTCAAATGCTGTCATTTGGTGAAGAAACGACAACATTAGGCGTTAGAGAAAAGCAGATTCGCTGGATAGCGTTATTGTTATCTACCTGTATGATTGCCACCGTTGTCAGTGTAGCTGGTATCGTGAGCTGGGTCGGTCTTTTGATACCGCATGCCGTACGCTTGCTCTATCATCAGCCTTTAAGCAAGGCACTTGGCAAGACGTTTTTTGGGGGAGCCTGTTTCCTTTTGGTTTGTGATACCTTAGCACGAGCTGTATTAGCGATAGAGCTGCCCATCAGTATATTGACTTCCTTGTTTGGTGCGTTTTTTCTGATCATCGTCTTTGTGAAAGGCAGGTTTTCATTATGATCGAAGTGGTTCATGTTAGTGTGGCATATGAGCAAAAAGAAGTGTTGCATGATATCAGCTTAACCATTCCCAAAGGTCGCATCGTGATGATGTTAGGAGAAAATGGCAGTGGCAAAACAACGCTGATGAAAGCCATGTTGGATAAGCTTCCTTTCGTGCAAGGGGATATCTTATGGAAGCAAGAATCCTTGCGCAAGCTCAACGAAAAGCAACGCGCTGCCTGTTTTAGCTATGTTCCCCAGATCAAGGAAATGGTGGCGGATATCAAGGTGATGGATTGTATTGTTGCCGGTTGTACACGACGTTTGTCACTGTTTGAAGTTCCTGACGCAAAGGATTATGCCAAAGCAAACGCTGTCCTAAAAAAGTTTCAGCTTGCCCATATCAAGGATAAATATTTACATGAAATCAGTGGAGGAGAGCTGCAAATGACCTATGTAGCCAGAGCTTTTTTACAGGATAGTGAGGTCATTCTCATGGATGAACCATGTACTTATCTAGATTTCCAGCACCAGCATCTTTTCTTGCAACAGGCAAAACAGCTGGCACAGCAAGGAACATCCTTATTCATCAGCATCCATGATCCTAATTTGGCTTTACAATATGCAGATGATATTTACATTCTGCATGAAGGAAGGATATATACGCATTTGAAAAAAGAAGAACCCTTCTTACGCAGAAGGTGCTGTGAATGTTATAATACAATATATGGAAAACACTTTGCTTTGGCAGGGGATGATAGCTCTGGCTATCTGGTATGGAAGGAGTAGGAAATCATGCTGCATATACAACAATATGTAAAAGCGTCATCGCTGGATGAGGCGTATACGCTGTTAATGAAAAATCGTAATCATCAAATTTTAGGAGGCATGCAGTGGCTGAAAATGCAAGATCGTGTGGTACCGATGGCAATTGATCTGCAGGCCTTGCATCTGGATGAAATTAAGGAACAGGATGACTATATTGAAATTGGTGCGATGTGTACATTGCGCCAGTTGGAAACAAGTCCGATTCTTTTAAAAACCTTTGGTACACTGATACAGGATAGTATCAAAGATATCGTAGGGGTACAATTTCGTAATACGGCAACGTTGGGAGGCAGTTTGTATTCACGCTTTGGCTTTTCTGATATACTTACAGCTTTCATGGTATTAGATACAAGTGTGGTATTGTATCATCAAGGAGAAATAAAGCTGAGTGATTATTGCAAGATGCCTTATGAGCGCGATATCTTGACGCATATCCGTATCCGTAAAGAAAACATTTTGACAAAATTTTTATGTATGCGTAAAAGTGCTACGGATTTATCGGTATTAAATTTTGCCATTGCCAAAACGGAGACAAACTATCGCATTGCTATTGGTGCCAGACCAAAACGTGCAGAATTGGTGGTCTTACCGGTAAGCTATGATGATAAGCAGATTGAAGAAGCGCTTTCCCATATTACGTTGCAAGATAACATGCGTGGCTCTAAGGAATATCGCAAAGCATTAGTATATGCCTTTGTACAAAAAGGCTATATAGCACTTCAGGAGGAAACAACATGCAGATAACAATGATGATCAATGGACGGCGTGTCATAGATGATATCAAACCGGATATGCTTTTATTAGATTTTTTACGTGCACATGGCTGTTACAGTGTCAAACGCGGTTGTGAAACAAGCAATTGCGGGTTATGTACGGTTTGGCTAGATGGTAAACCCATCTTATCCTGCAGTATGTTGGCTGTTCGCTGTGATGGACATGCCGTTACGACTTTAGAAGGCGTTGAACAAGAAGCACATGAATTTGCGGACTATATGGCAAAACAAGGTGCTGAGCAATGTGGATTTTGTTCTCCCGGCTTGATCATGAATGTTTTAGCAATGAAAAAGGAATTGCAGCAACCCACACGTGAAGAAATTAATCATTATCTAGCTGGCAATTTGTGTCGCTGTACCGGTTATATGGGACAGCTAAGAGCTATTGAAGCTTATTTGCAGGAAAAAGGAGGCGAACAGGCATGAAACATATCTCACAGCCCGTTGTAAAAAAGGATGCTTATGCTTTATTAAGTGGCAAGCCTGTCTATACCGGCGATATGGTGCCCAAAGATGCCTTGATCCTAAAGCTGTTACGCTCTCCGCATGCCTATGCGCGCATCAAAGCAATTGATACAAGTGCAGCTTTGAAAATGCCCGGTGTTGTGGCTGTTTATACATGGAAAGATGTCCCGGATGTACGCTTTACCTTAGCCGGACAAACCTATCCGGAACCTTCTCCTTATGATCGTAAGATCTTAGATGAAATCGTACGATATGTAGGCGATGAAGTAGCCATCATTGCCGCAGAAACGCTAGATGCAGCTGAAAAAGCGATGAAGTTGATCAAGGTTGATTATGAGGTATATGAACCATTATTAGACTTTACCAAGGCTATCGATAATGACATCATCGTACATCAAGAAGATAATTATCGTACGCTATGTGAGATAGGGAATGTGCGCATGCGCAATATCTGTTCGCAAGGGGAAAGCTGTGTCGGTGATATTGATGCGGCGTTTGCGGATTGTGATGTTATCTTAGAAAGAGATTATCATACAAAAGCCAATGCTCAGGCGATGATGGAAACTTTTCGCTCTTATGCCTATGTCGATGCCTTTGATCGTTTGAATGTCGTCAGCTCTACTCAGGTACCTTTCCATGTTCGCCGTATGGTTGCCAATGCTTTAGAGATTCCAAAAGCTAAGATACGTATCGTAAAACCACGCATTGGCGGTGGCTTTGGCGCAAAGCAAACCGGTTGTTGTGAAATCTTCACCGGCTTTGTGACGTGGAAATTAAAGCGTCCTAGTTATATCGTTTATAGTCGTGAAGAAACTTTTACGGCTAGCAATTCTCGTCATGAGATGAAGATGCATGTAAAGATCGGAGCGAAGAAAAACGGTGAGATTTTGGCGATTGATTTACATACCTTATCCAATACCGGCGCTTATGGTGAGCATGGTTCAACAACGGTTGGCTTAAGCGGTCATAAATCCTTGCCGCTGTACAATCATGTCAAAGCTAGCCGTTTTACCTATGATGTTGTATACACCAATACGATGCAAGCCGGTGCTTATCGAGGATATGGGGCAACGCAAGGACAATTTGCGGTTGAATCAGCTGTTAATGAATTGGCCGATGCCCTTCATATGGATCCTTGTGAACTGCGTTTCATGAATATCGTTGGTGAAAATGAAATCATGTCCCAATACTATAATGAACATCTCAACAGCTGTGCTTTAGATCGCTGTCTGAAAAAAGCTATGGAAATGATCGGCTGGAAAGAAAAACAGTTATGTCGTGATATGGGGAATAAGCGGCGTGGTCTGGGTGTTGCCTTATCCATGCAGGGAAGCGGCATTGCCAATGTCGATATTGCCTCGGTTATCATCAAGCTACAGGATGATGGTTTCTACACCTTATCTATCGGTGCTACCGATATGGGTACCGGCTGTGATACGATCTTAGCACAGATAGCAGCAGAATGTTTAGACTGTGAAGTTGAGCAAGTCGTTACACAGGCGGTTGATACCGATGCATCTCCTTATGATACCGGCTCCTATGCTTCTGCAACGACCTATGTCACCGGCATGGCGGTGGTGAAAGCATGTGAAGAGCTGAAACAAAAAATCATCAACGAAGCATCCATCTTGATGGAAGTGCCCAAAGAACATATCTGCTTTGATGGTGAACTGATTACAGCCGTTGAAGATAAGAAACAGATGAGCCTAAAAGATTTTGCCAATACTTGTTTTGAAGGAGGCAAAGGGGAAGTGTTGATTGCCAACGCATCCCATTGCTCACCTACCTCACCACCACCGTTCATGGTTGGAATTGCTGAAGTGGATGTCGATAAACTGACTGGTGAAATTTCATTAGTGGATTATGTTTCGGTTGTCGATTGTGGTACGGTCATCAATACGAATCTGGCTAAAATTCAGGCGGAAGGCGGTATCGCGCAAGGTATCGGTATGGCCTTGTATGAGGATATCAGCTATAGCAAACAAGGAAAGATGCGCAATCGCAGCTTCCTGCAATATAAGATACCAACACGATTGGATGTCGGCACGATTCGTGTGGACTTTGAAAGCAGTTATGAAGACCATGGTCCTTTTGGGGCAAAGTCCATCGGTGAGGTTGTCATCAATACGCCGGCACCAGCCATTGCCTCCGCGATTGCTCATGCCAGTGGTGTACAAATCAGAACGTTACCGATTACCGCAGAAAAAATCCTGTTGAAAAAAGATGAAGATTGATCTGGTTATCTTAGCTGCCGGTTATGCCAGACGCTTTCAAGGAAACAAATTGTTACATGTCTGGCAAGGAAAACCCATCCTGGCACATGTGATGGATACTTGTCAACAAGTGGACTTTCATGCGATTCATGTGGTAAGTCAATATGAAGAAGTGTTAGCTTTGGCTCATACAAGAGGTATGCACGCTGTTAAGAATGATCATCCACAAAAAGGAATGTCATCTTCTCTTCAATTAGGTCAAAAAGCCGCCAAAGATGCGGATGCCATTGTCTTTCTTACCGGTGACATGCCTAAAATCAAGGCAGAAACTTTACAAAAATTATGTCATATGGCAGATGCACAACATATTATCTGTGCTGCGGTTCATGGAGCTATTCGCAATCCCATGCTGTTTCCAAGCTGCTGGTTTTCAGAATTTGATAGCTTAGTACATGAGGAAGGTGGAAAAACGATTGCCATGCGACATCAAGAAGCTTGTATCTTAATGGAAGTCAATGAAGCAGAAGTACAGGATATTGACACCAGAGAAGATTTACAACAATTTGACAATGCAATAGGTGGTTAGTGAAAAACTAGCCACTTTTGTTCTTGAAAAGCATGCTTATACAAAGAAAGTAATGTGGTTTAGATACATAAAAATCAGGTAGGTATTTGCGTGATTTTTCGCTATAATAGATATAGAAAACATCATGAGATGTTTTGCTGGGAAAGCTTTTGAGAAATAAACAGAGCTATTTCTTTTAATGAGCATGTACAGGTAAAAGCCAACTGCCTCAACAGGTGAATTGCAAAGGTGCTAACTGCATCAACAGGAAACAATCATAGGTGCTACCGGCATTAACAAGATATTTAGAACTGGGAAAAGCATATGGAATAGCTCAATCGTTTATTAGGAAAGCAAACAAGAAAAAGGAGAAGAATATGAACCAAGCGTATCAATTGATTTGTTGCGATTTAGATGGAACCTTATTAAATGAGAAGGATGAAGTTAGTGAGAAGAATAAGGAAATGATTCAACGCTGTCGTAAACAAGGCATGCAATTTGCCATCGTCAGCGGACGTCCGGTGGAGGGGATCTTACAACTCATCAAACAATGGCAGATGGAAGAGATGGTCGATTATGTCATTGGCATGAATGGCGGTGTTGTTTATCATTGTAAAACAGCAATCAAAAAAGAATATCATCGTTTAGATGGCGCGATCATTAAAGCAATCATGGAGCATTATGCTGGCTGGAAAGTACGCTTTATCATCTTTGATGGTGCTAAGCGTTATGTCAGCTATAGTGATGAAGAAACCAAAAGGCTTGCCGCATCATATTGTGAACAGGAAGTACAGACAGACATGTTTACTTTATGTGATGTCCCACGTAATAAGCTAATTGTGCAATGCTATCCACAAGATATGCCAAAGGTAGAGGCTCATGGTAAGCAGTATCACAATGCACAATGTGTTTGTTTTAAAACAGCGGCAGATCTATTTGAATTTGTAAATCCACAAGTAAATAAAAGCAGTGGCATCCAAAAGCTGTGTGAGGATATTGGAATAACGATGCAAGAGGTTCTTGCTTTTGGGGATACCAGTAATGATAATGAAATGCTGCGTGATGCTGGTTTGGGCGTATGGTTATGCAATGGCAGTGAAGATACCAAAGCCATGGCAGATGCTGTGGCAAAGGCGAATACAGAAAGTGGCGTTGGCTGTTTTTTAGAGGAACACATCTTATAGAAGCAATTATACAAAGAGAAATTCAGTTTTTGAAAAAGAGCTTTCTTTGTTTCCATACCTAATGAGGTAATAAAAGGAAATGGCTTTTAGGATAGGAAAAAACATGGTATAGTAGTACCTAGCGAGGTGTAGTATATGAAAATAGGTTTTATTTCTTTAGGCTGTAGTAAAAATTTAGTTGATAGTGAAAAGATGATGGGCATGTTGAAAAGTGGACATCATGAATTGGTTAAGGATGCGCAGGAAGCAGAAGCCATCATCATTAATACATGCGGATTTATTAATTCTGCGAAAGAAGAAGCCATCAATACGATTTTTAAGATGGCGGAATATAAAAAACAAAATTGTAAAAAGTTGATTGTGGTTGGCTGTCTGGCGCAACGTTATAAGGAAACCTTGGAGGCAGAAATTCCAGAAATCGATGCCGTCATCAGTATTCGCGAATACCCGCATCTACATGAGATTCTTCACTCTTTATTGGATGGGAAAGAGCTTGTCAGCTATGGCAAAAGTGAGCGTATGGTATCAAGCAAGCCATGGACGGCATATTTGAAAATTGCCGAAGGTTGCAGCAATCGCTGTACCTATTGTGCAATTCCTTTGATTCGCGGTGATAATGTAACCTTTCCCATGGAACAATTGGTCCAAGAGGCCAAAGAACTGGCACAGCGCGATGTTAAGGAATTGGTTTTAATTGCCCAGGATACGACAAAGTATGGAGTTGACTTATATGGCAAACGTTCTTTATTAGAACTGTTACAAAAGCTTCATGAGATTGATGGCTTTCATTGGATTCGTATCTTATATATGTATCCGGATGAAATTGATGAGGACTTAATTGAAGGTATGGCGAAGTTATCGAAAGTATTGCCATATTTTGATATTCCAATGCAGCATGCCAATAATCGTATGCTGGCAGCTATGAATCGTCGAGGCACTAAAGAGGAAGTCTTGGCATTGATTAAAAAGATTCGCAAGACGTATGCGGATCCTACTTTACGTACGACCTTTATCGTGGGCTTTCCCTCAGAAACACAGGAAGATTTTGATGAATTGATGCAGTTTGTAGAAGAGGTTCATTGGGATCGCATGGGTGCTTTCACCTATTCTCCGGAAGAAGATACACCGGCTTTTGATATGGAACAAAGTGTTGCAGAAGAAGAAAAACAGCGGCGTTTAGCAATTTTGATGCAGCGCCAGGAAGAAATCTCTTTAGCCAATCAACAAAAACGTATTGGTACGGTGATGGAAGTTTTGGTAGAAGCACAGGATGGCTTGACTGGCAAATATCGTGGACGTGGAGCAAACAGTGCACCGGATGAAGTGGATGGTATGGTCATTTTTACAAGTAAACAACCATTAGCCCTGGGAAGTTTTGTCCAGGTTAAGATTACCGAGGCCCTCCCTCATGATGTGATCGGAGAAGCTTTGTGTTAAAAGGCTTTGCCCCTATTATTGCCAAACAGCCGCGAGTGATGATCTTAGGCTCTATGCCGTCTGTGACTTCTTTAGAGAAGGAAGAATATTATGGGTTTGCGCATAATCGCTTCTGGAAGATCTTGCATGCACAATTTGGGATGCCAATAGCTACCTATGAGCAAAAGAAGGCAATCATTTTAACGCATCATATGATTTTATGGGATGTCATTGGAGAATGTGAACGAGAAGGCAGCTTGGATTCGGCAATTCGCAATGAAAAAGTAAATCCGATTGATGAGCTGCTAGAAGCGTATCCGGAAATTTCAATCATTATCTGCAATGGTCGTAAAAGCTATGAACTGTTTCAAAAACATTTTGCGCATTTGGATAAGCAAGTAATTTATTTGCCTAGTACCAGCAATGCGAATCGCACGATCAAAGAGGATGCATTATTTGCAAAATGGATGCAGGTGTTATCTGCATATGATTTATAAAGTGCTGATGATTAGCACTTTTTTTCATGCTTGATGGAAAGCTGAAAACGTTTCTAGGATGAAAGGGTGATAGAAGAAGCAAATGATAACGACAAGATAAGTTACAAAAAGGGAATAGCTTTTTATTTTGATGTCTGCTTTTTAGGAAGAAAGTGCTATAATAATGGCTATATAAGAAGGGAGCGAGGCATATGCAGATACGCAAGTGTCAAAGTGATGAGGATATCCAACAGTTAGCAAAGCTGGCAAATGAGATATGGCATGAGTATTTTATAGATATTATTTCATTCGAACAAATAGAATATATGGTGGAGAAATTTCAAAGCTATCCGGCATTAAAAAAAGCCATAGAGGAAGAACAGTATACGTATTTCTTAGCCTTTGAGGAAACTGAATTGATTGGCTATTGTGGGGTGAAACCGGAAAAGGAACGCTTATTTTTAAGTAAGCTGTATTTAAGAAAAGATAAACGTGGGCAGGGCTTGGCTTCTTATTTATTAAAGGAAGCAATCAAGTTTGCGAAAGAACAAAATAAACAAGCGATTTATCTGACTTGTAATAAATATAATCAGCATAGCTTGGATGTATATCATGGCAAGGGATTTCAGGATATCGATGCAGTGCAGACAGATATCGGTCGTGGTTTCATCATGGATGATTATATCTTGGAAAAGGTGTTATCATAAAAAAAGGAAATAAAGATCTTTTGATGTTTTATCAAAGATTATATTATTTCTTTTTTATTTTAGTAAGGTTTATTTGATAGTTACTTTTTTTGTTCTGCTTATGGCTTTTTTACCTGAAGATGCTATGCCCTATATCATCTTCATTTTTTATGATGGTATCATGGCTGCAACCTAAACCGTTTTCTTTCAGATACATAGAGTAAAACAAGAGGTGAAGAAAATGAAACGATTCGGGATAGATGTTTCTGAACATAATGGCATCATTGATTGGAAAGCTATAAAAAGGGCTGGAGTAGAGTTTGCCATTATACGATCAAGTTATGGACATTTTGTAGAAGATCAGCAATTTCGTCGTAATGTAAAAGAATGTGAAAGATATAAGATACCATATGGCCTTTATCATTATTCCTATGTTGCCAATCATGCACAAATGAAAGAGGAGGCAGAAGGTTTTTTACGACAGTGTCGTTCCTGTAAGCCAGCGTATCCTTGTTTTATTGATATGGAAGATGCTGATGGTTGGAAAGCCAGACATGGTGTGAGTGATGCAATGAATATCGAAACGGTATATTATACTTGTGATACCTTAGAAAAAGCAGGATATTATCCCGGTGTTTATGCAAATTTGGATTGGCTTGAGCATCGTATAAATTCGCCGCGATTAGATCGATTTGATAAATGGGTAGCACAATGGGCTAGCAAAATCACATATGATAAACCATATGGCATGTGGCAATTTAGTGATAAGGGAACAATTAATGGATATCGTGGATGGTTGGATTTTGACTATGCCTATAAGGATTATCCAAAAATTATCAAGGAAAAAGGCTTCAATGGGTTCAGTAAAGATGATGGAAATTCCTCGAAACCAGAGAAACCAAAACCATATTTACGCTATCATGTAGGGGATCATGTACATTACAGTGGTTTATGGACACAAAGCAATGGTGGCAATTGGTATCCTCTTAGCTCACTGAGGGTGAAAGAAGGCACGATAACAAAAGTGATAAAAACAGCGCAACATCCGTATCTTATCGAGCATAATATTGGCTGGGCAAATAATCAGGTAATTGAAGATGCACAAAAACCATCCATTCATTTCCATGTGGGTGAGCTTGTTCGCTTTGATGGCTTATGGACAGCCAGTGATGGAGGTATCTGGTATTCAAAAGATCAATTATTGATAAAATCAGGAAGGATAACAAAAGTAATAAAAGGTGCAAAGCATCCATTCCTTATCAATAATGGATTGGGCTGGGCATCCGCAGCTGTGCTACACCATATATAAAAAAAGACACCCCATCTGGGATGTCTACATAAACAAGTGATGATTATAGAACGTTTACGTTTGCGGCATGATCTCCACGATCATTTGTTTTAATATCGAAGCTTACTTTCGCTCCTTCTTCTAATGTACGGAAACCATTACCCTGAATTTCTGTGTAATGTACGAAAATATCATTTCCTTCATCAGAAGTGATAAATCCAAATCCTTTGTCTGCGTTAAACCATTTTACTTTTCCTGTACTCATGTTATAGTACCTCCATTTTTCTGTATAAGAGGCGCCTCAAGGTATTAAAAAACACATATGTGAAATTGTACTTTGAGATAATTACAATTTCTGATATGTGAATATTGAAATCATAGTTATTTTGCTCGTTATTACTTCTTCAGTATAACATAATAATTTCAAATAGCAAGTGTTTTAAAAAAGAATTCGTTTGACAAGCGTGTAAATAAAGCATACACTTACTATATGAGGTAAGGAAATGACAACTAACGAAAAAAAAGTGTTTCATCCCACATTGGGCATTTGTACCATCACGGAATATGACCGTAAAAGTGATCGTATCACGATGATATCTTTAGATGGCAACCAAAGCGTCATTCCATATAAAAATATGGATAAGGCCGGTGTCAGAGAAATCATGGATATTGCTACAGCGCGATTGATTCTAGACAGAATTTTTCATCCGGCGATTCACGCGGATTATGGAAAAGAATTAAGTGAACTTTTAAAAATGCGGAATTATTCGAATATTGATATGAATGCACTGGTGGATGTTTATATTTATTTAATGAATTGGAAATATGCAGAAAGAAAATGTGGCATGAAAAATCAGGAGTGTTTGGAGCGTATTCAGGAGCGCCTTTGTGATGAACTGGCATTTGTGTTAGATGTAGGGAAGGAACAACTCATTGCTCATTTAATTGCCTGTTATGAAAATTTAGCTTAATGAATGAAAGATCGTTTTTCTTTCATTTTTTTTATTATCATATGAGCACCATAGATGATATGCTATGGCAGAGCAAGCTTTCTTATTGTGGGTCCAGAAGAGCGGCATAGAAATATAAAAAACGGAAATTTTATTAAATTTCCGTTTGTTTATGTAATGGTGACCCCTCAGGGAATCGAACCCTGGACCCACTGATTAAGAGTCAGTTGCTCTGCCAGCTGAGCTAAGGAGTCATGACTTAACTTGCTCAGTTATTATACCAAATATAAAACAAATTTCAAGTGTTTTCTTTAAAAAAGTAATAAAAGTTAGCGCATTTTTATCACGTAGATATCTTATTACAGTTCATTACCATAATGCTATCATGGCTTGCTCAAACAGATGTGTAGGAAAAAATTCATAAATGAAAAAGAATAGTGAAGATGGATAGAAATGATAAATATGTGATTATGTGGTATCCGGTAGCATTTATGGAAAGGTTTAGGAATTTATTGTATAATGGTAACAGTTATGGAAGGAAGGATATCCATGTTTTTCAGAAAAAATAAAGCAAAACCGGAAAAGAATGAAGATTTTATCGTAGCAGACACACAGGACTTACATGAGGAAATGATAGAGTCATTAATCGCGATATGTGAAGATGGAATTAGTTATGAAGATGCCTTTGTTTTATCAGATGAAGATATTTATGTATATGCTGATATTTTATCCATCCATGATAATGTGGTGCAGATTTTATTTCAGTTACATCATGACTGGTTAGAAGACACGATATTTGAAGCCATAGCAGCAAGTGGAAGTAGTGTACATGATGCCATCTTAAACGCCTGTAAACAGTATTATGATCAAGTTTTATCGTTATATAGAAAAGCCATCCGCAATGATGAGAAACAATATACTTGTGAGGGATTTACACAAGAACGTCATTTTTTCGATGTATTTGCCAGTAAACTTGGCGGTATCGGAAAAAAAGAAGGACCGGATGTAGATTATTGGGCAATGCTGAAAGAGGCAATCTGTTTGCGCTTAGGCAATAAAAAGGTGTATTGGGTAAAAGTGTTTGCTTCAAAGGACAAAGAAAATGCCACAGCTGAAGTATGGATCAATGGCAAAGAGGCTAAAGAGCTTAGTCAAAAGCTTTTGGCATATGCCATAAACTGGGATACCATCAGTGCTATTCATACGGAAAAACAGTGTTTTCTGTTTGTTCAACAGGAACGCAGTTATGAAAAAAGTGATTTCACGAAGAATGAAATACAGGAATATACACGCAAAGCATTGCAGGCTTTTGAAACATGCAAAGGTAAACAAGAACATGTAAAGATACGTTCTCAGCTCATAAAATGGTGTGAGGATGATTCTTTAGCATATGAGATTTTCTGCTTTCTTCCGGAATTATATTGTAAATATGCATATCCTTATGTAGAATTTGGTGAAAAACTCTTTTTAGTGAAGAAAAATGAAAAAACGCGTGAATTATATCAGAGTCAGCTACAGTCTTATGCGTATATTGAAGAGGTAGTTAAACAACATTTTGAAGAGGATGATATTGAGAATTCATGTATCCAGAATGTATTAGCTTTTAGTGCGAATGCCAAAGCAATCCAGAAAGCTATTGAACAAGGGGATTCTCCAGCGGATCTATTCGTACCTGGAATTGGCTATTTTGTCCGCGATGGTTATCAATTAAGATAGCGCCATCCATTTAAAAGATGGTTCGTATATGGTATAAGCGTAAAGCTGAATGAAGAAAAGCGTGTACATACGCAAGAATCATCTGCATAAAAGAAAACAGCGAATGCAAAGATGAAGTACAGTTTCTAAAAAAGGTTTGACATGGCAGTGAATTCATGGTATGCTTAACAAGCAGAAAAGTTAGTGGAAAGTTAGAAGCACCCCTTCTCACCTGATGTCTGAAGACGTAGGTAAATGCTACATCATATTAAGAATTACATGATGATATTAGCGGGTGCATAGTGAGTACCCGCTTTTCTTATGGCAACAAAATGGAGGTGTCTATTATAAACAAGAGAGTTATTCCTAACAATGTAAACGACGATTTAGTAAATGAAAAGATTAAGTTCAAGGAAGTCATGGTGATTGATGCTAATGGCGATAAACTTGGAGTTAAGATGCGTCGTGAAGCTTTAGAGATTGCATACAACCAGGAACTGGATTTATTGTGTGTAGCTCCAAAAGCACAGCCACCGGTTTGTAAAGTGCTGGATTATGGTAAATATCACTTCGAACAGCAGAAGAAAGCAAAAGAAGCGAAGAAGAAACAGCATGTAACCGAGGTGAAGCCAATTCGACTGTCTCCGGTCATTGACCGCCACGATTTTGAAACCAAAATGCGTCATGCACGCAAATGGATCGAGGATGGAATGAAAGTTAAAGTGGATATGCGATTCCGCGGACGCTTGATTACGAGACTCGAGGTTGGTAAAAAGATTATGAATAGCTTCACTGAAGAAATTTCTGATATCGCAGTTATTGAAAAGAAACCAATTCTGGAAGGTAATACGATGTCATGTGTTCTGGCACCGAAGAAGAAATAGTTATTTATAGGAGGTACTACTTATGCCAAAGATGAAATCACATAGAGGTTTAGCAAAACGTATTAAAACAACTGGTTCCGGTAAACTGAAAAGAAGTCACGCTTATACTTCTCACCGTTTCCACGGTAAGACACAGAAACAGAAACGTCATTTAAGAAAAGCATCTACGGTACACAACACAGATTTCAAACGTATCAAACAGATGCTGGTGAAGTAAGATAGGAGGAATATAAACATGGCTAGAGTTAAAGGTGGATATACAACACGTCAAAGAAGAAAGAAAGTATTAAAGTTAGCAAAGGGTTATTATGGAGCAAAACACTTGCTGTATAAAACTGCACACGAGCAGGTAATGCACTCTTTCAAATACGCATACAATGACCGTAAAGATTTAAAACGTGAAATGCGTAAATTATGGATCGCACGTATCAACGCTGCAGCAAGAATGAATGACATTTCTTATTCAAGATTGATGCACGGTTTGAAATTAGCTAACGTAACGATCAACCGTAAAATGCTGTCAGAAATTGCTATTCACGATGAAAAAGGATTCACAAAAATCGTTGAAACAGCAAAGGCTGCATTGGAAAAAGCTGCTGCTTAATTGAGGTATGTATAAATGAATGACACACGGCATACGCTGAATGAACTTCTGGTAGATCTCTTTAATTACATCCTGTTGATTGAAGAGAAGAATCTGCGGGATCAAGGTGTCAGCTTATCCATGACAGAGGTACATATTCTGGAAGCCATTGACAAAAGTGAATCCAAGATGATGTCCGCAATTGCCAAGCGATTGATGGTAACACAAGGAACACTCACCGTTTCAGCTTCAAAGCTTGTTAAAAAAGGATATGTGGAGCGTGTCAAGGATGAACGTGATAAACGTATCGTGCGTCTTCAATTGACTGATCGAGCAGTACATGTCCTTGAAGTTCACAATGATTTTCATGCGAAGATGATTGATAAGCTACTAAATGAGCTGGAGCTGGATAAGGAACAGGAACTGATACAGTCTTTACGAAATCTGATGGATTTCTTTAAATCTCATTACTAATATAACGTCTGTTCATACAGGCGTTTTTCTATTCTATGACACCTTTTATGAATACGAACTAGAACATATGCAGGTTTTATTAGAATTTCTTATACTTGCGATATGTGAACAAGCATAGTTACTTTTGTGATTGTCCTCATAACGTGTTCTTGTGAAATCTGAAAAGAAAAAGAGAAGGTTAAGCACATTATTTCATGCGATTTGCTATTATCGTGACTATCATGTCCGCAAAAAGAAAATAAAAAAGTAAAACATCGTCATAATTCAAAACAGTTTTATGCTATACTATAAGTACAAGTTAATAAAAAATTACGAGAAAGCGAGATGAGAAACAGAACAGACTGTTTTTATCATGTCGCTTTTTTAGCGTATGGGAAAGGAGAATCGCATGAAAACGATTGCTGTTATCGGTGCTGGCATTGTCGGATCTTTTTTAGCATATGATCTGACACAATATGAAGAAGTAGAGGTAATATTATTTGAAAAACATGGGGATGTTGCACAAGAAACAAGTAAGGCGAATAGTGCTATTGTTCATGCTGGATATGATCCTGTAGATGGTACTTTAAAGGCAAAATTAAATAAACGCGGAGCCAAGATGTATCAAAACATATGTAAGCAGTTAGGCTGTGGTTATCAGGCTTGTGGAGGCTATGTATTGGCAAGCAATGAAGAAGAGGTAGAAATCTTACAGGAATTGTATGCAAGAGGTAAAAAGCGCGGTATCACTGTGGAGATAAAAGAACGTGAAGAAGTAGTAAAGAATGAAAAAAACTTGAGTAAACATATTCGTAAAGCTTTGTGGGTGCCAGATACAGCTATCATCACTCCATGGGAAGTATGCGAGGCTCTTGTAGAAGAGGCTTTATGGAATGGCTTACAGCTTCATTTGCATGAAGAAGTGTTGGATATTAAAGCATGCGAAAAGGGATATGTCATAAGAAGTGATAAAGGACAATATTCTGTGGATATGCTTGTGAATGCTGCTGGCTTAGGTGCACAAAAGATCATGGAAATGGTGGAGGCAGAATCCTTATTTACGATTACACCAAAACGTGGTCAATATTATGTTCTAGCTAAGCGTAGTCAACCTTATGTATCCCATGTGTTATATCCTGCCCCATCTAAAGCGGGAAAAGGTGTTTTGGCAGTGCCTACCATACATGGTAATATTTTGTTAGGACCAACGAGTGAAGTATTAAAGAAGGTGGATAATGGCACAACAACGTCAGGCTTACAAGAAGTACAGGAAAAGGTGGAAAAAATCATTCAACATGTACCTTATCAAGAAGTTATCCATAGTTACAGCGGATGTCGGCCTACTGGTAATAACAATGATTTCTATATCGAAGAATCAAGAAGGTGCAAGGGGATTTTTCATTTAGGATGCATTGATTCACCAGGCTTAGCATCAGCACCTGCCATAAGTGAATATGTGATCGTAGATCTCATGAAACTTCCGTTGACTTTTCATAAGAAAAAACATATTGTGCATCGTCAAAAACCACTCATTATGCGAAACTTAAGTGAAACAAAACAGCAAGCCCTCATACAAAAGCATCCGGGCTATGGACATATCGTCTGTTATTGTGAGCAGATCAGTGAGCAAGAAGTGGTCGATTGTATCCATCGAAAGTGTGGTGCCCATAGCATTGCGGGGGTAAAAATGCGTGTGCGCCCAGGAATGGGGAAATGTCAGGGAGGGTATTGTGAAGTAGAAATCGCTAAACTATTGGCAAGAGAATTGCAAATACCATTGCACGAAGTGCAATATGATGAAGACAGCTATTATGAGGTGGCAAAGGAGGGGAGACGATGAAACAGGTAGATATGATCATTATCGGAGGTGGCAGTGCTGGAATGAGTGCAGCTATTGCGGCCAAAGAAGCTGGTATAGATAATATCTTGATCTTAGAGCGTAAGGAAGAACTCGGTGGAATTTTGCAGCAATGTATTCATAATGGTTTTGGCTTACAGACTTTTCATGAAGAGTTAAGTGGTCCTATGTATGCGCAACGCTTTATAGATCAAATTCATGCTTATCGAATTCCCTATCGTTTATGCAGTGATGTTGTATGGATCGATGAGAGATTACGTGTACAATATGTTAATGCAGAAGAAGGCTATGTATGGGTACAGGCGAAAACGATTCTTTTAGCTTGTGGCTGTTATGAACGTAATCGCGGAGCCATCAGTATTCCTGGAAAACGGCTGCCTGGTGTCTATACGGCAGGCAGCGCACAGCGTTTTTTAAATCTTGAAAATATTCTCGTTGGCAAGAACATCTTCATCTTGGGAAGTGGTGATATCGGACTCATCATGGCAAGACGTATGACACTGGAAGGGGCAAACGTGTTGGGGGTAGCTGAAATTATGCCATATTCCAATGGCTTAAATCGAAATATTGTACAATGCTTAAAAGATTTTGCGATTCCTTTATATTTATCACATACAATCGTTGATATTCAAGGGGATTTTCATGTGGAACGTGTAGTCATTGCCCAGGTAGATGAACATCGCAACATTCTTCCAAAGACACAGAAAAGCTTTGCGGTTGATACCTTATTATTGTCCATTGGGCTGCTTCCGGAAATGTCATTAGCAGATCATTTGGATATGGAAATGGATAGTAAGAGCAAAGGGGCAAAAGTAAACGCACATTATGAAACAAGTATTCCGCATATCTATGCTTGTGGGAATGCTTTGCATGTCCATGATATTGTGGATTTTGTCAGTATGGAGGCTCATGAAGCGGCTTTATGTGCCGTTCAAGATATCAAAGGGCAGTATCACCGACAGAAACAATTTTCTACGCAAGCTGGGTCAGGTATTTCCTATGTATTGCCGCATTCTGTTGATGCCCAGCCTTCACAAAACATCACCCTTTGTGTTCGTTCCATTAGACCTTATAAACAGGTGATGATCAACATACGAACAGGGGATCGTATTATCAAAACCATAACAAAACGCTATCTATTACCTTCTGAAATGGAACGAATTATTTTAAAACCATCAGATATTGGTATTTTAGAGGAATCATTAATTGTGGAGGTAAAAGAGTCATGAAAAAGACATTTGACTGTATTGTTTGCCCAATGAGTTGTCATTTAGAAGTGACGAAGCAAAAAGATGATATACAAGTCAGAGGAAATAGCTGTTTGAAAGGAGCAGCCTTTGCTCGTCAGGAGATGATAGAACCTATGCGCATGTTAACGACGACCATACGTATAGAACATGCTATCTATCCATTACTGCCGGTGATTACTTCAAGAAATGTTCCAAAAGCTAAATTATTTGCTATAATGGAAGCATGTAAACACGTTTGCGTAAGTGCGCCGGTGCATGTAAATGATGTGATTGTAAAAAATATTGCGGACAGCGGCGCAGACTTATTGGCATCAAGAAGCATGGAAAGAAGGATTTGATGATCATACAGAACATCTTGCCGGTGATATCCGATTGGAAGACATTTGAAGCCTTTCTAAAGGGGTCTTATACATGGTGCATCCTCATGGATTTTCATATGAACTTTATGGAGGACTTGGTAAAACAGTTGCATGAGCATAACAAAAAAGGCATTGTGCATATGGATTTGATTCATGGTATTGCCAATGATCAATATGGTACACAATATATGTGTCAGAAGGTACATGCTGATGGAATTATATCAACAAAGCCGAAAGCGATTGAAGCTGCTAAAAGCAATCAATGCATTTCGATCTTACGTATTTTCATGATTGATTCACGCTCCTTTATGCGTTCTGTACACATGGCATCAGCTTTACAGCCGGATTATATTGAAGTTTTACCAGCCTTATTACCGGGGATTGTTAAAAAGTTGCATGCCTATTGCGATATTCCAGTCATTGGCGGTGGTATGATCGAGAATCAAGAAGATATCGCCAAGTGTTTATCCGGTGGTATGCAGGCAGTATCAACTAGTCATAGAGAACTATGGGAAAGTGTGGAGAAATGAAAAGAGCATTGGTGTTAGGTGGTGGCGGAAGTAAAGGTGCCTATGAAATCGGTGTATGGAAGGCTTTAGATGAGATGCATCAGCAATTTGATCTGGTTTGTGGAACAAGCATTGGGGCAATGATCGGGGTATTGTATGTGCAGCATGATTATCCTAAGGCTTATGATCTGTGGAAAGATCTGAAGGTGGAAGATATCATGGTAAATGGTGTTAATTTGGATAAAGATATCGAATTGATCATGTCTCAGAAAGGGAAATATGCCGACTTTTTATCAAGCTATATCCATCATAAAGGTGCAGATATTACACCGTTTATTGAAACAATCACACCTTTATTTGATGCAGATGCCTTTTTCAACAGTGACATTGATTATGCCTGTATGACCGTTAATTTCACACGCCGCCAACCGCATCCATTTCTAAAGCAAAAGATGGACAGAGATCGTGTCATTGATTATGTTTTAGCTAGCGCTTCATGTTTCCCGGCATTTCCAATGAAAGAGATTGATGGGGAATACTATCTTGATGGTGGCTATCATGACAATGTACCGATTGAACTGGCACGCAGCTTAGGCGCTCAACAAATCGTAGCCGTTGATTTAAAAGCTGTTGGAAAAAATCAAATTCATGAACCACAGGAAGATACTATTTACATAGAACCCTATGTACCCTTAGGAAGCTTTCTGCTATTTGATACGAAACGAATTCATCGCAATATGCAGCTAGGGTATCAAGATACTATGAAGAAATTTCATAAGCTTCTTGGTTCTATTTATACCTTTTCCTTAAACGATGAAAAAGCCATTGCGCATTTGGATGATCAGCTACAAAAAGCATTGGAACAAATTGATGATCTATTGGATCATGAAACTATGCTTAATGTGGTAGAAAAGGTTGTTCATCATCGCGTCTTGAAAGGTCTTGCGCCTTATCAATACCATACGTTTCCTTTCTTTGCCTTGTTAGAAAAAACGGCATGGATATTTGGATTAGCAGATATTGGCATTTGGCAGTTACAAGCATTTGTAATTGAAATCTTACATGTTGCTGACGCGCATATAAGCATATTTGAAAAGATGAAGGCTAGCCGCATTTCCGTGGGTGACATCATCGTGGCATTGAAAAATGAAAGTGAATTAGAAATCATTTGTTATATTTATCAGTATCTATTGGATACTCAAAATAAGCAAAGTGATCGTTTCACTGGGTTAAAAGCTATCAGTGTCGTATTTAATGACTCTTTTTTGAAGGCTTACATGCTATATGCCTTGCATATGAATTTTTTGAAGATGGAAGGGTAAGAAAAGAATGCTCATGTATAGCTGAAGATGCAAGAAATCTCTTTTTAAAAAACTTTATTAAAAAGATAAAACGTCATCCTGAAAGAATCTTGGCATTCTTATAGGGATGCGTTTTTATTCATATGATAGTACGCATGTTATCTATGATCAAGAAAAAAACGATCTTGTTTACTTTAACGGGTATAAAGGAAGCTAATAAGTTTGCATCATCATAAGATGATCTATGCGCGATACCTTCCACTGTTTGTTGGCACAGGTATTTCCACTATGATATAATGGTACTTGAAAGGTGTGTTTAACTATGAAGTATAAATTTCATGATGAAAAAGTGTTGCACAGAATAAAACCATGGGTTTATCTGTCGACCTATATATTGCTGTTGGCTTTTTTTCTTATGCATGTACAAGATGTAGTAAATGGTTTTGACTTTGTGTTATCTTTGTTTCGCTCTTTGTTATATGCTATCGTATTTGCCTATGTCTTAAATTTACCGATGAAAAAGATTGAATCTTTTATCATCCGCCATACAAAAGAAACATCGCTTTTGCGTAAAAGAAAACGCATGGTTTCCATGTTTCTGACATTTTTAATTGCTTTTTTGTTACTAATCATTATTGGCAGCATCATCTTGCCAAGCATTATCGATTCACTGATTTCACTTATGCAAAATCTTTCGTCGTTTTTTACCGATATTGTTAAAAATATAGATGAGATATTAAAATATTTTCATATTGATTATCGTATTGAAGACATTCAACAGGTGGAACAATTCATACAAATGCCATGGGAGAAGATTGTCAGCAATGCGATAGCCTTTCTTTCGGGTAGTGCCAGTGGCATTTTATCTAGTGCCTCTAATTTCATCTCATCTTTTGCCGTTGGTTTTACGGGTTTTATGTTTTCTTTATATTTATTAAGTGGGAAAGAAAATTTTATCCGCCAATTGCGTAAGGTAACAGCTGCCTTTTGTGGATATGATGCATCTTTAATTGTCTTCCAATATGCAAGTCGTGTAAATCGTATTTTCTCAAGTTTTATTGGTGGACAGTTAACCGAGGCATGTATCTTATGGGTATTATATTATGTATGCATGCGTCTGTTTCAATTCCCATATCCGGAACTTATCTGTACCCTTATTGCCGTTTGTTCTTTAGTTCCTGTATTTGGATCCATGTTTGCGATGAGTGTTGGTGCTGTCATGATGCTTTCACACGATCCTTTGCAAAGTATTTGGTTTATTGTCTTTTATCAGGTAATCAGTTATTTTGAAGACAATGTAATTTATCCACGCGTGGTTGGGAATTCTGTTGGCCTGCCAGGCTTATGGGTATTATTGAGTATTTTTGTCTTTGGTGATTTATGGGGCGTATTTGGTATGGTGATGGCTGTTCCTACAACTGCTTGCTTGTATGTATTCTTTGCTGAATTTATAAATAATCGATTAAGAAAGAAACGATTGCGTATTGAAAATGATACGTTAGTTCAAGAGGAAATACATGATGAAAAAACAATTTCATAAAGTTGTGTCAAAATTCACGTTAGTATTTCTTATTATAGGAATGCTAGTAGGAGGTTGTAAAGAAAAGGAAACATCAAAAGTAGCTGTTCGTTTGCCTTCCTTTCCTGCGATAAAATCAAGTATCCAAAAAATTGCTTGTGTTGGGGATAGCATCACATATGGCTCCACTTTACAAGATAGGAAAAGCGAAAGTTATCCATCACAGTTATCAAAACGATTCGGGAACACCATCCAAGTCAAAAATTTTGGTGTTGATGGTGCAGCTGTACAGAAAACAGCAATCTTATCGTATTGGAATTGTAAGGAAATGAGCGAAAGTCTTTCTTATCAAAGCGATGTCATCTTTTTGATGCTTGGTACAAATGATTCTAAAAATGTAAATTGGCAAAATGCTGAGGTTTTTAAAAAAGATTATATATCCTTAATTGAAACATATCAACAAGCATTGCCTAAAGCTGTTATATACCTAATGTTACCTTCGACAATGTATTCAATCCGTGAAGACGGTACATTAATTCACCAATTTTCACAAAGTAACATGAAGGAAATACAATCCGTTATTAAATCCATCGCAAAAGAAAAACAGCTGCCGCTTATTGATATTCATAGTGTCACAGCTGAACATGAAGAGTATTATCGTTATGATGGTATACATCCAAATGCAGATGGAGCAGCCTTCATCGCACAAACAGTCTATGACAGACTTGTGATAGATCAGCTAGAAGCCTTCTTACGTACCTTTGTAAATTGGGAGATCAAAGCGATGAAAATACTTATTGAAGCAAAATAAGAGTGCCGAGGAGGAATGAGAATGCCGTGGTGCAAGAAAGAAGATACAACAAATGCCATCATAACGGCAAAGCGTAATATGCAAAGTTCTCACCATGATGTAAAGATGATACAAAAGTTGCCGGAAATTGCTATTCTGTTCTTCATAGGGAAAGCTATACCTTATGTTTTGCGCACCTATGAATGTGATGAGCTATCCGCCAAATTTCCACGCTTTTTAAATCCATGCCCAATATATCGTTTTAAGAACATGGAAGCATGTTTTTTGGATGGAGGCAGAGGAGCACCACAGGCTGCAGATACTTTGGAAACGTTAGCGGAACTAGGAGTAAAAACGATTATATCTGTAGGCATGATAGGAGCCTTTCATCCTGCTTTCCATGTTGGTGATATACTTATCCCTTCCCATGCGTTAGCTGAAGAAGGAACTTCTCATCATTACTATGAAGATCTCATCTTTGCGTATCCTGCGCATCCTTTATGGGAAGAGTTAAAAAATCTATTGCCACAAGCGAAAAGTGAGCCAATTGTGAGCTGTGATGCTATTTATCGTCAAACCCTGCGAAAAGAAGAGCAATGGCGTAGGCAAGGCTGTGTCGGTGTTGATATGGAGACCTCTGCCATTATGAGCATTGGAAATTACCGGCATTTGCAGACAGCAGCAATTCTTATGGTTTCTGATGTTCATTCACATGAAACAGAGCATTGCGCTTGGGAATGGAAGGTGACAGATGCAATGCGAGAGGCTTTTACACGTACTTGTATTTCTTGTGTACAACGCTTATCCAGTGATAAAGAAATAACGAAATGAATGGATGGAAAACATCTCTTCTGATACACATAAAAAAACAGAAGGCAAATTCGCTTGATGAGCTGCCTTCTGTTTTTTTGTTATTATTTGAATAATTCTTCCTGATGGGATGCAAAAACATATTCATCAATCGTATTTTTGATACGGTCTTTGATCAATGCTTCCGGATCATTTTCTAAAACACCTTCACGTACTTTTGTATACTGAATTGGCATAAACTGTGATAAAGCGGCGAGAGAGATACCTTCTTTACGCAGATTAGCAATCAATTTATCTTTCGCTGCTGCAACCTTAGGATTTGGCATATAATAACGGCTGCGATCAGAGAAACTGAATTTACGTTTGAACCATAATGCGTTATCATCACCATGATAATGTTTGCACCAGTTCTTAGGTTCTTCTAACATAGCTTCTTCCAAAACATCAATAAAATGCGATTTTTCATCATCTCTGCCATGGAACTGCATATCTTCCATATATGCTAATGCAAACAATGCTTCACGCATGCCATAGGTCATTCCTGGACCTACCTTCAAGATGCCAACACCATCTTCTACAAGTTCGCGTAGTTTGTATTTTGTCTGATAATCGGTAGAATGTCCTTCAAATACCAGATTAGGGAAATCTTTAATGCTTGCCATTAAATCTTTTGCTTTCTCGCGATCATATTCCGTACATCCGGCATCTTTTTCTTCTA
Source organism: Longicatena caecimuris (assembly GCF_004341945.1). Taxonomy (GTDB): domain Bacteria; phylum Bacillota_I; class Bacilli_A; order Erysipelotrichales; family Erysipelotrichaceae; genus Longicatena; species Longicatena caecimuris. The sequence continues at coordinate 55,677 of NZ_SMBP01000003.1, forward strand.
CACCTGGTTGAACAACCACGGCGATGACATCCTTCCAGATATCGTCCAATCCTTCTTTTTTGAATGCTGCTTCAAATGCTGCAACCGTTGCCTTGAAATCTTCAACTCGTGTTACCTGCATGCCGGCATCTGCTTCCTGAGCACCGCCAGGAATAGGTACTTCACTACCTACGATATAGACAGGACGAACAGCATCAGGATTGGTTTTTAAAACTTCCTGGTAAGTATCTTCACATACACGTGCAAGTTCAGCACCGCGGCGAGCGATGGTTTCATCACTTAAGCGAACATTTGGATCATCGTCTGCTACCTTCATGCTGGTATCGATATGAATCTTAGTGAATCCGGCAGCGACATAGCAACGAACCAATTCACGAGCCATTGCCATGGCTTCTTTTTCTGGTTTAGAAGCAAAGGTCAATGGTCCTAAATGATCTCCGCCCAAGAATACACGATCTTTTGCCAAGCCTACTTTATCAGCTTTCTCCATAACGAAGTTCATGAAGTCAATAGGCTTCATTCCTGTATAACCACCATTTTGATCTACTTGATTTGCGGTAGCTTCAATCAGCACACAGGAATCATCACGTTTTGCAGCCTCTAAAGCAGCTTCAATGACATAATCATTCGCACTGCAGCAAGAATAAATTCCTACCGGCTGACCATTTTTCTGTTTTACTACAATTTGTTTTAATGGATTTGCGTTTGGCATTATAAAACCCTCCTTATCTAATTCAAATTATAACACGAATAAAAAGAAAGTAAACGGATACATATCGGCTTGCTAGTTTGTATAAAAGTTTTATTCAAAAATGCAAATTTCATGAATACAATGAAGTAGATGCATCTTGCAAAGCCTGTTATGTCAGATATTGTCGAGAAATCACTAGTTTTGTAAAGACTATGAAAAGGCATTGTATTCAATAGAATTCCTTGCTATACTATGGGCTAATGCAAGAATGTGATTCATTTGTGATTTGAGGTGTTTTGTGTGAATAAAAAAGAACTGGCAATCTTACAAAATATACAGCATTTGATACAGCAGTTGGATTGTGGAGCAGATGATGAGGAACAAAAACCAAACGTAAGCAGTTTCGCCAATCGAATGCTTGCTTTAAGTAAGATTACATGCTGGCGATATGAACCTATGAGTAATATGTTATTTTTTACAGATGAGAAAGGGTCTAAAAAGCATCCAAGTGGATGCTCTCTTACCCTTTTCCTTAAGGAGTTGAATAGAAAAGACCGTCAAAATATGCTAGATGCCTTTCATCGATTGTTAACAGAAAGTTGTGAGGAAATAACCTTTACTTTTGCTAAGCCTTTTAAAAATGGTCAGCATTGGTATGAAGTACATGCCTGTCGTTATGAAAAATGTATCATAGGGACGATGTGTTTATTACGTCATGAAGATGAACAAGCTCAAAAAGCGTTGCAGGATAAACAAAAATTCGAACTGTTAATGAGCATTGCCAATGTTTTTGTATGGGAGTATGACGTAGGAAAAAAGGTGTTTTCTGCGAATGAGTCACTTTGCCAAAAACTTGGTGTTCCGCATAAAACCTTTCCAATCAAAGAGTTAAAAAAGGTCTTAAAAATTGAACGTCTAGACGACTTTTTAAAAAATATACATGAAAAACCACAGCAGGATCACAGCGTCATTCATATCACCAATCCTTATGGGGATATGCAGTTTATCTTTGAGACCAGTTTTAATTCTATTATTGATAATGAGGGAAAATGTATTCTGGTTTTGGGAACCTTGCATGATATAACAGAACAGGAAATCTTAAAAGATAAGGCTAGTCGTGATGATCTGACAGGGTGTTTTAATCGGGGAAGTGCCGATGTAACACTTTTAAATACCTTTAAACGTTTTAAAGAAACGAAGGAACAATATATGATCATCTTTTTCGATATTGATAAGTTTAAAGAATATAATGATACCTTTGGACATGATGCCGGTGATTATGTCTTAAAACGTTTTAGTTTGTTGATTATGCAGGAAATTAGAAGCAGTGATCGATTGTTCCGATGGGGTGGAGATGAATTTTTATTACTATGCAGTGGCATTGCAAAAGAAAATATGTATACGTATATTGATCGCTTGCGCAGAGTGATTGCCTGTGCACAGTTCACATATAGTGGTAAGAAGTTTCGCGTTACCACAAGTATTGGCGCAGCGTATTATTATGCCAATGATACGACTTATCAAGATGCGATGAAGCGGGCAGATCGCAGTGTGTATAAATCGAAGCTAGCAGGACGTAATAATGCCTGTATGCTGTTGAAATAGTAGTATAGTATGTTTAGTTGGATATGCTTTTTTAAAGCAGGTCTTTCATGTCCAAGGGCATTTCACAGGTTACTTGTATATTCTTATTTGTGAATGGATGCTGTAAGGTCAACAATGAGGCATGAAGAGCTAGACGATGAATTTTATCAGATGGTGTACCATATAAAGAATCGCTCAACAAAGGGTGTTTTAAGGCAGCCAAATGTACACGTATCTGATGGGTGCGACCAGTAAACAAACGTGCATGTATCCAGGAATAAGCTCCATAATTTTTTTGTAAAGTAATCGTTGTTTTGGCATGTTTTCCTGTTGCGGATACGCGCATTTTCCGCGCATCATGACGATCTCTGGCAATGGGATAGGTGATCGTTTGTTTTTTCTGATGGATGCTGCCTTCCACAATAGCTTCATATTCACGTTGTATCTGTTTTTCTTTCATCATATGATCCAATAATGGTTGAAAGAAAGGTATTTTACAAAACAGAACGATTCCACTTGTCTCTTTATCTAAGCGATGTAAGGGACGAACGGGTGCAGTGATTCCTTGCATCAAATAATACCCTTGTACACGATTGCATAAGGTATGTGATGTATCTACACCATCGCTATGTACCAAAAGATGACTTGGCTTATTTACAGCTAATAATAATTCATCTTCATAACAAATCGAAAGCTCTGTAAAGTCTGGCGGTATCGAGGACAAAGTTTCATCAGATAAGTGAATCTGTACTTCATCATTTTTGGTAATCGATTGATTTTGTTTGCATAAGTAGCCATTGAGATATAATTGCTTGTTTTGATATAAGAGATAACGCGCTTTTTTTGACTGATGCAGATCTTGTAATAGTGTATCTATATCACTATCCTGTTCGCTTTGGATTTGTATACTATGATACTTCATTGTGATCTTCATTTAGATTACTCCTATCTTTTTGAAAGTAGCGTATCATGAATTAGGAAAAATGAAAAGAGTAAATACTTTATTTAAACGATTGTCCTTAAAGAAACAAACACCATCTTCAGCATTCAAAAAATTTTTAGTGCATATCATTTTTCATTTTAAAAGGACGATGGTATACTGACAACGTATTAAGGAAATACTGACAACGTAAGATTATAAACAACGATAAAACAGGAGGAAATGAAAATGAAATTATTAAAATGTGCAGTATGCGGCAATATTGTCGAAGTAGTAGAAGATAAAGGCGTTCCAATCATGTGCTGTGGTCAGCAGATGCAAGAATTAAAAGCCAATACAACAGATGGAGCTTTAGAGAAACATGTGCCTGTAGCTGAAATTGTTGATGGTAATTTACATGTGAAAGTCGGCTCTATGGAACATCCTATGTTAGCTGAACACTTCATTACAATGATCTTAGTAGAATTTGGTGATAACTTGTATCGAGTAAACTTAAAGCCAGGTGAAAAACCAGAAGCCGTTTTTGCTTTAGGTGATTATAAAGGCAAAATCCATGTTTACGAATATTGTAATCTGCATGGCTTATGGAAAACAGACCTTGAGGCATAATTAACGAAAAAGGAAGATAGGAAAGAAATTGACTATGAGACATAGTCTTTTTCTTTATGCTCTTGCATTCACTTTCTCACCTGCGATACAATACACTTGTATTGACAGGAGGAATATGAATATGGGCTATAAGCTGGAAATCTGCTGTGGCAGTTATGAAGATGTATGTGCGGCTCAACGCGGTGGTGCCGATCGTGCTGAATTAAATTCGGCTTTACATATGGGAGGATTAACCCCTTCACTGGCATCTTTAATCATGGCTAAACGTGATTGCCAAATCCCAATCATTGCCATGGTAAGAGGACGTGGAGCAGGTTTTTGTTATAATGAAACAGAGAAAAAAGTTATGTTAGAAGATGCAGCCCTTTTATTGGAACATGGGGCGGATGGCTTGGCTTTTGGTTATTTAAAGGAAGATGCAACTATCGATGAAGAAGCTGTTCGTATCATGTGTGATTTGATCCATTCTTATGGCAAATGTGCGGTTTTTCATCGAGCCTTTGATTGTGTGAAAGATATGGATGGGGCTATGGAGAAATTGATATCTTTAGGGGTGGATCGCGTATTGACTAGTGGAGGACAGCCGAATGTAGAAAAAGGAAGTGAGATGCTGGCCCATCTACAAAAAACCTATGGTTCTCAGATGGAAATCTTGGCAGGCTGCGGAGTTAATGAAATGAATGCCAAAGATCTGATTGAGATAACGAAGGTTCAGCAGCTGCACTCTTCTTGCAAGGTATGGAAAAATGATCCTACAACTATCGGCAAGCAGGTGAGCTATGCCTATGCTGCAGCACCTCATGAAATGGCTTATGATGTGGTTAGTGAAGAACGTGTACGCGCTTTGCGAAAAGCCATGATGTAAAGGCATACATAAATTTCTTATAAAATAGTCAAAGCTATAGAAGTGATGAGATGTTGAGGTGTATAATAAGAAAAAAGGAGAAGGATAAACATGGAAAATTTTACGTATACAATACCTACGACCATTTATTTTGGTAAAGGACAGGTGAAACAAATCGGTGATATTGTTTCACAGTATGGAAAGCGTGTATTGCTGGTATATGGTGGCGGCAGTATTAAGCGCAATGGTATTTATGATGATGTTACAGCTATTTTTAAAGAAAACGGAATTACGTATTTTGAATTAGCAGGAGTAGAACCTAATCCACGTATTACAACCGTACGTAAGGGTGTAGAAATATGCCGTAAGGAAAATATTGAAGTCGTATTGCCAATCGGTGGAGGTTCTACGATTGATTGTGCAAAGGTCATTGCTGCAGCAACAAGCTATAGCGGTGATGCTTGGGATATTGTTTTAGATCCAAGCAAAGTTGTCAGTGTCTTACCAATTGTTAGCATTCTAACATTAGCTGCTACCGGCTCTGAGATGGATACCTTTGCCGTCATTAGCGATATGGACAGCAATGATAAGATTGGTACTTCTCATGAAGATATGCGTCCGAAAGCATCTATTCTAGATCCAACCTATACCTTTAGTGTTCCGGCTTATCAAACAGCTGCCGGAACAGCTGATATCATGTCACATATCATGGAATGCTATTTCTCAAATGTGCAAGGATATATGCAGGATCGTATGGCGGAAGGTTTGTTAAAGACCTGTATTGAATTTGGTGTGAAAGCAATTGCTAAACCTGATGATTATGAAGCCAGAGCGAACTTGATGTGGGCAAGCAGTTGGGCAATTAACAATTTCATCAAGCTGGGCAAGGCTGTTGAATGGAGTGTACATCCTATGGAACATCAGCTAAGTGCTTACTACGATATTACGCATGGCGTAGGGTTAGCTATTTTGACACCACATTGGATGGAACATGTATTGAATGATAATACTGTAGAAAAGTTTAAAGAATTCGGTGTCAACGTTTGGGACCTGTCAAAGGATGAAGATGCTTATACGATTGCTCATCAGGCAATTCAAAAAACCAGAGAATATTTTGTAGCCATGGGCATTCCTACAACATTGCGCGAAGTTGGCATTGTGGATGATCGCTACTTTGATGTAATGGCAGAGAAAGCATGTGCTGGTTTAGAAGCTGCTTTTGTACCATTAACCAAAGAGGATGTTAAAGCTATTTATCAAAAAGCACTTTAAAAAAGAAACAGTAAAATGGCAAGCATAAAAAAGGTCAGAACTTCTGACCTTTTTGCGACTTTTGATAGTTTATTTCTCTGTACGATAATAATGAACCAGAGCCTGTGTACCATTGTTTCCTTCGGTTTTTGCTAATTCTTCATACATCTCACATACTGTATTCAGCATTGGTAAATTAACTTTGCCAGCCATTTCTTCTTGAACGATATGCATGTCTTTAATGAAATGATGGATATAAAAACCAGGAGCAAAATCCTTTCGCAAGACACGTGGTGCGGTATTGGCGATTTGCCAACTTCCAGCAGCGCCACCCTTGATTGCTTCTAACATGGTTTCTACATTCAAATGATTTTGTTCAGCATAAACAATAGCTTCACTCATGGCTGCGACTGCACCAGCAACAGCGATTTGATTGCAGGCTTTTGTATGCTGACCACTACCAGCCTCTCCCATATAATGCAAACTATTGCCAAGTAGGGATAAAACTGGCGTAACTGTTTCAAATATTTTTTTATCTCCACCAACCATGATAGATAAAGTGGCAGCTTTTGCTCCACTATCTCCACCGGAAACAGGAGCATCCAAGATATCTAAACCATGGTTCTTAGCTTCTTTGTAGAGCTGTTGTGCAAGCTTTGGAGAACTGGTTGTAAAATCAATCAAGATAGTACCAGCTTGTACTGCCGAAAAGATTTTTTGATAAACCTCCACAACATCTTTTGGATAGCCAACCATGGTACACACAAGCTCTGCATCGCTCACACATTCTTCAATGCTGTCACAAACCTTTACACCATCCTTGGCTAGATCCAATGCTTTCGCTTTGGTACGATTGTATGCAGAAACACTATGTCCGCCATGCACAAGGTGCAGCAGCATGCTTTTTCCCATGACTCCGGTACCAATCCAAGCAATTTTCATATAATCACCTTCCTTGCTTCTTATTATAACGTATCAACTTTTGAAAGCAAAGATGCGAATACTTGCACATCATAAAAACAACATCTGCAGCATATAAAAGGACAAGCAGGAAAAAAGGGCTTGTAGCAAACGGAACAATAAAAACTTGCCATAGGATAGAGGAACATGCTCAACCATAGAGAATATCTGCATATGGACGCAGAAACCGCCAAAGGACAACAGCACACAGAGCAGCAGTTGGATTAGTATGGGAGCATAAGGAAGACTTTGGAGTAAGACAGCTCCACTGGAAAATTCAGCACTGATACGCAAAGGCAGTGCAACAGCTTCGGGTAAAAAGGAGAGTAACACCCCGCTGATGCTTAGAAATAACATGAGGTAGCCACCAATCATATATAAGGACAGACCGCTTTCTTTGACAGCTATAGACAACTGTTTCATCATGGGCTGTGCAGCACTAGGGGAAAAGGCTGCCTGAACACTTTGCTTACGGGTAAAAAACAATAAAAAAAGGCCAGCGAATAACTGTGCTGCATAAAGTAAAATACCGATCTTTACCGAATGATAAAATACTACACCACAAGTCATAATGACAAAACCAGGAGTTGCGAAACAGCAGGTATATAACAAACGCTGTGCCTGTGGTAAGGATAACGTATGCTCGTGATATGCTTCATCAATTAACAGTGAGCCGGTGGGAAAACCTAACAGCATTGTACAAAGAACCAGCTGTACACCGGCTTTGTTCATGTTCAGCAAAGTCGGAAGAAAAGGCAGTGGAACTAAAGCAAAGGCATGTGTGTGATATAAAAATTTCACCAGTACCATTGTAACAAACATCGAGGGAACCAACTTTTCAAACCAGATCGTCAATCCTTGTTGTGCATATTGCAGGGTCAAGGAGCCAAAGCAAAGTGTGATAAGGAAACTAAATAAGAGGAAGGGAAGCAGGAATTTCTTCATGTACATCACCTATTCTATCGTATGATGTTCATGAAAAAAACATGAGGGAAACAACGTTAGATACAAATCGCAATTACCACATGCTCTTTTGCAGGAAACCTTTAGGAAATAAGAAGGGGACTTTGCGTTTTTCATAAAATATGGTAAACTATAAACTCAGAAAACAAAAAGGGTGATATGATGATAGCATTATTAGCAAAAAAAATGATACCAGATCATGAGAATATCGAAAATGAAAAGGTTCGTCGTGCCTATGGAAATCTAACAAGCACGGTAGGCATCGCCAACAATATTCTTTTATTTGTCTTTAAGTTTATCGCCGGTACTTTAGCACATAGTGTTTCTATCACAGCCGATGCAATCAACAACCTGTCGGATGCCGGAAGCTCTGTGATTTCTTTGATTAGTTTTAAGTTATCTAGCAAACCGGCTGATGAGAAACATCCTTTTGGGCATGCACGCTATGAGTGTATTGCCAGTATGGTGGTGGCTTGTCTGATTTTATTGTTGGGCTTTGAATTAATTAAAACAAGTTTAGATAAGATTTTACATCCGGAAGCAGTCGTCTTTTCCTGGCTGTCTTTAGTTATCTTGGTGTTTTCCATCTCGGTGAAACTGTGGATGTATTCCTATAATAAAAAATATGGCAGATTGCTGCAATCTAGCATCATGGAAGCTACAGCAGCTGACAGTATCAGTGATGTTATGGCAACCGGAGCGGTTTTATTATCTTCTATTATTTCTCCTTTGATCCATTTTAACCTGGATGGTTATATGGGCATAATCGTTGCCTTTTTCATTCTATTTGCCGGAACCGGTATTATTAAACAGGCTCTTGATGAATTGTTAGGCCAGGCCCCTAGTGAAGATTTGGTAGAAAAGATTCAGCAAAAGATTATGAGTTATGAGGGCGTATTAGGTATGCATGATTTGATGATCCATGACTATGGCTCACATAACACTTTTGCCAGTGCTCATGTAGAGGTGGATTGTAAAGTAGATGTCTTAAAGTCCCATGATATGATTGATAACATCGAGCGTGATTTTAAAGACAATATGGGATTGGAAATGGTATTGCATATGGATCCCATCAATATTGATGATCCTTTAACGAATGAATTGCGTGATTACATTCGTACATCTGTAAAGGAGATACATGAAGATCTAACCATCCATGATTTCCGCATCGTACCTGGAGAAACCCACACCAATTTAATTTTTGATGTTGTTGTACCTTTCCATGTGAAGATGAGCAACCAGACCATCTTAGATATGTTATCGGAAAAAGTAAGTGCGAAAGGGCATACCTATTATTTGGTTGTGACCTTTGATCGTGCCTATACCAGTCAATCGAAAACAGAGGCTGCCCAAGAATAGTTGTCAGAAAGTGGTACAGCTAGAAAGCAATTGTTAGAAAATATCCATTTAAAAAAAACCAGTCAGAACTTTCAGTGAAAGTAAAGGCTGGTTTTGTTTCTTTTAATTTAACGTTTCATCATAATAAAGCTAAGATGTCTGCCACAGTCATGATCTCTGCGATAGCTGAACAGCGCTTCATTTGGCTGAAAGGTATCGTTTTTATTTACCGTTATTTGTTCTTCGGGAACACCTAGCTGTAACAGCATGGCTTTATTTAATCCTTTGTTGTTTACCAATGCCTTGCCATTTTGCAAATAGGTGATATAAGCGGATGTATCAAAGCTCATCTGCTGCACTTTTTCAATGACATCTTGACCTACCTCAAAGCTATGATAGTTAATGGCAGGACCGATGTAGGCATGCAGATGGGCAGGCTGTACCCCTTCCTGTGCGAGCAAATAGGCAACACTTTTTCGTGTGATTTCTTTTACGGTACCTTGCCATCCACTATGAATCGCCGCAATTAGGTGGGTGAATGGATCATACAACAGCACCGGTACACAGTCGGCATGAAAAACACCAAGGGCAATATGACTTTCTCTTGTATATAAAGCATCACAATCCGCAATACCATCCACATAAAGCAAGCTGCCCTTTCCTGCATCTGCCTTTGTTACTTCATGCATATGATCACTATGGGTCTGCTGTGCAAATACCCATTGATTTAGAGAAATATCAAGATCCTCGCTTAATCCTTGGCGATTCGCAATTACATCAGTCAGGTTTCCTCCCACATGTAAAGCCATATTGTTGTCTTCTTTTACTTGAACATCACGCAGCGTTGTTCCAGCTACGATATCTTCATTATCTTTCCATATTATTTTATTCATAATAACCTTCTCTTTCTTCTCTATAGTATACGATTTTGATAAGAAAACTTTCTTATTTTCATAATAGAATTACATACAGCGAAAGTATAGCATGCTTTTTTTAAAATGCAAACGCCTTTGCCTCTAAGAAAGGAGGCATATGGCAAAGGATTTTTAGGAAATTAGCACTAAAGTGTTGACAGTGCTAATAAAAAGGAATATACTGTTAGCAGACATAGAGGTGGAGTGCTAGAAAGGAGTGAAAGACATGCTAACAAATCGCCAGATATCCATATTTAAAGCAATTGTTGATGAGTTCACCAGAACAGCAGAACCAGTTGGCTCTAAGCGATTGATGGATTTGTTAGAGTTCACTTGTTCCAGTGCTACCATACGAAATGAAATGGCTGCATTAGAGGATGTCGGCTTGCTGGAAAAAACACATACCTCCAGCGGACGCATTCCAAGCAGTAAAGGGTATCGCTTCTATGTTGAACATCTGATGGAGAAGCAACTTGATGAAGGAGTTAAGAATTCTCTTCAGGAAGTATTCAAGGAACGCCATTACTCAATGGATGAAATCGTCAAGAAAAGCTGTGACATCCTATCGCAGATGACATCATTAACATCTGTCGTGTTAGGACCGGAAAGCAAGTATCAAACCTTGCAGCACATTCAGCTATTTCCTTTGACAGAACGCAGTGCAGTCGCCGTCTTTATTACAGACCATGGGCATACGGAAAATAAAACGTTCCATTTTAACACCGAGGTCAGTATAGACGATATCAAGACCTGCTGCAATTTGTTGAATGATAAGCTGAGCGGCACACCGATCAATGAGGTCGTGGAGCGCATGCAGGAAATTGAGCCTTTATTAGCTAGTCATGTCGCACGACATGAAGTCTTGTTTGAAGCCTTCGTCAGTGCTTTCATGAAATTCGCTACGGAGCATGTGTATTGCAGCGGTAAAACCAATATGTTATACCAGCCGGAATTCGCAGATATCGAAAAGCTCAAGGAATTGATGAAGATGTTGGAAGACAGCTCTTTATTCCGTCAGATTGCCAATCACGAAGGCAACATGGCAATTGAAATCGGCGGTGAAAACGAATTGATCCATATGAATGATGTTGCTGTTGTCAGCAGTAAGTTCAAAGTTAATGACAATGAAGAAGGTGAGCTGATGATCGTTGGTCCAACCCGCATGCAGTATAGCCGTGTCGTTGCTTTGATGGAGTATATGAGCAAGGTTCTTGAAGATTTGTATCGACAGGAAGAAGTATAGGAGGTCATCATGCAGGAAGAAAAAGAATTGCAACAAGAAACAACATGTGACTGTGAAAAAGAAGCGTGTAAAACCGAAGAAGTAAAAGAAGCTGGCAAAGACGAAAAGGCAGCGGATAAAGAAGTAAACAAAGATGCGAAGGCAGATGATAAAGAAGCAAAAAAAGATGCCAAAGCTGAAGAAAAAGAAGAAAAGAAAAGCGCGAAGTTCTCAAAACGCAAGCGCATTGAAGAATTAGAAGAAGAAGTCGCTAAATTAAAGGAAGAAGTCGCTGCCAGCAAAAATGCGTATTTCAAGGCATATGCAGATGCAGAAAACTTAAAGAAGCGTTTGCAGAGTGAGGCAGACAACGTACGAAAATATCGTATCCAGGGATTCGCTACTGAAGTATTACCGGTATTGGATAATCTGGAAAGAGCACTTGATGTAAAGGTTGAAGATCCTAACATCAAAAATTATGTGAAAGGATTTGAGATGATTTATCAGCAGCTGGTACACATTTTGGAAAATGAAGGTGTCAAAGTAATTGAAGCACAGGATAAACCATTTGATCCAAATTATCACCAGGCACTGATGCAGGAGGCCAAAGAAGGCGTAGAATCCGGTATGGTCATTGAAGTTCTGCAGAAGGGTTACATGTTAAAAGATCGCGTATTACGTGCAGCACTCGTAAAAGTGAGTGAATAAATTAAGGAGGAAATTCATATGAGCAAAATTATTGGTATTGACTTAGGTACAACAAACAGCTGTGTCGCTGTGATGGATGGCGGAGAATGTAAGGTTATTACAAATCCGGAAGGAAATCGTACAACACCATCTGTTGTCGCATACAAAAACGGTGAAAGAATTGTCGGTGATGCCGCAAAACGTCAGGTAGTCACAAACAAAAATACTGTTTCATCTGTAAAACGTTTAATGGGTACAAATGAAAAAGTAGAATTGGAAGGAAAACAGTATACACCTCAGGAAATCAGTGCGATGATCCTGCAGTATTTGAAAGGTTATGCAGAAGATTATTTAGGAGAAAAAGTAGAAAAAGCGGTGATTACAGTGCCTGCTTACTTCAACGATGCACAGCGTCAGGCTACAAAAGATGCTGGTAAGATTGCTGGTTTGGAAGTAGAACGTATCATCAACGAACCTACAGCTGCAGCTTTGGCTTATGGTATCGATAAGACAGAAAAAGAACAGAAAGTTTTGGTATATGACTTAGGTGGTGGAACATTTGATGTTTCTATCCTGGAATTAGCAGATGGTACTTTTGAAGTATTATCAACAAACGGTGATACGAAATTAGGTGGCGACGACTTCGATAACGTTGTTGTTGATTGGATGGTTGATACCTTCAAGAAAGAAAACGGTGTTGACTTACGTAAAGATACAATGGCAATGCAGCGTTTAAAAGAAGCTGGTGAAAAAGCAAAGAAAGATTTATCCGGTATGGTACAGACACAGATTTCTTTACCATTCATCTCAGCAGGTGCTGATGGACCATTGCACTTTGAAGCTACTTTAACACGTGCAAAATTTGATGAAATGACAAAACACTTGGTAGATCGTACAATGGAACCTGTTCGCAACGCACTGCGTGATGCTGGTTTAACAAAGAACGATATCCATCAGGTATTGTTAGTAGGTGGATCTACACGTATTCCAGCTGTTCAGGAAGCTGTTAAGAATGCTTTAGGCAAAGAGCCTAACCGTTCAGTAAACCCTGATGAAGTAGTTGCTATGGGTGCTGCTATTCAAGGTGGTGTTATCCAGGGTGATGTAAAAGATGTATTGTTGCTGGATGTTACACCATTAAGCTTAGGTATTGAAACTATGGGTGGTGTCATGACAGTATTGATTCCACGTAATACGACAATTCCTACAAGCAAATCACAGGTATTCTCAACAGCAGCTGATAATCAGCCAGCCGTTGATATCCGCGTATTGCAGGGTGAACGTCCAATGGCAAATGATAACAAGGAATTAGGTATGTTTAAACTGGATGGTATTGCTCCAGCACGTCGTGGTGTTCCACAGATTGAAGTAACTTTCGATATTGACGTTAATGGTATCGTTCATGTATCTGCGAAGGATAAGGGTACTGGTAAAGAACAGTCTATCACGATTCAGAACACTAGCGGTTTAAGTGATGAAGAAATCGATCGTATGGTACGTGAAGCAGAAGAACACAAAGCAGAAGATGAAAAACGTAAAGAAGAAATTGATTTACGTAACCGTGCAGAAGGCTTTATCGCACAGATTGATGGTATGTTAGCTGACAGTGGTGATAAGATTGACGCTAAACAGAAAGAAGAAACACAGAAATTGCGTGATGATTTACAGAAATCACTGGATGAAAATGATATGGCAGCTGTGAAAGAAAAACTGGATGCTTTGGAAAAAGCAGCACAGGCAGCTAGTGCACAGATGTATCAGCAGCAGGCAGGAAATCCTAACGATGCTGGTAATGCACAGGGTGCTAACGATGACAATGTCGTAGATGCTGAATTTGAAGAAAAGAAATAAAATGTTTGACGACTACAAATCCTAGTGCTTGCGCTAGGTTTTGTATGTTGTTAGAAACGGTATCTAAGATGATAGCGAGTTTGTTGTCATAATGAGAATGATGTGTCATAAATAAAATAAAGAATGGTATTTGTGGCAAAGTATGATAAAATAAAACCCGGTATGAAGAAATGTAACATGAATATTTATGGAACATTTTATCATTTATTTATAACAAGCAATTCAGGAAGGTGATGAGCATGGCAGAAAAACGAGATTATTACGAAGTCCTTGGATTAAGCAAGGGTGCAAGCGAGGATGAAATAAAAAAGGCATATCGTAAGATGGCCAAAAAATATCACCCGGATATAAATAAAGAACCGGGTGCAGAAGAAAAATTTAAAGAAATAAATGAAGCTTATGAAGTATTGAGCGATCCACAGAAAAAGGCAACCTACGATCAGTTTGGTTTTGCCGGTATGGATGGTGCACAGGGCTTTGGCGGTGGCGCCGGATTCGGTGGATTTGAAGATCTGAGCGATATCTTCGGTTCTTTCTTTGGCGGAGGCTTTGGCGGTGGAAGTCGCCGTGCCAGCAATGGACCACGTAAGGGAAATGATCGTTTCATGCAAATGCGCATTGATTTCATGGATGCTATCTTTGGTAAAACCGAAACGATTACAATTGATGTGGATGAACAATGTGATGAATGCATGGGCAGCGGTGCACGCAGTAAATCTGATGTGAAATCTTGTAGTCGTTGTGGTGGTACAGGTACTGTAACTCAGCAGCAGCGTACACCATTTGGTGTTTTCCAATCACAAACGGTTTGTCCGGATTGTAATGGTACAGGGAAAACGATTGCCCACAAATGTCCAAAATGTCATGGAAAAGGCTATGAGCATAAGCGTGTAAAGCTGGATATTAAGATTCCGGCAGGTATTCAATCTGGTCAGCAGGTTCGTGTGCCAAACAAAGGTGAACGTGGTGTAAATGGCGGTCCTAATGGTGATTTATATATCGAAATCTTAGTTACTCGTCATAATCAGTTTGTCCGTGATGGCAATGATATAAGAATCAGTGTACCAATCAGTGCGATTGATGCGACGTTAGGTTGTAAGATTGATGTACCTACAGTGTATGGAGATGTAGAATTAACCATACCGGCAGGTACACAATATGGACAACAGTTCCGCTTGAAAGGTAAGGGTGTAAAATCACCTAGAGGTTCGCAAGGTGATCAGTATGTGGAAATCACAGTTGAAATACCTAAAAAGCTTTCTCGTGAAGAGAAGGAATTATATGAGAAGATACGTAATCGTAAAGATCATGAAAGTCCATTTGAAAAATTCAAGAATGCGTTTAAATAGTAAGAAGAAAGATACAAACAAATTACTTGTTGTGTCTTTTTTTATATGAGATTGAATTTAATATTGGTCTTTTAAGTAATCTAATCTATGATACCGAAATTTAGGTTGGTTTTACGTTCATACAAGGATTCTAGCTGATGGAGAATAATTAAACGCAAGGAAGTATCATAATTCATCTTCGTTATGTCATTGTTTAGAAATTTTTAAGATTTTATTTCAACAGTTGATAAGAACTATCCTTCATACTGATAACAGTAAGAAAGAGGAGATGAAGATGAAAAAACAAAGAAAACAAATTAGTTTTGCCATCATCTGTATACTGGTTACGATTGCCTTATGTATCATCATTGCATCTACCCCCTTTTTAAGAACGATTGATACAATGGATGGTATCGTATTGGCAATGGCAGTTGGCTTTATGATAAAAACCACCTTACAGCGCTATATGATACAGCAACAAAAACGGTGGGAGGGATAAGATGGAACTATTTGTATACTGCATCTGTACGGTATGCACGTTTGCAGGATTTCTTCTGCATAGGAATATCTAAGCTTTCCAAGTGAATAGAAATCGGTTAAAATAGAACAAGTAAATAAGAGAGGGCGTTGAAACATATGGAACATACCGTATTAGTTGTTGAAGATGAACAAGGAATCCGCGAGGCAATCGCAATATATCTAAAGAATCAGGGCTATCAAGTGTTGTTAGCGGAAAATGGAAAAGAAGGACTTGACTTGATTCATACCAATGATGTACATTTGGCAATCGTAGATATCATGATGCCGATCATGGACGGTATCACTATGACGATGGAATTGCGTAAAAACTATGATTTCCCGGTGATTTTTTTAAGCGCGAAATCAGAGGATATCGATAAAATCAATGGTTTAAATATAGGAGCGGATGATTATGTCACAAAACCTTTTGGCTCAATGGAATTATTAGCACGTGTGCGTTCTCAATTGCGCCGGTATGAACAAATATTATCGCTACAAACAGCATCCAAACAAGATAAAACAGAGAAAAATCCCCATCGTTTCTGTGTCGGCGGATTAGAACTCGATACCTATACAAAGGATGTATATGTAGATGGCAGGCGTGTCAAATTGACTCCGAAAGAATTTGCTATTCTTCAATTGTTGATGGAATCCGCAGGAAGAGTGTACTCTGCAAAACAGATTTATGAGCAAGTATGGGAAGAAGAAGCCATCAATACAGAGACAATCATGGTACATGTTCGTAAATTGCGTGAAAAAATTGAAGTGAATCCTCGTCAGCCACAATATTTGAAAGTGGTATGGGGCGTAGGATATAAAATTGAAAAAGGATAGGTGAAAAGCATGAAGCAAAAAAGAATATTTTTAAGTGTATGGATCATGTTGCTCAGTGTGATCAGCATAACTATATGCAGTTTTTATCCATCATCTAAAATGGATAAAGAGAATATGCATAAAACCATTCAGAATGTACTGGGCGATGAATTGTTCTTCTATGCACTCAGTATGAATCAATTTGCGGATGAACAATGGTCCTATCCAAGGTTTTCAAATTTTCCTGAAAAAAGTCATTTTGAAGATGAGTATATAAGCTTGATGGATCGAGCAGTCTCCTGTTTCCAAAATGATGAAAATGTACAATATATCGTTTATGATGCAAATACAAAAAAACGATTAGCAGCGAATGTCAAGGATGATTTAAGTGAAAATAATAGTATGTTTTATGGCATAGGAACTTTTAAGAAAGATGGTTCTTTACAGCTGAGCGGAGATTTTGGTAACTATACGAATGGTGCTAAAGATTATTTTGTGGATTGTATGAATACGTTTATCCGTGATCCTTCCTTATATGATCAAAAAAATGATGCAAAGGTTTCTTTTCGTAATGATTTTACAGTTGTTATACGCATCCCTGAGAAATTAACAAATAATGGTATGTATGTTTATGATACAATTTATGACAGATATGAATATACTCCTTACGTGTTTATCGCTATGGGAGTAGGTGCTTGTATTTTAGCTTTATTCATACTTCTAGTACCGATTCGTATCGTAGAACAATGTCAACCGTTCAAAATTTTTGCGCAAATCAAGTTTGAAATCAATTCCATTTTAGCCTGTTGCCTGATTACCTTTGGCTGCATGGGTGTAGTGGTGCTTTCTAATTATACGATGAATGGCTTATTGGCTGAAATATTGTTACGATATGAAATATGGGATGGCATAAGCCTACTTGCGAACCTTGCGGCATGGATGTTGTTATTTGCTTATTTATCAATCATTTTCTTTTTGCTAAAGTATATAATTGTCCATGGTGTGATTCGCTATTTGAAAGAGGACACCTTCATTGGCAGTATCATTCGGCGTTTTAAGCATTATGTTAATGCTTTAGCAGATGTAGAACTAGATAAATTGAATCAGAGTTTGATCAAACTGCTATTGATAAATTTGCTAATCGTTATTATCTTTTGTTCCTTGCAGGGATTTGGTATCATCCTTTCCTTTGGATATACAATTGCTCTTTTCTTTTGGCTGCGTGATAAGTTGAAAGAGGTAAAATTAGAGTATCAAGAATTACTAGAGAATGCAAAGGCGATGGAAGAAGGACGTTTTGATTATGAATATACACATGTAGATGGTGTATTTAAAGAACTACAACAGGAATTAACCCAAGTGCGCAGTGGTTTTGAAAAAGCTGTGCGTGAAGAAACAAAATCGCAGTTAATGAAAACGGAGCTTATCAGTAATGTATCACATGATTTAAAAACACCATTGACCGGTATGCGAAATTATGTTGAATTGTTGCAAGATACGACATTGTCAGAAGAAACAAGAACACAATATGTACAAATGCTTGCTCAATATACACAGCGTTTAAGTCGTCTGATTGAAGATTTATTTGAGGTTAGTAAAGTTAATAGTGGAAACATTCAGTTAAATCTTATGGAGTTAGATGTCAAAGCATTAATCGAACAAGCACAAGCTGAATGTAGTGAATTATTACAAGAGAAGCATTTACAGGTCATTACTAGCTTTGATCAAGAACAATATTTGGTTGCGTTAGATGGCGATAAAACCATGCGAATTTTTGAAAATTTATTTATCAATATCGGGAAGTATGCATTGGCCAATACAAGAGTTTATGTGATGGTGAAAGCAGAAAACGAAACGGTGATAATCACCATGAAAAATATATCCGCGGAACCATTAAATTTTGATGAAACGCAAATTGTCGAACGTTTTCAACGAGGTGACTCTTCTCGTCATGGAGAAGGAAGTGGTTTAGGCTTGGCAATCGTTAAAAGCTTTACGGAGATTCAAAATGGTCAATTCCATATTGAAGTAGATGGGGACTTATTTAAAGCTATCGTGCAATTCGCTTTGCCTTCTGATGCAAATATAAACTGATAAACAGTAATCGCACAAAGCATGCTAGTTTAAGAATTTCTTAGCTATGCATGCTTTATTTTATCCTCAATCGTTTTCATGAAAAGAAGCTCATAGGAAATCGATGAAGTTCTTATAAGACATCACCTGTGATAATAGTTTTTTCATTTATATCCAGTATAAGAATTGCTAAAAACCTTCTAGGTATGGTACTATAACCACACTATAGAATTGAGGGATATAATGAAGAAATATGTAAATTTGTTAGATGGTGCGATACTTCCGGCATTAAGCTCATTAGCACTACCTATCATGGCAACCAGTTTGATACAAATGGCATATAATCTTACCGACATGCTATGGATTGGCAGAATCGGGGCAAATGCTGTGGCATCTGTCGGTGCTGCCGGTATGTTCATGTGGCTTTCCAATGGCCTAGTCACCTTAGCCAAGATGGGTGCTCAGGTCAAAGTTGCACATTCTTTAGGCGCACAAGATCAAAACAAGGCAGCATGTTATGCCCAAAGTGCCATACAGATGGGCATTGTTTTCGCATTGGCATTTGGTTTTGTCACGGTCGTTTTTTCACGGCAAATGATTGGCTTTTTTAAATTAAACAGTGCACAGGTAGCAGGCGATGCACAAAGTTATTTAATCATCACCTGTGGCCTGGTGATTTTCTCATTTCTTAATCAGATATTCACGGGTATTTTGACAGCCATGGGAAATTCTAAGACTTCCTTTATAGTGACCGCTTTGGGATTGCTCATGAATATCCTCTTAGATCCTATTTTTATCTTTGGTTTTGGTGGGATACCGGCGATGGGAGTGCGTGGGGCAGCTATAGCTACAGTAATGGCCCAAATGATTGTTTGTCTATTATTTCTAATGGCAATAAGAAAAGATACACTTATTTTTTTACAAGTACATATTCTTTCACATATACACAAGGAAGAAATGAAGGAAATATTTCGTATTGGGCTGCCTATTGGATTACAAAGTATGTTGTTTAGCAGCATCTCTATGGTGATAGCACGCTTTATTGCCGGTTGGGGTGATGCAGCCGTTGCAGTGCAAAAGGTTGGCTCACAGATAGAATCCATTTCTTGGATGAGTGCGGAAGGCTATGCCGCTGCTTTAAATAGCTTTGTAGCTCAAAATCATGGTGCGCATAATGCACAGCGTATTCGCAAGGGATATCGTTTGTCTATGAGATTGATGATAAGCTGGGGCATCCTTTGTAATTTGATATTGCTTTTATTTCCGCAGTTTATTTTTCAGATTTTCATCAATGAACCAAAAGTCATTTGGATGGGCGTAGATTATTTACGTATCTTAGGTTTCTCCCAGTTGTTTATGTGTATGGAAATTACTACTGCCGGTGCTTTTAATGGTTTAGGTAGGACATTGCCACCTTCGATTATATCCGTAACCTTGACGGCCGCTCGTATACCTTTGGCAATGTTGCTGGGAAATGGGCTTGGTTTAAACGGTGTTTGGTGGGCCATTACCATAAGCTCCATTTTTAAAGGTGTGTTACTGTTTGGTTGGTTTTTATGGGATATGAAAAAACCGGATTTCTTAGTTCAAGACCATCCATCAAAAAGTATTTGTTAAGTTCTTTGTAAGCGATAAAGATATAAAAAACATCCAAATAGAAAGGGTCTGTACTGGTAAGCGTTGATATTCCCAAGCGAATCACCTATCTGGATGTTTTTTTATTTTCATAGTGGTTGTTATGGATGAAGGATAGCCATGATAAGAATATCGTGATAATTGCCATCATAATATAAGCCATCTTTTTTTCGTCCTTCTATCTGATAGCCACAACATTCATACACATGTTGGGCACGAGGATTGTAATCAAACACTTCCAGTTCAATGCGATGAAGCTGTAAGGTATACAATCCAAAATCCGTAACAGCTTTTACGGCCTGTTTACCGATGCCTTTATTTGTTTGTGTACTTGAAAATAAAGCAATTCGAAAACCAGCCATGTTAGCATCCCAATCAATGTCATTTAAAACAGCTTCCCCAATTAACTCGTCTTGATATGTAAATATTAAAAAATCATAGCGATCATCTGCTTCAGCAATACGTTCGACATAATCGTAGATCATCTTTTTGCTAAACGTTTGTGTCGTTCCGGTAAAACGTCTCACTTCCTCATCTTCTTGCGCAAAACCTTTCTCATAATACATGGCGGCATCTTCTTTTCGTAGCAAACGAAGATAACAGTCTTGTACATACAAAACATCTGTTGTTTGTTTCTCATGTCTCATGCAATCCACCCAAACTTTTTACAAGCCTTCCATATTCCATCACGTGTATTAGTATCTGTCACATAATCCGCTTTTTTCTTCAAGACTTCTTTAGCATTTCCCATCGCGATACTTGTCCATTGTGAATCAAACATGACCAAATCATTTGTATCATCACCAAATACAACAACATCTTCAGCTTTTCCATCAATATAGCGTAACATGTCTATAATACCATCTTTTTTTCGGTCATGTTGAATTGTTAAGTAAGCATCGACGAAGCGGAGCTGGCCGACTTCTTTTAATAAAGGAATGCGATCTTCTTCATCAATAGGTACGGAGATATATAATTTATAAATATCTTTTGCATCCTCAATGCGAAAGTTTTGATCATACACATAGCGTGTAGGTTCTTGACGTTCTCCACATTGTTTTACAAACGTGTCATCTATCCCATAAAGGTCAATAGAATCATCTAGCATTGCTAATACACCATATCCAGCATTGATTGCTTGATGATATAAGGCAATACTTTGTTCACGATCTAAGGGAATGTTTTGGATAAGTTCATCGTTTACTACGAGTGCATTTCCTCCGCAACAAACCATGTTATGCAGATGGACGCTTTCCATAAAGGGTCGTGCCTTATAATGTGCACGCCCTGTGGCAATCGCCACAAAATGTCCGTTTTTTTGCAGCTCATCTAGTGCTTTCTGAGCACTAGGTACGATTTTTTTAGTAGCATTGTCGGTTAATGTACCATCAATATCAAAAAAGATATATTTCTTCTTCATTGTAATCACCTTTCTATTTGGTATTATCATACAGGAAACAAAGAATTTTGACAAGAATAGTGGGCCATACAAGAGCCATCCTAACAATAGGTGATAAGATGAAAATTGGATATGCTTGTACACTGGCATTACAGGATGATACAAAAATGCGTAGCTGTATCGCAAAAAATGCGAGTGAGTTGCGTTTAATAGAACTGATAGATCACAATTTAACCGCTTTATCAAATATTCTGACATATAATCATCAACAGGGAATTAAAATGTTTCGCATTAGTTCAGACATCATACCTTTTGGCTCTAGTCCTATCAACAGTGTTGACTGGCAGACTTTGTTTCAGTCAGCCTTTACTTTCTTACAAGAACAAATTAAACGCTATGATATGCGGATTTCTATGCATCCTGGACAATATACGATTATAAATTCTCCTAATCCGGAAGTGGTACAAAGAGCGATTGCTGATTTACAATATCATTGTGCGCTTTTGGATCTTTTATGTGAGGATGCCACGCATAAGATGGTGTTACATGTGGGTGGGGTATATGGCGATAAACAGGAAGCGATGAAACGTTTTATGGCAGAATATCGAGAATTGGATGAGACAATCAAACGACGTTTGATCATTGAAAATGATGATCGCTATTATACATTAGAGGATGTCTTATGGATCGCGGAAAAAATCCAGATACCGGTGGTCTTCGATAATTTGCATCATAAATTAAATCCATCTCTTACCAATCTTAATGAAAAACAATGTCTAGCGTTGGTAAAGCAGACTTGGAAATCCGTTGATGGGCGCATGAAGATGCATTACAGCGAACAGGATCCGTTAAAACGTGCCGGTGCCCATGCCTCATCTATTGACATAGAGACATTTTTGGAATTCTGCAAAGATTTACAAAAAGAGGAAGTTGATATCATGTTAGAGGTTAAAGATAAACATGTTTCTGCATTGTGTGTGATAGAAGCATTGCGAAATAAATATCCATGGCTGCTTGAGGAATAAAGTAAAAAGCCCTGTGCATACTAAAGATTGACAAGGAGGAATCAGTAATGAAAAAAACAATGAAAGTATTGCTGGCAGCATTTCTGTTCACAGGTATATTACAAGGCTGTAGCAGTAATAACAATGAAACCACTGGTAAGGAAAATCAAAGTGATACCGGTGATGTTGCAAATGATGTAAAAAATGATATTGATGACAGCATTGACAATGTCATGAGCTTCTTCAATAACAAAAAAGTTGAGCTTGAGAATATGCAGCCAATCAAAAATATGGAATTTGCGGCATATGAAGGAAAAAGCTTTGAGGTGAATGGCAAAACAGCTTATCTATATCGTGTAAAAAGTAATGATGAAAACATGAAAAAAGTCTTAAAAGAGGCTAGAGAAAAAGGTAAAGTACGAGTAAATATCAAAAATAAAGAAATGGAGTATGGAGCAAAAGTAAATGGAAATTTCTTACTGTTATATGACCCAAATGCTGATATGAACGATGTCTTAACAACATTTGATGGTTATACAAGTGGTGGAGTAAATGCAGGAACAAGCGCCAAAGATACGACCAATACGCCAACAAGTGATGGTGCATATGGAAATGCCAAAACAAACGATCCCAATGCCGGTAATACGACAAGTGGGAATCAAAATGGTGATGTGAATAATAATGGTAAAACAAATGCCAACAATACCAATGGAACCAATGCTGCAGGACAAAATGAAAACTAAGTAAATATAAAATAAATCTTTCTATATATGAATTGTAGGAAGATTTTTTTTGCTGTACAGATAATAAAAAAAAGTTTATACTATTTTTATATTGTTACACAAATAATGTAACAATGAGGTTTATGATATAGCCGTAAAGATAAGGAAAGAGGTTGAGGCTATATGATAAACGAGAGAAAAATGGCAAAGGAATTATTAAATGCAGTTTGGAACAAGGAAACGGAAAGAATCAAGGAACTTTTAGATTTTGGGGCGGATCCCAATTGGATTTTCAATGGCTATCCCATCTTATTACATGCTGTCTATACGCGTAATGTAGATGCTGTTCTGGCATTTTTAGAAGCAGGAGCATATCACACGGAAGAGGCATTAGGTTTTGCGTTAGAAAATGGAATAGGTGAAGTCGTGGCGGCTTTAGCACCCAAAGGTATCGTACCAAAGAAAAAAGAAGTTGAACCGGTTTTTGGTTCTTTTCCATCCCGCTATAGTCCATTGGACTATCATCCAAAGGTCATACGTTCCTAATGGGAAGGATGAGAGGAAATGAAACGCAGTGCACGCTGTATTCAAATGTTGCAACTATTAAAAGCAAGAGGTTTTTTATCAAGAGAAGAATTAGCGACATTATTAGATACAAATATACGCAATGTATCCGAATATCGCAAAGAACTTGAAGAGGCAGGCTATTCCATCATTAGCACGACCGGCAAATATGGCGGTTATCAGCTGGATGCATCCTGTCTTTTTCCAATTGTCGGTTTACGGCAAGAAGAGGTTAAGGCGGTGAGTGAGGCGATCAGCTATATGAAGAGTCATGATGATTTTTTGCTGTTGCCACAATTTTTATCTGCGATGGATAAATTAATGGCAACGCTTACTATGGAAAAAAAGGAAGGCAGTATTTATGTGAAGGGCAATACCCCATTACTTAATCCAATGTTAAAGGAATTTATCATGCGAATGGATGGTGCTCGTAATGATCAACTTGCTGTTGATATTGTATATAAAGGAATGCATGCTAAAAATTTTGAAAAGGTACGTATTCATCCATATGAAATCTTGAACGATGCAGGGAGCTATTATTGTTTAGCATATTCATTGAAGGCAAAGGATTATCGAAATTTTAAGTTTAGTGAAGAGCGTATGAAAAAAGTGCAAGTAAGTGATGTGAAATTTCAGCGGGATGCTGATTTTCAAGTAAGTGAGCATATTGGCAAAAAGGGTCTTATTCGTAATGAGGTTTATGAATTGGATGTATTGATACATGGTGAGAGTGCTTTGTTAGTAAGTGAAAAAATGATTGGCATCGATCCGAAAGGTGAATGGATAGATGAACATGTTTTACATTTCACAACGATCATGGAAGGGAAAATTCCAGCTATGCAGTTTCTGTTATCTTTGGGTAATCAGGTCGAAGTAAGAAAACCCCTCTCTTTAAAAGCGGAACTAAAACATATTGTAGAAGACATGTTTCGACAATATCATGAAACGAAGGTTCCAACTTATGATATAATACAAGATAGAGAAAGTGTGGAGAAATAAAATGTATCATATTACCGATATAAAAAAGATGGAACGTTGTGAACGTTTGTTTTGGTTAAGTAGAAGAGTTCAAAAGTCATTTACTCCTTATGTGCAATATACAGAAAGTATGACTTCGCTGATGAAAGAACGTCTGTTGTTGCCAAATGATTGTTTTGAAGGACAGGCAAATGATGATCCTGCTTTAGCGTTGCAGGCTTTCGCAGAGAAAAAGCCATTGGTCAATGCCCGTTTTGCATATGAAGATTTACGTATCAAAGTTCCTGTACTTATACAGGAGGAAGGTAAGACCATCCTGTATATGAGTTATCGCAGCTGTTACCCTAAGGAACAGGAAGCTCAATATATCGCCGATATCATTGCGGTGTTGCAATTGTTGGATATTAGAATAGATGAAATCTATGCCATTCATTTGAATGCGGAGTATATACGGGGAAAAACATTAGATGTACATGCATTACTTACCATCAGTGATCATTTTTATAATTCACATAATCGCCCTGGTAAAAATATTTTTCAGCTTGTACAAATGAAACTGCGAGATATTCGCCCATTGCTTGAGAATATGCGTATATTAGATGCATTGGATGAGATAAAACCAAAGCGGACATCGTTTTGTACTAGAGGAAATAAATGTTCTTTTTATAAAGAATGTTTTCAAGAAGAAAGTCAACCTGGCGCTATTACTAATCTAGTTCAATCACAGCATAAATATGCGATGAAAGAAGAGGGAATCCAACGTTTAAAGGATGCCGATCTTGATCGTATTGAAGGAACACGCCATCAATATGCCCAGATCATGGCGGATACATATGGCGGGCTGTATGTGGATGTTGCCGCTTTAAAAACTTGGCGCAAAGATCATATCAGTTATCCCCTTTCTTATCTGGATTTTGAATGGGAAACGTATGCCTTTCCACCTTATGAAGGAATGAAGCCTTTTGATGTTTTGACCTTTCAGTTCAGCCTCCATGTTGAAGAGGAAAAAGGAAAGACATTACAACATACTGGTTTTATCGGTGAGAAAGATTGTCGCCTTGCCTTTATAGAAGCTTTGTTAGCAAGTGTACCGAAAATGGGAACGATTTTAGTTTATAATATGGAGGGGGCTGAGAAACTGCGCTTGGTACAATTGGCCCAACAGTTTCCGCAATATGAAAAAGCTTTGATGCAGATATGGGAACGCATGGTGGATTTATCCCTGCCTTTTTCCACCGGAAATGTTTATGATGTACGTATGGCAGGTCTGTTTTCTTTAAAGACGTTGGTGCCGATTTTCAGTTCTTATCATTATGAAGATTTGGCCATTTCTTATGGATTAGATGCGGTAGCAAAATGGCGGGAGTATCAAGAAAGTGAAGGTACTAAGAAACAACAAATCTATGAGGAGTTAACACAATATTGTGCAATGGATACTTATGCAGAATATATCGTCTATCATGCTTTAGAAGGATTTATGGATGTTTAAGCGACTGCAACGTAGTGATTATGAGATGATCTTAGCAATGATCATCTTTGGCACACTTGCTCCATTTGTACGCAATGTAGCAACATCCAGTGCCACCATAGCTTTTTCAAGAACCTTGTTGGGAGCTATCGTATTGCAAATTATGCTCCTTTTTAAACGACAGACGCATTCTTTAGCGAAAGGTGAAAGAAAGCTTATGGTATTATCTGCAGCTGCGTTAGCCGGTAATTGGATTTTTTTATTTGAAAGCTATCGTTATGTCAGTGTGTCCATAGCAACCATGCTGTATTATACAGCTCCTATATTGGCTTTGTTATTATCTTTTATATTCTTTCATGAGCCACTTACCAAACGTCAAATAGGATGTTTTATATTAACCTTGATTGGCTGTATTCTCATTTCATGGCAACCACAAAGTGCATTTAACTTACGTGGTGTGATTATGGGATTATGTGCTGCTTTCTGTTATGCAATGATTTTATTACTACAACGTTTTCGAAAGCCGATGCCTGGATTATTATTGACAAGTTGGCAGTTATCGATTGCGGCCATCCTACTTGGCATATATTTAGTAATAAGTAAAGATACCACCATGTTACATATATCGTTAGCCCAACTTCCCTGGTTGTTATGCATTGGTATTGTTCATACTGCATTGGCGTATTATTTATATTTTCATGCATTGGCTCACTTAGCTTTAGCACGTAGTGCATTATATAGTTATCTCGATCCGTTGACTGCTATATTACTATCTTTTCTAATCTTGCAAGAATCGTGTACAGGAATGCAGGGAAGTGGAATCGTCTTATTATTTAGTGCTATGCTCTTATATTCATATCAGAAATGAGGTGTCAATATGCTGTATCGATTAGAACAAAAAATGATTCCTATTACACTAGATGATGTCAATGATACCGTGTTATGTGCAGGCGTATATCGCATGGCGGAAATGGAACCATTACTTGCCCATTTTGGCTTTGCCCCACAGACATTGCGGGAATTGAAAGAACATCATCAGCATACGGTTAATAAGTTAGATGCTTATTTTGGTTATTGCTTTGGTCTTGTGCATGAAATTATAAAACAGGATGAAGAACTTTCTTTTATTCATATTGGTGTATATTTTAAAAAGAACCTCATCTTACTAGTTTGTGAAGATGAAAAAGCATTGCAGCGATTTCAACACAGGTTAGAGTTAATACCAAACACCAGTTATAGCCTAGAACATGTTTTGGCTATTCTTTTAGAAAGTGTTTTGGCACCTATGCATCCTCTATTTGAATCTATTGAGAATACAATCATGCAGATGGAAGAAGATATTTTGAGTATGCAAAAGGTGACGATGACTGCCAATATCATGAAGATTCGTCGTGAAATCACGATGCTGTCACATTACTTTGCACAAATGATGGATATCGCCGAGGAGTTACAACAAGATGAAAATGATCTATTTCAAAAAGATCAGTTGCATCATATTCGTATTTTTGCCGATCGTGTGCAACGCTATGAACAAAGCGTGCAAATGCTAAAAGATTACATCATACAAGTACGCGAATTGCAGCAGTCACAATATGATTTGAATCTAAACCGTATGATGTATGTTTTTACGATCGTAACCATCATCTTTTTACCTCTTACATTGATTGTTGGATGGTATGGCATGAACTTTACGACTATGCCGGAATTAACATGGCGCTATGGCTATCTTTTCGTGATTGCTTTATCACTCATTACGATTGTTGGTTGTATCTGGTATTTTAAGAAAAAAGATATCTTACAATAGGAGCAGATGAAAAATGTGTATGGTGTTAAGAAAAAGCGATAAGAGTAATTGTATAATTGATGCAGAAGAGCGCATTGGTTATTCTTTTCTAGATTCAAGATTGGTTATAAAATGAATACGAGAAAAAGGCTTTTACGATACAATATTCTATCCAATCAAATACAGCATTCTTTTGCCCCTGATATTTCATCGGTATGAAGAAAAGATTTTATAGCAGCACTCGCTGCTTTTTTTTTGTAAACTCATAAAATTATCTTGAAAATTTTCAAAGAGTTATGAAAAAACCATCATGTTGTGCTACAATATAAGAAAAGGGAAATGAGCATATGAAAAAGAGGGAACACACAAAGACACCTTTCCTGTTACGGTTAGGGTGTTTTTCAAAAATCGCATGTATATATAAAGCGCTGCATTATCAACAGCGTTTTCAGCAGTTTCTATTGATGATCCTTTTGTTATTTGCCATGTTATCGGTATCCATCAGCGTTAGTGTCTTTACGCGTAGTGATTCTATCGTAGCACGCATTGATCAGATGCATGCCACACATACCGCAATCATTTCCGATTCACCAAAAGGAATGTATAAGTTTTTAGATGTCATACAGAAAGAAGAGCATTGCTTTGACTATTATGAAAAGACAAGCGTCTTTCCGTATGCCCCATATCCAGGAAGCTCTATCCAAGGATCTTTCCCCTTGTATATTGAAGGCTATGTGAAAAGTGATGCTAACTATCCTTTATTGGATGGCAAACCTCTAGAAAAGCTAATAGGAAATGAAATTGCCATCACCCAAAGCTATGCCAAACAGCTGGAAGATAAAGGCATCCAGGTACTTGGTCATAAGGAAGTCATCAAAGATCCACCCAATGGAAAAACGTATTCCTTTGTGATTGCTTCCATCATGGAATATCCCAACTATAACCAAGGGTATATCGGACAAAACGATATTAATAAAGTCGATATGTTCACGATTGCCAAACCAGCCGTTGCAATTGGAAATTATGAAACAATCAAGAAGCTGGAAAAAGCCTCTATCTATGGCAATGCCATGGCAAAGATACGCTTTCATGATTATCATGAGCAGGATGAATATGACCTACGTTCACGCATGTATCTGGATTATACCTATATTACCGGAGAGATGGCTTCCTATCCTGATTTCCGTCTGTTAGCAGAAGAGATGAATGCGAATAAGATCATGAATGGGATCTTTCAGTTTGTATCGCTATGCGTTACCATCTGTATGCTAATCAGCTCTTGCTTTGTGCTTTATGCTTTTATGAAACGGAAGCTGATAAAGGATCAGGAAAAATTAAGCTTAATGTTTATGAATGGGGTTCGCCGTTTGAATATCCGCAATGCCTATTTGCTGGAAATCGTACAAATCTTTTTACAGGCCTTTATCATTCATCTTATCCTTCTGTTTATGATGCAATGGTTTCTGCATGTCTTGAACCGTTATGATTTATTATTGCTGTTTACATTATCAATGAAAGGATGGCTCTTGATCATTGGCAGTACACTGTTATTTTTAGCAGCCTTGCTCTTTCAGGTAACACTGCAGGTACGTTCCTGTTTTAAAGGCAATTTGGTAACGGCAATACGCTCGCGCTCTTTGCATTTGAAACATCATAAGAGCATACACTATCGCTATCAAAGCTTACAAATGGCGTTGCGTGATATCGTAACCACTCCATTTTCCAGCCTGCGCAGTGTCGTTTCTTTGGCCTTCGTGTTTGTGACCTTGCTGGTATTAAGTGGTACTTCTACCATCTTATTTCATCTATATACACCAGAAACGTTTGGTTTATCTTTCGATTATATGTTAAAAGGACCTATCTCCTTTTCATCTTTTACAAAGCTGCAAAAAACATATCTGGATGAAGATTTCGTGTTTGTCGCTGCGGAAAGTGCAGATACCAGTGTCTATCGTTGTTTTATGGTCGATGATCGCAGCAATCGCGATGAAAATCTCTATCATTATTATCCGGGATTATTGATGATCATGGATGGACCTTTGGATAAATTTCTTCCTTTACGAAAGGGAACCTATCCACAGGAAGCCAATGAGCAGCACTTAGGTGAGCGTGCCTTTGAGTTACAATATGGCATGACGACCAGACGTTTAGAACATGATTTTGGCTTATACACCATGCAAGATAAAAAGGTGGCACAAGATGATACATTACGTACGAAAACTTATGTAGAGTATAGTCTTAATCATTACTTATCCGCATCCCAGTTACATGGCTTTACAGAATCCATTATCAATAATGGGTATATTACATTCTTTCGCGCAAAGCGAAGACCTTTAAATACCTATTGGTATCCGGAAATTCCAACGACATTGCTACGCTTAAAGGATGAAAAGCAAGCAGCTACTTTTGAAACGACATGTAAGCAACAAGGAATCACTTATGTTCGCTACAAGGATATCTTAGATGTGCTGCAGGAGAATAACAATGCCTTACAAGCACGCTTATTTGCTATTATGGCAGGAGTTGCCAGCTTAACGATCTTAGTTGGCTGTATGACGATGTATGCAAATGTCCAAAGTGACATCGAAGAAAAACGTCGGGAAGAAGGCTATCTGTTAAAACTGGGCTGGCAAAGAAACATGCAAAAGAAACGATTGCTGTTGCATGAAATTATTTTGCTGGTTATGGCGTTCTTGCTGGGGTTATTGCTATATGCGGTATTCAAACTACCTTATTTTGCTATTTTGCGTGATTATCTAGGTTTATATACGTTGCCATCCGCATATTCAATAATGCCATGGCTAATGGCCTTGTTATGTGCAGGCGGTGTCTTACTGTTATTGGTTATCGGAAGACATCGTGGAAGGGAGATATAATATGATTGATGTAAAAAACTTGCGAAAATCTTATCAGACGCAAGATAAGATCGTTGAAATCTTGAAAGGTATCAATATTCATGTAAATCCCGGTGATTTTATGATCATCATGGGGGAAAGCGGCAGTGGAAAGACGACCTTTCTGAACTGTGTTTCCGGTTTTGATACGATTGATGAGGGAAGTATTGAAATTGGTGGCACTAAGCTAAATGAAATCAAAGGCAAAGCGTTAGAACAATTGCGTTTGCATCAGTTTGGTTTTATCTTTCAGGACAATTATTTGATTGATAATTTAACAATCTTAGAAAACGTAGCGATTACTCGTTTGCAATACGATGCGAAAGCGTATGAAAAAGCAATTGAATTATTGAAGAAGGTGCATATTGATCATTTAAAGGATAACTATCCATCTCAGGTGTCCGGAGGAGAGAAACAGCGTTGTGCGATTGCCAGAGCCTTGGTAAATGAACCAAAGATCTTGTTTGCGGATGAACCAACCGCAGCCTTGGATCGACAGACTGCTGATGAAATCATGAACATCTTAAGTGAGTTGAATAAACAAGGACAAACGATCTTGATGGTAACTCATAGTCCGCGAATTGCCGCATATGGAACAAGAATGGTGTTTGTGGAAAGTGGGGTATTTGAATGCGATGAAGCCTTTACCGGTGATGATCTAGAAGCCAACTATCAGCGAGTGATGGAAATCACGGAGCGCTAAGCTTATGAAACTTGTATATAAAACGTTGCATCAGAAACAGATGTTTACACATGGCTTATTGATCGTACTGCTGTTTTTATCTATGCTGTCTTTACAAGTAACCTGCACGGTTTTTACGAAGAATCAAAGCATGGCAAAACGTATTGAACATTTAGATGTTGCCACAACAACCATCTTCAGCAGTCCTTCGATGAATTTTGATACGTATCTGAAAGAATATCAGGAACAAGGTAAATTTAACTTCACGTATGAAAAAGGTAGTGCATGGCCATACCTGCCTTATTCAACTAGCTGGATGCAGTCAAAATTTCCATTATATTTAGAAAGCTATATTCAAAGTGATGATGCATACCCTTTGTTAGAAGGAAAGCCATGCAAAGAATTAAAGGGTAATCAGATTGCCGTTATGAACGGCTATGCCAATGCTTTACGAAAACAAGGCATAGAACCCTTGCATCATCAAATTAGTATTCAAGATGATATGGGAAATGCGCATACCTTTCAAATTGAAAGCATCCTATATTATACAAACTATGAAGATGGCTATGTGAATCATAAAAATGAAGACGCAATAAAAGATTATCAAATCTTACCACCGGCTGTTGGTATCGTAAAACAAGAAACTTTGCAAAACTTACGTAATGAGATTATCAAAGCCAAAGGAGAAGGTGCGACAGGGGCCTTCAGTACGATGTTAAAAGTACGTTTTGATAGTTATGATATGCAGGATGAATATGAATTTCGCCAGGATGCTTTAGATACCTATTATATGTCATCGGCAGATTTTCGTTTATTGGCGGATGAATTAAATGGCAATCGAGTACAAGATGCTATCTTCCGTTTTGTGTCAATGAGTGTAACGGCATGTTTATTGCTAAGCTGCTTATTTGTTCTATATGCCTTTTTAAAGCGGAA
Source organism: Longicatena caecimuris (assembly GCF_004341945.1). Classification (GTDB taxonomy): domain Bacteria; phylum Bacillota_I; class Bacilli_A; order Erysipelotrichales; family Erysipelotrichaceae; genus Longicatena; species Longicatena caecimuris. The sequence goes on from NZ_SMBP01000003.1 coordinate 88,329, forward strand.
ACTGCTGGATGATCAGGAAAAATTAAGTATTCTTGTCATCAATGGCATCACCAAACGCAATATCCAAAGAGCTTATGATCTGGAATATGGACGATTGTTTGTATTCGCAATCCTTTATCTAATCCTTTTTGATCTTTTCACATATCTTGTTCTTCAGCAGCAAAGTGATTATATTTTGCGCTTACTATTTACCATGTCATGGGAAACGGCAAAATGGTTGTTACCTTTATTAGTTGCTTTCATCATTGTTTTAATGCTGATGATTCGTTGGCAAGTGCATCGCTGCTTCCATGGCAATTTATTTCGACAAATCAAAGGAAAACATCTGTCGGTAAAACGGAAACGACGTGTCATCAGTTATCGCTTTCAGCCACTGCATATGGCAATGCGACAATTTCAGACAGATCCATTTATGGGAATACGGAATATCTTCTCTTTAGCCGTTATTTTCTTAACGATCCTGCTTTTGTCCATGACGCAAGGAATCTTATCACATTTGTATACACCGGCTACCTTTGGCTTACAATTTGATTATCAAATAGCTGCGGGTATGCCTTATGATGATTATGAAAAAATCAAACCATATATAAAAGAATATGCACTTCTAGAGATGAACAAAGAAGAAAATGGTATTATGAAAGAATATATGGTAAATGATCGCAGTACACGCGAGAGTGTAGATTTTCGTTATTTTCCGGGGATGCGTTTGGTATTAACCGGAGATTTGGATGAATTTCTTCCATTACGAGAAGGCTCTTATCCACGGATTCCGGATGAAAAACATAACGGAATAGATTATTCCAAAGAGCGTGCCATGGTGCCGCGGCGCATTCAATATGATTTTGATAAATATATCGCCAATTCGGATTATGTAAATCAACATCCTGAATATGCCAATGATACGTATGCCGAATTTGTCGAAGGCTTTTCCGTTCATGGCGCAGCGATTTATGGTTTTACAGAATCCATTATGAATCAAGGCTATGTCGCTTTTACATCGCGAAGAAAAAGTCCGGTTGACAAAGTCCATTATCCATATCTTCCTAAGATGTTGGTAAAGGTCAAGGATGAGAAAGCAAAAGCAGATATGGAAAAGATGATGAAACAAAGTGCATTAACGTATGATTCTTATGATAGCGTCTTAGCGATGCTGCAGGAAAATAATGATGAATTGAACCAGAAGCTGCGATATGTCATGAGTGTTGTCTTTGGAATGGAAATCCTTGTGTTAGCCATTACGCTATACGCCAATGTCATGGCCGATAAGGCGCAGCAAAAAGCGATGTATACATGTTTTGCACGCATCGGTGTTAAGAACAGCTTGCGTCGGCGCAAAGAATTTTCTTATGAAGCGTTGATGCTGCTTCTGGCCTTTCTTATGACGGCGTTGCTGTATATACTTGTACAATATCCGTATTTTAATGTATTAGGCATTTATCTTGGTGTATATGAATTACCTTCATCGTTAAGCATGATGCCTATGCTGATGGTAATCTTCGTTATCGTATTAAGCGCAGGAATGCTGTTTTATGGAAAAGCGCAGCATAAAAAGGAAGGGTGAACAGTATGATTGATGTAAAAAACTTGCGAAAGTCTTATCAGACGCAGGATAAAACCGTTGAAATCTTGAAAGGTATCAATATTCATGTAAATCCCGGTGATTTTATGATCATCATGGGGGAAAGCGGCAGTGGAAAGACGACCTTTCTGAACTGTGTTTCCGGTTTTGATACGATTGATGAGGGAAGCATTGAAATTGGTGGCACAAAGCTAAATGAAATCAAAGGCAAAGCGTTAGAACAATTGCGCTTGCATCAGTTTGGTTTTATCTTTCAGGACAATTATTTGATCGATAATCTGACGATCTTAGAAAATGTAGCGATTACACGCTTGCAATACGATGCGAAAGCGTATGATAAAGCAATGGAACTATTGAAGAAGGTGCATATTGACCATTTAAAGGATAACTATCCATCTCAGGTATCCGGAGGAGAAAAACAGCGTTGTGCAATTGCCAGAGCCTTGGTAAATGAACCAAAGATCTTATTTGCGGATGAACCAACCGCAGCCTTGGATCGACAGACTGCTGATGAAATCATGAACATCCTAAGTGAACTGAATAAACAAGGACAAACGATCTTGATGGTAACCCATAGTCCGCGAATTGCCGCATATGGAACAAGAATGGTGTTTGTGGAAAGTGGGGTATTTGAATGCGATGAAGCCTTTACCGGTGATGATCTAGAAGCTAACTATCAGCGAGTGATGGAAATCACGGAGCGCTAAGCTTATGAAACTTGTATATAAAACCTTGCATAAGAAACAAGCTTTCCTGCATGCTATGCTGATACTGCTGCTCTTTCTTTCCCTATTATCTTTGCAAATCACCTTTACAGTGTTTACAAAAGGGCAAAATATGGCAGAACGTATCGATAAGATGGATGTTGCCACGACCAATATCTTTTATAAAGAATATGATGATGAAATCAAGGATTTTTTGCAAGAGTATAAAGAAGATGGCAACTTAGACTTCACTTATGAAGAAAGTTTGGTATGGCCGTATGGCGTTTTTTCAACAAGCTGGATGCAAGAAACATCTCCTATCTATTTAGAAGGATTCGTGAAAAGCGATGCGCATTATCCGTTATTAGAAGGTAAGCCCTTAAAAGATTTAAAGGGGCATGAAATCGGGGTCATGGAAAGCTATGCACGTTCTTTACGAAAACAGGGCATTGAACCTTTAGGACATGAGATTGAAATTACTGGATCCTTCCAAGAAAAAGAAAAATTTACGATAACAAGTGTTTTTGATTATCCTAATTACGATGATGGCTATGCCAATCAAAAGAATAGTAAAGCTATTCAGGATTATCAGATTACCAGACGTGCCGTAGGTATCGTTAATGAGAAAACCATAGAACAAATAAACGGTCATTATGTGAAAACGTATGGTCTTGAAAAGGCGGCAGGTCTATATGAACGCATCTTAAAATTGAAAATCAAGGACTATTCAGCACAGAAAGAGTATGCCCTGCGCAGTGATGCGTATAATGATGATCGTACTTCTTCCGCTCAGATAGATTTTCGTTTACTTGCGGATGAAATTGATGGTAATCATGTACAAGATGGTATCTTCCAATTTGTATCCTTAAGTGTTACCTCTTGCTTGGTGGTAAGCTGTTTATTTGTTTTGTTTGCCTTTATGAAACGTAAACTGATTGAAGATCGTGAAAAGCTGCATATTCTGATTGCCAATGGGATCATGAAGAAAAACATTCAAAAGGCATATGGAATGGAATATGGACAGCTGTTTGCTGCAGCGCTTGGTCTGCTGATTGTTTTTGATATCGTGTTGCAGCTAGTGTTGGCACATCAACAAAACTATGTCTTGCGTCTATTATTTTCTTTATCAACGAAAACAGTGTTATATCTTTTGCCGGTTACCATCCTTTTCTTTATCGGATTGCTCGCTTTGATGCTATGGCAAGTACATGCCTGTTTCCAGGCAAATCTATCCCATGCGATGAAGGCGAAAGACGTGCATATTACAAAACGTACACATCGTATTCGGTATCGTTGGCAGAGTCTGCATATGGCATGGCGAGAAGTTTTAACACATCCGTTTTCTTCCATGCGTAATATTCTTTCTTTAGCTATTATCTTTTTAACAATCTTGCTGCTGTTTATGACGCAAAGTATTTTATGGCATTTGTATACGCCGGCTACCTTTGGCTTACAATTTGATTATCAGTTGTATAATGGGATAGCTTATGATGATTTTATGGAACTGAAAAAGGAATATTTTGATGTCTTTGCGTTTATGGATGAAACAAAGCGTTTTACTAGTATTGATAAGGAATTCATGGTATATGATAAAAGCACGCGAGATAGTGTAGAATTTCATTATTATCCAGGCATGCGCATTACCTTGACCGGAAGTTTAAAGCATTTTCTACCGGTAAAAGAGGGTGTTTATCCGCCACCGGTTGGAGCAGAAGGTGGCGAAACATTGATGGAAAAGATGCGAACTATGGTGCCACGTCGTATTCAACATGATTTTCATCGCTATATCATGTATTCTGACTATGTGAAAAAACATCCTGAAGTTGCCAATGACACCTATGCTGAATTCTCACAGGGATGGCGAGTAAATGGATATCCAATCTATGGCTTTACAGAGTCTATCGTAAATCAAGGCTATGTGGCATTTGCCAGTCGTAACATGAGTCCTTTAGATAGAGAGCATTATCCACAAATGCCTAAGACTATCCTAAAACTAAAGGACAGCTCACAAAAGCAAGCTTTTGAAGCTGCTTTAAAGGAAAAAGGTATTACCTATGATAGCTATGATACGGTATTACACATCTTGCAGGAGAATAATAACGATTTGAGTCTGAAATTACGCTATGTCATGATTAGTGTTGCAATGATGGGCGGTTTTGTCTTATTGTTGACTTTGTATGCCAATGTGCGTGCAGATGAAGCTATGCAAAAGATGAGCAATATTTGTTATACACATATCGGTATGCAAAAAAAGATTCGGCTGCAGCGAGATATCTTATATCAAGGTATTATTATTGTAGCAGCTATGATTTTAGCCATTTTCTTATATGGTATTTTACAATATCCTTATTTCCAGGTGTTAGGAGTTTATCTTGGTTTATATGAATTGCCATCAGGTGCTATCTGGATTCTTCCTGTTTGCCTCGTTATTGTGGTACTGCTATACCTGCTGCTTGTTGTAATAACCAGAAAACGAAAACAACCCAATATCTGATGGTGTAAGATAGGTATTTCATAGTATGATGAGGAAATCTGTTTACTGTAGCTATTGCGTAACGATTTTCTCTTTTATAATAGAAGTATATTTTTAATTGCAAAGTATGTAATGCCCGATGTTAGGAAATGAAAGAAGGTAAATAAAGTGGATGAGAGCATAAAGAAAACCTGTAAGAAGTTGAACTTAAGTAAGCTAAACTATATAAAGTGTATATGCAGATTTACGAAAGATACAATTAATTCCGCAAAAAAGGATATTAAAGACAATCTTGATATTGGTAATGATAAAAAACGTGTATGGGCTTTGTTTGGAAAAGATGGAAAAGATGGAAAATATTGGTACTGTTTAGAAGTCGGTTCCAGCAATAACATACAAACAGAAATACTATCAAATCTACAGAGTATGCAGCAAGAGCCAAAAGCGGTATGGAAAGGTGCTTATTTTCATAAGGATGAAAAATTGTTTGCATTCCAAACCTACATGGATAGAGCCAGTTGTAAATATCGTGGCATGTTACAGCTATGTGAGGAATTTTGTTGGTGTGAAATTGATATCGATTCCTATGTGGGTGCTAATCAGCTACCTGAAGATATGGAAAGCAACGATATCAACGATCATTTAGAAAATTATGTAGAAGCAAAATTTGCCTATGATACAAAGGCTCTATTTTGGAATCCTTCTCCTGCAACAAACGGTAATAAAGAAAAAGCAATCCTACAGGAATTAGAGAAAGTAGAGAAGTTAAAGATGGCACAAAAAGGTTAGTTTTGCTAACTTATTATGAAATATATAAATTTAATTCGTTAATGATCGTATATTGTTAGTGATTCAGCTAATGATTTACGATTGTTAGTTATATAGCTAATAAATACTGAAAATAAGTAAATATCAACAATTTGCAGAATATTATTTATTAGAAACTTTATGAAGCATAATTCGTTTTTTGATTCATGAATTTAAAATGGAAGATCATGAGTTTTAAAGAATTAAAAGGATACAGTATGAGCGGCTGATAATTAGTTAAGTGCATCCGTGCGATATCTGGATCATAAGGAAAAGATAGAAACTGCTACATTCCTTTGTTTCTTCTTCTAAATTACGCGCATCATGAAAATAATCAAAAAATTCCTTTCATGAGGTGACGAATGAATGCCTTCTATGGTACTATTATATGGCTTATAGAGATGGAGGCGTTATTATGGCTTTTTTACCAACAACACGCGAGGAAATGCTGGAACAGGGATATGAACAAGTAGATTTTGTTTATGTTAATGGGGATGCTTATGTGGACCATCCTTCCTTTGGTTGTGCCATCATTACCAGAGTTTTACAGGCGTATGGCTATAGCTGTGCAATCTTAGCTCAACCGGATTGGCATAAGGATGAAGAATTTTTACAATTTGGAGAACCACGGTTAGGTTTTCTAGTATCTGCCGGCAATATTGATTCTATGGTGAATCACTATTCTGTAAATAAACGCCGCCGTGATCATGATTCTTATAGTGATGATGGTGTCATGGGAAAACGCCCGGATCGCCCTACGATCGTATACACTCAAATCTTGAAACGACTGTTTCCACATAAACCGGTATTGATTGGTGGCATTGAGGCTAGCTTACGGCGCCTATCGCATTATGATTATTGGGATGATGCTGTACGACGCAGTATTCTGATGGATTCACAGGCAGATCTATTGATGTATGGCATGGGAGAAAATACGATTGTTGAGGTTGCGGATGCATTGGCAAGTGGCTTAGCAGCAAAGGATCTATGTTATATACGCGGTACTTGCTGGAAAACCAAAAGTCTAGAGTATTTGAGTGATTATATCTTGTTGCCCAGCTATGAGGAAGTAAAAGCGGATAAGCGCACTTATGCCAAGAGTTTTCATATCCAGCATGAAAATATTGATGCCATTGCGGCAAGTGTATTGGTAGAGCCTTATGATGGTTGGTATGTCGTACAAAATCAACCACCATTGCCATTGACACAGGAAGAGATGGACTTTACCTATTCCTTGCCATATGAACGCACCTTCCATCCAAAATATCATTATATCCCGGCAATTGAAGAAGTGCAGTTTTCCATCGTATCTAATCGTGGCTGCTTTGGCTCCTGTGCTTTCTGTGCCATCACCCATCATCAGGGACGTGTAATTTCTACACGTAGTAAGGAAAGCATTGTCGAAGAAGCAAAACGCATAACCGAGATGCCGAATTTCAAGGGGTATATTCATGATGTAGGAGGGCCTACAGCTAATTTCTCACGAGAAGCTTGTGATAAGCAGCGAGAATTTGGGGCCTGTAAGAAACGAGAATGTTTATTTCCAAAGCCTTGTGGCAACATGGTAGTGGATCACAGTCGTTATTTGGATATCTTGCGTTCCGTTCGTGAATTACCTAAAATTAAGAAAGTTTTTATTCGTTCTGGTATTCGTTATGATTATTTGATGCAGGATAAGAATGATGAGTTCTTTGATGAATTGGTAAAATATCATATCAGCGGACAGTTGAAGGTAGCTCCTGAACATATCAATGCGGCTGTGTTAGATAAAATGGGAAAACCACGCAAGGAGCTCTATTTAAAATTTGTTGAAAAATTTAAAGAGAAGAATGAACAGTTCCATATGGATCAATATATTGTGCCTTATTTGATGAGTTCACATCCAGGCAGTGATTTACAGGCAGCCATAGAATTGGCTTGTTATTTAAAGAAGATCCATTATACACCGAAACAGGTACAAGATTTCTATCCAACACCGGGGACACCGGCTACTTGTATGTATTACACCGGTTTGGATCCTAAGACGATGCGTCCTGTTTATGTAGCGAAGACTTGGGAAGAAAAAGCAATGCAGCGTGCCTTGATGCAATTTACATATCCACAAAATTATGATCTGGTGTACAAAGCATTAAAAAAAGCAGGAAGAGAAGATTTGATTGGCAATGGTCCAAAGTGTTTGATCTCATATCGTCGTCCATCCGCTAATAATTTTTCACACAAACAAGCAAAAGGGAAAGATAAGACTATGAATAAAAAGAATGTAGGAACAAAGAAAAGGACAAACGCACATAAAAGAGAAAGGAATGCGCAGCGATGAAATTGTTTCGTGAAATTATCATCATCTTTGGCATTAGCTATATTGGAGAATGTCTGTCTACGCTTTTACATTTACCCTTGCCAGGTAGTCTGGTAGGAATGCTGTTACTGTTGTTACTGTTGTCTTTTCGTATTCTGCGGCTGGATATGATCGCAACAGTTTCGGATTTTTTGTTAGGACATCTACCATTTTTCTTTATTCCGGCTGGTGTTGCTTTGATGGCAAAATTTTATCATATCGCCGATATTTGGATTCCAATCCTCTTAATCTGCATGGTGACTACAGTGATTACGATGGGGTTGAGTGGATGGAGCATGCAACAGGTGATGGAGAAATGGGGGAAAAAGCATGGATGAACTTATCAATACCCCTATGTTTGGCATCTTATTGTCATTGCTTGCTTTTGAAATAGGGTTATTTATCCAAAAGAAAACAAAGCTCTTATTTCTGAATCCATTACTGATTGCCATCGCTCTTATCATTATCGTGTTGCTGATTAGTAACATTCCATTAGAAAGCTATCAGCTTGGTGGCGATATTATCAATCTGTTTTTAGGACCGGCGACAGTTGTTTTAGCGGTTCCTTTGTATCAACAGTTACATAATCTGAAAAATTATTTTGTTCCTATCATGATAGGAATTTGTGTGGGGATCTTAGTTGGTATGATTTCAACGATATCTTTATGTCTTTTAACTCATTTTGATGCTGACATCATTGCTTCTTTAGTTCCTAAATCAATCACAACGCCGATTGGAATTGAAGTAAGTGCACAGCTGGGCGGGATACCTGCTATTAGTGTATTGACAATTTTAGTTACTGGGATTTTTGGAGCAGTTGCAGCGGATGTCGTTTTTCGTATTTTTCATATCAAACATCCTGTCGCAAAAGGAATTGCTTTGGGAACTAGCGCTCATGCCATTGGAACGACCAAGGCTTTATCGTTAGGCAAAGTAGAGGGTGCGATGAGCTCTTTGGCAATAGGCGTCAGCGGTATTATCACCGTCATGATAGCTCCGTATGTATGGAATATCGTAATGTCGATTTTATAAAAAAAAGGAAGTCCATGTTATCATGCAATTTTTTGGATGATCATGTTGCTTCCTTTTTTAATGTGTTTTTATATCTTTATCACTATTTTTTCATTATGCTTGCTTATGGAGAAATCGCTTTTTCATAGACTTCAAGTTCTTTGCACATCTGCTTTATCAGCTGCCATTGTGTCTCATCCAGGATGCCATTGACTGGAAGGCCGAGCAGTCGCTGAAAGCTTTTTATGGCTTGTCTTGTTGTTTGAGCATCTTCCATAGCACAGTAAGGAATCGTAGGATAATAGGCATGCAAGATGTTCAGCTTTTCTGTTAATGTGTTTAATTGTTCTGTTGCTGCTATGGATAGGGGGGTGAACAAAGGCAAAGAGCCAGCAGTATGCTGCATGATGGTAAAAGCAAGCTCATATGCCCATTGTATCGTAAATGGGGTCAAATGATCCATGCAAGGAAGATGCCAATACCTGTGGAAGGCAAGAAGTGCTTCCATGCTGTCATGGTTCCATTGACCATTCTGCTTAGCGATGATAGGCAATGCCTGGTGAAAGCTGGATATGATATGGTATTGTTGTTGAAACTGTAATCGATAGGTTTTTTTCTGCTCATCAGATAGAGCAGTAATAGGATTTTTTTGATTACTATAAGCATTAAAATAGTGTACGGCTTTTGCTAAAAGGTCAGGATAGAAGCAATAAGTGGCAGTTGCAGCTTTACCACCTTCATCTGTTGTGGAGTCTTGTTCCTGCAAGCTCAACAGTTTCATAATGGCAGCCTCAAGTTGTTCATCAGATGAGGTAGGATTCATCTTTTCACTTAAAAGGTGCATTAATTTACTGATGACGGGTTGAAAAACACCGGCAGGGAAACAAGAAACAGGTGGGTCATGGGCAAAGCATAGACAATCTTTTGTCACTTGATGAGTATTGCCTTTTTGGGTATTTGTACGCATCAAAGTTAATAGACAACTTCGTTCATTCGCATACAGGATGACTTTTTGCTGTAAATTACGATAGTTTCCTATACGTATATCAACCAGATATTCCACGGGGTTTTTACCATCCACATAAAGGGGAATCCAGGAAGTCATACCATAAGCATCACTTAACAGAAAATCTTCAAATACCAGAATGTTTTGTTGTTTGCGATAAATACGTATGCAGGCTTGGGCAACAGGTGAAAAGGTTTCCTGTGTCATGACATGAACTTGTAAATATGCGGTTGCGATTGTTTCACCTCCCCTACATTACGGTATGTTTCACTAGACAAAGGGCATGGGTGGAATGCCTAGCAAAAGCAAAAATGGAAGGAAATGGAATGATAACCTTTTCAATATGTGAATTATGTGAGAAGTATAGAGTTTTGATGTTGAAAACAGCAAAGGTATTGACGTTATAAAAGGCAAGGTGTATATTCATCACATAAACTATTTCATGCGTGAAATAATAGGAAGTGAGGACGCTGTTATGGGCAATGAGGAACGTATTGTTCGTTTGATCAGAACGATAACTACACATTTGCATAGCTGTATGAATCGCTGTTATGAAGATTATGGAATGACGGGTATTCAAGGGCTTGTACTGATGGAAGTGGCAAATGATGAAGAATGTAAACTGGGGGCATTGGCACAGCGCTTGCTAATGACGAATTCAAATCTATCCGCCATTATCAAACGAATGGAAGAGCATGGTTGGATACGCAGATGCCGTTCACCTCAGGATGAGCGTATTGTCTATGTACGCTTAAGCAATGAGGGCGCAGCTATCCTTGCGGATATTAAAAAGCGTATGGATGCCAAGTTGGACTTTCTGAAGCAAGAAGATGAAGAAAGTATTAAGCAAATGATACAGAGTCTGAAACGACTTGATGATCTTTTGCAGGAGGTTACCTATGAATAAGCAGAAAAAGCCATTATATTACTATTATTTAATCATCTTAATCGTTCTGTTAGGAATTAATCTTGTATTTACTATGTTTCGTGGGGATAAAATTAAAAACGTGAACTACAATGATTTTATGAAACAAATTGAACAGCATCAGATAAATGAAGTAGAAATAGGTGATCAGAATATTACGTATTCACTTAAAGGGGAAACGAAACAGCTGTATAAAACAGAAACGATGGAAACAGATACGAGTTTATCACAGCGCTTATATGATGCCGGAGCTAAATTTACGCGTATTCATACGAAAGAAATGAATCCTTTGTTATCTTTTCTATTGACATTTATCTTACCGGTTGCTTTCTTATGGTGGCTAGGTAATCGGATGTTTAAAAAGATGCAGAAGAAAATGGGTGGCGATGCCATGAGTTTTGGCGGTGGTTTTGGTAATTTTGGCAAAAGCGATGCTAAAATTTATGTAAAAAGTCAAAGCGGTAAAACCTTTCGTGATGTAGCAGGACAGGAAGAGGCGAAGGAATCCTTACAGGAAATGGTTGACTTTTTAAAGGATCCAGAAAAATATAGTAAGATTGGTGCACAAATGCCAAAAGGGGCATTATTAGTAGGTCCACCGGGTACCGGTAAGACGTTATTAGCCAAAGCTGTTGCCGGAGAAGCCAATGTGCCTTTCTTCTCTATATCCGGTTCCGAATTTGTTGAAATGTTTGTTGGACGCGGAGCTGCCCGAGTACGTGATTTATTTAAACAGGCTCGTGAAAAAGCTCCATGCATCGTTTTTATCGATGAAATTGATACGATAGGGAAAAAGCGAGATGGTGCAGGCGTTGGTGGAAATGACGAACGAGAACAGACGTTAAATCAGTTATTAGCCGAAATGGATGGTTTTGATGGCAGTACCGGTGTTATCATCCTAGCTGCGACCAATCGTCCGGAATCCTTAGATCAGGCATTGTTGCGTCCGGGACGATTCGATCGCCGCATTCCGGTGGAATTGCCTGACTTGCATGGACGTGAAGCAATTTTACAAGTTCATGCGAAAGATGTTAAAATCAGTAAACAAGTTGATTTCCGCGCGATTGCCAGAGCTACAGCAGGGGCCAGCGGTGCAGAACTTGCTAATATTATTAATGAAGCAGCTTTGATTGCTGTAAAAGATCATCGTAATCAAGTATTGCAGAAGGATTTAGAAGAAGCTGTTGAAATTGTGATTGCCGGTTATGAACGTAAAAATGCTGTGATTTCAGCGAAAGAAAAACTCATTGTATCCTATCATGAAATTGGTCATGCCTTAGTAGCAGCCCGCAGTAAACATTCCATGCCAGTCGCAAAAATTACGATTGTACCAAGAACAAGTGGAGCTCTTGGCTATACTATGCAGGTACCGGAAGATGAAAGTAATTTGATTACAAAGGATGAGGCTTTTACGAAAATCGTAACATTCTGTGGCGGACGAGCTGCGGAAGAATTGATTTTCCATTCCATTACCAGTGGTGCAGCAAATGATATCGAACAGGCAACCAAAATTGCCAGAAGTATGATCACTCGTTTAGGAATGAGTGAACAGTTTGGCATGACTGCTTTAGAAACAGTGAATAATCGCTATCTTGGACAAGATGCGACACTTGCTTGCAGTGATCAAACGGCAACCAAAATTGATGAAGAAGTAGTGAAACTGATACAGGATGCATATCAACAAGCATATCGAATACTTGAAGAAAATAAAGATAAATTGCATGAGCTGGCAAAGTTCTTATATGAAAAAGAAACGATTACCGGTGAGCAGTTTATGGCAATTTTGAATCGCCCGCGGCAAATTGAAACAAGCGCGGTGCAGGAATAAAGAAAACGTCATAGGACAGGATGCATGTCAACAGCAACTGTGTTATGACGTTTTTTATTTACTTAATCAGATTCTTTAAGAAAGCCTTCTCCCCAATAGCCAACAGGATCTTTCAACAATAACTTCTTAAAATCATTTGCCGGCATTGGTTTAGCAAAGACATATCCCTGGATGATATCACAGCCACATTTTTCTAAGAAGTACACTTGATCAGGCTCTTCAATACCTTCTGCAACGACCGCGATATGAAGCTGTTTCGCCAAATGAATAATATGGGAAACAATGATGCGAGCTTTCTCTATAGAAGCACCTTTGCGAAAGAATAAGATATCTAATTTTATGACCTGAATAGGAAGTTCTTTTAATGTATTCAAGGAAGAATAGCCAGCACCGAAATCATCAATTGAACAAAGGAATCCATGAGTACGCAGTTCACTGATCTTGGCACTTAATAACGCATGGTCTTCAATCGCTAGACTTTCGGTGAATTCCAATTCTATCACATCATCACAAAGTTCATATTGTTCTTTTATCGAAACATAATAGCTTATGAAATCTTCCTGGAAAATGTCTAATCTTGAAACATTGACTGCTAGATGAATGCGATGTGTGTGATTTTCAAAATAATCGTGCAGCCATTTGCAGGCAGAAGCAAACATATAACGATCTAAAAGAACAATGAATCCATTACGTTCAAATATCGGAATAAAGTCATTTGGAGGAATGATGGTTCCATCACTTTTTTGCCAACGTACCAAAACTTCTCCACCCATGATGCGATGATTATGATGAGTATCCGTTTTAGGCTGTATATACATTTTAAATTCACCATTCTTCAAGGCAAGCTGCATTTGACTTTCAATCTCATTAACATGTAGGATATTTTGACGAATGGTATCGGAATAAAATGCTTGCCGTATTTCACGATTTGCTTTAATTGACTGTTGCGCCATCTTAGCACGGTTATACATCTTATTTACACTTAACACATCTTCTGGTTTTGTTACACAGTAAAAACCAATTGCAAATGAAATAGGGAAAGAATGTGTATTGCAATGCTCTTTCGCAATAACAGCTTTCATGATATGTTCATGCCATTCGATTAATTGGTTAGGTTCTTGGAAAAAACGTATACCCGTAAAATGATCGGCACTTTCACGACAGAAGAAATCATGTGTTTGCATATTGGCAAGTAGGCAATTGCACATGATTTTTAATAAAGCATCACCGGCCTCATAGCCAAAGGTGTCATTATAGATTTTAAAATTATCAATATCCCCATACCAAAAGGCGAATGGTTGAAATGCGTCTTTTCTTTGGATTATCTGTTCTTCCACATCTATAGAAAATTTGACAAAGTTTGATATACCGAGCACAGGATCTGCAAAGGCTAGTCTTTCAAGATGTTGCTTTGTGCGATTGTGCGTGCGATTAATAAGGTAAAAGAGTAGTAAAAAGATCAATAAGGCAAAGCCTGTTAACAGAATGGTTCCATAGATCAGCGTATGATCTTCATTAATCATATTTTCATTTACGATACTTAATAAATACCAATCGTTATACGATAATGGTGTATATAAGCACCAATAAGTTTGTTTATCCTCATCATACGTGAAGAAATGTGATGTTTTATCTTTAAGGTTTTGATGAATACTTGTTAATTGTTCTTCACTAAGATTACCAATATCCCCTATATTTTCCACCGTTGCTGATTTCATAGAACGAATGATATAAGTGCCGTTGCTGTCAATGATATTGGAATAGCCACTATGACTGAAGATGGCATTATCCAAAACACTCCGCAGTCGCTGAGTTTTATCAGCCGCTAGTAACACACCGATATTTTGATTATTACTGATAATAGGAACACTATAATAATTGAGGTAGTTATTACTGAAAGGATCTTTTAATGTCTTAGAAATGGTAAGTTTTCCTTGCATGCCTGATTGAAAAATAGGAGAGGAACTAAAATCAACCTTATGATGAATGGTGCCATCTAAATCAACCATGTCGGCTTTCCCATTGCTATGAATGATACCCATGCGATAAAACGCGTTGCGATCATTGATCTTACGGATAATAGGAAGTAAATGTTTTAAATCCATAACTTTCATTTCACCAAGTGTAAGTGCCACACCGTCAAGGGTTTCCATATTATTCGCTATTTGTTCGTTAACCGTTGTCTTCATATTTTCTACAGACTCTTCAAAATAAGCAATATTTTTCTGATTGCTTTCTTTCATCATATAGAAAATAAAACCGACACCTGAGACGAAAAAGCACAGGCATAATATAAGAATAATACGATAATATCTACTTGTTTTTTTTGTTACCATGACTATCTCCTATATAAATCATCATCCGATATCCCTTACATCGGTTATAGTTCTTACATTATAGCATGGATTATGTAAAGAGTGGTACTAGAATAAGAATTCCTATCTATTCACTTTATTTTTAGCATATATCATGTATATATCATACTTCTACAAGTAATCTGTAATGAATGAAGATAACAATTACCGAAAATAAGATACCACCTTCAGCAAATGATAAGAAATAAAAAATATAGCATTACTCTTTCAGTTACCATCCTATGGAATCAAGCATAAAAGAAAAGAAGGGTTTCGCTTTCATAATAAAGCATTGTGAAAAAGAGGAATGAAATGCTATAATACCACTAGACGACAATAGGAGGGAAGCACATGCCAAATATTATCACACACAAAATATTTGCTGAAGAGGTATTAAAACAATTAGAAAAACAAGATATTCGCTCAATTATTGAAAAACATCCGCAAAGCTATTATATTGGCAGTAACGGACCGGATTTTCTGTTTTTTTCGCATAGTAAGCCTTGGGAGGCATATAAGAGCCATGTCTTAAATCATCTAGGGAGCCGTATGCATGCAACCCATATCAACGCTTTTTATGAAACTGCACTGCGCTGTGTGAAAGCTCAGGAAAACATACAAATAAAAGAAACAATGATGGCATATTTGTTTGGACATTTATGTCATTGGGCATTAGATAAAACAACACATCCTTATATTTTTTATCGTACCGGGAACTGTAAAGGAAAAAGTGCCGGATATCATCACCGTTTTGAATCTATGATGGATACCATGATGTTAGAAAAATATAAGGGTATTAATATTAAAGAATTCCCTTGTTATGAAATTTGTGAATATGATGAAGATATACTAAAGGCTATTGCCAGGATATATGTTCCTAGCGCAAAAGAAGTGTATCATGTAGATGTAAAGGTACATGACATACGAGAAGCTTTAAATTCCTGGTATGATATTCAAAAATTATTGTATGATCCTAATAATTTGAAATATCCCATTGTTAAAGGTGTGGAAACTTTGTTTAGACAACCATGGAAGATCAGTGGCAATATCGTTAAAACAAAGATTGATGAACGCTATGATATCTTGAATGAAGAAAAACGCGAATGGCTGCATCCTTGTGATTCTGCTATGCGATCAAATGCATCCTTCCTTGAGTTATTCCAAGAGGCGCAATCGTTGGCAGTTGCGGTAGTGGAAAAGGCCTATGGATGTATAGAATATGATGCAAATGTCCAAAGTGTTATGGATATTTTACAAAATCAGGCATATGATACTGGTATGGATGGCAATCCTAAGATGCAGTATTTTGATGTCATCTATGAGCATTAGCAGCATATATGCTGCTTTTTTAAACGGAGGTGTATGATTTGAAGAGTTTTGATCTGCATGCAGATATCGGCTACGATATTATGCAAAAGAAAAATAAGGGATATAAAGAGAATATTTTAAAAACGTATCATCTGCCTAAATTTGAGCAGGGAGAAATCGCTTATATTTGCATGGCATCTTTTTTTGATGGGCATGAAGATTGGACGGATATGCAGGATATGATCCAAAATACCAAAAAAGCCATACAGGAGTGCGAAGATGTCTGTCTTCTTTTGCAAGCAGAAGACTTTTTTGTACCTGCTAAGGTTCATGCCATTATGAGTGTAGAAGGGATGTGTGGAATCAAGGAGCATCCGCGTGAAAAGATACGTTGGATGTATGAACAGGGTGTGCGTTTGGCGTCCTTTTGCTGGAATGATGAAAATGCGCTGGCAACCGGTGTGAAAGGTGATACACAACGTGGACTTACGGCAATGGGAAAAGAAGCATTGGACGAAATGGTAAAACTGAATATGGTCATTGATGTCTCACATGCAAATGAAAAAACTTTCTGGGATATTCTTTCTCATCCTAAGGCCAATATCATCGCGAGTCATTCTAATGTTCGAGAATTGTGTGATCATCCGCGTAATCTTAAGAATGAACAGATTGAAGCATTGCTGAAACGTGGCACTTTGATTGGTATGAATACAGCACCACAATTTGTGCATAGCAATAAAGAAAAACAGGATGTTGCCCATCTTGTACAGCACATGGTCTGGTTAAAAGAGTTTCATCATAATAAGGTTGATAGCATTGCTTTTGGCTTTGATTATATGGATTTTTATGAGGAACAATATGATTATTTAAAGGGTGCGAAGGATTGTACGCAGACTGGTAATATCCTTCAGGAAATGCGTAAGTATTTTAGTGAAGAGGAGATTGCAGCAATTGCATATCGTAATGCATGCGATTATTTTAAAAAGATTTGGCAGGCCCATAATGCCATATAGAAACATTCAAAAAAGAAAGTTTTCAGGTAGTTTAAAATTCACCTTAAGACTTTCTTTTTTTAAACAATTTATTTGTAGGAAGACGTTCTTACTTGGTCATTTGTGCTAGCAAATGTACCAGTTTGTGATAGGCAAGCTCCATATCGTCTATATGCAATACACATGTTTCCATGGGGCAGATACCATCTTTTTTGCGATTGATGATATTTGGTACAAGTAGTTCGTAATGAACAAGAATATGATGTGCTTGTAAAAAATGCAGTGCCGGTTCAGATATCACACCAGCATGAACTTCTTTGATGCCCCCGAATACTAACATCATTGCTGCCGCTTTGCCAATCACTTTATCTGCGATTTGCGCATCTTTCAATACACCCTTATCAAGGAGGGTTAGAATGGGGCGTATTCCATCAGCCTTTTCTTTATAAATATGATTGTTTTGTGACACTATACAGGATAAGTGTTCTTCCTTTAAAATTTTCATCAGGCTTTCCATTTTTTTCTTTTCCTTTCTTACAAATAGTTTGCATAAAAAAAGCGAAACTTCCATGATCGCCCTTACAGTACAAGTCTATCATATTTTATCTAAAAATGATAGTCTAGTAAAAGGAATTTTTTTGACTATAATAAAGGTATAAATACAAGGAGGGATTTTATTATGAAAGTCCAGATCTACGGTAAGAACATTACGGTAACTCCAGCAATCGCTGAGAAAATTGAGAAGAAGTTAAATCATCTCGAAAAGTATTTCATCATTGATGAGAATGTGATTGCAAATGTGGTAGTTCGGGTGTATCCGAACAAACAGAAAATAGAGGTGACGATTCCAACAAAGTTTGCAGTTCTGCGTGCAGAAGTTGTGCATGATGACTTATATGCAGCCATTGACTTGGCTATCGACAAACTGGAAGATCAGATTCGCAGACAAAAAACAAGATTAACGAGAAAGAACAAAGAGAAATTGGCATATGCGTTCCTTGAAACAGAAGAATTAGATGAAGAGTATGATGAAGCGGATGAAGTCGTTAAGACAAAATCCATTGTCCCAGACACCATGGAATTAGATGAAGCGATTATGCGTATGGAAATGTTGAATCATAATTTCTTTATTTATCGCGACGATGAAACAAAGGAAATTGCCGTTGTCTATAAACGTCATGATGGTGGCTATGGCTTAATTGAAACGGAATAAACGGGGCTCTAAATTAACGTGGGGTTGAGCGAAAAAAGGCTCTAAATTATTGTGGGGTTTTAGCATCTAACTGCTACGCTCTAAATTAACGTGGGGTTTCAAAAAAGAAGTAATAAGGTTCGGGAATGAACAAATTACTTCTTTTTTATATGTCAAACATTGTATGCATGATAGTTATTTTTTATAGGTACCGCGTTTCTTTCCGTTCATTCTGATTGGAAGCTGTGCATCAGAGAGGCAAGGCAGTGCATCTCTGTTCATGCAGTACATACAACGGTTACGGAAGCGCGCGAAATTCACATATCCATTACCCGTTTTCTTGATCAGTTTTACAATAGAGTTACGAGATTCCATGATGCCATTCGACAACCGTCTTCCATCTACGAGAATAAAAGAATTGATGATTTCTTCTTTCCAGTTATTCAACATTTTATGGATTACTACTATTTCAGGAATATGAGATTTTCGTATCAATGACATCATCTCATTGAAATCTTTTTCTGCATTACTGAAATCGCTGTATGTATTGAAGAGAAGGTATCTATCTTTGATCTGATAGGCTTCCTTTAATTCTGGGGATATAGCCAATATGCGGTCAAGCAGCTGCGGATAATTGATATATTGATTTAACCGTTTATTGAACCTGCGCTTACCTTCTCGTACTTCTTTTTCAAGAAGAAGCCAGTTGAAATTCTTCAGCAGATAATATTCTACAGTGTTTGACTTATATCCTTTCATAATACGGACCCTGACTGCATTTAGGGAATCATTGATATTTTTAACAACATGGAAAGAGTCTACAGCAATTTTGGCTTTAGGAAAACGGAAATGAACAACATCTCTATATGGCTGATACATATCCATAATGAAGTATTGGACATTTGATCTTTCACCTATAGGAATCCTTTCAAAGTAATTGAGAAGAGAATACTTTTTTCTCTCAGGAAGCATATCAATCAGCTGATGAGATTTGAAATCAAGAAGAAGGCAGACATACTTACTATGATTATCCTTCAAAGCATAGACTTCATCGATACATATGATTTTAGGAAAAGTTCTACGCTTTATACGGACATAAAGATCGAAGATTTCCTGAGCCTTAGTTGGAGAAATATAATTATGCCGTGCAACGCTGGAGAAAGTAGAATTTGACTCTTTCAGCTCATTCAGCACATTAAGAACAGTAAGGCTGCTTATAGTATGCCCGGAAGGCAGGAAGGGATTTGATTCAAAAAAAGTTCTGCCACATACAGTGCACACAAAGCATCTGGCACGATAGCGTATCAGACAAGAACGGCTGTTCAGCGCAGAATGGGTAATAGATTTAGTTCTATAGTCTTTAATATGTGTGGAATAAGAACCACAAGAAGGACAGCTAAACTTTTTAGATACGAGAGTAATGTCGATAATCAAAGAACCGTTTTCACTTTGAGAAGAGGAAGAGGATAAAACATCTTCTTGAGGTATATTCAATAAATCTGTTATAATATCCATAGTGGAAAACCACTCCTTTCGTTAAGAATAATGTTTGACAATGATATTCTACAACGAAAGGTTTTTTTGTGAAATGAACAAAAGAACCCACCCCACAATAGTTTAAAGGTAAGCTCTCTGTAAACCCCATGATAATTTAGAGGCAGGTTTTATCCCCACGATAATTTAAATATCCGAATAAACATAATGAAAGAAAGTGTGCAATCGCACACTTTTCTAATGGTTTCTTGTTTGTTTAATGGTAGGTGTTTGTTAAATGATAAGGTTTCTTTGTGCCAATAGACTATAACATGCCGAATCAAGCATATAGTTCAACATTGCTATGAAGCGTAGGTGCTTGCAGGACTTGACCGCTTTGTTTAGGGAAGATAAGTAAGGAAAAGATAGACTTAAGACCGTGTGGAAATCAAATAAAATTGTAACACGTATTTGAAACTGTTATAATAAGAAAAAGCAGGTATATTTGAAGTGATTTTTTCCTTGTATCATAGTAGTGCTGTTCTTGTTAGAAGGTATATTGTAAAATAAAAGGAATGGAGAGATCATATGTTAATATCTAATGGAAAACAAAAATTAACAAGTTTTACAAAAAACTATAAAGAAGCTGTTATAGAAATAACATCAGGTGTATGGTTCGTTTTTGGCGTGGGGCATAGTAATGCTATTTTTATTGAAGGTGCTACAAGTATTCTTCTGATTGATACTTTAGATTCTTTAGAACGTGGCAAAAAATTGGCAAATATCATTCGAAATCATACAGAAAAGAAAGTTAAAACCATTCTTTACACACATGGACATCCAGATCACAGAGGTGGCGCAGGTGCTTTTTCAGAAAGTGTTTCGGAGATTATTGCATTTGAGCCTAAGATGGCGGAATTAGAGAAAACAGCTTTTTTAAAGGATATTCAAACTTTACGAGGGGCAAGACAGTTTGGTTATGCGCTAGATGATAATGAAGCCATTTCTCAAGGAATTGGGATACGTGAGGGAGTTGTTTATGGTGAACAGCGTGCTTTTGTTTCACCGACCACTTGTTATCAGCAAGATAAAGTCATTAGAGAAATTGATGGTATACAATTAGAGTTGGTTAGACTTGTTGGCGAATCTGAGGATCAGATGATGATATGGCTTCCTCAAAAAGAAGTTTTATGTTGCGGGGATAACTATTTTGGTTGTTTTCCAAACCTATACGCTATTCGTGGCGGACAATATCGAAACCTTGCGACATGGATTAACAGTATCGACTTTATGTTATCTTATCCTGCCAAATATCTTTTAGCTGGACACACAGCTTTGATACAGGGAAAAGAAAAAATTCATGAAGTACTAACGAATTACAAGAATGCGATGGATTATGTCTTGAATGAAACACTGAAAGGTATGAATGAAGGCAAAAACGCAGAACAATTAGCTTCTGAAATTCATTTACCAGCTGAATATGCTGACTTACCATATTTAGGTGAATATTATGGTTGTGTAGAGTGGACAGTAAGAGAAATCTATGCAGCTTATTTAGGCTGGTTCGATGGAAATCCAACCAATCTTCACCCTCTTTCTCCTGAGCAAAAAGCAAGTAAAACGGTTAAATTAATGGGAGGAAAAGAAAATGTGTTTGCAGCTGCGCAAACAGCGCTTAAAGACAGAGATTATCAATGGTGTTTAGAACTTTGTGATTTGCTGATACAAATAGATATAGATAAAACTATATTGGAAGTAAAAGCAACTGCATTAGAGAAAATTGCAGAATATGAAACAAGTGCCAATGGGCGGCACTACTATATCGCTTGTGCTAAAGAATTAAGAAATAAAATTTCAAAAGAATTTCCTGACAATGATGTTGTCTTATAAGGACAAACGAGCGCTTTGCACTAAACGATTGATAAAAATGGATCTTTCCAGAAGAGAATCCCTACTGGAAAATGGGTAATTGAAAAATAGGAATTAAAAAATGGAGATTTCCAAAATGACGATACATAGTAACCATTTAGAAACCACTTTTACAAAGCTAACCTAAAGTAAGAAAGAACCTAGAGGAGTCATCGTACAGTTGTTAAGGTTAGGCAGTGTCTTTCATCTAGGTACTATATTTATTAATGAAAAGCACAAGGTGTCTATCAATAATTGGCACCTTATGTTTTTTATATTATCTGTTATGAAATGTCATTTCAATGATCATGTTATGATAGCGGCTTTGTGGGAAAGCCGATTTCTTAATAGGTACATAGATAAAATATTTTTTATACAGATAATCATATATGAAATGTAACTTATGTTAAAGAAGAAATGTTTGTATCTTCATTAAAATACATCAATATAAACTACCATTATTGCTCTTACTTTGTTTTATTTTCAACAATTTTTTTAAAACGATTTCGATATTCGGCTGCCAAAGTATTGTCTTGAAAATGCTGCATACTGCCTTCTTTTTTTATACCGAGTTGCATGAAGATGGCATCACATTCTTCAATTTCTAAATATGTATGCTCTTCATAACGTTTTTCATGTGCCGCATTTGGCATGGAAATATCAATCTTTTTACCATCCTTCAGATAAAGAAAATAATAGAAATCACCTTTATTGTGTTGCGATAAAAAGGATTTGGCTGATTGAAAACCAGTTTTTACTTTTGTGATATTTTGATAATCATTTGTTTGCAGGATAGGCGCATACCAGCGTGCTGTTTCAAGATGTGATGGATATAGCACATTGATGTTTGTTAAAGATATATAAAGAACGATGAGATTTACAAAGAGCATTAGGAAACGGTAGTGTTTCAGTTTGTGAAAGATGACTTGATAGTCTTCAAAATCAATATTATGCGTTTTCTTGGCAATGTAGGCGCCATTTATGACCATCGCTTCAATGAGGAAGAAAAAGGGAAGGATATCGGCAAGCATCGTGGAACTCCACAGTATGTAGCCATCTTTAAGATAAAGCAGCTCTTTTAGCCACTGTATGACAAAGATGAATAAAAATCCTATGCATAAAGAAAAAGGCAACCACAAGAGTAAGATCCATCCTCTCTTTTTCCGTTCTTTAAATTGGTGTCTTGTAGTAAAATACTTACGCCATAATAATGTTAGCACGCTCATGTCAGCTAGAGAAAGTAAGGTTAGCAATCCTTGGTGTTCTACATTATGTTCATTAATTTTAAGAAATAAAGTTAGAATAGGGCCACTAAGAATGAGAGTCCATACAACATAAAAAAGCGGGGAATGCTGCGTCAACATTTGGACATCTTCGTGTAATTGTTGGAATTCATCCGTTTCGATTTCTTTTAAAGTTTGTAGCCATGCAGATAATGCAGAGGCATCACTTTTCTGAAAAGATTTTTGCATATCATATAAAATAGATAGGCGAAGATCTTCTTGCCATTTCTGTTTTTCCAACATATGAATTTGTTTTTCTAATAACTCTACTAGCGTACATTTTCCGTCTGTAACATCCTTAATAGCAGCTATAGAACAACCACATTTTCTTAATAAAGCAATTGTTTGTAATTGCGTTAAATCTTCTTCGCCATACTCGCGATAGGCATTTTCACCACGTTTGATCTGTAATAGACCCTTAGTTTCATAATAGCGTATCGTCTTGGCAGAGATGCCACTCAATTTTTCAATTTCTCCAATTTTCATAGCTATGCTCCTTCTTTTATAGAGGTAGTAAACACCTTCTAGCAGCTGGAAGGTCAAGGAAAAAGTAAACTTTTTGCTATATTTACGACATTTTTATATCATCTTGTGATTGTTGTTGCTTCACATGTCACTTTTTGCGATAAATAAAAAACCCGCTTGCATCAGCGGGTAATACACATATGGCGTCCACGAAGGGATTCGAACCCCTGACCGTGCGCTTAGAAGGCGCATGCTCTATCCAACTGAGCTACGTGGACAACAATCAATGCCTAATTATAATAGCAAATTTCATATTGAATTTCAATATATAATTTGTTTTTTTTCATTTCTGAACAGTTTTTCCAACTGCAGTACACAAAGAATGTTAAGTGTAAAGTGAGGTATATGCACCTTCAAATATGAAAAGTCAATCATATGTATTAATACTTTTTGTAAAATAGTAGTATGTGTTTGGCATTTTTAAAATATCATATCCTTATATAATATAGCGGTTTGTAAAAGAAACTTCGCTTTTATGATTTTAAAGAAAATAAAAGTATTTTCATTTTTAGGGATTTTACTGCATGAAGTGTGTACGTTGCCTAGAAAGACTGTTGTAAAAGCAGGATGGGCAAAGGAAAATCATCACATAAGAAATGAAAATAACACACTTTATGTGATAACGGACAAAAAATGCGTGAAATTGGCGCAACTATGGACATACTAATTGATAAAACAAGGTAAATATGCTATATTAATGTATGTTTGGTCGTAAAGGAGATACCATGGATACTTATTATGAAGATATTCTAAAAAAAGTAGAAATGCAGATGGAACAACATGACCATCAAGCTGCTTACCAGATTCTTGAGGAAGAGCTTTCCATGCCTTATATTCCTAAGGAATATGAACAGCGTTTGATCGATCTTTATAATGCCTGTCGCAGTGAGTTGCAACCACAAGCACAGCGAAGCTATAGTGAAGAGGATATTGAAATGCTGCTAAAGGGTTCCTTGGAAGAACAGTTTCTTGCGATTGAACAGTTAAGAAAAAGTAATATTCGTAATCATCTGGATGCGATACGCGATTACCTTGGCAATGCGCCACACTACTTAATTCGCTCTTATCTAATTGAAGCGATGATGGAACAAAACATCAGTGACGAGTTCACAATTGAGATGGATGGGTTAGTCATAACCTTTGCTCCATGCTTTATTGAGCCGCCAATGGAGAGTGATGGTGTCATACAAGCAGTCGCATACCTAAAGGATTGGTTTGAAAGCGATAATCCGACATTCACGATGATGTGTGTGGAAACACTAGTAAAAGAGGCATATCTTCGATTGCCATACAATATCGAAGAAGATGATGCTTTGGGAATTGCAATCGGTGTTGCACAATATGTCTTTGCGGCACATGAAGAAATGGATGCTTTTGCAATATTTCTGAATGAAAAAGGACTTGCGCGAAACAGTGGTTATGAATTATTATTAAGTAAGCATGAAATTTAAACATGTGAAAATCGTATTGGGTACGTAGGAGGTATGAACATGAGTTCAACATGGGAATTAAAAGAAAAATCAACAGGTGAATTAACAACAACTGTAGAAGGAGATGCTTGGAAAGCTGCTCAAAAGAAAGCATTTGGCAAACTTTCTAAGAAAGTAAATCTGCCAGGCTTCCGTAAAGGACATGCTCCTGAGGCACTGGTTAGAAAACAAATCAGTACACAAAATATATTAATGGAGGCAATTGATGAAGTTGCTGGTGAAGCTTTAAGTGATGGTATCAAGGAACATGACTTGTGGGTCGTTTCTCGTCCTTCTTTAGGCATCGACAGTATTGATGAAGATAAAGTAACTTTTAAATTCACAGTTACAGTGAAACCAGAAGTAAAACTTGGCGCATATAAGAACTTGGATATTAAAAAAGATGATGCAGCCGTTAGCGATGAAGATGTTGAAGCAGAATTGACTTCTTTACAGGAACGTTTTGCTGATCTAGTAATAAAGGAAGACGGCAAGGTTGAAAATGGCGATACAGCTGTCATTGACTTTGAAGGATTTAAAGATGGTGTTGCATTTGAAGGTGGAAAAGCAGAGGCTTATCCATTAGTAATCGGTAGCGGTTCTTTCATTCCAGGCTTTGAAGAACAGCTGTTAGGCATGAAGAGCGAAGAAACAAAAGAAATCAATGTAACTTTCCCTGAAGAATATCAGGCAGAAGAATTAGCTGGTCAACCAGTGGTCTTCAAGGTTACGGTACATGATATTAAAGAAAAGGTATTGCCTGAAGTAAATGATGAATTAATCAAACAGGCAGAAATCAAAGATGTTGAAACGGTTGATGCGTACAAAGAATATGCACGTAAAAATCTGGAAACTAGTAAAGCAAATGCGGCTAATCAGAAATTTGAAAATGAATTGCTGACTGCGGTAACGGATGCTGCAGAAGTAGAAATTCCAGATGTTATGGTAGAAGAAGAAACGGATACTTTGGTAAATGAATTTGCACAGCGTTTACAGTCTCAGGGATTCAGCTTGGATCAGTTCAAACAGGTAACTGGACAAACAGATGAAATGATTCGTGAAGAAATGGGCAAAGACGCATACAACAAAGTAAAAGTGCGTTTAGTTCTAGAGGCAATTGCTGCTGAAGAAAAAATGGAAATCAGCGATGAAGAAGTAGAAAAAGAACTGGAAACAGTTGCAACTACTTACAACATGCCATTAGAACAGGTGAAACAGCTGATTAGCAAAGATGCGATTGCGTATGATCTGCGTATTCGCAAAGCTCTTGAATTATTGAAAGAGACAGCTGGTAAGTAAAGCCGCGTAAAAGACGCATCCGCGTCTTTTTTGGCTTATGAAAGGAGTGTAGACAAATGAGTGAAAACGATGCTAATCCAATTGTACGACTGCCTTTGGTTTGTACGCGCGGTGTAATTGTCTTCCCAAATCAAGAAGTAATCATTGATGTAGGACGAGACAAATCTACGTGTGCTGTAGAAGAGGCTCAGGAAAAGTTTGAGAGTCAGGTGGTTCTGGTAGCGCAGAAAGACTTAGCGATGGATTCACCAGACATTGATGACTTATATTCCTTTGGTACATTGTGTCAAATTCGCCATATCCGTCGTATGGATGGCTATCTGCGAGTAAAATTTAAAGGGCTTCAGCGTGTAAAGATTCATACGATCATCAATGACGATGAGATGATGAGCACATCTGCTGAGGTTATGTATGATGTAACACAGGATGCGATGGAAGAAGTAGCTTTAATTCGCAAAATTGCAAAACAGTTTGAAGAGATTGAAGCAATTTCGCAAAGCATTCCGAAAGAGATGATTAATGAGTTGGCAAAAGGGGTCAGTGCTCCTCAGCTAGCGGATCAGATATCACAATTGTTTCCTTTTACATTGGAAAAACGCCAAGAATTATTGGAAACAACAGGTGTCAATGACCGTCTGTTTTTGATCTTACAGGAAATCGAAAGTGAGAAAGAGCTTTCTCAGATTGAAAATAAGATCAATGATAAAGTGAAATCACGTATTGAAGAAAGCCAGAAAGAATACTATTTGCGTGAAAAGATGCGGGCGATTAAAGAAGAGTTAGGTGATGTCCCTGACAGTGATAAGGATGCGGATGAAATTCGTCGTCGTTTAGATGAGAACCCATATCCGGAAAGCATTAAAGAAAAAATTAAAGAAGAGCTAAGCCGTTATGAAATGTTGCCAGCAGCCAGTGGGGAGACCGGGGTCATCAAAACTTATATTGACTGGATGATGGATCTTCCTTGGTGGCAGGAAAGCAAAGATAATGAAGATTTGCAAGCTGCCAGTGATGTCTTAGATGCAGATCACTATGGCTTAGAAAAAGTCAAAGAACGTATCTTAGAATATTTAGCGGTGAAACAGATGACGAATTCTTTGAAAGCTCCAATTATTTGTTTAGTTGGTCCTCCAGGAGTTGGTAAAACATCTTTGGCCAAATCTGTTGCGCGTGCATTAGATCGTAAATTTGTAAAAATTTCACTTGGCGGTGTTAAAGATGAATCTGAAATTCGCGGTCATCGCAGAACGTATTTAGGTAGTATGCCGGGACGTTTCATTCAAGCGATGAAAAAAGCCGGAACGATCAATCCTGTCTTTTTGATCGATGAAATCGATAAGATGGCAAGTGATTATAAAGGAGATCCTGCCAGTGCAATGTTGGAAGTATTGGATCCTGAACAAAATGCGATGTTTTCAGATCATTACATTGAAGAACCATATGATTTGAGTAAGGTTTTATTTATCGCAACAGCAAACTACTTGGAAAATATTCCAAACGCTTTACGCGATCGTTTAGAAATTATCGAACTTTCCTCTTATACGGAATTAGAGAAAATTGAGATTGCGAAACGTCATTTAGTACCAAAGCAGATTAAAGAAAATGGTTTAAAGAACAGCCAGCTGAAAATAGACGATGATATGATCAGCTATCTGATTCGTTATTATACGCGTGAAAGTGGTGTGCGTCAGTTAGAAAGAACGATTGCCACTGTATGCCGGAAGAGCGTTTTGGCTATTCTTAAGGATAAAAAACGTTCGATCAAGGTTACAAAAAAACTCATCCATGAATGGTTAGGCAATGAAAAATTTGAATACGGCAAGCGTGAAACAAAGGATCAGGTAGGAACTGTGACAGGGCTTGCGTATACAGCCTTTGGCGGTGATGTGTTACAGATTGAAGTAAATCATTTCGAAGGTAAAGGGAAGTTGGTAATTACCGGACAGCTTGGTGATGTGATGAAAGAATCGGCAACGATTGCATATGATTATGTGCGTGCCAATGCTAAAAAGTATAAGATCAAACCAGACTTCTTTGAAAATAACGATATTCATATCCATGTTCCAGAAGGAGCCGTACCAAAAGATGGACCAAGTGCAGGGGTTACTTTGACAACAGCGCTTGTATCCAGTCTAAGCAACACGCCGGTAAAAGCGAATTTAGCTATGACGGGTGAAGTTACCTTACGTGGTCATGTTTTGCCAATCGGTGGTTTAAAAGAGAAATCGATGGCTGCTCATCGCTGTGGTATCACAACCGTAGTTATTCCAAAAGCGAATGTGAAGGATCTTGATGATGTACCTGCTGCTGTTAAGGAAACCGTAAGCTTTATCCCAGTGGAACGTGTTTCACAGGTACTAGATGCAGCTTTGGTAAAGTAAATGATCACTTTTCAGAAAGCAGAGCTAGTTATATCTGCTCCCGATAAAAAATCTTGGCCGGAAACCGATTTACCGGAAATCGTATTAGCAGGACGCAGCAATGTTGGTAAAAGCAGCTTTATCAATACGATGTGTGGAAGAAAAAAACTTGCCTATGTAGGAAATACACCGGGGAAAACAAGACTTTTAAACTTCTTTAACCTAGATGATAAATACATGTTTGTCGATGTACCAGGCTATGGTTATGCTAATATATCAAAAGCACAGCTGCTAAAATTTGGCGAAATGATGGAAGATTATTTTGCCGAAAGAAAACAGAAAAAAGGGTTAGTCATCCTTGTGGACGCAAGGCATAAACCAACAGAGGATGATATCACCATGCTTGAATTTGCACGATATTATGAAATTCCGGTAGCTGTTGTTGCGACGAAAACAGATAAGCTGCCATCAACCAAATTAAAAAATCAATTAAAGATGATTCGTAAAGAATTGCAATTGAATGATCATGAGCCATTATTTCCATTCTCCGCTGAAAAAAAGACGGGAATGGAGGCGGTATGGGAGTATCTCATTCCTATCTTTGAATCTTAAGACGTGTGTAATGCACGTCTTTTCTTTTATGAATTGGGTAACTAATTTTTTAGGGGTCTTTGCTAGAAATTTAGGGGGCAACTTTAGGGAATGAAGAAAACGAACTAAAATCTAAGACCCCTAAAGTTTTAGATATCTTTTAAATTAGCAAAAGAAAAGCAGGGAATTCCTGCTTTAGAAATTATATATTAGGCCAAGATAACCTCTTGAATGGTTTTACGCAAATGCTCTTGTTGCTCATGTTCGATGGCATCATCGACAATGATGCGTGAAAGCTGTGATAAATCAGCGAATTTACAAAAACAGACTTTGTTGAATTTCGTAGAATCTACCAGTAAGATGGTTTCATTGGCAATGGCCATCATCTTTGCTTTTAGATGAGCCGTTCCAGCATTCGGTGTTGTCAATCCCTGTACCAGATCAATGGCAGAAGTTGTAAGGAAAAATTTATCGACATGGAAAGCGCTCAACATACGAATGGCAATATCGCCACAGGCAAAATGGAAACCATGACGAATTTCGCCACCAATGGATATGATTTCAAAGTCCTGACGTTTTTCAAATGTATGCAACAACATCAAATCTGAAGTAATGATCTTCAGATTTTTTTTTGATGATTGAATCAAGGCATTCGCAAATGCCAAGGCTGTCGTTCCGGTATCTAAGGCGAGGGTATCACCATCATGAACATAAGCAATTGCGCTTTGGGCTATTTTCATCTTCTTATCATCATTTTTGCGATTATCTAATACTTCTTCCTGTTCAATCTTGTTACGTAAAACAGCTCCTCCATGTGTACGGATGATACTGCCGTTTTTTTCTAGTTCCCTTAGATCACTGCGTATCGTTGCAGGGGTGATATCAAATAATTTTGCTAGCTCACTCACACTGCAACGGGTGTTTGTTTTAATGAAATTCATAATTTTGCGTTTTCGCTCTTCCGCAAAAAGCGGATTTGGGTTCTTCTGCATAATTTCACTTCCCTTATGTATATTTTAGCAGATTATAGAAAAGTAAGCAAACGAAAATAAATAAAAATAAAAGTAAATAAATATATTTACAAAACAAAAATATAGGGCTATAATGAACCTGTAAAACGAAAGTAAATGAAAATAGGAGGAATTAAATGAAAATAACAAGAAAAGAATTAGCGGGTATGGTGGATCACACAAACTTAAAAGCTTATGCGACAAAAGAAGATTTCCAACAGCTATGCGAGGAAGCGAAAGCTTATGGGTTTAAATCTGTAGCAATCAATTCCTATCCAGTTGCGATGTGTCGTAAGATGTTGGAAAATTCTTCGGTATTATGTGGAGCTGCTATTGGTTTTCCATTAGGGCAAACCACGATTGCTGTAAAAGCGGCCGAAGTTGAAGATGCCATTGGCCATGGATGTCAGGAATTTGATTATGTATGCAATATCGGCAAAGTAAAAGAACATGATTATGCCTACCTTCGCAAAGAAATGGAATGTTTAGTAGGAATTGCTCGCAAACATGGGGTTTGTTGCAAAGTGATTTTTGAAACCTGTTATTTAGAGGAAGATGAAATCATCGAGCTTGCGAAAATTGCAAAAGAAGAAGAACCTGATTTTGTGAAAACATCAACCGGCTTTGGCAGTGCTGGTGCAACAATTGCCCATGTAAGGCTCATGAAACAATATGCCGGTGATAAGGTACAAGTAAAAGCAGCCGGTGGTATCCGCGATCTGAAAACTGCACTAGCCATGATAGAAGCAGGAGCAACTCGTCTAGGTACTTCCTCAGGCATAAAAATATGCGATGAACTGGCAGAAAAATAAGGAGATCAATGATGAATATACAAGAATATATCAGTAAGGATTGTGTAACTTTCCAACTCCAAGCTGATAAGAAAGAAGCCGCATTAAAGGAAATGGCAGAACTACTATATCAAGCAGGGAAAGTGAAGAATTTATCACTTTATCTGAAAGCAGTAGAAGAAAGAGAATTGGAATATACGACCGGGATAGGAGGTGGAATTGCTATACCGCACGGGAAATCGGCTACTGTACCCCATGCCTGTATTGCCTTTGGCAAGAGTGAAACGGGTATTACCTGGAATTCACTTGATGAAAAGCCTGTCTATTGTGTATTCATGCTCGCTATACCGGAACATGAAGATGAAACGCATTTGGATATGCTCAGTACATTGGCGCGTAAGCTCATGCATCAGGAAGTTCAAGAGGCATTGTTACAGGCAAATGATATAGATACATTTTATCAAGCTATCGAATAATAAACATCGTAGATGAAAAAGGAGAAGATATTATGAAACTGATTGCGATTACATCATGTTCAACCGGAATTGCCCATACATATATGGCAGCTGAGGCATTAGAAATAGCCGCAAAAGATATCGGATGGAACATCAAGGTTGAAACGCAGGGGTCGGTGGGGGCTAAAAATGTATTAACTCAAGAAGATATTGAGGCTGCAGATGCTGTTGTCATAGCGGCAAGCACATCTGTAAACAAAGATCGTTTCCATGGAAAACGCTTATATGAAGTAGATGTCAATGATGCCATCAAAAATGGACAACAGGTTTTAAAGGATTCTTTGCAAGCTCCTATCTATGGAGGTGCTAAACAAACAGAAACCATAAAGGTTGAAAAAGAAAGTAATAACAACTTTAAAGGTATTTACGCTCATTTGATGACAGGTGTATCTTATATGATTCCATTTGTTGTAGCCGGTGGTATCATGACTGCATTATCTTTTGCATTTGGTGGTATTAATTCAGAAGGAGCAATTGCCGAAGCCTTTAAGACCATCGGTGGTACTGCCATGGGATTGATGTGGGCAGCACTTGGCGGTTATGTGGCTTTCTCTATTTCTGATCGTCCAGGACTTGTACCAGGCATGGTTGCCGGTATGTTGGCATCTTCTTCCGGGTCTGGCTTTTTAGGAGCATTGCTAGGAGGCTTTATTGCAGGTTACTCGGTTTTAGGTGTTAAAAAAGCCTTTGTAAAATTACCAGAGAAATTTGAAGGTCTGATGCCGGTCTTGATCATTCCGGTACTATCCTGTATCATTACCGGTTTCTTAATGGTCTTTGTCGTAGGAAAACCACTTACTTGGTTGAATGAAACCTTGACATCTTGGCTGACAAGCATGAGTGGTGCTAGCTCCGTTGTATTAGGGGTTATTCTTGGTGCCATGATGGCAATTGAC
Organism: Longicatena caecimuris; assembly: GCF_004341945.1. GTDB lineage: Bacteria > Bacillota_I > Bacilli_A > Erysipelotrichales > Erysipelotrichaceae > Longicatena > Longicatena caecimuris. Next base: position 120,963 of record NZ_SMBP01000003.1, read on the forward strand.
CTTGCCGGCCCTATTGGAAAAGCAGCATATTTCTTTGGTGTAGCATCTTTAACAGCCTTAACGCAAGGACAGACAAGTCCGGTAATGGCAGCGGTAATGTTATCTGGTATGGTACCTCCACTTGCTATGGCCTTATCTTCCACAGTGTTGGCAAAGAAAAAATATACACGCGATGAGCGTGAATCAGGAAAAACAGCATGGATTCTTGGTCTATCCTTTATATCCGAAGGAGCGATTCCCTTTGCGGTAGCTGATCCAATTCGTGTTCTTGCCTCTGTTACGGTAGGTTCTGCGATTACCGGGGCATTATCGATGGTTTTCAATTGTGGCCTTGCTGTACCACATGGAGGATTCTTTGTCTTGTTAATTCCCGGTGCTACATCCAATGTCTTTATGATGGTATTGGCATTAGCTGTTGGTACGGTTGTATCCGCCTTGCTGGTATCTTTATGGAAGAAGGAAAAATAATATGAAAGATTGTCTAAACGTCTGTTTAATAGGAACAGGAAGAGCAGGCATGATCCATGCCCGCAGCTATATGGGAAACGTCGTGGGAGCACGTTTGTTGGCAATATGTGATCCCTGTGAAGAAAATTTAAAAAAAGCCCAAGAAGAACTTCATGTTGCTTATACGTATGCGGATTATCAAGTGGCACTACAGAATAAAGAGATAGATGCGGTCATTGTGGTGACACCAACAGGTACTCATAAAGAAATCGTGCTGGCGGCAGCTTCTGCTGGCAAACACGTGTTCTGCGAAAAACCGATGGCGATTTCAGCGGAAGAATGTGATGAGATGATAGCAGCTTGTAAACAACATCATGTAAAGCTACAAGTAGGATTTATGCGGCGTTATGATGAGAGCTTTCAGAAAGCAAAAGAAGTCATTACATCTGGTAGGATCGGTGAAGTGACAATGATTAAATCACTGACCCATGGACCAAGTGAGCCCAAAGAATGGATGTATGATATAGCAAAAAGCAGTGGACCTATCGGAGAAGTTAACAGCCATGATTTCGATACGTTGCGCTGGTATGCCGACAGCGAAGTAAAAAGTATCCATGCAATTGGAAGAAATTTTCGCTCCTGCGAAAAAAAAGCAGAATATCCAGACTATTATGATACCGTGGCTGTATTATTGGAATTTGAAAATGGCATTATCGGCATGATTGATGGAGCACAATATGTACAGTATGGCTATGATGCCAGAGCGGAGATATTAGGTACATGTGGCAATGTATTGGTAGGTTCACAGAAAAACAACAATGTGAGCATCGCCACTCATGATAAGTGCATGCATGCTGAAGTCATGCCTTCCTGGACAAAGTTATTTAAAGATGCTTATATTAATGAAGCAAGAGATTTTATTCGTTGCATACGTGAAGATGATACCCCTAGAGTTAGTGGACATGATGGTAAAATGGCATTGATTCTGGTACGTGAAGGATTGCGTTCGTTACTTGAAAAACGACCAATCAGAATAGGAGAGTAAAAATGAAAGCTGCATTATTAAAAGGAAAGCTAGACATTAGCGTAGAAGAAGTTCCGCTGCCGGAAATAGGGGATGATGAAATCCTATTAAAGGTGAAAGCCGCAAGTATTTGTGGCAGTGATGTTCGGATGTATAAGAATGGTTATCAACATGTGTCTAAAGAACATCCTTTGATTATCGGCCATGAATTTGCCGGGGTCATTGAGAAAATCGGTAAACAAGTCACGGCGTATGAAGTAGGGCAGCGAGTAGCTGTTGCGCCCAATATGGGATGTGGCACTTGTGATCATTGTGTGAGTGGTGAAACACATCTGTGTGAGCATTACCAAGCCTTTGGTATTAATATGAATGGTGGGTTTGCCGAATATGTAAAAATTCCGGCAACCGCCATTCAACAAGGAAATATCACGGTATTACAGGATGCGATTTCCTTTGCGGAAGCTGCTTTGGTGGAGCCTTTAAGTTGTGTGTATAATGGGCAAAAGCGTCTGCATATGACACCGGGAAAAGATGTTTTGATTATCGGCGCTGGACCGATTGGAATCATGCATATCATGGTGGCAAAATTGTTTGGTGCTGCCAAGGTGTTCATGAATGATCTCAGTCGTGAACGGATGGAACAGGCGAAGAAACTCTTTCCTGATTTGATTCTGGTGGAAGGTGATTTACAAGAGGAGATACGCAAGCGTACGGGAAAGGGTGTAGATGTATGCATCATTGCAGCTCCGGCACCAACAGCACAAACACAATCCTTGCAGTATATGAATATGAATGGGCAGCTGTTATTTTTTGGCGGTCTTCCTAAAGATCGCGAAAATGTATCATTAAATACGAATCTTGTACATTACAAGCAATTGAGCATTTATGGCTGTACCAGACAAAGTGTCATGGATTATCGACTTTGCAGCAAATTGGTAAACGATAAACGTATCCCTTTGAACAGCATCATATCCGCAACATATCCCATCGATGATTTCATGGAGGCGATGGATAAGGCAGCACATGCCGTTGGTTTAAAACATGTCATTACGTTTGCATAATCTGATCAGACAGTGAGCATGACATAATGGTAGTAAATAAATATGAAAGCACATAAAAAGGCGAGAAGTTCGCCTTTTTATTGTTTATTGTTCTTTTTGTTCCACAGCTAAGATCAATTCTTTTGCATAAGGTAAAGAAGCAATCCAATCACATACAACATGCCATTCATCCAGTTTGTGATTTCTTCTGGCATAATATATATTCATTAACGTTTCATAATTCAAGGTACAGGTACGCAGTTGGTGGTAGCTGGTTGGCAATAGTTGAATCATGCTATACCAGACAGTTTTATCTTTTGTTTCTAAATATTCCAAGCGCAACTCTTCCAATACCGCTATGACTGCTTTCAAAGATGCTAAGGCTTTTTCATTCATATGCTCATAAGAGAAGTCATCTAATGTAAAAGGCTTACTGGCAATTTTATGCATGGTGCTTGTTGAATTGGCAACCGTTGCTACTTTATAGGTGTCATATTCTTTCCACCAGTACATTGGTGCGGTAAAATCTACGGAAACAAAAATCTGGCGAATAAATTTACGATGGTCACTGCCAGCCTTTGCTAAACGCTGTGCTAAAGATAAATCATTAGGCCCCATCACAAAGTTTCCTTCATCATCATAATAGGAATCCATGCGATTCCAGCTATTCATCGGATTACGAGCTCCGCGAATGGCGTTTTCAAAATTCATAACGCTGCAACGTTCAATTTTTATCATAATTCTTTACTCCTTATTTTTTATTGTTGTATTTATTTTATCATAGAAAAGATAAAGTACAGAGAAGAAAGTTGTTTTTATTTTCACATGGGCATATTTAGAGAAAAAGATGCATACATAGTGATAGGAGGATTTGACAATGAAAACAATGAAGATTGAAAAGCATCTGTTTTATGCAGATGAAATAAAGCGTTTGCATACACTGCAGGCAAAAGAACAGCTGCAATATGATCAAGATGAAGATGGTATTCGGGCAACCGGGCCGCTGCATATTCAAGGTAGTTATGAAACAATGGATGGCAATATAATACCTTTTGAAGAAGAATTGCAAATGGATGTATTAGCCCCTAGAGAAAAGTTGGGCACAATGCCTTTTGCTATGCAGGTGGAAGCATGCGAAGGGGAGATGGATGAAAATGGGATACTTGTAACAATACTCATGAACATTAGCGGCTTAAAAGAAGAAACAGAGAAACCACAGAAAAAAATTACACCACAGCCGGTAACGACAACACCAATTCCACAACGAGAACAAACACCAGTACCGGATACATCGAACAGCAATAAGCAAGATGAAGAAGAAGCACAAGAGATTATCACTACTCCAGAAAATGAACAACCGGAAACGGAAAAAACGACGGTTGATGAATTTGAAGATTTATTTGAGGATGCCGATACCACGTATACTTCTTATCGCATGATTGTCGCAAAACCCAATGATACGTATGCCAGTATTGCCAATCGTTATGAGGTGAAAGAAGCTGATTTACGTGCATGTAATCATAATAAAACGATTGAGGCCAAAACTTTAGTAATCTTACCATGATGATTCTATTTGGAATCATCTTTTTCCTTTTAAGGGGTGCTTGAACATGATACAAATTCGTCCTGTTTCTGACCTTGAAAATGAATTCCCAAAGATTGCAACCATTATCAACAAATATTTGGTATATCTTACAAGAATAGATATGGTGAATAGGCATATGAAGTCTGAAAGAATACGCAAGACTGACAGACAACATTGTGATGAAATCAGATGAGATTGAAATAATGATAGCAGTCGTACAAGAAGTGCGGTACTTGAAAAATAAATCCACAAGATTATCAGATTGATTATAAAAAAACGGTTGAAATGCAGAAAAGTTTTGTTTATAATAAGTGTACATACGCTGAAGAGAAGGAGTACATGTTATCGGAAATACAGAGAGCTTTTGGATGGTGTAAGAAAGCATGAGGATACATGGAAGGTAGTCTTGGAGTTGATATTCTGAAAAGTGCAGTAGGAATATTCGGGTTGGCACATCGTTATTCGTGCTGTAGAGGCATATAAAAGTATGCGAAGTAAGGTGGTACCACGTTCATCACGTCCTTATACAGGACGTTTTTTTTATGGAGGGAGATGAGCATATGCAATTGTCAATGCCAGAAAAAGAAACCTCTCGTCTGTATCTGCGTGGTATGGAGGAAGCGGATGCCTGTGATATTTATGACTATTATCGGCAGGCTTGCGTAACGCAATTTCTTACCTTTCCCCCACATCCTGATGTAGAACATACATTGCACATTCTTAAAGCGTTTTATTTGCCTTATGAACGCCGAGGAGAACCGCAAGCTTGGTGCGTGCTTGATAAACAAAGGGGAAAGGTCATCGGTCATGTGTGTTTCCATGCATTGGAGGATGATACGGCACAGCTTGCTTATGTCTTACATCCAGAGTATTGGGGTCATGGCTATATAAGGGAGGCTTTACTTCCATTGCTGGAAGTTGGCTTTACACAATTTGGCTTGCGACGCATAACCGCAATGGTGGCGTATGAAAATAAGCGAAGTGCCAAGGTTTTAGAAGCTTTAGGTTTTCGTCTAGAAGGAATATGTAAAGAAGCAACGAAGTTAAGTGATGGCATCTATCACGATATGATGCTATATGCAATATTGAAAAAAGAATGGAGGAAGCTATATGAACAAAACACTTGATGCGAAATATGATCATCACAAAGTTGAACAAGAACACTACAAGACATGGGTAGAACAAGGCTATTTTACAGCAGGAGATAAAACAAAAGATCCTTTCTGTATCGTGATCCCACCACCTAATGTAACTGGGAAGCTGCACTTAGGTCATGCCTGGGATACAACGCTGCAAGATATTGTTGCTCGTTATAAACGTTTGCAAGGCTATGATATGCTGTGGCTGCCGGGAATGGATCATGCCGGTATTGCGACACAAGCAAAAGTTGATGAACGATTAAAAGGGGAAGGAATTTCCCGTTATGATATCGGGCGTGAAAAATTTTTAGACAGAGCTTGGGAATGGAAAGAGGAATATGCTTCTACGATTCGTAAGCAATGGGCAAAGATGGGCTTGTCCTTAGATTATACAAGAGAGCGCTTTACGTTGGATGATGGGTTAAGTCATGCTGTTCGTAAAGTATTTGTGGATCTGTATAACGATGGTTTGATCTATCAGGGTGAGCGTATTATCAACTGGGATCCAGAAGCAATGACAGCTTTATCTAATATTGAAGTTATTCATAAAGAAATCGAAGGTGCCATGTATTATTTCAAATACAAGGTTGTTGAAACGGGAAAAGAATTAATCATTGCGACAACTCGTCCGGAAACGATGTTTGCCGATCAGGCTATCTTTGTTCATCCGGATGATGAGCGTTATAAAGACATCGTTGGGTTGCATGCCATCAACCCGGCAAATGGCGAAGCTTTGCCAATCATGGCGGATGATTATATTGATATGAGCTTTGGTACAGCAGTCATGAAATGTACGCCAGCGCATGATCCAAATGACTTTGCCTTGGCGAAAAAATACAATCTTTCTATGCCAATCTGTATGCATCCAAATGGAACGATGAATGATATGTGTGGTAAGTATGCAGGAATGGATCGCTTTGCTTGTCGGAAAGCATTAGTAGAAGATTTTGAAGCAGCCGGTGTCGTTGATCATATCGAAAAGCATATGCATCAAGTTGGACATTCAGAGCGTACCGGAGTAATCGTAGAACCATATTTATCAAAACAATGGTTTGTTAAGATGAAACCATTGGCGCAAGAAGTATTAAAAAATCAGGAAATAGCGGAACAGCGTATCAATTTCTATCCAAAACGTTTTGAAAAGACATTCCATCAATGGTTGGAAAATATTGAAGACTGGTGTATTTCTCGTCAGCTGTGGTGGGGACATCGCATTCCTGCCTGGTATCATAAAGAAACCAATGAAATTTATGTAGGCATGGAAGATCCGCAGGATCAGGAAAACTGGAAGCAGGATGAAGATGTATTGGATACTTGGTTCTCCAGTGCTTTATGGCCGTTCTCAACTTTAGGCTGGCCGGAAAATACGGATGATCTGGCACGATATTTCCCAAATGATCTGTTAGTAACCGGTTATGACATTATTTTCTTCTGGGTTGCCCGAATGGCTTTCCAGACGCGTTACTGCATGAAGAATCGTCCATTCAAGGATGTATTGATTCATGGACTTGTACGTGATCCACAAGGCAGAAAGATGAGCAAGTCGCTAGGTAATGGTATTGACCCAATGGATGTCATTGATCATTTCGGTGTTGATGCATTGCGTTTCTTCTTGACGACGAATTCTACTCCGGGGCAGGATCTGCGTTACTCTGATGAAAAAGTCGAAGCAAGCTGGAACTTTATCAATAAGATTTGGAATGCCAGTCGCTTTGCGCTGATGCAGTTGGGAGATGCGTTCCATTTGGAGGATATCGATGTAAGCAATGCGTCAATGATTGATAAATGGATTTTAAAACGCTTTAATGAAGTATTGGAAAATGTTACGGAAAACATGGAAAAATATGAGTTTGCGTTAGTGGGTAATGAATTGTACAATTTTGTATGGGATGATTTCTGTTCCTGGTATATTGAATTATCCAAAGCTGGTTTACAGAGTGCAGATGCAACGGTGGTAACAGCAGCACGTTCTACGCTGGTCATTGTTTTACGTGGTATCGTACGTATGTTACATCCATTCATGCCATTTGTAAGTGAAGAAATCTATTTAAGCCTGCCACATGAAAAAGCAAGCATCAATTTGGAATGCTGGCCAACTAAAGTGGATGTTACCATGAGTGAAGACGAAATGGTAGCGGTAAAACAGCTGCTGACGATGATTGAAGCAGTACGTGCTATTAAGGTAGATTACAATCTGAAACCAAGTATGGATATTGAAGTTATCATTAAGGATGAACACGATGTGCTCATGCCAAGTGATGCAAACAGAAATGCCATCTTACAGAAGATGTGTCATGCGACCTGGATAGACAATGCCAAAGATGAAGAAATGGCAGTTCGTCCAATCTTGCATGGTACCTTGAATGTACCTTTGGCAGCTATTATCAATGTAGAAGAAGAGATTGCTAAACTAAGCAAAGAAGTGAAACGTTTGCAAGGAGAAATCAAACGTGGAGAAGGTATGCTGAGCAATCCAAACTTTGTGAATAAAGCGCCTGAGGCCAAAGTGAATGCGGAAAAGGAAAAGTTAGAAGGCTATAAAGCACAGTATGCAATTGTTGAAAAACAATTAGAAGAAATGGAAAAAAGACGTTAATTATTTAAGTGATTTAAAAAGATTTTTAGAAATAGGATTACTTCTGAAAATCTTTTTTTTTGTATGGGTGACACAAGAGATTCATACTATGATTCATATTTAGTAAGGTTAGAAAGACGCTATTCAGAAAAGTTGGTATACCATATAATGAAATACTACACGAATAGATAAGAGAAAATTTTATTGAATTATAACCATTGTATTTCATAGGTAAACATAAGATTTTAAGGATGGCCAAAGCAAATAAGATGTTTTTTTATAAGATGTAGACGAAAATATAGATAAAAAGTTATATTTTACGAATGAAAATTGCGATAATTGATAATAAAATAAAAAAAGTGACATATTTGTGATAAAATAATATCATATAGAAACCTATGTTGTAGGTTATATAAGGGGTAAACAATCGTTATGAAAGAAAATACGGAAGTCTATGTACAGTTGTTCAGTCACACGTATACGTTTTTACTGCCTTTACACAGTCTAAACATGGCTGCAATTGAAAAAGACTTACAATTACGAAAGGATCATGATGGTAATTACTACTTACAGGATCAAATCATCCGTATGTATTCTTTTTCTGCGCTCTTACAAGAACCTGCAGAAGAAGAATTGATTTGTTGTGTTTTAAAACAGCATGATCAACAAATGGTGTTACGTGTTCATAACGTAGGAGATGTAATTACTCTGACATCACCAATTCATGCTTTGCCCAAATATGTAAGAACGAAGGAAAACAGCTTTCTTGGTGGTTGTGTTTGCTATGCCGAACATGAAGTCGGTTATGTTATAGATGTGGAAAAATTATTTCACGATGTACAAGAAAGTGTGAGCCTATGAAACATAGTGCAGAAAACAGCAAGATTGATGCATTGACAAGAACCCTTAATATTGTTGCTGTAAAAAAAGAAATTGCTAAATATGGGAAAGCAGATGCAATTCAGGATACACTGTTTCTATTACATCATCATTTTACGAAAATGGCGTTCACAAGAGTGAAGGAGGATCTTCGCCTGTGTGGTTTTTTGTTACATGCAGCGTTTCCCTATCCGACGTGTATCGCACGTGTGGGAAATGCGACCTTCTTTCTTTACCATCCAGGCTATCTTGATAAAGAACAGGTATTATCAAAATTGCAGTATTATGAGCATTTATTAAATAAGAATCAGATTTATAAAGATATGCAGGTAACTTGCGGAGTGTGTTATACAGACAGCAAAAGCTCCTTTGAAGAAATGTTGGAAAAGGCAGAAGGATCGATGCGGTATGCAAGGGCACACGATTTGCATCTGTATATTGGTGAAGTAAGTGAACGTTATGAAGATACAAAGCCATATCCTCATGAGATAACTCCTTTTAAAATATCGCAAAAGGATGTAGATGCTTTCTTTATTTTTCAGATGTTAGAAATATTATATCAAAATGATACCATGCAGAAAGGCATTGATCAGGTGATAGATCATATCTGTGCTTATTTTAAGGTACACCATGTATATATCATGACGCGAGATGATCGAAACCGTGAATTCCATATCTCACATGAACATATTTTAAAAAAGTCTTTAGTGATGAATGATAATTTAAAGAAAATGAGTTCATTTATCGGAGAACGATATCAAGAAGTCTTTGATGAAAATGGGATGATCGTATGTAATCGCATGGAAGAATTGAAACAATATGATGTTTTTATGGAAGAGCGCCAACGTTTACGTGGTGTCCATTCATTGATGCAACATATGCTGGTGGAGCATGGTGCTTATATCGGTTATTTGACTTTATTAGACTTAGAAAATGTGCGCATGTGGACATCTCAGCAAATGGCAACCTTTCATTATCTGTCACATATTCTATCTATGGCATTGCAGCAGGAACGACTAGAAAAAGAAAGTGAAGCCTTATCCCAATACGATCATTTGACGGATGCGTGGAAATTGGATCGCTTTAAACAGCAGGTAACTGAGGATCTTCAAGTATATGGGGAAGCAATGGCCTTGTTAACATTGGATATTAAGAACTTTAAAATGATTAATACCGATTATGGATATACATATGGCAATCGCATTCTTGTAGCGATGGCGCAGATTTTACGTCAGATCATGGAATCACATGAAAGCTTTGCACGTATGAATGCGGATATCTTTGTTGTTTTATTACATTATGAATCACAAGCTGAGCTACAACAGCGAATTGAGGATATTATCCGGCGCATGGAACGTATGGCGGATACACAAAATTTGGCTTTTCCGATTATTTGCATGATTGGCGTCTATATGATCAAGGAGAAAAACATGCCATTGCCAAGCATGATTGATCATGCGAACAGTGCACGAAAAAAAATAAAGATGTATCATAAGAGCAGTTATGCCTTCTTTGACGATGCAGACGAAGCAAGTCATCGCAAGGAACATCATTTCATTCAAGACATTATTGCGGCTTTTCACAACAATGAATTTATTGTGTATTATCAGCCAAAGGTGCACATTCCAACACGTCGCTGTTATGGCTTAGAGGCTTTGATACGCTGGAAACGCGGTAATGAAATTATTGGTCCAGATACATTCATATCGCTTTTTGAAAAACATGGGTATATTGACGAATTAGATATGTTTGTATTAAAACAGGCCTGCATGCAAATCAATACATGGATCGATGCAGGTATTGAGCCTTTGTCCATTGCCGTCAATATATCAGGGGTTCATTTGCGTGATCCTGATATCGTTAATAAAATTGTCAATGTTTGTCAATATTTTGATATTCCCCGTAACTTGATTGAATTAGAAATAACAGAAAGTGTCATGCTGGAGGATATCGATGATGTCATGAAAAAAGCCATTGCGTTAAAACAGGCAGGTTTTAAATTGTCTATGGATGATTTCGGTACCGGTTTTTCGTCTTTAAGCATTTTGAAAAAGCTGCCGGTGGATATCATTAAGCTAGATCGAGAGTTTTTCCAAAAGGTAATGGATCAGCGGGAAAAAATTATTATTTCCAATGTGATCCATATGGCCCAACAGTTAAATATCAATGTCATCAGCGAAGGCATTGAAACGATTGAACATATTCGCTTCTTACAAGAAATCGGTTGTGAGGAAGCACAAGGCTTTTATTTCTCAAAACCGTTACCAATGGAAGAATTGGATAACATTTTGTGGACACCGTTTGAAATGGAGGAGTTGTGATATGGGCACCTATTTACATTTTTCCTGTGCTTCTCATGAATATGCGATTTCTCAAGAATATGTGTATAAAATTGTTGCGTCAAATCATCAGACATTCCCCATACCGTTGGCCAAACGTTATAGTCAACAAATCTTATATGAAGATGGTGCCTGGTATGCACTTCTGGATATTGAAACATTATTTTTCCATACGGAAACAAAGGCAACATATTATATGATCATGAATAATTCTACGATTGCCCTGATGGTTGATACATTATTGGAACCAATGGAGCTAGCGGATACTTGTTGGCAGCCTTCAACAACACTGAAGGATACTTGGGCATATAAAAAGGAAAAAGAGATTTATTTGATTGAAGATATACTATTACAAAAGAGGATGAGTTGTTATGATTCAGATGACGGATAAAGAATTTGAAAATTTCTGCCGTGTAATGCAGGAGAACTATGGAATTGATCTTAAGAAGAAACGTGTATTAATAGAATATCGCATGATAGCAGAAGTAAAAAAGCGCGGTATGCATTCATTTCAAGAATTTTTAGATGCAATGGTCAAGGATAAAAGCAAAGAATTGCAATATACGATGATCAATCAGCTGACGACGAATTATACGTATTTCTGTCGGGAGATGGCGCATTATCACTATATTGAAACAGATGTTTTGCCCAATTTGGATAAAGATCTTAATGAGTTACGCATTTTAGTGGCGGGGTGTTCCAGTGGGCAAGAATGTTATACCTTATTGATGATGCTAGAAGAATATCGCTTGTTGCATGTATTGCCTTCAATTGCGATGGTTGGTTGTGATATTAACAATGCGGTATTACAAGAAGCAAGAAATGCTACTTACCCTATCAGGGCATTAAAAGAAATACCGGAAAGCTGGCAAAAACGTTATTTGCATATGGATGAAAACAATGAAAACTTCACGATATCGCCGAAATTGCAGGCGCAGGTGAGTTTTCAATTCCATAATGTCTTAGAACCTTTTCACACAGTGAAATATCAGATGATCATGTGTCGAAATGTCATGATTTATTTTGATGAGGCAGCTAGACGGCAGACAGTAAGAAATTTATGCAAGAATTTGGCAGTGCATGGATACCTTGTGTTAGGGCATGCGGAAGTTTTGATGGAGATACCTCAGGATATGGAATATTGTGGGCATTCCATTTATCGAAAAGTGTAAATACTTTGCATAAGAAAAGGGGTGAGAAAGTGGAAAACAACAGTTATCTTTTAGAAACTTTGAAAGAGTTTGGAAATATCAGCGGTGGTAATGCCGCAGCATCTCTTGCCTTGCTGATGGATACACAGGTATATTTATCAGTTAGCAAAGTGGATAAAATGACACAATTGGATTTAAAAACAAATGATCTAAGAGTGGAAGAACATATGATCAGTATTCTATTGCCATTTGACGGTGATATGGAAGGAATGTTGTTGTTTTTACTCAATCAGACCTTTGCCCAAACCTATTTAAAAAAGGTGATGCAACGGGATGTGTGTGCATATCAACTCCAAGAACAGGAATTAAAAATGTTAGAGGAAACAGCTAGCATTATGGCGAGTGCGTTTATGGAAGGAATTGCCTCGTATTTAAAATATGCTATCCGCATTCAGCAGCCAAGCATTACCATGGATATGAAGGGCTCCATCTTGAATGAAGTCTTAACAATGGCCGTACAGGATCAACATCAGGCGCTTCGCATTTCCCGAAGTTTCTGGGTGTCATCCTGTGAAACACCTAATGAGCTGATTTTTCTTGTTAAGGGAAACAGTGTTGATAAGCTATGCGCATCATTGGAGGTGAGTAGATGAAAGAAATCTTGGCAAAAGCCGGAGAAATCGTAGTTGGTGATCGTAATAGTATCATCACTGCTAAAGCACTTGGCTCTTCTTTAGGTATTTGCCTATATGATTCCTATGACCGTTGTGGCGGTTTTGTAGAATGTCTGTTACCTAAATGCACAAAGGATGAGCGTAGTTGTTATGTGGATGTCGGTATCCAGCAGCTATATGATCAAGTGACATCTATTTCTGAAAGTCACCAGCCTTTGATTGCGAAACTGATAGGGGGAGCAAGCTTGTTTCAGGGAAAGAATCAACAGCATGAAGATGATATCGGTCATCGAAACATCAAAATGGCCTATGATGTACTGATGCAGCTGCATATACCTGTTGTGGCTGCGGATGTCGGGGATACCTTTGGAAGAACATTGCACTTTCATTTAGATGATGGAAGTGTGTATATTGAGACAAAACGAGATTTTATATATCATATCTAGGAGGATGACAAATGCAAAAGTTAAGAAGTATGAAAATATCAAAACAACTGATTCTGACATTTGGTATCACTGTAATCATGTTTTTGAGTATTATTGTTACAGCTTTATATAGTGCGGCAACGATTTCCGATAATTATACAGATTTTTATGAAAAATCATTTGAAGTGGTAAAGGCAAGTATGTCTACCCGCATTAAGAATATGGAAATGGTGCTTGCCGTAACCAAATCTTTGACATATCACGACAAAGAAGAACAGGCCGCATTAAAGAAAGAAATTATGGAAAGTGTTGCGGTTGTTGAAGAAAATTTAGGGCAGATGGACATGATGGATGATGCCTTAGTTTCGGATGCAGAAGTCAGTAAGTTAACATCGGCATTAAATGAATTAAAAAATAATCGAGATAAGGTTTTAGATTTAATTGAACAGGAAAAATATGATGAAGCATCAAAGCTTTATCAGAATAAATATGAAGCTAGTTCCATAAAAATGCGAAATGAATTATCAAGTTTAGAGGCGAAAGTGAAAAAAGATGCTGCTCAAGCCTATAGTGATGGAAAATCAACCATTTCGAGAATGATGATCTTTATCGCTCTTACTTCAGTTATCATGGTGATCTTCCTTATTGCCATGTGGATTTGGGTATACCGTAATATCTCCCATCCAATCATTGAAATAAAGAAAGCAGCACGCGAATTATCAGAAGGCAATTTAAGAACAGAGATACAATATGAAAGTGGAAATGAACTTGGCGAATTGGCTGACAGCATGCGAGAAACAGTGAAAACTTTATCGTATTATAGTGATGAGATTGCCAAAAGTATGCGAATGCTGGGCAATGGCAAATTAAATTATCGCAGTAATGTTAAATTCAAAGGGAACTTTATTGAACTTGGTACGGCTTTGGATGAGATATCAGAGCTGTTAAGCAATGCCATTATGAAAATCAGCACCAGTGCTGAATTAGTATCTGGGGGTGCTCAGCAAGTATCGAATGGGGCACAAATTCTTTCTCAAGGAGCCAGTGATCAAGCAGGCTCTATTCAGGAATTGGCTGCCAATATCAATGAATTATCACAAAGTGTAAAAAGCAATGCTGATGATGCTATCGTTGTTAGTGAATATGCGAATAATTTGAAGAATCAGATCATGGAAAGTCATGAACAAATGGAAAATATGTTAAAGGCAAATCATGAAATTAATGAAAATTCCAGCAATATCACAATGATCGTAAAAGAAATTGAAGATATTGCATTCCAAACCAATTTATTAGCTTTAAATGCTGCGGTTGAGGCTGCCAGAGCAGGAGAAGCAGGGAAAGGTTTCTCAGTGGTTGCGGCAGAAATTCGTAATCTTTCAGCGAAAACAACAGAAGCTAGTAAGTTGACCAGTGAATTGATTCGTAAGACAAGTCTATCGATCGAAAGCGGTAGTAAAATGATGGATAAAACATCTATAACATTACAAAATGTCGTAGAAAATGCACAACAAGTAACGGCTAATGTCGAGCGTATCAGTGATGTCAGCGTGCAACAATCAAAGGCGATTAGCCAAGTACGTCAAAGTATTGAACAAATATCTGAAATCGTTCAAGGCAATTCAGCTACATCAGAAGAAAGTGCAGCAGCCAGTGAAGAATTGGCAGCGCAGGCACAGGTGCTTCGTGAATTAGTTAATGATTTTGAAATATAAGAATATGGATAAGGAAGGTAGAAAATTTATGACAAAAAGAATACTTATTGTAGATGATGCTATATTTATGCGAACCATGTTGAAAAACATCCTTACGAAGGATACGGCTTATACCTATGATATCGTAGAAGCCAAAGATGGTGTAGAGGCAATAACTTTTATTGATGAACAGGAGTTTGATTTGGTATTAATGGATATTACGATGCCCAATATGGGAGGTATCGAAGCATTAAAAATAATAAAAGAAAAAAAGGCGAAATTACCGGTTGTCATGTGTTCGGCTATGGCTCAGGAAGCTATGGTAGTGGAAGCTATCCGTATTGGCGCTATCAGCTTTATCGTTAAGCCTTTTAATGCAAATGATGTTATTGAAGTTGTGCATAAGATCGTGCAGGAAGCTGTGTGATGATGTATGCTGAAAAATTATTCAGATCTTAATGCCCCGGCACGCGATGCCTTGCAAGAAATTGGTAATATCGGAACAGGAAACGCATTAACCGCGTTATCGTCTATGATTCATCAGACAATTCATTTACAAACACCTGCTGTACGTATTGTTCCTTATCAGGATGCTCAGGAATTATTAGGTGGCGCACAGACGGTAAAGGTAGGCATTTTAATTGAAACAAGTGGCGATATGAATGGAATCTTTATGTTTTTGTTAAATGAGACATTCACCCGTCAATTATTAGAAGGTGTATTAGGTAAAAGTACGATTGATCTTCGTGAACCTGATGAAATGTCACAAAGTGCTATTTGTGAAATTGGTAATATCATGTGCTGTTCTTATATAAATGCCATTGCTTCTATGACAGGCATGCAGATACATGTATCGGTTCCATCCTCATGCACAGACATGGCAGGCTCCTTGCTAAGTGTACCAATGATACATTTTGCACAAATGGGCGATGAGCTATTGTTTATTGAAAATTGTTTCCGTATTAATGCATGTGATTTTGTCAGTCATGTATTATTTCTACCAGAGCTTTCCTCTATTGAACACTTGTTGGAAAGATTGGGAGTTTCCTAATGCAAAAGAAGGTCATAGGAATTGGCGCTGCAGCAATAGGCAAAGAAGATGATGTTTTAATTTCCTATGCACTTGGTTCCTGTGTGGGTATTTGCTTATATGATCCTGTCGCCAAAATCGGTGGTATGGTTCATATCTTGTTGCCGGATAGCAAGTTAATACCTGATAAGCCAGATGTTTATCGTTATGCGGATACAGGGATTACAGCTTTATGTACAAAGATGCAGATAAAAGGGGCAGTGCGATCACGCATGTATGCGAAAGTTGCAGGAGGAGCATGTATGTTCGCCAGTGAAATCAGTACGAATATTGGCAAACGCAATGTGAATGCGGTTCGCCAGATCTTACAAAAATTAGCAATCCCTATCAAAGGGGAAGATGTCGAAAAAAACTATGGTCGCTCTATCTGGTTTTATTGTAGTGATGGCCTTGTCAAAGTGAAGTCCGCAAGAAATATCAATATAGAAATATAAGGAGAAACGCGTATGGAAAAGAATGGGAAGATTCTGGTAGTTGATGACAGTATCATGATCACCAGTCAGGTGGAACGGATTTTAAAATCGGAAACAATGGAATTAAAAATTGCCCATGATGGGAAACAGGCGATGCAAACAGTCATGGATTTTCAACCCGATCTCATTTTACTGGATGTAGAATTACCGGATACAAATGGCTTCACGCTATATGAAGAGATTCAAAAAAGAGCACCTCAAAATACCAAAATTATCTTCTTAACATCCCGTGATGATCATGATGCGGTATTGACAGGTATGACCCTTGGGGCAAGCGATTATATCAAAAAACCATTTGATGCCGACGAGCTACTGATTCGCATTATGTCGCAGTTGCGTACGAAACATAAAGAAGATGAGTTACAGAAAATGGAAGAGAAGGCGAGTGTATTGCATAATTTGGCATTTCGCGATGCATTAACCGGATTATTAAATCGCAATTATGTCGATCAAAAATTAAAGAATACATTGGATATCAATATACCGATGATGTTAATCATTGCCGATATTGATGATTTTAAATATGTAAATGATTATTTCGGTCATGAAATCGGCGATATGGTTTTAATTGGTATTGCCAGTACGCTTGCTGCAACAGCTGCGAAATGGGAAGTGATACGCTGGGGCGGTGAAGAATTCCTCATCGTGTTTAAAGGTGTAACGCAACAAGACTGTACAGAGGTGGCGGAACAGATCCGTTATGCTGTAGAACATCTTCCTTTTCATAGTAATGGAGAAGATTTTCACTGTACGCTCACACAAGGCATCACCTGTTATGATCATGCATTGACCTTCTCAGAAAACGTTGAGATGGCAGATAAAGCTTTATATTATGGAAAACGTCATGGAAAAAATTGTTTTATCTGTTATGAGCATATGAAAGATCTGAAGGCAGGCGAAGTATTATGAGTTTTTTCGATGACAGTCTGTTAGATATGCTGGATGTATATATATATGAATCCAATGATCTTTTTGAACAACTGGATCGTATCCTATTGACACATCAACAAGATCACGCATTAACGAAAGAGGACATACATGCCATTTTTCGTGTCATGCATACGACGAAAAGCTCATCTGCGATGATGAATTTGACTGAGATTGCCAATTGTATGCATCGTTTAGAAGATGTGTTTGGCATTTTACGTGATGATCCACAACGCCTACAGTCTCATGAAGATACATTATTCACCCTTTTGTATGATGTATCTGATTTTATGCATCAGCAATTGGATATCATGAAGCAGGAATCTTATCAGCCAGCGGATCCATCTTTTTTTATCAAGCGTATTGAAGAGCTGATGAATGCACTGCAACATAAAGAAGATGCAGAGACTAGTAAGATACCTAAACAAATACAAAAGCCAATCCCTGAACCTGAAAAAGCGGTCGGTGCGAATACGTTTTATTTACATCTTTTATACGAAGAAGGTTGTATGATGGAAAATGTAAGAGCCTATATGATGGTCTTACAATTAAAACCACTATGTCAACAATTGCAAACATATCCTGAAGAATTAGAAAACAATAAGGATGCGGCATCTTATATCCAACAACATGGATTTTATCTGGCAATTACAAGCGACCATCCTGAACAGGCGATGAAGGTGGCACAGAATGCTTTATTTGTTCAAAGTTGTAAGCAGAAAGCATTAAAAGACACCCCATTTGCCCATGATGAGAAAAAGATGAATAAAAAAGTTGGTACATTAAAAGAACAGAAAGAAACATTTTTATCTGTAAAAACCGATAAATTAGACGAATTACAAAATCTGATTGGTGAAATGATGATTGCCAGAGAAACTTTAAAAGTGTATATGCAGACAACTGGTAATGATGCTATGGTAGATTTTTATAAACAAACCTTTGATAAGTTATATGATCATTTAGAAGAGGTCGTTATGTCTATACGGCTTGTCCCAATGGCCATTTTAGTACCTAAATTATCACGTGTGGTACACGATGTGGCAGTGAAAGAGGGAAAAGATGTGGTATTTAAGGTTGAGGGAGAAGATACGGAATTTGATAAAGAAATTGTTGATCGTCTTTTTGAACCGTTGATGCATTTATTACGCAATGCGGTTGACCATGGTCTGGAAAGTAAAGAAGAGCGTTTACGCAATAAGAAATCGTCGCAGTGCGAAATTATCTTGAACGTTGAGCAAAGCAATGGTGAAGTAAAAATTCAGGTAAAAGATGATGGGCGAGGATTAAATGCTCAAAGGATACGCGAAAAAGCGATAGCAAAGGGATTATTAGCAAAAGATGCACAAATAAGTGATCAGGAATTATATCAGTTTCTATTGATGCCAGGCTTTTCAACAAAAGAAGAAATCAGTGAAATCAGTGGCCGCGGTGTAGGTTTGGATGTGGTGAAACAGATGATTAATTCCAGTAACGGTCGATTAGCAATACAAAGTGAAGCAGGGAAAGGAACATCTTTTATCCTTTATCTGCCTTTGACACTTTCCATCATACCGGCACTGATCATTCGCTGTCATACGATTGTTTATGCAATTCCTATTCATGCAATTGAACATTTCTGTCCTTGGGATACTAATGTTTTTAGCGTACAAGGCCAACATGTGTATTATCGTTATAAGGAGATGAGTCTGCCTGTATTATTTCTTGATGAACTTTATCAACAAGTGGGGGATAAAACCATGCAAGAGCGTAAGAATAAGACCCTTATCATCTTAAATAGTCAAGGGATGAAGGCGGTATTGGCCGTTGATGAAGTCATCGAAACGCGAAATATCGTCGATAAGCCACTTCCAGGCGTATTACAAGATACGTATCAGCAGCATACAGGTATCAGTGGCTATAGTTTGTTAGGAGATGGACATATTTGTTATGATCTTCGTGCGGAAACTTTATTAAAAAATGCTTGGAAAGGCAGGGAATAATATGCAATATATCGGTTTTGATATTCAAGAGACACATTATGGCATAGCCTCAGACAATATTATTGAAATATTACAAGATGGTGTGATTACACCATTGCCTTGTGCACCACAAGGAGTTTGTGGCATGACCCATTATCAGGGAAGAAGTTATCCAGTTCTTGATTTATATGATATATTGGAAGTACCGGTTGATACATCGCTTAGCTGTATGATCATGGTAGAAACAAAACAGCATTATTATTTTGTGAATGTGCATACCATACCCTATTTGTTTGAAGATGGTGAAGCTATGGAGGTTCCTAAGGCTTTAGCAGACAGTGATATAGCAATCAAGCAGATTTTTAAGTGGCATGATCGCATGCAATTGATTATTTCGACAGAAAAATTATTTGCTTTTTTATTAGAACGTTTTCGCCATACGGCTTATCCATGGTGATAGTCATGCAGACATCCATATGAAGATGTCTGTTTTTTTGAATGGATGGTAGTCATATGTAGGAAGAAGGCAGAACATAAAAAGTTTCTAATACGTATCAGGAACAATAATATGATGATAAATGAAAAAGATATGTAAAAAATGATTATATTTTATGAAAACGATGAAAAGGTGGTTGACGGATTCCCAAAATAGGTGTAACCTAAACATAATCATATAAGGGAGGCAGTCATTATGGAAATTGAATACGTACAGGCAAAAACATTAAAGGAAAAACCCGCTTGGGATCAAAACCTTGGCTTTGGTAAATACTTTACGGATTATATGTTCACAATGGATTGGACAGTAAATAAAGGTTGGCACAATGCTAAAATTGAACCCTATGCGCCTATTTGTTTGGATCCGGCAACTCTGGTTTTACATTATGCACAGGAAACTTTTGAAGGTTTGAAAGCTTATAAAAGTAAGGATGGAAACGTACTTTTATTTCGCCCGGAAATGAATGCACGACGTTTTGCGAACTCAAATCGTCGTTTATGTATGGAAATTCTACCGGAAGAAATGTTTGTCGAGGCGATTGAAAAATTAGTAGCTCATGAAGCAGATTGGATTCCTACTGCAGAGGGAACCTCATTATATATCCGTCCATTCATGTTTGCTACAGAAGCAGCTGTTGGTGTGCATCCAAGCAGTGCCTATAAGTTTGTGATTATTTTATCACCAGTAGGTGCTTATTATCCGGAAGGTGTAAATCCGGTAAAAATCTATGTAGAAGATGAATATGTGCGAGCAACTAAGGGAGGCACAGGCTTTACAAAATGTGGAGGTAATTATGCCGCTAGTATTGCAGCACAGGTAAAAGCAGAAAAATTAGGCTATACACAGGTATTGTGGCTAGATGGTGTAGAACGTAAATATGTGGAAGAAGTTGGAACCATGAATGTCATGTTCAAAATTGATAATAAGATCATTACCGCACCATGTGATGGAACAGTATTGCCGGGAGTTACACGTGATTCTATTTTACATATCTTAAAAGATTGGGGATATGAAGTAGAAGAGCGTCACTTATCTATTGATGAGTTAATGGAAGCGGGAAGAAAGGGTAAGCTAGAGGAAGCGTTTGGTACAGGAACGGCTGCTGTTATTTCACCAGTAGGAGAACTTTATTATAAGGGTGAGACCGTAACAATCAATGATTTTAAAACGGGGGAACTGACTCAGAAATTATACGATACCTTGACAGGTATTCAATGGGGAAATGTAAAAGATACGTATGGTTGGACACGTATTGTTAAATAAACATTAAGCGAATAAAAAAAACGGTTTTGACCGTTTTTTTTTAAATCTAAGTTATACTTGCCTCATAAATGGAAACAATGGAAGCTTTTAATAAAGCGTCAAACGCTTCTTGGGTTTGGGTAATCTGCAGACCTTGTGTTAAGGCTCTGGAAAAGCTTGCTATGATACCATGATTTTTTGCCAATAATGCATTCGCTTGTTCACGGCTGTAACCACCGGATAAGGCCACAATTCGCACAATATGCGTATCCGTTAATAAATCTTTATAGAAATCATCTTGACTTGGCAATGTTAATTTAAACATGATTTGTTCATTATCCAAAGTTAACAATTGCTTTTTAATCTCTTCTTTTAAACGTTTTTCACAAGCTGCCTTATCTTCGCTATAAATATCAACTTCCGGTTCTAAAATAGGGATAAAACCATGTGCGGCAATTTGTTTGCCTAAGGCGAATTGCTGTTCAACGATTCTTTGAATACCATCTGCATTCGCGTGATGGATGACACTTCGCATCTTAGTGCCGAAGATATGACGTTGTTTTGCCCGTTGCAGTAATTCTTCTAAATTAGGAATTGGCTTCATTAGTTGAACGCCATCACTTTCTGTTTGCAATCCTTTATCAACCTTAAGGATTGGCAAGATATGCTTTTCTTCCCATAAATAATCTGCCGTATACTTCCCTTCAATTTGACGATCCATCGTATTTTCAAAAAGGATGGCAGCTAAGATATGAGCATTCGTAAAAGCTGGAGAAGTCATGATACGTGTACGCATAGCGTGAATACAATTAAACATTTCTTCATCACTGTGGTATTGTGATGCATCGACGCCATATAAACGAAGGGCTTTTGGTGTACTTCCGCCGCTTTGATCAAGTGCAGCGATAAACCCTTTGTGTGAATGCATTTGAATGACTCTTTCATCTTTCATCATTCACACCTCCTTCAAACGTTTTTTTAAACGTTTTCTTTATACTATTATTGTACCACGTTTTCCGCAAATAAAAAGGAATGTATCAAATAGTCACTATTCCATTTGTGTGATAAATTGAACGCATGCTATTTTTTCAACATCTTTTCAGCACCTTCACTCATTACTAGCTGATATCCATGAGAAGATATGGTTGCTGTATCATCTTCAGGGGCAATGGTATCATCATAAACCCAAATGGCTTCAACAGAAATGCCTTTTTCTTTACGAATCTTTGCCAAAATTTTTTCGCCTTCTGCATGAGATACCGTATATAGGGTCGTCGATAACATGTCGGCAATACCACCATCCTTGGTGATAACAGTTACACTGCGGCAATGTTTTGCAGGCATAAGCGTACTAGGGTCAATAATATGATGCATGATTTGTCCTTTGTATGTATAATAGCGTTGATAATCACCGCTAGTCACAAAAGATGAAGATTCATTAATGGAAATAGATGCTAAAGAAGCGCTCGATAAAGTATCATAATTGGGGATTTGCAGGCCAACATTCCAGGCACTTCCATCTGGTTTTGCGCCAATTAAGCGAACATTGCCACCGCCATTGATGATGGCATGCTTTAAACCGGCTTTTTCTAGCTTTTGTGCTACTTTTTCAACAGCATATCCTTTGGCAATTGCGCCAACATCAAGCTGTGTATGTGAATTGTTAATATAGACTGTGCTTGCTTTTTCATCCAGTTCAACATGTTCCCATCCCGTATAGGTGTTTGCCTGTTGCAAGGCTTTCTTAGAAGGGATGGTTGCTTTCTTTGGATTTTTTTCAGCGGCTTCGCGCGCATCGTGCCATAAATCTAAGACAGCTCCCATCGTAACGGAAAACTGATGATTGCTAAGGGCATCGTATTTTTTTGATTGTTTTAACAGCTCCATAATAGGGGCGTCCACTTTAATTGGCTTGTCACCGGCATGATCATTGATTGTCTTAATATTGTTAATGCCATCATAATTATGATATTTATCAAATAGCTTATCGTAGCGTTTGAATTCATCTTGAAGAATCTGCTCATATTGTTTATACGTATGTTCATCTTTTGCATAGGCTGTAAACATGACTACCGTATCAAAGCCTAAGCTTGTAGAAGTCATGGAATATTTTTCTAGTGTTACAGTATCTTTTTTACTGCTGCATCCATTACTGATCAGGATTGTTAACAGGCAGCATAAGCATAATTGGATTTTTCTCATTCTTATCACCGAGAGTTATTATACCATTATCATTTGGTATTATCCACTAAAAGCAAGCTTCCTTTGTTAGCATCCTTAAAATAAGCCATTAGGGATAAAAATGTGTATAATATCGCTTCATTTCAAAACAGAAGATGGACTCATTGCAAATGAGGAAATGCGTATGCCGCGATGACGTCAGAAGATGCGGGGATTAGCTAATTATAAGAGATGTTTTGATTATTTGAGGAATCATTTGATGAAAGGAAATGTTTTATGAAATGAACATGTGTACCAAGGCCCAAGATATTGGATTTTTAAGATAAGATGAAGGAATTTAAGAAAAGAATAACGTATGCAAAGGACAGGAAAAGCGTTTCTTTTGTTATGACAGTAGGTGTTGTGTAAAAATCATAAAAACGAAATTCTAAGATAACTGCGAAATGAATAAATAATAAAAAAAGTATGAAAATCATCCGAAATTGTATAGATGATTTTCATACTCTCTGTTATTTAATGATGCTTTGCTTTTTTGGCGTTATGCGAATTCAATGACGGTAGAAGCGTCGAGCATTTTTATTTTCTCCATCATCTGTTGTCGCTTTTCTTCAAAATGTTCTTTTTGATTTGCATAACAAGATGCATGCTGTTGGAAGAGCTCTAACAATTGAGCGGCTGTGATCGTTTTATTGACACAATTGCTGTTTTTCCAATTGATGGTGATATTCCACACACCATGATCATTCAAGTAAATCAAGCCTAAGGGGGTAATTGCCAAAGGTACAACAAAGCCTAATACGATCGTATCTTGAAATACGTTTTGCAGTTTCATAAACGTCATCCTCTTTCATAATATAAGATAATTGTAAAACGAAATAAACAAACAGGCAATACTTTTATAGGAGATAAAAAGAACGAAATGAGAAGAAGCGTTTTCTAAGATTGCTTTTAATTAATACATGGGTGGTGATCTTATAAATGAACTGCCATAACCAGAGGAAGGAATTCACACTATATTCCATCAGCTGGAAACATCAGGAATCCGATGAAAAAAACGAAAAATTTCTTTATGTACCTATTTGAAAATGTTATAATAATCTCGGTATGTGATTTAGATGAATTATCTGAATTTACATAGAAAATTAGGAAAGGCTTAAAGAAAGGTTAGGTGACGATGATGTCATTGTTTAAAGGTCCAATGCGTCAGCACATACAGGGTCACAAAGAGTTGACAGAGCATGTTGACATTCTGGAAATTAAGGCTGGAAATTGTGTATACATTCCCATGCTGTCCGGTGCCAGCACCAATCTGGAAATGCTTGTACAGGAAGGCGATAAAGTCTTAGTAGGTACAAAGCTTGCTGTATGCAATGAACGTAATGTTGTTCCTATTTATTCAAGTGTTTCCGGTACTGTGAAGGGTATTGAGAAACGTATGCATTCTTCATTAAAACCGGTGAATCATCTGGTGATTGAAAATGATGGAGAGTACAAAAAAGAACAGTCCTTTGAACCGTTGGATTATGAAACAGCGGATCGTACAGCTTTAATCGATTTCATGATGAATGCTGGTATTATTGGACTTGGTGGGGCAGGATTCCCTGCTTACATCAAATACAAATTTGCGAAGGATGTTGAAAAACTGATCATTAATGCTGTGGAATGTGAGCCATTCATTACAGCAGATTATAAGATGATACAGGCGCACAAAGAAGAACTGGTGACAGGAATTCTGGCAATGAAGAAAATGGCGATGGCAAAGGAAGCCGTAATTGCCATTAAGAAAACACATCCGGATTTGATTTCTTTTTGTGAGGAAGCTGTAAAAGGTTTGGACGGTGTGAGTGTTGTTGCTGTTCCAGATGTATATCCTATGGGCTGGGAACGCGTGTTAGTGCGTGAAATTATGCATAAGGAATATGAAAAATTGCCTGGTGAAGTTGGCGCTATCGTCAACAATGCCACAACCGCAATTGCTTTCGGTAATGCCTTGTTGCATGGGGAAGCCATTATCACAAAGACATTGACAGTGTCTGGTAATGCTATCAAACATCCACAGAATGTAACCGTACCGGTTGGTGTTCCAGTGAATGAAATTGTTGAAGCTTGCGGTGGTTATACATGTGATGATGTGAAACTGATTGCTGGTGGTCCAATGATGGGAAAAACGATCGTTAATGATAAGTTTGTGATCGATCGCAATATGAACGCTATTACGATTTTGGCAAATAAACCATATGACAGTGTGGCATGTTTGCGTTGTGGAAAGTGTAGTGATCATTGCCCGGCAGGTTTACAGCCAGTGCGTATTGCCCAAGCGGTTAAGACAAAGGATAAAAATGCCATGGAAAAACTATGTGCGATGGATTGTATCGAATGCGGTTTATGTACCTTCATCTGTCCATCTCGCTTGGATGTAACAGAAAACGTACGGAAAGCAAAACGCCAGCTTATGATGGCGAAGAAGTAAGGAGGGTAAAGAGATGAAATTTACGTTTAACGCATCGCCTAACTTACGTCAGAGTCAGAGTACCAAACAGATCATGTTAGAGTTGATGCTGGGACTGCTGGTTGTCTTCGGCTTTTCCCTAGTTTATTATAACAGTGTTTATGGTATGGAATATGCTTTACAGGCAGTGAAACTAATGGTTGTTTCCTTAGTGGTAGCCTTAGTAACAGAGATTGCCTTTGCATTCTTTACCAAGAAAGATGCTAAGTTTGATTTTGCTTATATCAAGCAATTCTTAGGTTCTTCTTTTGGATGGATCACCGCGATCATTTTGACATTGATGTGTCCGATCAGTATTCGTCCATATGCCTTAGGAGTTTCGACATTTATTGCCATTTTCTTTGGCAAGCTGTTATTCGGCGGCTTCGGTAACAATATTTTTAATCCGGCAGCTTTTGGTAGAGCTATCGTGTTTGCGACTTTCATGGGAGCGACCACGGATGTTGTAACAGGTGCAACACCAACGACATTAATTGCGACCAATTATAACTGGCTTGTTGTTAATCCTGAGATGATTCAGGAAATGATGAGTGAAGTCGGTGGCTTAGGTAAATTATTTACCGGTTGGTATCCTGGGGCCATCGGTGAAACAAGTGCATTGGTTATTTTATTAGTTGGTGTCATTTTGGCAATTCGTAAAGTGATCGACTGGCGTGTACCTGTGGTATATCTGGGAAGTATCTTCCTCTTGACTGCTTGCGTCGCATTGTTGCGTGGGGTAGGTAGTTATGAAGGATTGCCTGGTTTCATTTGGTATCCGTTAGTACATGTGTTAACTGGTGGTGTCGTCTTTGGGGCTATCTTCATGTTGACGGATCCGGTTACTTCACCAACCAGTGCGCAGGGACGTTGTATCTTTGCGTTAGGTGCTGCAATCTTTACGGTATTAATTCGTATTAAGGCGAATTTACCAGAAGGATGTTTATATTCTATCTTATTAATGAACATGTTAACACCAATGATCGAAAAGAGTCTGGAAGGCAAGCAATTGGCTTTACGTAAAAAGGCATGGATCATCAGCGGTGTTGTTGGCGTGGTTGGTTTAGGAAGCGTCTTATTAGCTGGAAATGTCATTGAGGCGAAAGAACCGGCACCTAAGGTATTCTTAAAAACTGAAGATAAAGATGTGAATAAATTTGAAGCTAAGATTACGGCTACCAAAGACAATGGTGATGGCACTGCGACTTATAAGGTGGAAGCACAGGGATATGCGTCTACCGAAGATGCATCAAAATTTAATAAATTTGATATTGTGGTAAACACCAAAGATCATACGATCGTATCTGTGACACCTACAGAGGTAGTTGATACGGAATATGTCGGTGATAAGATTTTAAATGAAGCATTCTTATCACAATTTAAAGAGCAGAAATTAAGTGACAATATAGAAGTAGAAGTTAATGATGCAGTTACAGGAGCTACGTTCTCATCAAAATCAACTGTCCGTGCAGTTGAAGAAGTGCGTAAGGCTCTGGGCTACTAGGAGGTAATCGTATGAAGAAAATTTTACATCTTACGGTATTCCTAGCTCTGATTGCTGCATTAGCCGGAGGAGCTTTAGGATTTGCCAACTCTATGACAGCTCCAGTCATCGCGGAAAATGAACTGAAAGCAGAACGCGATACCTTAAAGGTTATCTATGATGATGTTCCTGACAGTGCGTTCGTTGTTGAAAAAGAAAATGTTTCTAAGACGATTCAGAAAGTCTTTAAAGTAGAAGGAAAAGGATATATCTTCAAAATGAAGGTTACCGGTTATAAAGATGGTACTTCCTTCCTTGTCGCGTTAGATAAGGATGGTAAGGTTGTTGATTATGTGGCTATATCAAACGGCGATACCCAGGGACTGGGAAGCAAGGTTACAGAAAAACCATTCCGTGAAAAACTGCAGGGTGCTGATGCTCTTGGCAGCGAAATTGATGAAGATACCATTACCGGTGCAACCGTTTCAAGTAAACCGGTCATTGAAGGTATTAAGGAAGCAGCCAAATATCAGGCTGACCATTTGAAATAGGAGGTGGATGAAGAATGAATCGTAAAGAAAATTTTACAGCAGGTTTCATCCGTGAAAATCCTGTTTTCTCATTGTATTTAGGTTTATGCTCTACATTAGCTATTACGACAACGTTGAACAATGCCATTGGTATGGGAGTAGCTGTTATTGCCGTATTGATCATGTCCAATGTCATTATTTCCTTGATTCGTAACATTACACCATCAGAAATTCGTATCCCAGTGTATATCGTTATCATCGCGACTTTAGTTAAAGTTATTCAGATGCTGATTAAAGCATATGCACCAAGTCTGGATACCGCACTTGGAGTATTTATTCCACTGATCGTTGTAAACTGTATTATCTTAGGTCGTGCTGAGGCATTTGCCAGCAAGAATAAGGTATTAGATTCTGCGTTAGATGGTTTAGGTATGGGACTTGGCTATACGGTTTCTATCATCATCATGTCTGCCATTCGTCAGATTTTAGCTACAGGTGTGATTTCTTTTGATAACCCATTTAATGCGGCGCAGAATATCTTCACTCTGCGTATCATCCCAGATGATTTTGCCATTTCCATGTTCTCTCAGCCATTTGGGGCTTTCTGTACATTTGCCTGCTTGGCGGCTGGATTGGCAGCTTATAAGGCACATAAAGAGAACAAAGCTAAAAAACTGGAAAAGGAGGCGAAATAATTTATGGATTGGAGTAATTTATTCGTCATGTTCGTAACGTTTGTTTTGATTAACAACGTTGTGCTGAATCAGTTTTTAGGTATGTGCCCATTCATGGGGGTATCCAAAAAAAGCAGTTCAGCTATTGGTATGGGGGCTGCCGTTACTTTCGTTATCGTCGCGGCTTCCTTGGTTACGTATGCGTTATATTACGGCGTATTAGATAAATGTGGTTTACAGTATATGGATTTGATTACCTTCATTCTGGTTATCGCAGCTTTAGTACAGTTGGTTGAAATGATCATTAAGAAGACGAGTCCTTCCTTATACAAGGCATTAGGTGTCTATCTGCCTTTGATTACGACAAACTGTGTCGTATTGAATGTTACCTTAAATAATATTACCAATGGATATAACTTCGCTGAAATGCTGACGTATTCCATTGCCATTCCTTTAGGCTTTACATTGGTATTGTATATTTTCTCTACCATTCGTGAACGTCTGGATGCCTGTGATACACCGCTTTCCTGGAAAGGTAACCCAATTGCCCTGATTGTAGCTGCCATTATGGCTTTGGCTTTCAGTGGCTTGATGGGTCTGGTATAGCATATGGCGAGCGCAGTTATTTACTTAGCTATTTTAGGAGGTATTTATGCATTAGTTTTCTATTTGAATCATAAAACACCGCTTCCTAAAGGCTGTGAAAACTTAAAAGCAGAGTGTGAAGGCTGCCATGATGTAGCCTGCTGCAACAACCCTGCGCATGATAAATAGGAAAGGGGAATAACCATGTTAACAGCTGTTTTAATGATGTTGGTACTTGGTGCAATTCTTGGTTTGGGACTTGGAATCGCAGATAGATTTTTGAGTGTTGAAGTAGATGAGCGCGTAGAAAAGGTCAGCAGCATGTTGCCTAACTACAACTGTGGAAGTTGCGGTTATGCTGGATGTAGTGGTCTTGCCGAGGCTTTGGTAAATGGTGAAATTACTGTGGTTGGTACATGTAAACCATGTAAAGCTGATCAGAAGGCAGCCATTGCAGAATACTTAAACACAACACCAGGACCTGACGGCAATTGTGTCAAGGTGAAACCATAAAGGTAACAATGAGATAATCTATCTTAACAGATAGGTTATCTTTTTTAGACAGCAATGGTGCATGATAGTATTTAAAACATGTGGTTTTATGAGGCTGTTATAAAGATTAAAAAGAGCTTTCCCTTCTTTATGACTTTTGATAAAATGAGAGAAAGAAAGGTGATGCAGATTGGATAAGGAAACCATTCATCGTTGTACGTGGGCAGAAAATGCAGAAGCTATCTATCAAAACTATCATGATAACGAATGGGGCGTTCCCGTTTATGAGGATCAAAAATTATTTGAAATGCTGATATTGGAAGGGTTTCAGGCAGGATTATCGTGGCTTACGATTCTAAAAAAACGCGAACATTTTAGAAAAGCTTTTAATTATTTTGATGTAGCTTGCATAGCTGCTTATGATGAAGATAAAATAACAGAATTGATGCAGAATAAAGGCATTGTGAGAAATCGTCGCAAGATTTGTGCAGCAATTCAAAATGCTAAGGTGTTTTTAGCGATACAGAAAGAATATGGTACGTTTTCAGAGTATTTATGGGGATTTACCAATCATCAGGTACAATACTTGCAAGATAAAGAAATGCCGGTCACAACTCCTTTATCTGATAGCATTTCTAAGGATTTGAAGAAGCGTGGGATGAAGTTTGTCGGCAGCACGATCATCTATTCGTATTTGCAGGCTGTCGGTGTTGTTCATGATCATCACAAAGGATGTTTCTTACATGTGGATGATAGCAATAACTAAAAAAGATGTTCTTTGATTTGCCCCTTGTCAAGTAGACAGGGATAGATCATTCCATAAGAACATCTCTTTTAGTTAGGTATTTATCTGATAGGATTTTAATAGTGGTAAGGTAACCATAACGATGACAATGCCAACGATAGCCTGTATGATATTGCTAGGCACACCGGTGAGTGATAATTGCCAACTATCATTTATAAAAGCATCTGCCATAAAATAGCCTATGACCATCCATACGCCGGCCAATGCATATATACCATAGCGTAAGAGTGGTTTTGTGACCTTGTGAAGCAACAGGGATACCAGTACAGCCTCTATTCCTTTGATAAAAAGTGTGGGAATGAAATAAATACCATAACCTCCGGCAATATCCGCCAAACCACTTCCAATACCACCTATAAGAAAGGCATAAAAAGGATTTAATAAGGATGAAAATAATAAGATAAAACCATCTCCAAGATTGAAATATCCCTGAATACCATTCGGAACTTTTATCAAATAGGTAGCCAGAAAGACCAAAGCGATGCCTAATGCCGCCAATACCAGTTCTTTTACTTTCTTATTATCCATGATCATTACGCTTTCTTTAATTTCCGTTGGCGATAGAATTGGCGCTGTATCAGTGGTAAGGCAACGATGGCAATCACGTAACCGACACCACTCTGTAAAATATTTTCGGCTATGCCACTCAAAGCGATAATCATACTTCCTTTTAAATACCATTTTGCGAAAAAATAACCAATAACCATGATCATACATCCAAGGAAATAAGCAATCCATTTTATTTTGTTACCATACTTTTGGAACAAGTAAGCAACCATACAGCCTTCCAATCCTTTGATTAATAAAGTAGGAATGAAATAATATGCATACCCACCTGCAACATCTGCTAAAGCACTGCCTAATCCACCGATCAAAAAGCCGCCAAGCGGTGAGACAATACTAGAAAATAACAAGATGAATCCATCACCTAAATTAAAATAACCATCAATCCCATTAGGTATCTTAATAAACATCGTGGAAACAAAGACGATGGCCATACCTAATGCATATAATACAATTTGCTGCGTTGTTAATGTTTTTTTGTTCATATAATATACCCCTCTTTCTTACTTGTCAGTATTCTAACAAAAATCTGTCATGATAAAAATAGACAAAAATACATAAAAAATAAAGGTCAGTTCATGTTATACTAAAATGGGTGATATATATGGAAATGCAAACAAGCACATTTGAACGACAAAAAGGAATGGCTTTATATAAACAAATCTATTTGAAATTGCGAAAGGATATTATGCAGGGTTATCTGAAAAAGGGAGATCGTTTGCCTAGCATACGTAGCTGTGAGCAATTGTTTAAAGTATCGAAAACAAGTGTTGAGCGAGCTTATCAATTATTATTAGATGAAGGCTATATCAGTTCCAGACCGCAAGCTGGATATTATGTGGATGTAGATGAAGAACATGTGCGTATGCGATTATCTTTATTACAAAATGTTCAAAGGAATCCCACCTATCGTATACGGTATGACTTTCGTAGTCAAAGCATGGATCATGATGCTTTTGATATGACTTTATGGAAAAAATATCTGAAAGAAGTTTTGGAACTGCATCAGGTGATTACGACATATGGTGATGCCCAAGGCGAAGTTTCACTGCGCGAAGCTTTACAAAAATATGCATATTCTATGCGAGGTGTCTTATGTGATGTGGATGCTATCTTGATCGGTGCCAGTTTTCAATCTTTATTATTTTTGTTATGTGGCTTGCTTGATAAACAGATGATCGTCGGTATGGAGAAGAGTGGCTTTTCCCAGGCTGAAGAAGTATTTAAAAGCTATGGTTTTCCAATTGTGTATTTATCCTTGGAGGAAGATGGGATCTCCATTGCTGAATTGCGTAAGCATCATGTACAGGTATTGTATATAAATGCGGGGTCATTGGGAAAAAATCATCAGCCGTTATCTAAAAAGAATAAGGAGGAGCTATTGCGCTGGGCAAAACAGGCAAACGCATTCATCATTGAGGATGATCATAATGGAGAATTACGTTACGCAACCAAGGTAACAAGTGCAATGCAAGGTTTTGATATGGGAGAGCGTATATTTTATATCGGCTCGTTTTCACGTTTGCTTTTGCCATCGTTACGTATCAGTTATCTGGTTATGACACAAGATATCAAACAGCGTTATATTAGCAGAAAAGACAATTATGCGCCGACGTCCAGTAAAATTGAACAATTGGCATTGGCACGTTATATCACGGATGGTCATTTGGAACGCCATATCAGACGATTAAAAAAAAGGTATGAAAAGAAAAGTCAGCATATGTTTGACTTACTGCATACCTATTTACCAGAGGCTAGTTGTATATTAGAAGAAGCTTCCTTACAATATGTGCTACGCTTTCCTTATGAGTTGAACTATGCAGAAATTCTTGTCGAGGGTGAAAAAAAAGGGATAGCTTTTAATATAAATTCCTGTCAAGAACTTGTGATTTCCTTTGCGGCTATTGCGGAAAAAGATATGGATGAGGGGATCTATCGATTGCGTCAGCTTTTGCATGAGAATGCGATATAGATTTGATTACATGCATATCGTAAAATAGGGGGGGATTGAAGAAGTAAATGCCAAATAAACAAGGAAGGTTTACGAAACAGCGGTGGAACTAGATATAATAAATGAATGTGTAACGTTGTAAGATAACGGTATGGATACAATCATAAGTTTATTATTGACAACTGAATGCATCTATCATAAATTAACTCACGTGTATGCAAATTTATAACAACAAGCGTTCCTTTTTCTATGGAAATAGGTGTATAATATAGTGATAAGATAAGGAAAAGGAGGTATTTCTATGCAGGCATTTTTATGGCAACAAGGCGAATTTCTACTACGTATTTTATTAGCCGGTGTATGTGGGGCGATGATTGGCTATGAACGCAAAAGCCGTAATAAAGAAGCAGGCATTCGTACACATATGATCGTCGCCATGGGAGCCGCTTTGATTATGATTGTATCGAAGTATGGCTTTGGCGATCTGTTAGGAAAAGAAGGCGTTGCTTTAGATCCATCGCGTATCGCGGCACAAATTGTCACCGGGGTAGGCTTTTTAGGTGCCGGGATGATTTTTATGCGTAAAAATACCATTTCCGGACTTACGACTGCAGCTGGCATATGGGCAATCAGTGCTATCGGTATGGCGATTGGAAGTGGCTTATATCTATTGGGAATCCTAACCGCTTTTGTAATCTTGTTAATTCAAATTACGTTGCATTCCAATCATAAATGGCTGCGTGAGACTTATAAAGATGATGTATGCTTTGTGATTGAAAAGGATAAAAAGAATATTGAAGACTTGCAGAAGCGTTTGCAACAACTGCATATGGAAATATTGAATGCTAAGGTCGAGGAGAAGGATGATTGTTATCATGTAGATTTTGTGGTAAATTATCCTAAAAATTATGATGCGGATGTCTTGATGAAGCTGTTTCAGGAAATCAGCTATATCAAAGAACTGGATGTATGATTCCTAGCGTTCATTTGAAATAAATCTTGCCATTTTGCAAAGAGTATAGTAAAATAAGCAAGGTTGTGATGAGAATCATCACATACAAACAAGTTCATAGGTTTTAACAGCCTCCATTTTTCACTGATTTCATGTAACTAAATCAGTCATATGGAGGCTTTTTTATGAGAAAGCAGGTGTTTTATATGCAAGTACAAGAAACTAATAAAATGGGCATACGTCCCGTATTTCCATTATTGATGTCCATGGCCTTTCCACCCATGCTCAGCATGCTGATCCAAGCTTTATATAACATTGTGGATAGTATGTTTGTGGCGCAAATCGGTGAGCATGCCCTTACCGCGGTATCTTTAGCCTTTCCTATCCAGACCCTTATCATTGCCTGTGCAGTAGGTATTGGTGTCGGTGTAAATTCATATATTGCCAGAAAGTTGGGAGAAAAGAAACAGGATGAGGCAAACAGCGCTGTGCTGCATGGCTTGTTACTGGCATTGGTAGGATCGTTGTTGTTTATCCTATTGGGTATTTTTGGAATACCGGCCTTTTTTAAGAAGTTTACAAGCGATGCCTTAATATATGAGGAAGCCTGTGCGTATACATATATTTGTGTCTTCTTTTGTTTTGGCTGTTTCTTCCATATTTGTATTGAAAAGGTATTTCAATCTACCGGAAAGATGATCTTTCCGATGGCGATTCAGGCAATTGGGGCTATTATCAATATTATTTTAGACCCAATTATGATCTTTGGCTGGTTTGGTTTTCCGGCATTGGGCGTTCAAGGGGCAGCGATTGCTACCGTCATTGCCCAGATTACTTCTATGGCAATGTCATTTTTTGTGTTATTAAGCAGAGAACATGATGTCAAAGTCGATGTGAAGCATTTCCATTTCCATATGGATTGTATCAAAAAGATCTTAGCCGTAGGTGTTCCAAATGCGTGCATGAATGCATTAAATAGCTTTTTGGTGATGGGATTAAATACGATATTGGTTAGTTTCTCTAATGCTGCTGTTGCTGTGTTTGGCATTTATTTCAAGCTGCAAACCTTTGTATTCATGCCGGCAAGTGGCTTAACGCAAGGGGCTATGCCATTGATGGGGTACAATTATGGAGCAGGGTATCATCAACGTCTGCATGAAGCGTTGAAATATGCTATTTCAGTGACCGGAATCATCATGCTATGCGGCTGTCTGCTCTTTGAAATCTTCCCAACCCAACTATTAGGTTTGTTTGATGCCAATGCGGAAATGATGAATATCGGTGTTCCTGCCTTACGTATCATCGGTATCAGTTTTATACCGGCAACCTTCGGTTTTATTTTACCAACCTTGTTTCAGGCTATGGGATTAGGCTTACAATCATTGATTATCTTCTTATTGCGTCAATTGATCATCACCTTGCCATTAGCTTTCCTTTTTGCGAATTGGTTTGGTTTATATGGTATTTGGGTATGTTTCATTCTTGCCGAAACTACAGCAGCTATCGTGGCCTACTTGCTCTATCTGCGTATTCGCAAAACGGATCCGATTCTTTCTCGCAATTGGGAAGCGGCATAAGATTGTGACAGTTTCGTCATCCTTTTGTTTCACATAGACGAAAGGATGCTTTTTTTTGTATAATAGAAGAAATGAAAGAACGTTATGTTATCAGTGTCCTACCATCAAGTAGAAAGCAGGGTGTCTTATGAAAATTTTATTTGTTGAAGATGATCAGGCAATTGCCTTAGGTCTAGTGTATTCTTTAGAAAAAGAAGGCTATGAGGTCATACATTGCGTTTCTCAAAAAGCCGCCTTGGGCTTGCTGGAAGCACAAGTATTTGACCTATTATTACTAGATGTCAGTTTGCCGGATGGTGATGGCTATACCATATGTAAACAAGCCAAGCATCTACATGATGTACCTGTTATTTTCTTAACTGCTTTAGATGATGAAGTCAATGTTGTGATGGGCTTAGATCTTGGCGGGGATGATTATGTCACAAAGCCATTTCGCATCAAAGAATTGTTAAGCCGCATAAAGTCAGTTTTACGCCGTTATCAAAAGGATGCTTTAGACATTGTGCAGATACAGCATCTGGAAATCCACATCAGAGAAGGGAAAGTATATCGTAAAGGCAGTGAAGTATTCTTAACAGCGTTGGAATATCGCTTATTGATGGTGTTTGTTAATCATCAGGGACAAGTCTTATCGCGTAGTCAGCTATTGGAAGGCATATGGGATGTCGCCGGTGATTTTGTGAATGATAATACGTTGAGTGTATATATCAAACGTTTACGTGAAAAGTTGGAAAAAGATGCCGCAGAACCGGAAATTATTAAAACAATCAGAGGACGCGGGTATCGGATGGAGAAAGGATCATGAAACTATTACGCAATAAAGAAATACGAAGAAGCGTGTTGAGCTGTGTTTTATACAGCTTATTATTGTATGTTTTAAGCTTACTTTGGAACATTCCAATCTTGCTTCTCTTGTTTTTCCAAGCCGGTGGTTTTCTAGCTATTTTCTTATGGTATCAAAAACAGCGCTATGCACATATCACAGCATTATCCACATATCTGCAGGCAGTATATGAAGGCAATGAGCTGTTGGATATACGCGATTATGAAGAAGGAGAGCTTAGCATATTAAAAAGTGATATTTATAAGATTACCAGTATCTTGAAACAACAAAAGGAATTGCTAGAGAAAGATAAGACATTTCTGGCGGATACCTTAAGTAATATTTCGCATCAGCTAAAGACACCTTTAACCTCAATGATCGTCATGAACGATTTATTAGCACAAGAAGATCTGCCATTGATTAAGCGTAAACAGTTCCAGCAACAGATGCAGCATCAGCTGCAGCGAATCGAATGGCTGATTGCGACCTTACTTAAGCTTTCAAAGATTGATGCGAATGCGATTATCTTTGAACCAGTGGATGTTGTTGCCCATACGTTGCTTGAAGAAAGCATAGAACCACTTTTAATAGGCATGGAGCTAAAAAACATCACTTATACGATAGAGTGTGCAACGGATATTCATTTTGCTGTTGATCGCAATTGGATTAAGGAAGCCATTGTAAATATCGTGAAAAACTGTATGGAGCATACTTCTGAAAACGGTCATATCTGCATCAGCTGCAAGGATACACCTCTTTATACCTTCCTTGTGATCGAGGATGATGGCTGTGGCATTGCTACATGTGATTTAGCGCATATCTTTGAACGGTTTTACAAAGGGGAAAATGCCGGTCAAGACAGTGTGGGCATAGGCTTATCTTTAGCTAAAGCTATTCTTATGCATAATCATGCGACGATTGAAGCAGAAAGTGAAGTAGGAAAAGGCACACAGTTTTTGATTCGTTTTTATAAATAAAAGCAGGCAGTTTCGTGACAGAATTGTAAGACATATTGTCATGAAGCTGTCATTTCTTTCGCTTATACTTAAGCGTAGGAGGAAATACATATGGAATTGTTAAAGGTAGAGCATGTAAGTAAAATTTATGGGGCGAAAGAAACGCAGGTAAAGGCATTGGATGATGTTTCTTTTACGGTAGAAAAAGGAGAATTTGTGGCAATTGTTGGCCCAAGTGGCTCAGGTAAGTCTACGCTGCTGCATATTCTTGGCGGTGTGGATCGTCCGACAAGTGGTCAGGTAATCTTAGATGGTAATGCGATGTATCAGATGGATGAAGATGGATTGGCTATTTTTCGACGTCGTCAGATTGGCCTCATCTATCAGTTTTATAACCTGATTCCGGTATTGAATGTGAAAGAAAATATCACCTTGCCTTTGTTGTTGGATCAGCGAAAAGTAAATGAAGATTACTTTCAGAAATTGGTACAGCAACTCGGTTTGCAGGATCGTTTAAATTATTTGCCCAATCAATTATCAGGAGGACAGCAGCAGCGCGTATCTATCTGCCGTGCCATCATGGCATCACCGGCTGTCGTTTTAGCGGATGAGCCAACAGGAAATCTCGATCGTAAGAACAGCGAAGAAATTGTCGGGTTGTTAAAACAGCTACATCGAGAACAAAAACAGACGCTGATCATGATTACGCATGATGAAAGTATTGCCCTGCAGGCAGATCGCATCTTGCAAATAGAGGATGGTAAGATTGTCAAAGACGAGGTGATACGGCGATGAAGGTAGAATATCGCGTCACTTTGGAAAGCATGCGGCGCAATCGCAGTAGAACTAGAATTACCATCTTCGGAGTTGTGCTTTGTATCGCGATGCTATCCGCAATTGCGACCATGATGACTTCATATCGCAGTGCCATGATCGAAGGTGTAATCGCACGCAATGGCTTTTATCATTATAGCTTTAATGAGATATCTTCATCGGATGTTCAAAGGCTGCAAGCAAATCAAGATGTTGCACAAGTTGTCATTACCTATGCGGATAAAGCACGATATGGAACAAAGGATGACAATGCAGAAATGCAGACTACCATTCAGATAAATGGTGTAAAAGAAAAAGACTTAGCGTTAAAAGGCAATGCATTGATTCAAGGAAGCTATCCTAGCAATGCACATGAAATTTTAGTCAGTGAGCAATTTCTTAAAAAATATGAGAAAGCGATTGGTGATCCTATTACTTTACGCATTGGCGATTATCCAAAGCAGCAATGGCAAACCAAACAGCAACAAGACTATCGCATTAGCGGTGTAATCAAAAGCTGGTGGGATGATGTAGGCTATATGAACACCATTGTGGCCTATGATACACAACAAGAAGCTTTGCATAAGAATAACTTATCCGCCTATCTCTGCTTGGACTCTTTGCGGCATAAAGAGGATAAAATAGCACGCATTCAAAGCCAACTGCATACAGAATATGGTAGCAATACCAATTATGACCTGCTGCAGTTTTATGAAATTACCGATTCAGAGTTTATGAAAACGATGTTGATTGCAGGCAGTATCATGGCCACTTTGATCTTATTAGGCGGAGGCTCTCTGATTTATAATGCATTTGCCATATCATTAAGTGAGAGAACCAGATATTTAGGTATGTTATCCAGCGTTGGAGCGACGCGAAAACAGAAAAAACGCTCAGTACGCTTTGAGGCTTTCGTCATCGGATGTATTGCCTTACCGATTGGTTTATGCTTAGGAATCGGCGGGGATGCTATTGCCTTTCATTTGTTTGACGGCCTCATACGTTCATCCAGTTCTTCTGATCTGGATTTAAAAGTTGTGGTGAACTGGCAGATTCTGTTAATAATCGTTATGTTTACCATTGTACTATTGCTTTTTTCATCCTGGTTACCGGCAAGGAGAGCTTCCCATATTTCGGCAGTTACGGCAATACGTCAGAATAGTGATGTACGCATACGTAAAAAGGATGTTAAAGTAAGCCGTATCACACAAAGATTGTTTGGCTTTGAAGGTACTCTTGCAATGAAAAACATGAAGCGCAATCCTTTCCGTTATCGTGCAACGTTGTTATCGTTTATCATTTGTATGGTTTTATTTCTTAGTGCCATCACCTTGATGGGACTTGTGCAATCCACGATCTTGATGCACATGCAAACCAATGCTGATGTTCGTTTAAGCATTCAAAACAATACGGATGATGAATCGCCTTATCAACCATATGAGGAAGCAGCTCTGGCTTCCTATAAAAACATGCGGTATGCAGACCATGCGACAATCGTATTACACAGTGGTTTAAATGTAAAAGATGGCAGCTATCTTAGCAAAGAAGCAAAAAAGGTGTTACAAAAATATGAAAAAATTGCCGATATTGATACCAATTTTAAAGAAAGCAACCTTTCACACCTTGAAATTTACGGATTACAGGATGAAGAATTAAAAGCGTATTGTAAACAAGTCGGTGTTGATATGAAAAAACTAAAAGCGCATCAAGGGATGATCTTAGTGAATGCTCCACTAAAAGATGCCTATGCGCTAAAACATGTCAATTGGTTTCAAGTGAAAAAAGGCAGTTTATTTCCTGGCAGTTTTCAAAAAAAGGGAGATCCTTATGAAGCCTATGAGGGTAAAGATGCGGATGAAATACCGGAAAGTTTACCGGTACAGACCTTTGAACATCCGGTGTATATTGAAAAGGTGACACAGCAGACACCGACCTTTCTGGAGGCGGCAAATGCATATCCGACAAGCTATTTGATTACGTCCTTTGACACGGTGAATGCATTACATGTCGCGCTTGATAAAAAAGATGGGGTGATATTGGATTTCTGTGAAATTTTTTATCAAAGCACGCATCCAAATGAATTACAAGATGAGCTAATCAAACAGCAAACAATGAATATGTCTGTAAAAAATATAGCTAAAGAGAATGAAAAAACAAAAAGTTTGAACTTGTTGGTATCCTTGTTTCTTTATGGTTTTGTCGGCTTATTGATCTTAATTTCCATCACTAATATTATGAATACGATCGCGACTAGCATGCAGCTGCGTAAAAGAGAATTTGCAATGCTAAAATCAATAGGTGTTACGAAAAAACAATTTCATCGCATGATTGGTTATGAAAGTATTTTCTATGGGATCAAGACCTGTTTGTATGGTCTGCCAATTGCGTTTATAATCATGGTTGTCTTATCGAAAACTTTTTCTCTAAGTTTTGAGAATAAGCTATATATCCCATGGCTAGGTGTCGCAATAACCATTTTGGCGTTATTCCTTTTATTGACGATGATCATGCTTTTCTCTATCCATCGTGGTGAAAAAGATAATATCATCGAAACGATACGGCAGGAAAGTATCTAAACTTACAAAAGCGGTTTTTTGATTAGATCGCTTTTTATAATCAGGAATGGAAAACGGTTACATGCAATGCTATAATAAAGGTACGAATGCAGGAGGCAAGGTTATGCAAAATTATATTATGGCAATTGACCAAGGAACAACCAGTACCAGAGCCATCCTTTTTGATCAGCAAAGCAATATCATTGGAATTGCTCAAAAGGAATTGGAAAATTACTATCCTCATCCTGGTTGGGTAGAACAGAATGCGAATGATATTTGGGCAAGTACGGTAGGGGTCATGTTTGAGGTATTGGCAAAAACAGGTATCAAAGATACGCAAATTGCGGCAATCGGTATCACAAATCAAAGAGAAACAACCGTTGTCTGGGATAAGGAAAGCGGACAGCCCATCTATTTTGCCATTGTATGGCAATCTCGGCAAAGCGATTCCTATTGTGAAGCATTCAAAGCCCAAGGCTTAGAAGAAATGATCAAGGAAAAGACGGGATTATTATTAGATCCGTATTTTTCTGCCAGTAAGATTCGTTTTATCTTAGATCATGTTGCGGGGGCTCAGGAAAGGGCAGAACGTGGTGAACTGCTGTTTGGGACGATGGATACATGGTTGTTGTGGAAACTGAGCCAAGGGGCAAAGCATATGAGTGATGTGTCGAATGCATCACGAACGATGTTAATGAATTTAAAAACTTTGGATTATGATGAAGAATTGTTAAAACTGTGGAACATTCCAAGATGCATGTTACCGGAAATTCATGATACCAGTGAAGTCTATAGCTATACCAGTGGATTGTTTGATCATCCGATTCCGATTGCGGCTTTGGTTGGCGATCAGCAGGCAGCTTTGTTTGGTCAGACTTGTTTTGATGCGGGTAATGTGAAGAATACGTATGGTACCGGATGTTTCCTGCTTATGAATACGAAGGAGAAAATTATCCACTCTCAACATGGCCTGTTAACATGTGTAGGCTGGCGTATTAAGGGGCAAACCGCTTATGTTTTAGAAGGTAGCGTGTTTGTGGCCGGAGCTGCTATTCAGTGGCTAAGAGATGGTTTGGCTATCATTTCCAGCAGCAGTGAAAGTGAAAGCAGAGCCAAGCAAGTAAATGATTGTGATGGTGTTTATGTAGTGCCTTCCTTTACCGGGTTAGGTGCGCCTTATTGGAAGCCACAGGTAAAAGGGGGCATCTTAGGATTAACCAGAGGCACAAAGCAAGAGCATATCATACGTGCTACCATAGAATCTTTAGCTTATCAAACCAGTGATGTCGTATTTGCTATGCAAGAGGACAGTGGTTTAGCCATTAAAAAGATGCAGGTAGATGGCGGTGCTAGTCGTAATGATTTCCTCTTACAATTTCAAAGTGATATTCTAAATACGCAAGTAATTCGTTCAACCATCAGTGAAACGACCGCATTAGGAGCGGCTTATCTGGCAGGTTTAGCCGTCGGTGTTTGGAAACATCAGGATGATATCCGTAAGCAATTTCAAGTTGCCAGCATTTTTGAACCGATGATGGAGGAAGAAAACCGCATTGCTCATTTAAACGGCTGGAAGCGAGCAATCCATGCGATTATGGAGTTTTAAATAACTGCGGCAAGCAATTTGCAAAAGATAAAATCACAGGGTCATCACGACATACAAGAAAATGGTAATTTTTGCTTGTGAAAATGTTAGTAAATCAATTGACGTATATCCTTACCTTTGTTAAAATATCTTTGGTAAAGAGGGAATATTTCTTCTAAGTCGTAATGAACGATTTACCAGAAAGAGAAAAGGAGATAATGAACATGAAAAAACTGACAGTATTACTGGCAGCATTGTTTATGCTGACGGCGTGCGGTAGCAGCGAAGAAGCAAAAACGGGATCTGCCGAAACAGCAAAAGATGCCAAAGGTGATTATGCAAGTGCTAAAATCACAGTAAAAGGCGATGCAGTTGAGTCTATTACATTAGATGAGACAAAGGATGGCAAATCAAAAAAAGAGCTTGGTGCTAACTACAACATGAAGCCACACAGCAAAATCAAAAAAGAATGGAATAAACAGGTAGAATTCTTGGAAAAGTACATTGTTAAAAACGGTATCGATAAGGTCGAATTAACAGATCAAGGCTACCCTAAAAATGACGATGTATTGGCAGGATGCACCATCAACATCACAAATCTGATGCAAGCAGCTAAAGATGCAGAAGCTGCAGCAAAGAAATAAACAACCGACAGATAGTACAGTTCTCATAAAACTGGACTATCTGTTTTTTTAACGAATTCATAATGTTATCTTTAAGCGTAAACTAAAACAATGCCTAGGTTTATAGTTTTATGGTAGTAGCGCATATGGCAGGATGTATGGTTGCACAAAAAGCGGTAACACTAAAATTAAGCAGAAAGGATGCGAAAGAATGAAAAAAATAACAGTGTTACTGCTTGGTGTATGCATGCTGTTGAGCGGTTGTGCCAAAAGCGAGCAGAAAGAGGGAACAGGAACTTATACAAATGCAAACGGGGAAACGACAACGGCTAAAGTAACTTTAAAAGATGGTAAAATCAGTAAGGTTTCCATTGATGAAACCGCGAAAGACAAAGACAAGACAAAAAAAGAACTTGGCGCTGACTATCATATGAAAACAGCAAGCGGTATTGGCAAAGAATGGAATGAACAAGTGAAATTCTTTGAAAACTACGTAGCTAAACATGGTATTGAAAAGTTGGAATTAAAAGATAATGGAAAAGCAGCTAACGCAGATGTTATCAGCGGCTGCACCATTAGTGTTGAAGGGTTTGTAAAAGCAATCGCCGATGCTAAGGCAAATGCTAAATAAAAAGTGATGCTCCTATATTCGTATAGGGCATCACTTTTTTCAAGCATGGAAGTTTATTTCTTATTGATTCTGGCATTCGCAATAACGATGACATCGCCCGAATTTAAAGTTACTGTTTCACTATTTAGATTATATTCCCGGCATAAGGATAGTCATTAAAATAAGAGTTTTCATACACGTAATAGGAAGCTGTGTCTTTATATTCATTACTGGATGGTTTTAATTTATTGAATATGTGATAAAGGAATTCAATAAAAGGAATTTCATAGGATGATTTGATATATAATAAGTGATTTTCTTTTTTATCCATGTTCTACCTACATATTCTGCATCATTTTTAAGCGTTATTTAGAATGGTACTGTCTATTAAGGGCAATCTATACGATGATAATCATAAACAGCTGTACAAAAAGCGATTGCAAATGTGAAATCTTATGAGTATAATATAAAATAATGGAGGAATTTATGAACAAAGCAGATAAGATATTTATTGGACTCATCGTAGTAATTTCATGCTTGTTGTATGTCCCTTCGTTATGGTATGCCTATCAGAATCAAGGCAGCGTGAAAGAAGTCGTCGTCAGTTATAAAGATAAAGTGGTATTACAAAAACGTTTGTCATTAGATCATGTATATGAAGTAAAAGGTACATTAGGACCTGTAAAGGTAGAAGTAAAGGATGAAAAAGTGCGGGTGGAAAAAGAAACATCCCCTTATCATCTTTGTTCTATCCAAGGATGGGTGGATGACGTTAATCGTCCAATCGTCTGTCTGCCGAATAATATTGTTGTAGAGATACGTTCTGCATCTGATGAGGAAGCAGACATAGATACGGTGATTCAATGATGAGCAAAACTAAGAAAATGACGACTATTACCATGTTGATTGCTATCAGCATCTTATTTCACATGATTGAATCGATGATACCCATTCCTGTTCCTATTCCAGGTTTTAAGCTGGGCTTAGCGAATATCGTTGGTTTGATAGCCTTGTACTTGTTTGATGAAAAAGTCATGTTGGAAGTAAATCTGATGCGTGTTTTATTGGCATCTTTATTGCGAGGTGTGCTATTTGGGACAGGTTTTTGGTTGTCCCTGTGTGGAACGTTATTAAGCTGTGTTGCATGCATTATCGCAAAGCGGTATACACCGATGAGCATTTATGGTGTCAGTGTCGCCGGCAGTAGTTTTCATGCTATTGGACAAGTCATCGCGATTACGTATATATATCAGCAATTTTTTATGCAGGCCATTCTGCCTGTCTTAATTTTGCTTGGTATACCAACCGGCTTATGTATGGCATTGCTTGCTAATCAAGTGTTAATACGATTACAAAGGTAAA
Organism: Longicatena caecimuris; assembly: GCF_004341945.1. GTDB lineage: Bacteria > Bacillota_I > Bacilli_A > Erysipelotrichales > Erysipelotrichaceae > Longicatena > Longicatena caecimuris. The sequence continues at coordinate 165,727 of NZ_SMBP01000003.1, forward strand.
AAAGGAGGACATAAAGATGGAAACATTTGTATATAGACCAAAGGGAGTATGCTCACAGCAAATGACATTTACCATGGATGGCGATATTATTCGTGACGTTAAGATCGTTGGTGGCTGTGCCGGCAATTTACTGGGAATTTCCCGCATTTTGAAAGATAAAAAGATCAGTGAAGTTATGGAGGCTTTCCATGGAGTGCGCTGTGGCATGAAGGCGACCTCATGTCCAGATCAGATTGCGACGGCTTTGCAGGCATATGCAAAGCAGCACAATATGGATATTTAACAAGAAACCTTTAACCATGACAGGCACATGACGCCTGTTTTTTTGTACACGAAGGGGTGAGAAAATGAAAACTATAAAATTTTTATGGACGTATATGCGTCCTTATCGTTATCAACTATTGTTATTGGTAGTGGATGTGGCATTGTATGCATTGTGTATGTTGCTAGCACCTTTGCTAATATCCTTTGTAGTAGATAATGTGATTCAGGGAGTACCATTTGACAATGCGTTTCTGCAAAATCTAGTTGATGCTTATGGGGGTATGCAGGTGTTGCAGGATAATTTATGGATTTGGTCTTGTATGATCGTGGCAGCTTACATCATTGTTGCGCTTGCCATCAATCGACGCAGTTTGCATAGTGGCAACGTGGCAGAAACACTGGCTTTAAATATTCGTAACGCCATGTATGATCATTTGCAAAAACTGCCTTTTGCCTATCATAAAAGCCGTGACAGCGGTGACTTGATACAGCGCAGCACTTCTGATATTGAAACCATTCGCCGCTTTTTTGCGACCCAGCTATCCGAGATGTTGTTTGCTATTTTAAATGCGACCATTGCTGCGTTGATCTTATTTCGCCGCAGTGTAAAACTAACCTTATTGTCGATTTGTTTAATTCCTTTTATTCTGTTAGCCAGTTATATCTTCTTTTCAAAAGCTAAGAAGATCTTTTTAGAGTGTGATTTGGCGGAAAGTACAATGACGACAGTATTGCAGGAAAATCTCAATGGTGTTCGTGTTGTAAAAGCATTTCATCAGGAAAAACGAGAGATTGCTAAATTTTCATCCAGCAATGAAGCATTCGCCAAAAAATATTTTGATTTGATGCATGCACTTGCATTATTTTGGAGCAGTACCGATTTGTTAGGACAGCTGCAGATCCTTTTGATGATTGCTGGAGGTATCTTCATGGCTTTGCAAGGAGAAATCACGACCGGTACGTTCTTTGTCTTTTTAATGTATGAATCTACCATTGTTTGGCCACTTCGACAGCTTGGACGTATCTTATCTGATTTAGGTAAGGTGAGTGTTTCTGTGAAACGTGTGCAGGAAGTATTGGAGGAGCCATGTGAAGATCTTGTCAGTGGTTATACGCCCGAAATTCATGGTAACATTCAATTTGAGCATGTAAGCTTTCGCTATGCAGATGGCGCGCAGGATACCTTAAAGGATATCAGTTTTACAATACCAAAAGGCAGTCGGGTTGCCATCATGGGACCTACGGGAAGCGGTAAATCTTCCTTGGTGCAGCTATTAAGTGGTATCTATGCATACCATGAAGGAAGCATTCGCATTGATGGTGTGGAATTAAGGGAAATTTCTAAGAACTGGCTGCGTCGTCATGTTCAGATTGTTTTACAGGAGCCATTCTTGTTTTCCAAAACAATCTATGAAAATATTCATGTGGCATCAGAAAAAGCAAGCCACAGTGATGTGCATAAGGCTGCCAGTATGGCAAGTATCCATAAGGATATCGAACAGTTTGATGAAGGCTATGAAACCATGGTAGGGGAAAAAGGTGTTACCTTATCCGGGGGACAGAAACAACGTGTTGCCATTGCCCGCTGCTTGTTGGCAAAAAGTCCCATCATCATCCTCGATGATTCGCTTTCTGCTTTGGATACACAAACCGATCGCATGATTCAAGAAGCTCTGGATGATTATCAGCAGGAACTCACTATGCTGATGATTACCCATCGTATTTCTTCTGCAAAAAAAGCAGATTTCATCATTGTGTTGGAGGATGGTCAAATCACACAGCAGGGAACGCATGCCCAACTCATCCAACAAGAAGGTCTTTATAAACGTATTTATGAATTGCAAAATGAAGGAGGTGAAAGCGATGGAGATGAAAGAACAAGAATTCAAAAGTGATGTGTTTGATGCGCATACATGGAAATATGTGTTTCAGCTCTTATGGAAGCATAAAAAACATTTAGTTTTCTTAATCCTATTTAATATCGCCTTGGCTATCAGCGATGTCATCATGCCCATGTTAAATCGTCATGCCATCAATACGTATGTCGATGATGCACATAGTGCCGCAGGTTTAGGCAATTTTATAGCAATCTATGCCGCCATGATCATCCTGCAATGTCTGTTAGTTTATCTCTTCTTTCGATTTGCGGCAAGAGTTGAAAGTGATTATGGAAAGCAGTTGCGCCTGCTTTGTTTTGAAAAGCTGCAAAACCAAACCTTTTCTTATTTTGATAAAACAGCCAATGGCTGGCTGATGGCAAGAATTACTTCCGATACGGCCCGTTTGGCTGAAACGTTAGCTTGGGCTTTTGTCGATGTGGTATGGGGCATTTTTGTGATGATTGGTATTAGTATCGTCATGCTGATCGTGAATTGGCAAATGGCCTTAGCGGTATTGATCATGGTGCCGCTATTATGGCTAATATCACTATATTTTCAAAGAAGGATATTAAAGGCACAGCGATTGTCTAGAAAAGCGAATTCCAAGATAACAGCCGCTTTTGCCGAAGGCATTAACGGTGCGCAGACAACGAAGACCTTGGCAATTGAAGAACAGAACTTTCGCGAATTTCAAACAAAGACAGCGGATATGAAACGTTACAGCATGTCTGCCTTGCGTATCAATGCTATCTTTCAACCTGTCGTATATTTATGCAGTGCTTTAGTGATCGCTATGCTGCTTTATATCGGTGGACAGCAAGTTTTATTGCATACGATTCAGTTTGGTACCTTAGCGATGTTTATCAATTATGCTCAATTATTTTTTGATCCGTTGAAACAAATTGCCAGAGTCTTGGCAGAAATTCAAATGGCACAAGCCAGTGCGGAACGTGTCGTTGCCTTGTTAGAAGAACCAATTGCGATACAGGATAAAGAAAGCGTCAGAAAGATTTATGGAACGTTGTTGGATGAGCATAAAGAAGCGTATGAACCATTGTTAGGAGATGTAGCTTTTCATCATGTGAGTTTTGCTTATCTTCCAAATGAGCCCATCTTAAAGGACTTTAATTTAGAGGTAAAACAAGGGCAGATGGTAGCCCTTGTCGGGGAAACCGGTTCGGGGAAAAGTACGATTGTGAATTTGCTTTGTCGTTTTTATGAACCGAAAGAAGGCTATATTGCTATTGATGGTCATGATTATCGCGACCGCAGCGTTGGCTGGCTGCATTCTCATATCGGATATGTGCTGCAGACACCGAATTTATTCTCAGGAACGATTGCCGATAATATTCGCTATGGCCGACCGGAAGCAAGCGATGCCGAAGTGATTGCTGTTGCAAAACAAATCCATGCCCATGAATTTATCATGAAGATGGAAAAAGGCTATGAAAGTCAGGTGGGGGAAGGCGGCGATTTATTATCGACCGGACAAAAGCAATTGATTAGTTTTGCCAGAGCTATTTTGGCTAATCCAAGTATTGTTATTCTTGATGAAGCCACTAGTTCTATTGACACAGAAAGTGAAAAAGCTATCCAACATGCGATTACAAAGCTATTAGAAAAGCGCACCAGTTTTGTTGTTGCCCATCGTTTATCGACCATTGTGCATGCGGACATCATTGTTGTCTTGTCCCATGGTCGCATTATTGAGCAGGGCACCCATGCGGAATTGATGGCACTGCGAGGGCACTATCATAAACTATATACTGTTCAATACCAAGAAGAGAAAGAGCGTGTATTGCTTCATAGAGAGGATGGCTTGGCTACCTAAAATATAAAAGTCGTTGCTGTTTTGTAGCAGAAACGACTTTTTTGCGTGAAGTATTATAACGATCAAAGGATTTAAAGATAGCGCTTGCCTCTCATTATCCTTGATTATGAAAGCACATGGATTGCGGTGAAAGCTACAAAAGAAGCCAATATCCATGAGGAAGCAAATGATTATTTTGAATTTTTGAATCATATAGTATCATAAAATTGTATCATTTTGCGTTATCAAACAAGGCGCTAGAATGCTTTTTTGACTGACAGCAAGCGCAAGGTATGTTATAATTTAAGACGTAAAAATATGAGGTGAGAGGACTATGCAAAGAATTGCGAAATTTCATAAAGTAAGCTTTCAACAATTTGAAAAGGACTGGAAAGACACCTTTGCTGGCAGTAACAGTGTTGAAATTCAGAATATCTATGACACGTTAAGGCTGCCACAACGAGCAACAGCAGGTTCTGCCGGCTATGATTTTTATGCTCCTATCAGTTTCACCCTACATCCTAGGGAAACGATTAAGATTCCAACAGGAATACGTGCTGAAATGCAGGAAGGATGGGTTTTATCTTTATATCCAAGAAGTTCGCTGGGGTTTAAATATCGTCTGCAATTAAACAATACCGTTGGTATCGTAGATAGCGATTATTTTTATTCAGATAATGAAGGACATATTTTCGCGAAAATAACCAATGATGCTAAGGAAGATAAAACCTTGTATATGAAACAAGGAGAAGGATTTTTACAGGGAATCTTCTTGCCATTTGGTATTACAGAGGATGATGAGGTCGCAGCAAAACGTAATGGAGGCTTTGGTAGTACCAATACACAATAAGCAGCAGGTAAGCATATCTGTTGTTTTTTTATTGAATATGGTAGTTTAGGTATAAAAAAGGCTAGACTTGTATTACAAGATGAAAAAAGGTAAAATTATTTTAGGCAAATACCGCAACATTAATTTTTACATAAGAAGCAGAAAGGCAGTGCAGTATGAGAAACCTCATGAAGATACTGCTTTAACGATGGTGATAGCAGGTTTAACGAGTAGAACGGATATCACGCCGTATACGGTTGCCCAGTATGCCCAAAAACATCATTATTATGTGAATGGCATTGGCAGTAGTTGGGATTTGATTAGTGAAGGCGGTAGTGCTTTTGGAGTGAAGGCACATGTTATGGGTACGGATAAAGGTAGTATTTATTTACGTTTAAGATAAGGATATCCTATTAACTGTAGTATGGGAAAAGGTGTGTTCACAACAAATGGGCATTACATTGTGTTAAGCGGTATTGAAAAAGGAAAAATCAAAGTAAAGGATCCTAACAGCATTATTCGCAGCAATGTCCTTTGGGATTTTGAAACTTTTGATGATCAAATAGAAGCATGCTGGTATTTTAGTAAAAAGTAAAGTTCTTAGAAAATTGTAACGATTTTACTCAATCACAGACAAATAGGAAGTTTAAAATCATCCATCAATGATTTCTTACTTCCTTTTTTTCTTTTTAAATATGTGTACTCACTATTGTCATAGTTCTTTGCTTATAGGTAATACTTAGTATTAAATTAAATTTAGTATTTGACAATACCAAGTAGTAGGTATATCATAATAGTAGGAGGTGATGCCAGTGAACACCCAGTTTAAGAAAGGGGTATTGGAACTGATCGTCTTATTGTCGGTTTATAAAAAAGACATGTATGGCTATGAATTGGTATCTGAGGTCAGCAAGGTAATAGATGTTAATGAAGGAACAATCTATCCTTTGTTAAAACGTTTGACCAATGAACATTACTTTGAAACATATCTGGTAGAATCGAGCGAAGGACCTCCGCGCAAATATTATCGCATCACAAGCTTAGGAAAAGAACGTGGAAGATTATTGCTTAAAGAGTGGAATGCCTTCCATGAAACCGTGAATAACTTTATTAAGGAGAGTGAAACGTATGACGAAAGATGAGTTTCTTCGCATTTTAGACCGTAAACTACAGGTCATTAATGAACGCGAACGCAGAGATATCATAGATGAATATCGCACGCATATTGAAATGAAGGTACAGGAAGGGAAAACGGAAGCTGAGGCAATTGAAGATTTTGGGGATATTGATGAATTGGTGAATGAAATTCTGGATGCTTATAAAATCAATACCAAACAAGTGAATAACAGTTTTGATCATAAGTTTAACAGCTTTATGGATGATTTGTTTGAAGGCTTCCAACGTTTCTTAGGATCATTTACATCCTTAGATGTTGAAGATGTTGTGCGTTTGGTTTTTGAAATATTAACGATTTTAATTTTATTGCTTATTTTACGTATTCCGTTTGCGTTGGTATCAAGTTTAGGTTATGAACTCTTACATTCATTGATCGGCTTTGGAATAGGTAATGTATTAGCACATATTTGGGAATTGATCATCAGTATTGCTTATATTGTACTGTTTATTGTTGTTTTCGTTAATCTGATTGGCAAACGTGTACAACGTTACCGTCAAAAAAATCCTAATAGTAAATCAGTCTTTGATGATTTTAAAGATAGTGTGCATAAAATGAATCGCTCACATGCCCAAGACACCATCTATGATGAAACAAAAGATGCTAGTTATCAGAAAGAACAGTATCAAGAACATCCTTATCAGAAACAAGAGGACAAAGAACAAGCTGAATTTGAACAAGATCAATATCAATCCGTTCATCGGGAAAGTGATAGTATAGGTGAAGGCGTTGGCAGTCTGGTTTCTGTGCTTATGAAAATTTTCTTCTGTTTGATGATGATACCAGTCATCGGTATCATGGTGGGATTATGTTGTGCCCTTGGCGCAATGGTCATCTTAAGTTTAGAAGGACTGACCTTGTTTGGCGCTTACTTCATCGTTATCGGTGGTATTATTTTAGTAAGTGCCTTCCTTACTGCCATGTATCGTGTATTATGGAAAAGGGGGTAATGAAATGAAACGTTTTCTAGTATCCTTTATCATTGGGATGACATTATTAGCTGCGGGTGTCACTACGTTAATCTTTGAATTACGTGATTTTCGTTTTGTTGATGCAAGTAGCGAGGAAATTGAACAAAATTCATTGAGTGATGAAATCACCATTGGCAAGGAAGATGTAAAACTGTATTTTGACGATGGTATGTCTTATGATATTCATATTGATGATACGGTAAAAGACAACGTCATCCAACTGAATTATGCAGAAACGATTGCATTTCGCAATGAACGAACTTCTTTGTATTTCAGCTATGCCGATCATGCGCATATTACATCCTTTCATGAGGGATGGGAAACTTTTCAAAAGGTCATTGATGGTTTGAAAAAGCATGAAATTTACAGTTTTGATGCTTGCTTTGCAATTCGCATCACATGCAATGAAGCGACACGGAAACATTTGCAATTTTACCAGAATTAAAAATGTTCATAGCGTATGAAATAAAAAAAAGACGAGGAGGTATTGAGATGAGGAGCACTGTACGATCATAGGTAACATAAAAAGAAATGAAGAAAGGACCTATGAACATGACAAAATTTCTTGAACATAAAGATATTTACCTACGACCTCAGCAAGAGGAAGATGCAGCTTTCTTTTATACTTGGAATAACGATGCACTTACGCGTGGGAAGATCGGAGAAAAACGCAGTAAAAGCTTGTTGCAAATACAGCAAAGTTTAAACAAGCAGCGAAGTGACAGTATCTGGTTTAGCGTGGTGAAAAAAGATAGCGATGAAGTGATTGGAGAAACCGGCTTTTTGCGGATGGATCCGGATAATGGTTGCAGTGATTTTTCTATCATCCTTCCCTATGCTGCCCAGCAACATAAAGGCTATGGAAAGCAAGTTGTGGAATTGATGTTTGCATATGCCTTTGGCTATCTTCATTTGCATCGTTTGGCAATCGGTGTCGTTGATTTCAACACAGAAGCCTTACAATTTTATAAACGGGTTGGTTTTCAACAGGAAGGCATCTATGAAGAAAGCTATTATTATGATTTCAAATATCATGATTTTATCATGATGCGCATCTTAAAACAGGAATATCTAAGATTATATCAAGCAGAATGCAAGAGCAGAACATGAGACGTTCTGCTTTTTTTTGGTTGACAATATCGTTTAACGATATTATACTAAAAATGAAGGGAATATCGTTAAACGATATTGGAGGTGAGAACATGCCGAAGAAACAGTTGGATACATTAACGGAACCGATGTATTATACACTGATTGCGTTAATGACACCAAAATGCGGTATTGAAATCACAGAATTTGTAAGAGATTTAACACAAGGGCGTGTCCGTTTAGTTCCCGGTACACTGTATGCTATTTTATCAAAGTTTGAAAGTGAAGAGCTGATTGATGAAGTCATGCTGGAAGGGCGTAAACGTATTTATCAGATTACCGAGAAAGGAAAAGTGATGCTGATGGAAGAACATCAGCGTCTAGAGACAATGCTAAAAGAAGGAGAAATTGGTTTAAAGTTGCAGAAAGGAGATTCCTTATGAAAACTCGCTATGCTTTTTTGTATTTCAATATTTGTGAATATAAGGTATTAGAAACCTACTTACGCCAGATGGCAAAAAAAGGTTGGGCATTAGATTCCATATTTGGCTATATTTTTATCTTCACTAAGAAAAAACAGCCCAAGCATACATATTATGTTGACTTTAATATGAGCCGTGATGCAAGCAAGAATGCGCAGTTTCACGATATGATTGAAGAATATGGCTATGCGTATGTTGCCGGAAACAGTTTGTTGAGTGTTTTTGGCAGTGATGAGGATATGGAAATACCAATCCGTGGTGATGATGAAATAACATATCAACAATTGAACAAAGCAGGAAGATGGCTGAATTGGGGAAATCTTATAGTTGGTTTGCTTTGGATCATCATCGGCTTGCTAAGTGTTTTTCAGTATTATGATCATGTTGTATACAGGATTAGTTTAATGAGCGTCGGTTTTACACAGATATTAATTGGCATGATCTGGTTGAGTGTAAGTTATCCTTTTATTCAATGGCGAATGTTTAAAAAAACGTCCTTTACCTTGTGGAGCATACAGCTGCGATCCTATTTTGTAATCTTATGTACATGTGCTTTCTTTTGTACGTTGCTTCTTTTTTTACCAATAGTTGTCTTTTGCAGCATACTTATTTTATTAAGCTTACTGCTTTTATTAAAATCGCTATGGGAAGCTTCTGGAAAACGTTTGTCACGCATATTTGCGGCATTGTTTGCTCTTATTCTCACTTGTGTGTTAATGGGCAGCAATCTTATCTCTGCTTATTATAAAGCACGTGCGAACACAACCTTAGAGGCAATGAACACGATGGTGAAAGAGTATATGGTAGAGCAGGGATATCAATATGAGCCAGGTATGACATTGACAGATAATTCCATTATTTTTTCGCAAAAAGAAAGTAGTTTTATGGCACAAGAGAAAACATGGCTGACTCGTTTGTATCTGCTTGAGCATAGTTTATGGAAAGAAGATGTTCGTAAAGATATTTTAGATCAATTAGGTGCAGATGCACCACATTTGCAGAAAGAACAGCTAGGGGATATGCAAATATATAAGAATGCAGATACTGCAATTTATGTAAAAGGTGATTTCATCGTTTATACGTATAGTGAAGAACAAAAAGAACTATCAAATGAATTTGTGCAAGCATTGTTTGCGGAAGCTGAAAAGAAAAGTGGCTAATGTAAATTTGTTTCAGAAATAAAATGCAAAATAATGTAAAAAATACTTGAAAAGTATGTAACATCATGTTATAGTATAGACAAGATTTAATACTAAATCTGCGAAATGCTTTTTATAAAAGATTTCCTAACGAATGAACGTGTCAGTTCATCCTCCTTATTTATAAACTTTCCTAATTACCGATTTACCATTCTTTTGTAAAAAGTATCATAAAAGCTGCTGACAGGCAGCTTTTTTCAAGTTATTCATATTAAAAGCACGAATATTCTTTTTCATGTTCCTTATTTACATGCTGCATATTCGCTTTTTATATTGTTTTACATAAAAAATGTAAGAAAAACAAGTTAACTATTTGTATGACTGCGTAAATCTTGGTATAATAATTTCGATTGCGCTTGAATAAGCAAGAAGGGTGAAAAAGATGAAAGTGAAACATATTTTGCTGTTTGTAAGTGTCGTATTGTTAGATCAGCTTAGCAAATGGCTACTTGATATAAATATGCAGATAGGAGATAGTATAACGTTGATTCCGGGATTTTTCCGTATTACGTATTTGCATAATACGGGGGCAGCTTGGAGCATGTTTGAAGGGAAAATGGGATTTTTCATGATTGTGACAGTCATTGCTCTCATTGTGATGGGATATTTCTATTATTGTGCGGAGAAAAAGGATACGTTAACAAAGTATGGATTAGTCTTAATGATGGCAGGTACTCTTGGGAATTTTATTGACCGCCTATGTTTCCAACATGTACGTGATTTCTTAGACTTTGTAATCTTAGGATATGATTTTCCTGTATTTAATGTGGCCGATATCGCATTGTGCGTCGGAGTCTTTTTGATTCTGGTATCTGTCTTTTTAGAGGAGCGTTTTGGAGGTGTGAAAAAATGAGAGAAATAGATGTAATCGTAACAGAAGAAGAGGCTTTTCAACGCATTGATAAATATATTAGTGAAAAGGAAGATGATTTATCACGTAGTCGTGTTCAGCAGCTGTTGCAAGAGGGCATTGTCTGTGTGAATGGTAATGCTTGTAAGGCAAATTACAAAATAAAACCTAAAGATCATATAACGGCAGTATTTTGTGATGAGATAGAAATGGAAGCGAAACCTGAACAGATGGATTTGGATATTCGTTATGAAGACCATGATGTAATTGTCATCAATAAGCCAAAAGGTATGGTCGTTCATCCGGCAGTAGGCAATCAGACGGGAACATTAGTCAATGGATTGCTGTATCATTGTAAAGATTTATCCGGCATAAATGGTGTCTTGCGCCCCGGTATTGTCCATCGTATTGATAAGGATACAACAGGGCTATTGATTGTCGCCAAAAATGATAAAGCACATACAGCTTTAAGTAAGCAGCTTCAAAATAAAACGGTAAATCGTCTGTATTATGCGCTTGTTCATGGTGTTATTGAACATGATTTTGGTACGATTGATGCACCGATTGGAAGAGATGTGAAGGATCGCCAGAAAATGGCAGTAACGGCCACCAATGCCAAGGATGCTCGTACCCATTTTAAGGTCATAGAGCGTTTTGCCCACTATACACTTGTGGAATGCCGATTAGAAACAGGTAGAACACATCAAATACGTGTCCACATGCAATACATTAAGCATCCGGTTGTCGGTGATGAGAAATACTCATATCGTAAAACTATGCAAACACAAGGACAGCTATTACATGCCCATCAATTGACCTTTGTTCATCCTACAACGAATGAGAAAATAACAGTTGAAGCAGAACTTCCTAAACAGTTCGCGGACATTTTAGAAGAACTGCGCAGTCAACAGAGGTGAGGATATGGAGATTTCCAAATATGATATTTATGCTTATCAGATCATGCATTATCTGATTACGGCATATCAATATCAAGTTGTGCGCGTGGATCAGTATAAAGAAGATCTGTGGCTGGCTAATCCAAAACAGGAACAGTATCCAGTGATTCGCATCAGCTCACAGCGTATGGAAAAAGTAGATGAAAATATTGCCTATCTGCGTAATGTACATCGTAAGATATTAGATATGATTCATCGCGAAGGACATCTTCTTTTATTGAATACATGTCCGGATTGTTTCTTATTGGATAATCCTTTTATAAAACAGATTCGTGTTGGCCCTCATAGTGTCAGTGATATTATGATCTTACAAACGTTTCGCAATCTGGCAGAGGTCGTGCACGATGTAGAAGATCCTAAAGAAGAAATGGCACGGTTGGCACGTTCAATAGAAGAAACCCAAATTCTTCAACAAAAAAAGTTCATTGCGAAAGTCAAGCGTTCCTTGCGCCCGGATATCACGATTACGGTCATGGCTTTTTGTGTGCTATATGCGCTTGTTAATTATATCATCAGTATGGCTACAAAGGGCAGTATCGCTTCATGGATTGCCGCGGGTGCGTATTATAAGATGAATGTGGTCGCGGCACATGAATATTGGCGTTTATTAAGCGCTGGCTTTTTACATGCAGATATCATTGTTTTGTTATTTTCCATGTATGCGTTATATCAAATAGGAAAACTGTGTGAACCATTGTTTACTAAAGGACAATATCTCGCGGTATTGATCGGTTCTATTTTCACTGGTTATGTCTGTATGTTGATTGGCAATGGCAATGCTATCGCTTATGGCATCAGTTCAGGTATCTGGGGCATTAGTGGGGCTTATATTGCAAGTGTTTTCGGGAATGGCAGCTATCATTTGCCAATGATACGTTATATGGTTTTGAAGGTTCTGCTGTTCGATATATTTGTCTGGTTACTGCCGGGCATGTCCTTTTTAGGAAATCTGGGGGGGATGGTGTTTGGTATGGTCATAACAATGTCTTTTGTTAAAAATAAAAAATGGCCAAAATTACGCACACATGCGAAAGCAGCTACCTCTTTATTATTTGTGAGTTTATGTGTGCTAGGGCTTTCCATTCAAACGGTAACACCATTGCAGCCGGAGATGGACCAAGAAATTATTCAAATCTTTACACATACACCTATGGATGGCTATGCACGGTATTTAAAGTCGTGTTATAATAAACAATATAGATTGGAGTAATGGTTATGAAAAGAATGGACGTATTAAGTTGGGATGAGTATTTTATGGGTTTGGCACATTTGAGTGCTATGCGTAGCAAAGATCCCAGCACACAAGTTGGCGCTGTGATTGTCAGCGGCGAACATCGCGTTGTAAGCATTGGTTATAATGGCTTTCCTAATGGATGTAGTGATGATGAATTTCCCTGGGATCGGGAAGGAGATTTTGGTGCTACTAAGTATCCTTATGTCGTTCATGCGGAATTAAACGCTATTCTGAATAGTAAAAATGATTTGCGTGGCTGTAGCATTTATGTATCTTTATTCCCATGTAATGAATGTGCAAAAGCAATCATTCAAAGCGGAATCAGCCGCATTGTTTATGAATCCGATAAATATGCGGATACCGATGCGACCATTGCCAGCAAACGGATGTTGCGAGCTGCTGGAGTGGAATTATATCAGTTGCCATATCGTATACAGATGCAGGTGCAAAAAGAGGAAAACGAATAAAGGTATTTAAAGAAACGTGATGATAAGTCACGTTTTTTTTAAAAGAATAGGAAAATAACAGTATCTTTAGAAATGAATCCGTGTGCCCATAGGAAAGGAGAATGGATTTTCTTATTATTCTTATAAATATTATTAATTTGATACAAATGCATTGACAGATGGTATAAGATAGCATATGATAAAGGTGAAGAAAGGGAAGAGCAATTCTCTTAGAAAGGAGTCTTCTTATGAAAGCATCCGTAAGAAAACAAGTGAAGGCTCTGGAAGAAGAAGGCAAACGCTATGACCTTTACAAGTATGCGAAAAGTTATAATATTGGTCGTATTGTGCTTGCAATCCTTTTAGTGGCATTCCTTATCGCTGCCCATATTTGGCATTTCTAATCACTACACTACAGTTAACGCTGTAGTTTTTTTCTGGCTCGTGGAAAGATTATGGAAGATATTGTCGTTAGAAGACATCGGCTGTTTTATTGCGTAGGATTGGTGTGAAAAAGCTTTTAGGCGGATAACAGAAAAGAACCTCCTTCACTGGTTTATCCAGTGTAGGAGGTACCTAGCAAAACTTTATAAAGAATCAGGGAACGCTTTTTTGGTATTCGCAAAATGAAGTTTCCCGACATTTGCCAATTCTGCTTTTCCATATTGTTTTACAAAAGCACGTATTGCCTGATCCACTTTACTTCCAGCTCCTTTGACAAAGGGAAATTCATAATGTTGACACATAGCATCAAATGCCTGTAAAAAAGCGTAACGGGCAATGATGGAACCGGCAGCAACACTGAGATACTTATTTTCGGCCTTTGTTTCAAAATGGATAGTATGCACCACTTCCTCTACATCGTGTAAATAACGATAATAGGATTTCGCCTGTACAAATTGATCAATGATGCATAAGGAAGGAAGACTGCCTAGTTTTCTTCGTAAGTGTACATATGCTTGATTATGCAGTCTTGATTTAATAGCTACCATATTGTATTGGGGATGGATAGCATTATATTTGGCGTTATCTAATACTAAAAGACTATAGGTTAAACGTTCACATAAGATAGGGCCTAATTCACGAATACGTTCATCCGTAACGGCTTTGGAATCCTGTATGCCAAGCTCACGTAAAAAAGGAACATCCTCTTTTTTTACATAGGTTGCACAAACCGTGATAGGTCCAAAATAATCTCCGGTACCGACTTCATCACTGCCACACTGCGGATACCATTCGGTATGGGGATTTTGTGGTTGATCGGATGGTTGCGAGGACTTTTTATCGTATGCATCTGCATAAAAGTCAGCACCCTCTCCTTGAAACACGACTTTTCCTGATGTATATGCCGTAATGATACAGTCACTTGTTTTTATCTGAAATTGGGCATAAGGAGGAGTCTTACGTTTTTCACCTTTTTCTAATTGTTTCGCTAAAGCCTTTATTTGTGCATCTGACATCGTAATGGTCCTAGTACTCATGAAAATCACTCCTTCTCATAGTATTCTTTATTTTACCATGGAGCAATTATGAAGAAAAGCAGAAGTTTTAACAAATCTGTTTCATAAAGAATAGCATACAAAGAAAAAAGATTTTTTTACTTTTCTAAACAAACGATATTTTGATGGTTTACTCATCTGAATTGCAGATAATTACCAGGCATGAACAACAATTTGTGTCATATCCTAGAATATATGCCCTTATCCTTGAGGTTTTCTTAAGCATTTTCGATGCAAATGTGGTAAAATAATACAACGGAAAGGATGGATGTCAATGTATGAGATCATGATTATTAACGTTGTTGTCGTCATAGTCATGCTATTGTTTCTATACAGTGGTTATAAACAAGGCTTTTTATGGAAATTGATCAGTATCCTCGGCTTTTTCGTTGTAGGCTGGCTCGCATGGATGGCAAGTGATCCGGTCTCTAGCATATTGGCATTATATCCGAAAGATCAAATGCCATTACAAGGGACGATAGTAGAAGGTGTTTTCTATGATTCGATGAATCGTTTGTTACTATTCGCCATTTTATTCGCGGTATTTGAAGTCATCTTATTGTTGTTAAAGCCAATTGCAAAGCTTGCTGACATGATTCCTGTTGTATCAACACTAAACAGATGGTGTGGATTGGTATTAGGTGGTGTGCAGGGAATCTTGTTAGTTAGTGTGTGCGCCTTGTTTTTAACATTTCCGTTCGTGCATGAAGGAAAACGTTATGTGCAAGAATCTGTGTTACAGTATTGTCAGCCAGTGTGTACGGCAATATGGAAACTCGTTGAAAAACCGTTATTGCAAGTGCCGGTATTCCATGAACAAACAGAATCCATAAAACCTTTGAAGGAAGATGAAAAACAGCAACTTAAACAATGGCTGCTGGATATAGAGTTAGATAAGGAGAGTGTAGATGCCATCTTAGGGGCATTACGATGAAACATATGAAAGAGCGTTATGAAGAATTAGAATTAGATGCGGTCAAGGAACAAATCATACGTCATTGTTCCTTTTCCCTGGGAAAACAAAAAATTCGACAGCTTTCCCCACGTTTTGAAGAGCTGTGGGTAAGGCGAGAATTAACAAGAACACAAGAAGCATTAACTTTAGTATACCGTTATGGAAATCTTCCTTTTCAGGGGGTACACGATATAGGAAATGCTATCGAAGATGCTCGACGAAACCGAACCCTTTCATGCTTAGAATTACGCCAAATTGCGGACAGTATTCGGGCGGTAGAACATGTCGTTTCGTATTTTAAAGCGAGTGAGGTAGAAACACCGCGCTTAAAAGAATTGATTGCTTCATTTGACCAGCCTATGCCTGTAGCTAATGCCATTGAGACATGTATTTCCAGTAGCTGTGAGGTCATGGATCAAGCAAGTGGTGAATTAAAAAGTATCCGAAAATCCATTCGCATGTGTGAAGGAGAAATTAGTAAAGAAGCACAACGCTTTATTGCCTCACATAGCACACAATTGATGGATACCATCACAACCATGCGCAATGATCGTATTTGTGTGTTGGTTAAGATAAGTGAGAAAAACAGTGTAGATGGCTTTATACATGGAGAAAGTGCATCTGGGCAAACGGCATATATAGAGCCGAAATCACTATTAATATTAAATAATCGTTTGGCTAGTTTAAAAAGTCGGGAACAAGAAGAAATTGCTCGTATTCTCTTTGCCTTGAGTCAGAAGGTTAAAACGGTTGCCCATGCATTAGAAGGTAACTTAGAAACCTTTGCCCTATTGGATGTCATTTTTTCTAAGGCCTTATGGGCAAAAGAAAAAAATGGCTGTATCGCTCAATTGGACAATCAGCATCACCATTTATATTTAAAGCAGGCAAAACATCCGCTCATCGATGAACAATATGTAGTAGCCAACACGTATGAGATCAAAGAACCATATCGCAGTTTATTGATCACCGGTAGTAATACCGGAGGAAAGACTGTCACCTTAAAAACCATTGGTTTATTTGTAGTTATGACAATGTGTGGAATGGCCGTAAGTGCACAAGAGGCCATCATACCTGTTTTCAATGGGGTATATGTGAATATTGGCGATGATCAATCTATTGCGGAATCACTATCAACATTCTCTTCTCATATATCACAATTAGCGGCTATATGTCATAAAGCAGATGCGAATTCTTTAGTGTTACTAGATGAATTAGGCAATGGCACAGACCCCAAAGAAGGAGAGCCATTAGCCGTAGCTATTTTAGAAGAACTATCCAGACGCAGAGCCACCATCATCGCCACAACACATTATTCTGCTTTAAAGAGCTATGCAGCCGGTAAGGAAGATATGCTGGTATCCAGTGTGGAGTTTGATATGGAAGCATTACGTCCGACATATCGTTATATCGAAGGTATCAGCGGTCAATCTAACGCTTTTGCTATCGCAGAACGTTATGGCTTAAGTAAGCGTATCATTGCAGATGCCAAACGTCGCAAGGATGAACAAGCCAGTGTAAATGATATTGCAATGGAAAAGCTGGAACAGCTTACGATGGAAGTTGAGGAAAAGAAACAAAAAATGGAACAACGGCTACAAGATGTACGTTTGTTACAAGAAACATTAGCTACGCAAAAAAGTAAGTTTGAAAAGGAAAAAGAACAGTTGTTGGAGCAGGTGAAAGCGGATGCTAAAAAGAAATTGGATGAAGTACAGGAAGAAGCTGAGCTGTTATTAGAAGAATTGAAACAAATGAAAGCAAACGCCAAGCCACATGAGATTACAGAACTGAAATCCGCTATGCGTAAGCTGCAAATAGACGATGAAGAATTAGTGGAAGAAAGTGATGAAGTCTTTGCCGTCGGCGATTATGTTAAGTTGAAAAAGTTAAATTATTATGGTGAGATCATCTCCATGAATAAAGATAAAGTGTGTGTATTAGCAAATGGTATGAAAATGAATACGACCACGAAGGACATCACACATGAAAAACGTAAGATCGTTAAAAAGAAAACGAAGGGCTATACAAAAAGCAGTATCACATCTTTCTCTATGGAATGTAATGTCATTGGTATGCGTGTAGCAGAGGCAATACCAATCATCGATAAATATTTAGATAATGCGTTATTGGCTAAGGTATATCAGGTGCGCATCATTCATGGTATGGGAACAGGAAAGCTGCGTAAGGGCGTGCATGATTATCTGAAACATAATCCTCAAGTGGAAAGCTATACGATGGGCGGCCAAGGGGAAGGCGGCTTAGGTGCAACAGTTGTAAAATTGAAACAGAAAGGAAAGTAACGAAATGGCAAATATGGCAAAGATACAAGATAAACTGGCCATTCTGCCAGCACTGCCCGGCTGTTATCTGATGAAAAATATAGATGGGGATATTATCTATGTCGGTAAAGCAAAAAAGCTGAAAAATCGTGTACGACAGTATTTTGTCGGTGCGCACGATTTTAAGACGACTAGATTGGTAGCCAATATTGATGATTTTGAATATATTGTCACCGGTAGTGAAAAAGAAGCATTGTTATTGGAAATTAATCTGATTAAGAAACACACTCCGCCTTACAACATCATGTTTATGGATGATAAGACCTATCCTTATATTAAATTGACCAAGGAAAAGGCACCGATTTTGCGTGTCGTGCGAAATACCAAAGACCGCAAAGCTGAATACTTTGGCCCTTTTCCTGATAGTGGTGCGGCTTGGGAAACAATGAAACTGTTAAATCAATTATACCCCTTACGGAAATGTCGCCATCTGCCTAAGAAAGCCTGTCTTTATTATCATATGGGACAATGTCTGGCACCATGTGAACAAGCGATAGATGAAAAGGTGTATGCCGATATGGCAAATGGAATCCGTAAATTTTTAAAGGGTGATGTTAAAGAAATCCTGACACAGTTAAAAGCCGACATGCAGCAGGCAAGTGAAGAACTGGCATTTGAAAAGGCGCAAGAAAAATTAAATCTGATTCATGCCATTGAGCATGTGACAGCGAAACAGCAGATTGATTTTAAAGATCATAAGGATCGAGATGTGTTTGGGTATTATGTCGATAAAGGGTATATTTCCATTCAAGGATTCTTTGTGCGTGGAGGGAAACTCTTAGAACGTGAATTATCAATACAACCATTATATGAACAGCCCCAGGATGCCTTTATTTCTTTTATCCTGCAGTATTATACAAAGAATCCATTGCCTCAGGAAATACTGTTACCAAAGGAATATGAAATAGAACACTTACAAGAAATATTAAGCGAAGCAAAAATCTTACAGCCGCTACGTGGTGATAAACTGAAACTGGTGGAAATGGTTTTGGCAAATGCTAAAAACGCGCATCAACAGAAATTTGAATTAGTTGAACGAAAAGAAAGCCGACGTGAAGAGGCGATGCAGCAATTATGTCAATTATTACATAAAGATATTCATCGCATTGAATTATTCGATAATTCACATATATCGGGTGCATTTAATGTTAGCGGCATGGTAGTCTTTAAAGATGGAGAACCATCACGACAGGATTATCGCACCTATCGTTTAGGCGAATATGTATCCGATTTGGACTCAATGAAGGAAGTTGTGTATCGTCGTTATTTTCGTTTATTAAAAGAAAAAGGACGTTTTCCGGATTTATTGATTGTCGATGGAGGCTATTTACAGATAGAGGCGGCAAAAGAAATTATCGAAGCATTAGATGTGCCTGTTACGTTGTGCGGTCTGGTAAAAAATGACAATCACAGAACAGCAAATTTGATGAATGCGGAAGGTGAAATTCTTCCGGTAGAACGTGACAGTTCTTTGTTTTTCTTATTGACACAAATGCAGGATGAAGTTCACCGCTTTGCAATCAGTTATCATCGCAAATTACGAGGAAAAGCGATGACGAAATCAATTTTAGATGAAGTAGAAGGTATCGGAGAAGTACGAAAAAAAGAAATTTGGAAACATTTTAAATCTTTAAAGCGTTTAAAAGAAGCTGATGTAGATGAGATTGCGCAGGTTGTCCCGCGAAAGGTAGCACAAAATATCTTTAATATTTTGCATAGCACAGACCAAATTGAAAGTGATGCATAACATAAAGATAGGTAGGAAATGTATAGGGGGGCTGCTTACGCAAAATATACTGACTCCAAGAGAGAAAGAAGTATTTGAACTTCTTATCGCGAACTACAGTACAAGAGAAATTGCCAAACGTATGGGAATTTCAGACAAGACAGTGCGCAATCATATTTCCAACGTCATGTTAAAACTTGGCGTAAAGGGACGTGCACAGGCGGTTGTGGAGCTGCTGAAATTAGGTGAATTGCAGCTGTAGATATGCTTGCAAAAGGCAGATGATGACACATATGGAATCTGCCTTTTCTTCATGTGTGGCGGGCATGCCACATATCTAGGGTGAAAATCCCTCGGGGCGTAGTTATCGACGAACCCAAGAGCGACTTGCAAGTTTCATATCGTGAG
>NZ_SMBP01000004.1 GCF_004341945.1 Longicatena caecimuris
GGACAGTTACAGCCGTTTTCTTTTTCTTATAATAAACCTTGATGACATTCTTGGTGTAGTCATCATCTACGATCATAGGAAGTCCATCTGTTTTAGCTACTTCATACATACCATCTTTTGATTTATCTGGATAAGCAGTTACTGTATCCCCAGTATGAAGATCAGTTAAGATTTCTGTCGCCTCATCATCTTTAACTCCATCATAGTAGTATTCTACTTTACCGGTTGGTTCAAAGACGGCAATTACATTTAGTTCTGATAACAAATAACTTCTCGCATATGGTGGAAGTAAAGAATCAACAAGATTACCCTCATAAATTGGTGTTTTTGATAATTCTTCTGTAGACCATATCTCTTTTTTTAATGTATACCAGTTTACGACATTGAAATTCTTTTTTAAGTCGTCAATCGTTCTACCGCCACCTTTGAACAAAGGAACAAAGTAAGGATCTACTTTCCATCCAACAAATCTATATCCTTCATCAGCTTTTGGTATCGGTAACTCTAACGTTTGAAGATATGTATTTATTCCATCATTTTTTATTGTTTTACGTAAATAACCATTTTTGTCAATTAGATTACCATATGACGAAGCATAAAAACGTATTGGAATATCTCTTATTTTTATTTCATACGTGATTTCAGTCACATTATCAGGTATTGTTACGTTTGTTGCCATCATCCCATCTTTATCAATTATCATAAGGTCATTAAGATAGTGCATCTCCAAAGAATAGTCATAAGTAATGTCTTTACATAATTCAGATTCAATGCCCCCGGGTAATCTCTCCAAGATGTCCGCTAATTTTACATTAACACCTGCGCGCATATATGTTGTATAAGATAAATTACGTCCATTGCCTTGATCCTTCTGAATAGTTACTTTTACATAACCTGGCATCTCACTTAACGTATCTTTATCGATCCATTGCGCATATAACCTGACTGGTCGTTCTTTATTCTTAATTAATTTTTCAAAAGACTTGTATTCCTCTATAGTAGCCCAATAAGATAAGAACTCCTTTCCTTTGTTATCTGATGTAGTAGACCAACCTATAAAATATTTATCATCGTGATAAGGCATTTTACATGGAACATAAAATGGATTAGAAAAAACAGGTATATAATGTTGAAATCCTTCTACATACAAATTTGCATTTTCAATATTCGGATCACATATCACATAATCATCAAGACTAATAGAATTATATTTAGGAGTTAATCTTAATACCCCATCTTCGATAAAGTCAAAATATTCATGGACCAACCTTCTCTTGATTCTTCCAAATTCATCCATATAATTATATTCTAAATCAACGCCATTACGCGCTACCCAATTGCTAAATCCTTGTCCTTGATACATAAGACCTTCAGAATTCATGTCTTTGATTTCTATATTCTCACCAATTGTATAAGTTTTAGAATCAATAGGACATTGTATATCATCTGGGCAATCATATATAATATTGAATTTATCTTTTTTTACAAAAACAGGTTTAAACTTTATATCTTCTGAATTTTCTAAATAAAATGGTTCACCTGGACCTAATACTTTATCAGAACTGTTTGTATATTTCCAACCAACAAAAACATAATTAGTATTATCAAAAGCATCAGAAATATCTGGTAATCTTAACATAGAGTTATCATCTTCACAGAAGATAACTGCTAGTTCATTTAAATTAATTTCTTTTGGTAAATCACTAAGATCAAAAAAATCATTGATATTAGAAGGCAAATATATAGGATATAAATATAATATGTCACTATCTTTTTCATATGAAGCTTGTAATTTTTTCTCTATATAAGAATACGAATAAGATGCACCTTTTTTGAGGGTAATGTTTGAAAAAAACCATCCTAATAACTCACCTGCTTCATACTGTAAAGTGCCTTGATTAGCTATTTTTATAAGATCCTTTTGCCCTGGAGCATAACCATAAATATTGTTATCAACTGGTGGCTCTCCTTGCAAATCACCTTTTTCGTATATAACTTTTATTCCTGTATATTCCCCATACAAATGAATATAACCATATATTAATGTTTCTAATATTATATAATCTGGTATCTCATTTGTGAACTCATATGTTTTTGTTGGCTCATATTCTGTTCTATATAAATCGTTTTGTGCTTTACTACGAATAGGAGGAGAATTTCTACAAAATCCTGGTATCCATGTATAGACAGATTTGATATCATTGATTTTTACTTCTGGCATTGTTACTTCGCCTGTTGTAAATTTATATATTTTACATCCATCTTCCTCTGTTACATAATGATAACTAAATGGTTTTGTTATTTCTTTTGATGTAATTAACTTATCGTCTTTTGTTATATAGTCAAAAGACAACGTTACTTGATCTGTTTTATATATCGCATATAATTCTATGGAATATTCTCCGTTATGAATATACACATACTCTGAAAAATCAACCTTTGTTATATCTTCTTCTGGTTTTATTCTAGGTACGCTTTCATCTATATATGCCGTAATACTTGCTGCCCAGTAAAGAAATTCTCTTGTTTCCAGTCCAGATTCTCTAAATTCTTCAGGATAATTAATTATATCTGTTCCCTTTATAATTTTTTCCAACCTTTCATTATTTGCACTATAGTATATAATTTTTATGATTTCTAAATCTTTTGTTCCTTTTGCTTTAATTTCTTTTTTCATAAATTGTGCAACAAAAGTGCTATCTTCTTTTATTTCTATCTCTTTCCCAGGCTCATAGACCTTGCTATCTTTTTCATTCTTCCAGCCTGCAAAGACTTCATTCTCATGTTCGCTGTTGCGATATACCGGTAATGTTATCTTCCCAGCTTTTGTTTCTTCTTCATGGTATATAGTTTCCTTATCTCCATTTATATCCATGAAATTTACCTTAAAGACTTTCTCTTTCCAGATTGCATAAACATCTAGTGTTGTTTCGTCTTTCATCACTTCATTCAATTTCGTCTTTTCCGCTATGCGTTTACCTTTGCCATCCGCTTGCAAGTTCCATGCTACAAAGGTTCTTCCTTCCCATGTAAAAAGACTTCCTTCTTCGATGGCCTCTTCTTTGCTTGCATATTCTTTGTCTATAATCTCATCTGTTCCATCATTCTTATGATAATGCACGGTGAAGCTTTCTTTTGTTTCTTCTGCTTTGATTGTTCCTTGTGATGGCAGTATTGTCAATGCCATCATAAACACCAAAAACAATACTCCTAATTGTTTCATCCACTCCTTCATTTTTTCCTCACCTTTCAGTTTCACTTATTTGTGCAATAAGCATTTTTCTGTAACCGTTTACATAAAAATTATAACCGATTTATTTATGAATAGCAATGTAGTTCCTTCGTTATCATACTATTTTGGTTATAAAAAAGCTCTTATAGGATTTCATAAGAGCTTTATGGTAAAGTAGTGTGATTAATATTTTAAATCTATAACCTTTTCCCAACGAAATTCATTTCTACCAAAATGTCCATAGCAGGCTGTTGCTTGATAAATAGGTTTTAACAAGTCTAATTCCTCAATAATGTTTTTCACTTCGAAATTAAAGTTTTTCTTTACAATATCTAATAAATCTTCATCACTCATAGTTCCTGTACCAAATGTATCTAATAAAATAGATATTGGTTTTACCTTGCCGATAGCATATGCCACCTGAATCTCACATTTTCTTGCCAACTGATGAGCCACAATATTTTTAGCAACATAGCGGCAATAATATGCAGCACTGCGATCTACCTTTGATGGATCTTTACTGGAAAAACAGCCGCCACCGATTCTACCCATACCTCCATAAGTATCGACAACAATCTTGCGTCCTGTCGTACCACTATCACCAAAAGAACCGCCTACAATAAAGCTGCCACTTGGATTGATAAGATAGCGCGTGTCCTCATCTAATAATTCATCTGGAATTACCGGCGTGATGACTTCTTTCATAATCAAATTGGCAATTTCCTGCTGACTCACATCCGGTGTATGTTGGGTCGATACAACGATAGTATCAATACGTTTAATTTGATCATTTTCATATTCAACACTTACTTGTGTCTTGCCATCAGGTCTTAAAATCGGATGTGTACGGCGTACTTCACTTAACTGTTTTGCAAGTTTATGTGCATAAGCAATTGGCGCTGGCATATATTCTTCTGTATCATCACATGCATAGCCAAACATGATTCCCTGATCCCCTGCACCAATACTACCATCTTGGACAACTGCCTGGTGTATTTCACTGGATTGCTTATTTACTTTCACCATTACCTGATATTCTTCTTCATATCCAATGTTTTTGATGACCTTTTTCGCAATACCTTCAAAATCAATCTTAGCTTTTGTGTCAGCTTCTCCATAAATCAACACAAACTCATCTTTAATTGTTGCCTCCACTGCCATCTTGCTATTCTTATCCTGACGTAACGCTTCATCTAAGATAGCATCCGCAATCGTATCACAGATTTTATCCGGATGGCCTTCTGTAATGCTTTCTGATGTAAATACATAATCTTTCATATCAATTCCTCCATATAAAAAGCCTTCTCAAGCGTCAGAGAAGGCATACGTATCGATTCTTTCTTCTCTTATCGCTGTTAGCTGTACCACCTTATATGATTTACCCCATACAGGTTGGTGTGGGATTATCGAGCTAACTCTCTACCCCAACTCTTGATAAAAAAGGCATCTATATTAAAACATGCATGTAGTACTTTTGCAAGTAAATCTTATCGAAAAAATATGAGGAAGTATTTACCACCGCTTATATCATAAACATTTCATCTTATTACCGCAAACGTATAAAAGTTATTTTCTGGCTTGACTTTATGTATAGCTCTGTTAAAATAGGGTTGCTCGGAGGGCGGGTCATTCAAAGAGAAATGATGAGCTGGATAAGGCGACGGATTGAGATACCCGTAACCTTGTTCAGCTCTTTTTTTGATTAGGAGGAATTTTTATGGATTTTTTAAAGGGAAATATAAAGACACTTTATTTTAAATATTTAGCCGCTGCCTTTGGGAGTGCTTTGATTACATCTGTTTACTCGATTGTCGATATGGCAATGGTTGGACAATATCAAGGACCAGAAGGTACAGCAGCATTAGCTGTAGTTGCGCCGATTTGGAACATTATTTTTAGTTTAGGATTGTTAATGGGAATTGGAGGTTCGGTTATTTTCAGTACTATCAAAGGGAATGGAAAAAGCAGAACACAAGAAGCGAATGCTTATTTTTCAGCAGCCGTAATAGGAGCCGTCTTCTTAGCGGTAATCACATGGATCCTTATCATCTTGTTTGATCGTCAACTGCTTATGTTTTTTGGCGCAAAAAGTTCCTTGTTAGCTCTAGCAAGAACCTATTTATTACCAATCAAATTTGTCTTACCTTGTTTCCTGTTTACGCAAGTATTAGCTGCTTTCTTACGTAATGATGCTGATCCTACACTTGCGACAATAGGAGTATTAGCCGGCGGTATTTTTAATATGATTGGTGATTATGTCTTCGTCTTTGTGTTTGATATGGGTATCTTTGGTGCCGGTTTAGCAACGGCGATTGGTTCTATCATCTCCTGTATCGTTATGCTAAAACATTTCTTTTCTAAGACAAATACCTTAAAGTTTCAAATGCCACAACATATACTGCATAAACTCAAAAGAATTACCATTACAGGGTTTTCAACTTTCTTTATTGATATTGCCATGGGAATCTTGACTATTTTATTCAACCGTCAGATTATGAACTATCTTGGGACAGATGCCTTATCCATTTATGGTATCATCGTAAACATCAGCACCTTTGTGCAATGTTGTGCATATAGCATCGGACAAGCAGCACAACCAATCATCTCCGTCAATTATGGCGCAAAACTCGGATTCCGTATTAAGAAAGTTCTAAACTATGCCTTAGCTACTGTTTTATTCTTTAGTATCTTTTGGACTGCACTGTCTGCATTAGCCCCTAATCTATTTGTTAAATTGTTTATGGCACCCACTAAAGAAATCTTACAAATTGCTCCCTTAATTATTCGTACCTATGGATTGTCCTTTTTATTACTACCATTCAATATCTTCTCAACTTATTACTTCCAAGCTTTATTAAAACCAAAAGCCGCTTTCATTGTTTCCGTAGCGCGCGGACTTATCATTAGTGGTATTCTTATTTATCTATTACCTTTGTTAAGTCCTGAAGCTCTTTGGTATACGATGCCCCTTACTGAGTTCATTGTTGTTATCTATGCTGGTAGTAAAATGTTTCAATATACAAAGGCATTGGCTGATAAAAAATAGTTTGACATTATGATTGAATCATTCTTCATCTACACAAAGAAAATCCATTCATCACAAAGCTTCTTATACAAAAAATCTGCATGGTTTTTACATCCATACAGATTTTTTATTTTAATCTAAATCTTCTCCATTACTTTTAATTACTTTCTGGTACCAGTAAAAGCTCTTCTTTTTATAACGGTTTAAGGTACCCTTACCATCTTCATCTGCATCAACATAAATGAAGCCATAACGTTTACGCATTTCACCTGTACTGGCACTAATCAAATCAATACAACCCCATGTTGTATAACCAAGCAAATCAACACCATCTAGTAAAATCGCATCTTTCATTGCTTTGATATGTTCACGCAAATAGGCAATTCTGGCATCATCTTCTACATATCCATTTACGAAATTGTCCTTTGCGCCTAAGCCGTTTTCTACAATAAACAATGGTTTTTGATAACGATCATATAATGTATTTAACGTGATACGCAAACCTAGTGGATCAATTTGCCATCCCCATTCACTGCTTGGCAAATAAGGGTTCTCAATAGATGGAAACACATTGCCTTTGGCAGCTGCTTTTAGCTTTGGATCAGCACTGGCAACCCCACTGTTGTAATAAGAGAAGGAAACAAAATCAATACAGCCTGCTTTTAAGATAGCCTCATCGTCTTCTTCCATTTGTAGCTGAATATGTTCTCTTTCAAAAAACTTTTTCGCATAGGATGGATAATATCCTCTAGCCTGTACATCCGTGAAATAATAATTCTCACGATCTTTTTGTAAACCTTCCATCACATCTTCCGGTCTGCAAGAATAAGGATATATATTACCGGCAGCCAACATACAGCCGATCTGGTTATTAGGATCAATGTGATGTGCTAAAGATACGGCCTTGGCGCTTGCCAATAGTTCATGATGAGCAGCTTGATAACATACTTGCGTTTTGTTTTCATCTGCTTTAAATGTTAAGCCGGCTGCCATATATGGCAAATGAAGGATCATGTTGATTTCATTAAAAGTAAGCCAATAGTGAACCTTGCCTTTAAAACGAGTAAACAGTGTTTCGCATAATCGCAAATAGAAGGTAACCATCTTACGGTTACGCCATGCACCATAGGCTTCAATTAGATGTAGTGGAACATCAAAATGATTGATTGTCACCAATGGTTCTATCCCATAGGATAAACAAGTATCAATAACTTCTTCATAAAAACGCAGACCTGCTTCGTTTGGTTTATCTTCATCCCCTTGCGGATAAATGCGGGACCAACTGATGGAAAAACGATATACCTGAAAGCCCATTTCGGCAAACAGAGCAATATCTTCTTTATAGTGATGGTACATATCAATGGCATATCGCCCCGGGAAATGTTCTTGATTCGACAATTGTTTGACATCTAGCTGTCCACTGGCTACAGCAAAACGTTGTTCACCGGAAGGAATGAAATCGACATTGGCTAAGCCTCTGCCACCTTCCTGATATCCACCTTCACATTGATTTGCGGCAGTAGCTCCGCCCCATAAAAAACCTTTTGGAAATGCACGCATTCTGCTTACCTCCTTATCGTCTTATCTCATTTTCATATTAATAATCATGTAGCATTAACGCAGTATTGTTAATAACTCTTTTTCATTTTCTAAACCGGTTTCTACAACATCCAAGTATTGCGAACTGTTGGTAATAATGATAGGCGTAATTAAGGAATAGCCTGCTTGTTGGATTGCCTCCATATCAAAGTTTAATAATTTTTGTCCGGCTGTTACATGCTCTCCCTGCTTAATAAGCGGCGTAAAGAATTTACCTTCTAGCTGCACCGTATCCATTCCTACATGGATCAATACTTCGACACCTGTATCTGATGTGATGCCGATAGCGTGATAAGTTGGGAAAAGTGTTGTAATCGTACCATTGACAGGTGATACGACTTCTCCTTTTGTTGGTTCAATAGCAAGCCCTTTACCAAGAATTCCTTGCGCAAACGCAGGATCTTTTACTTCCGTAAGTGATACTACTTTTCCTTCGATTGGCAGCTGAATGATTTCTCTTTCTAACAACTCTGCTGGTTTTGTTGGCTCTTCTTCCTTATCTGCCACTGTTTCTTCTTTATAGAAAATCATAGTTAAGATAAAGGCAATCGCCATGGCACCAACAGCACCAATAATACCTACGATCAAGCTATCCATATTATTTGTGGCTGGATCAATCATCGCAGGGAATTCAAAGATGCCCATACCGCCCATGATAAATTCACGTAAGTTCGCAAAACCAAAGTAAGCACCGGCAATTGCGGAAGCGATACAACTAATGATGAATGGTTTCTTTCTTGGTAAAGTAATACCGTAGATAGCTGGTTCTGTTACCCCAAAGATACCGGAAATAGCAGCTGGTGCACATAATGCGCGCAGTTTCTTATCTTTTGTCTTGATCATCATGGCAATGACTACTGCTGTTTGGGCAAAAGTTGCGCCAAAGAAGGGCATCATGACATTATCAAAGCCAAGTGTTGCGATGTTATTGATATAAACAGGGATAAAGCCCCAATGCAAACCAAAGATAACCAACGCTTGCCAAAAGCCGCCAACCAAGGCCCCTGCTAACAATGGTGAAAAATCACGAACACTCATGATACCACCGGCAATTAAGTTAGAAGCGAAAGTTGCGATTGGTCCAATGACTACAAAGCCACAAAACATTGCAATGAATAACGTAAACATCGGCACAAAGAAAAATTTTAAAGTTTCCGGAATAAAACGTTCCAAGCCTTTCTGACATTTGGCCGCAAAGTAGCAAATTAAGATCACTGGAACAACGGTAGATGTATAATCCATCGTAATTACCGGAATCTTAAAGATTTCCATATAGACCGGTGATTCAAATAAAGTACCACTGAATAAAGTATAGAGTGGATCACTGGCTGCTAAGGTACTCTGCTGAATAGCCGGATAACATAATGTAGCACCAATTACCAATCCGACAAATGGTTTTAAATGGAACTTCTTTGCTGAAGTATAACCCAGCATAATTGGCAGATACATAAACAATGCATCACCAACGGCATTCATAAAAATAGCCGAACCGCTGGCATCACTATACCAGCCCATTGCTAGAAATAAGGCATTTAATCCCTTTAACATACCGGCAGCGGTCATAATACCTAAAATAGGCTGGAAGATACCTGATATCGTATCAATTAAAGCATCAAATACATTCTTATGTGCTTTGTTTTCTTGCTGACTGCTTGCTTCACTTATACCTGCAACCTCACAGACATCCGCATAAACCGCAGCTACATGATTGCCAATGACAACCTGATACTGTCCTGCTGATTTCATGATCGTTACGACACCATCCATCTTCTTTAAGATTTCATCATCAGCCAAAGTTTCATCCTTTAACTGAAAACGCAGACGCGTAACGCAATGTGTTAAGGAACTGATGTTTTCCTTTCCTCCGACGTGTTTGACAATTTCCATTGCCAGCTGTTTGTAATCTTTCATTTTTCTTACCTCCATTTTTTAAGTTCTATATGAAGGTTTAGCCAACTGAATGTAACTACCCAAAATTGACGTATGTGTTTTTTTCGATCCTCCTTTTCTTCACATACGGGTTCTTCTACTTTGATTTTTTAACTAAGCGTTCAATATGAATCGTTAAATATAACTGTTCTTCATCAGAGAGTGTATATGCATAATTCAGCGCGATAAATTCCATGATCTTACGAACACATTGATAGGCTTCTTGGTATTGCTTTTTCACCATGGTTAGCAGTAAATCATTTTCATCGCTTTGATATTCTGTATGTGTTAAAAGACGTTGTGCAAAGAATTTCAAATGGGTAATGAAACGATAATAATATACCGACTCTTCATCAAAAGAAACCTTGCATGTATATTTGATGATATTGATAATTTCCTGCATGACCTTGGTTAAACCATACATATCACCAACAGAGTCTTCCATTTGAGCATTTACGATATGCAAAGCGATAAAACCCGCTTCATCTTCTGGTAACAGGATACCGGTTTTTTCTTCGATGATCGTCAATGCTTGCTTTCCTATTTGAAACTCTTCAGGATAGAATTTCTTAATTTCCCACAACAGCACATTCTTTACAAAGACATCATCCTTGCTGCGCTCTATGGAAGTGTGGATATGATCGCTTAAGGAGATGATCATACCTTCGTTTAATTTTTTCTGCAGCGTATCAATTGCGGTTTCCATGATTGTCACAGCTGCTTCAATCTCCTGAATCGGAATCTCATTCAATAAATCACTTAAATGGGTATTGCCTTCCTGTCCCGACATTGTGAATCGTTTTTCTACCATATGTTCTTCAACGATATCATTAGGACGTTTCTTAAAACCAATGCCCCTGCCCATAAGAATAACTTCTTTGCCTGATTCATCCAATACCACAACGATATTGTTGTTAATCAGCTTATGAATTTTCATACACACACCTCTTCTCAAATGAAAAACCTGCACAAAATCAATGGAACAATTCGTTTCATCGTTTCTTATGCAGGTTTAGCTTGTCTTTAAACAATAACTATCCGATAACGCTTATAGTCTACCATAGTTAATTTCACTCTGCAAGCGTTTTCTTACATTTTTACTATCTGTTTTACATCCGTTTGTTGGTATGAGTTCACAATAATGAAACATCCAATGATTCGGACATTCCACTTTCCTTACTCAATTGTATCTAAAATATCTTTCATTCGTTTTGCTAAGCCCTTGCATTTCGCAACACTTAAACTACATACAGCTACACGAATCCCTTTATTTACCTTTACGGTATAAATATGCTGTTCCATAAGCTTTTCATGATAACTGTCACGTACTTTATTATCTGAAATCGCTACCGTTACAAAGAAGCCTTCCTTGTAAGGATAATATGCCAAGCCACAGGCATCAGCTTCGCTGGTAAAGATATCACTGCGTTGCTTCAATAGCTTCACATAGCCATCTTTTTCTTTCATATAAGCATCATAGTTTTTGGTTGTTACAAACGTAAAGTTATCCATCGCGGCATTAGGTACATTGGACCAAGTTGCTCTGGCAGCCTTTTCAAAAACAATTTCAACGCCACGGACAGCTTCTTCACTCTTACCTAACAAAATAGCAGCACCGCAACGCAAACCATAAGAAGTTAATGATTTACTGCAGCTGAACGCAATGATGCCAAATACATTATCACTAAACTCATCAAAGGTTTTAATATAGTCACGAGAGTGTGGTAAATCATACGCATAGTCAATATACGCAATATCGTTTAATAAAACGATCGGTACTTCTTTGGCACATGCATTTAAGAAAGCAACAACTTCCTGCCACTCTTCCTTACTTAAAGAATAACCGGTAGGATTATGGCAAGGGTCATTGATGACAATTAACAGTTTCTGCTGTTTTTCCATCACCTGCCGACATACTTGTTTTAAAGATGTTAAATTGAAATGATCTTCTTCAAACAATGCATAAGTTGCGACATTTAGATTATCCATCGTTGCCATCAGCTTATAGCTACCCCAGGCAATTTCCGGTAAGATAACAGTTTCTCCTTCATCTAAAATTTCTGATAAAGTGATCGCTACAGCACCGGTGCCTCCCGGTGTGGCAATCACACTGTGTGCCAAGGTAGAACCACTTGGTTTAACGATCCAATCATACACCTGCTGACGATAGCTGTCATTACCGACAAAACTTCCGGCATAGGCTGCCTTTGTTTCCTTGGCTATATGATCATAAGGTGTAAACACACTTTCAAAGGCTACGATCGTTCCCTCTTCATTGTACAAAGAACCAATGGTCGCATCAACGACCTTCTCTGCACCGACTGCTGCTTTTGCTTCCTTCGCTTTTTTCACGATCGCAAAAACGGTATCTTCAATTGGTGTCGTATTCACTTTTTCTTTCACAAAACTCATTTTTCATCCCTGCTTTCTTTTGTATATGCACCTAAGATGCGCACTTCTTCACAAACATCTTTTAACTCCTGTACCAACAACTGTTCCTGTTCCTTTTGGATATTACCATCAATTTCAACATAGAAATAATATTCCCATGGTCTGTCTTTTATGGAGCGTGAGATGATGCTTTGCATATTAAAACCATGACGTGCAATGATATTCATGGCACTGACTAATGCTCCTGCTTTATGCGGTACAATGACAGCTAAGGAAAAGATATTTCCACTTGGTTGCAAATCTCTGCCAATGATGATAAAGCGTGTCGTATTTTGGGCACTGGTATTGATATCCTCTGCCAACACGGCTAAGCCATACCGTTCTGCATTTTCTTTTGCGGCTATGGCAGCTTTCTTTTTATCATTTTGTTTAGCAACATATTCTGCCGCTAATGCCGTATTCGGATACGGTATCAATTCATATCCTCTGCCTTCTAAAAATTGTTTCGATTGATAGATTGCCTGATCTTTTGAATATACTTGACGAATATCTTCCAGTTTTGCTCCCGGGATTCCTAGTAAATTCTGTGAGATCTTTAAGTCATAATCCTTACAGACATAGACAGGATACTTGATTAATAAATCTAATACCTCTCCTACTTCTCCGGTATAGCTGTTTTCAAATGGTACGATACCATAACGGATTTCTCCATCCACAACGGCTTTAAACACATCTTCAAAAGATGCATACCGTTGTTTTTTATGTTCCGGAAAGACATGTGTGCAGGCGATATGTGAAAAAGCACCCTCCACGCCTTGATAACCGACAACATCCTGATTCAGAATCATTTTCTGATATTTACGTGAGATTGCCATGATATCCTGCAAAAACTCTTTATAGCTGTCTTGATATTTTTCTTCTTTGATATATTGCAGATTATGTGCAATGACAAAGTTCTCACGGCTGCGATCTAATACCGGAAGCCCTTGTTCCTGTTTATAAGCTATGACCTTTTCTACAGCCTGCATGCGTTTTTCAAACAGCTCTGCCATTTGCGCATCTATCTCATTAATGTCCTTGCGGGCATCATCCAACTTCGTCATATCCTCACCTCTTATTCATTCTTTTTTATTATACAATACTTTGATATGAATGAATATAGTTTCAGAAAAGAAATGTAAAGGAAATGAAGCGTTGACCCTCGATTCAGATACTATATCATATCCTTTTATATGAATAGCCATCTAAGGTCCTACATCAGAAACCATCTAATTACCAATTATGCAAATGAAAGAAATCAATAATGCGTAGGAATGGCATAGTGAAGCCATGGTAAGATGCGATTGTTTTCATTGCGTTTACAAGAATTTGAAATTTCTTTCATTTTATGTATGGAATCGCTTGAAATTCTTTCTTGATTATATTATGATATAGGAAATTGGAGTGATAGCCATGCATAACAAAGGATTTTATTATTATCTTTAATCTTCGTTATAAAGCCAAACATGGTTCTTTTTCACTTCTTTATAACGGATAAAAAAAGCATCTGCAATTCACTGATGCTTTTTTTCTTTATCAGGGAGGAATCGTTATGAAACTACATGTAGATCTAAAAGAAAATGGATACGATATTTATATGGAAAAAGGCATCTTATATCGCTTAAACGATCATATTCAACTGAATCGCAAGGTTATGATCATTACCGATACCGGTGTACCAAATTCCTATGCACAAACCGTTAAGGAACAATGTAAGGAAGGCTATGTACATGTTGTCGAAGCTGGTGAATCCAGTAAGAGCATGGAGGTCTTTCAACAACTGTGTGAGGATTTGCTGGAACATAATTTCTCACGTAAGGATTGTGTCATTGCGTTAGGTGGCGGGGTTGTAGGAGATTTATCCGGTTTTGTGGCAGCTAGCTATATGCGTGGTATTGACTTTATTCAGATACCGACCACTACGCTCTCACAAATCGACAGTAGTATCGGTGGTAAGGTTGCTATCAATCTGGATGATGTGAAAAACATCGTTGGGGCCTTCTATCAGCCTAAAGCTGTCTTCATTGATACAGATACTTTATTAACACTGCCAAAACGGCATTTCTATAATGGTTTAGTAGAAGCATTGAAAGCCGGATTGATCTATGATGAAAAACTATTTGCCCTTTTTGAGGAAGAAGATATTCCTGCTCATTTAGAAGAAATCATCTATCGTGCGTTATGTGTGAAAAAAGCAGTTGTGGAAACTGATGAAAAAGAGCTAGGATTACGCAAGATCTTAAACTTTGGTCATACCATCGGGCATGCCATTGAAAGCTATTATCACCTTTCACAATATTTGCATGGAGAATGTGTTGCCATGGGCATGTTGTATTTTATGAGTGAAGATGTTCAAAAACGTGTCTTACCTATTTATAAACGGATGCATTTACAAAGTGATGTACCTTATGATAGTGATGAAGTGTTTGAAATATTATGTAAAGATAAGAAAGCAAGCGGCGATCATGTCACCGTTGTTAAGGTCAATACGATTGGTAAAGCAGAATTAGAAGAATGGAAGTTAAGTGATGTTCGTCACATTTTGAAAGGATAAGGTTATGAAGAATACATTTGGAAATCAATTCAGTGTTACGATCTTTGGAGAAAGTCATGGCGAGGCAATCGGTGTCGTCATTGACGGTTTAGCTGCCGGCATTCATCTGGACATGGATTTTATCAATGCCATGATGGATAAACGTAAGGCAAAAGGACGTATCAGCACACAGCGTAAAGAAAGTGATGCGTTGCATATCGTCAGTGGTTATTTTGAAGGCTATACTACCGGGACACCGTTAACCATTCTGATTGAAAACACCAATATGCGCAGTGGTGATTATACCAAAACCAAGAATCGCTTGCGTCCCTCACATGCCGATTATACCGCTGATGTAAAATATAGTGGTTATCAGGATTATCGCGGCGGCGGCCATTTCAGCGGGCGCATTACAGCACCCCTTGTGGCGGCAGGAGCAATTGCCATGCAGGTGTTACAACAAAAAGGCATTTTAATTGGTTCTCATATTGCCCAGTGTCATACCATCAAAGATCAGCCATTTGCCCAAGAGGAAGAACTCCTTGAACAACAGCTTCGACAAATGAATACCAGCGATCTTGCGGTATTAGATGAAACAGCAGCGCAAGCGATGCGTACACAAATAGAAGAAGCAGCGATGCAAGGAGATAGTGTAGGCGGTATCTTAGAAAGTGCTATTTTACATTTACCGGCTGGTATCGGAGAACCTTTCTTTGATTCCATGGAAAGTCGTTTAAGCCATTTATTATTCAGTGTACCGGCTGTAAAAGGTGTCGAATTTGGTTTGGGTTTTGCCTTTTGTGATCGTTATGGAAGTGAAGTCAATGATGCCATTATTTATGATGGCAAAGTAAAAACCAGAACCAATCATAACGGTGGTATTAACGGAGGTATCAGTAATGGTATGCCGGTACTAATCAAAACAGTTATTAAACCAACGCCATCTATTTATAAGGAACAGGATACGATTGATAAGGAAACGCATGAAGCCGTGAAACTAACGATTCAGGGTAGACATGATCCTGCCATCATCCATCGCGCAAGAATCGTAGTCGATGCGGTTTTGGCTATCGGTATCTTAGATATGCTCATGGAGCGTAGCGCAACTATGGAAATGCAGAAATAAAATTAACGATGTGGATACGTCCACCAATATAAGATTAGAAACAAAGGAGGTTTCTCATATGATTATTACGATGAAGAAAGATGCAACAACAAGTGATATTGAACATGTTATGAAGCAATTAAAGGAGCGCGGCTTACAAATACATGAGAGCATTGGTGAGAATTTCAATGTCTTTGGAGTCGTAGGCGATACCAGTCAAATTGATCCTAAGCGCATTGAGGCAAACCCTCATGTGGAAAGTGTTGTGCGTGTATCATCCCCATATAAAAAAGCAAGTCGTATGTTTCATCCAGAAGATACGATTGTCGAAGTCAATGGTATCCGCATTGGCGGTAACGAAAAACTAGTTGTTATTGGCGGTCCTTGCAGCGTAGAAGGAAAAGAGATGATCGTGCATCTGGCTCAAGAAGTAAAGGATGCCGGTGGCTGTATGCTAAGAGGTGGCGCTTATAAACCGAGAACCTCTCCATATGCTTTTCAGGGCATGGGAACAGAAGGTATCCTTGCTTTAGCACAAGCAAGAAAACAAAGTGGCTTACCGATTGTCACAGAATTGATGAGTGCTGATAAACTTGATGAATTTGTGGAACATGTCGATATCATTCAGATTGGGGCCCGTAATATGCAAAACTTTGATTTGTTAAAAGCGGTAGGAAAGACACAAAAACCAATCTTACTAAAACGTGGTTTGGCCAATACGATAGAAGAATGGATCATGAGTGCAGAATATATTCTTTCTGAAGGAAATCCAAATGTCATTCTTTGTGAACGAGGCATTCGTACCTTTGAGCCATACACCCGAAATACCTTAGATCTTAGTGTCATTCCAATCATCAAGAAGAAGACCCATTTGCCTATCATCATTGATCCAAGTCATGCGACCGGTGATTGGGAACTGGTGGAAGCCGCATCTTTAGCTGCGATTGCGGCAGGTGCAGATGGTCTAATCATTGAAGTCCATGATCATCCGGAATGTGCATGGAGCGATGGTGCACAATCCTTAAAACCGGAAAACTTTAAGCAGTTGATTCAAAAAGGGAAAGCGATTGCGAATGTCATTGGGAGGGATATGTAATGAAAGTTACCATAGCTCCCTCTTTAGGTAAAGGTCATGTGCATATTCCCCCAAGCAAATCCATGGCACATCGTGCAATTATCTGTGCTTCTCTTGCGAAGGGAAGAAGTGTCATATCCAATGTTGCCTATTCCAAAGATATACGTGCAACGATAGAAGGAATGAAACAGCTTGGCGCACATATTGAAATAGCGGAAGATACTGTCACTATTGATGGTATAGCAAACTTTCAAGGTTTAAAAGACAAGGAAATTTTTTGTAATGAATCTGGTTCTACCTTGCGTTTCTTTATTCCTATTTTCTCTCTTTGTGAAAAACCAATCACCTTTACTGGCAGCGGACGATTATTACAAAGACCGCAAAAAGTATATGAAGACATCTTTCATGAAAATGGATTAGCCTTTCAGCAAGATGCCCATGGTATCCACATTCAGGAGGCACTGCCTTATGGAGAATATCAGATCAAAGGTGATGTCAGTTCACAATTCATCAGTGGTTTATTGTTTACCCTACCACTGTTAGAAAAGGACTCTACAATTCATATTCTTCCTCCCTTTGAATCCCGTTCTTATGTGGAACTGACCTTACAAATGCTGGAACATTTCGGTGTCCATGCTTATTTTAAAGATGAAATGACACTTGCTATTCCGGGTGGACAAACCTATCAAGCAAATAATTATGAGATTGAAGGCGATTATTCACAATTAGCTTTCTTTGCGGTATATGCTGCGATTCATGGAAAGATTACCGTGACCGGTGTTTCTCATGCATCAAGACAGGGTGATAAAGCGATTTTGGAAATCTTAAAAAGCTTTGGGGCATGCATAGAAGAAGTACCCCATGGCTATACCTTTTATAAAAGTGAATTAAAGGGCACCTCCATTGATTTAGCAAACTGTCCGGATCTAGGACCTATTCTTTGTGTGCTTGGCATGTATTCCCTGGGAAATACGCATATTTACAATGCCGGCAGATTGCGCATTAAAGAAAGTGATCGCATTGCGGCAATGGAAGAAGAACTGCGCAAGTTTGGCGTTACCATAACCTCTACAGAAGATGAAATCTTCATTCAAGGCGGGCAAGACTATACATGCAAACAGACATTGCATGGACATAATGATCATCGCATTGTGATGGCCTTAAGTGTTGCCACAGCTTGCAGTAATTCCTGTACAACCATAGAGGATGCACAGGCGATTACCAAGAGCTATCCTACCTTCTTTGATGATTTTGCGAAGGTGCAAGGAAAGGTGGAAAGCTTATGATAAAAAAAGATACCCGCTTTTTAATTGTTGGACTTGGTTTGATTGGTGGCAGCTATGCCATGGGATTAAAACGCAATGGATTTCATGTGGATGCCATTGACATTAACCAGTTAAGCATTGATTATGCCAAGGAACATGACATCATTGATGAAGGAAGTACTTTTGCTATTGAACTGATTCAAAACGCTGATTTCATCATTTCCGGATTGTATCCCAACATGACGGTGGAGTGGTATGCAACGTATCAAAAATATATGAAGCCCCATGCTTTTCTGACAGATGTAAGTGGTGTAAAACGCAATATTGTAGAACGTATCCAAAGTATTTTGCGTGAGGATCTAGAATTTTGCGCCTCTCATCCAATGGCAGGGAAAGAAGTCAGCGGTGTGAAATATGCGGATGATGCTATTTTCCATATTGCTAATTTCATTATCACCCCAACTGCCAAAAACACCCAGACAGCCATAGCTACCTTAAAAGAATTTGCCAGTATTTTAGGCTTTACGAATATTTCCATATTAACACCGGAAGAACATGATGAAATGGTCGGCTTTGTCTCACAATTGACGCATGTGATTGCCGTATCGCTAATGAATACCAACGATAATACACATTTGGTGGAATATACCGGAGATAGTTTCCGTGATTTAACAAGAATTGCCAAGATCAATGAAAATCTTTGGAGTGAATTGTTTTTCTTAAATAAAGATAATTTAATTCGCGAAATCGATGACTTCGTGAAGGAAATCAATCATTTAAAGACAAAGTTGGAACAGGATGATGTTGAAGGATTAAAAGAATTATTCATTCAATCCACCATTCGTCGTAAACGCTTTGATCGATAATCGCATAACTTCTCTGCTTGTCGGAGAAGTTTTTGTTTGGTAAGTTGAATACGCTGTATAATAAAGATAAAGAAGCCTTTTGAAATGAGGTGAGCATATGCAACAATTCTTACGCTATACTGCCTGGGAAATGGAAAAGCCTAAACCTTTCGGTCTTTTTCATGTGTTGATGCTACTCGTGGGAATTAGTGTGTGCATAGGGTTTGCTTATCGTTTACGTCATGTTACTAAAAAGCAGTATGTTTATGGCATCTTTGGAATCAGTCTTGTATTGCTCATACTAGAACTTTATAAACAACTGTTTCACTTTTATCTGCTTGATGCCCAACAATATGATTGGTGGATCTTTCCTTTTCAGTTATGCTCCTTACCTATGTATATCGGAATCTTATTTCCTTTCTTAAAAGATAAGTGGCGGATACCATTAGAAACCTTTCTCATGGACTTTAGTTTACTAGGAGCTATCATGGCCCTTCTTTTTCCGGATGATTTGATGCATCGTTACGTGATGCTAACGGCACATGCCTTTTTATGGCATTTCTTATTACTATTCTTGAGTTTATGGATTGGCTTTCATAAACAAGGCGATACAACCACAAAAGGTTTCTTACAAACTTTGCCTTTATTCTTTATGTTTGCCGGCATAGCAACCTTTTTAAATATTGCTTTTCATACACTGGGAGAGCTTAATATGTTTTATATCAGCCCTTATTATGAAAGCACGCAACCTTTCTTTGACTTGTTAACACCAATTTTTGGTATTTCTATGCGTAATCTTATTTATCTTTTCTGCATCCTCTTAGGTGCTTGGCTTATTCATCTTATCTGGCGCACACTACAAAAGCTTTTATAATTCTGAAATAAAACCATTTGTTGAACTCTGCCCTTTGACAAGGATACAAAAAGAACAAGCTGTCATGTACATAAATGATTTTTGCTGCACAATAAAAAAAGACTGCGGTTTGTCACAGTCATTACTACAGCATCACATAGCTTGTTTATCGCACGAATTTAAGATATACGTTTCCAATATACGATGCGATCATGAAATATTTCCTTTACTAATTTTAAATAGGTTTCCTCTTTAAAATCAACTCTTGGTACCATGATAAAAGGCTTATGCTTATCCACAAAAAAGACCATAATTTCACGTCCGATGACAACTTTTTTGATCACTTCTTGTTTATAGCTCATCATTACATCTTGGCATTCATCACTGATCGTATCCTCGCTTAGTGTTACCACTCCATTTTGTTCACGAAGCCCGCAATAACGTTTACGAAATCGCAGTTTGTATATAAATAAGTAACAACCGATGATGCTCCAAAATAAAGCCAAATATATAGACAGGGTGAAAATCACCTTATAAAAATCAGAATCTGTTTCTGCCCCAAATAGAATACTTAACATGGATAAAAAAACAGCTGCAAGTGCATAATAAAAATAATGAAATTTATGTACCACTGCTTTTTTCGTTTTTAATATGTGATTACGTTTTTGCAGGATTTCAAAAAATTCATCACTATAATCATGAACTCTGTCCTTTTCAAACTGATATTCATATACATATTCCATAGTTTTCCCTCTTTTTTAAAAAACCTTGAGAATTTCACAAGGTTTTTTTACTAAATCGTGATGTCAGAACCTAATTTTTCATTTAGCTCATTTACATATTTTTTCGCTAGCTCTACATACATGTTGCCTGGATGAAAACAGCTGATGCTGGAATAGAAATAGGAACGAGAACTTTCCCAGTTTTCTAAATAGTAATAAGATAAGCCAATCATATAAGCACTGACGCCCAAGCCAAAGCCCTTCATACGTTTATCTTCAATGGCATCATCCATTTCTTTAATTAAATCTGTTCGTTTATTAAAGACAACTTCATAAGACCAATGCTGATACATTTTAAAAGTTTCATCATCAATTGTGTCAATAATCTCCATCAATTTATCACAATATGCACGATTCTGATTCTGTAAATAAATATGGAAATATAAATCTAAAATTTCTTCTTTATTTTCCATTGTATAATCCTTCGCCAAGGCCTCTTCCAATGCTTTTTGACGTTCTGCTTCAGGACGGCTACGATAAATAGCTTTTAAGCGATACAATTCACAATTAAATTTGCCAACCGCTTTCTGATAAGCACCTTTTTCACAAAGCTCAATAACCTTTGCATAATCCTTCCCCTGAATAGCTTTATTTAAACGACCGACAGAGTTTTGTTTATAAATCATAAAGGCTATAGCAGCCGCAAACAATAAGATAATTACTACATAAGATATTATACTCATATTTCTTACCTCTTCTTTTCATTACACCGTTCATATTATAACGTAATTCACGAAAAATAGGTAGCCTTCCTTTATTTTTTCAATATTTTTTCGGTTGAAAGAGTGGAGGAAACTTAAAAATTGCTTTATAATAAAGCGGTATGTCAAAGAGGGAGTGATACATATGCATATTATGAAGAAATTTATGAATTATTATAAACCATATCGTACCGTATTCTTATTAGATATGATATGTGCCTTAGTCATTAGTGTTATTGATCTGGCATTCCCCCAGATTTTAAATTACTTAAATAACACATTTTATTTACAGACAAAGGAAGCTATTTTAGATAGTCTGGTTTGGTTAGGTGTTGGATTATTGATCATGTATATCCTTCGTGCCTTATGTCGCTACTATGTAACAGCACAAGGTCATATTATGGGCGCCCGCATGGAAAGTGATATGCGTCAGGATCTGTTTGATCAGTTTGAACGTTTATCTTTTTCCTATTATGATAAAAACAATACCGGAGAAATGATGAGCAAACTGGTTTCGGATTTATTTGATATCAGCGAATTAGCCCATCATGGCCCGGAAAATGTCTTCATTTCTTTATTAAAAATCTTTGGTTCTTTTATTCTATTGATGTATATTCATGTCGGTTTGACCTTAATTCTGATCGGTGTAACCATATTAATGTTGATATTCAGTTTATTTCAAAATCGCAAGATGCAGGCAACCTTCATGGATAACCGCCGTAAGATTGCTGGTGTAAATGCCAGTTTGCAGGATAGCTTAGCAGGTATTCGTGTCGTGAAGTCCTTTGCGAATGAAGACATTGAACGTGATAAATTTGCCCACAGCAATCAGATGTTCTTACAGTCAAAGGAAAACAATTATTATCGTATGGGCTTA
This sequence comes from Longicatena caecimuris, assembly GCF_004341945.1. Classification (GTDB taxonomy): domain Bacteria; phylum Bacillota_I; class Bacilli_A; order Erysipelotrichales; family Erysipelotrichaceae; genus Longicatena; species Longicatena caecimuris. The sequence goes on from NZ_SMBP01000004.1 coordinate 22,252, forward strand.
TTCCATGCCGGTAATAATTTCTTTCAGGGTTTGTTGTATTTGACGATTTTAGTCGCTGGTGGTTATTTCATTGCCATGGGAAATTTAGAACCAGTTGCCTTAGCTACGTATGCACTGTATGTAAATATCTTTGTTGCACCGATTGAAGTGTTGGTAGAGTTCACGGAAATGTTCCAAAAAGGATTCTCTGGTTTTAAACGTTTCCTTGAAGTAGTAGAAACAAAACCAGACATCGTAGATGCACCAGATGCAAAAGAGTTGAAAGAAGTTCATGGTGTCATTGATTATGAAGATGTTTGCTTCTCTTACAATGATGAAGAGAAAGTATTGGATCACATTCACATTCATATTGATGCCGGTAAATCCATTGCCCTTGTTGGACCAAGCGGCGGTGGAAAGACAACCATTTGTTCCTTGTTGCCTCGCTTTTATGATGTTACACATGGCTCTATTAAGGTAGATGGGAAAGATATTCGTTCACTGACCTTGGAAAGTCTGCGCAAAGCGATTGGTATCGTGCAACAGGATGTTTATCTGTTTACCGGCTCTATTAAAGAAAACATCGCTTATGGAAAACCCGGAGCAAGTGATGAGGAAATCATTGCCGCTGCTAAAAAAGCAAATATCCATGAATTTATCGTTTCTCTTCCAGATGGATATGATACCTTTGTAGGAGAGCGTGGCACGCGGTTATCCGGTGGTCAGAAACAACGTATCTCCATTGCCAGAGTCTTTCTAAAAGACCCTAAGATCTTAATATTAGATGAAGCAACCAGTGCTTTGGATAATGAAAGTGAGCGTCATATTCAAAAAAGTCTGGAAGAGCTGGCAAAGAATCGTACAACCATTACGATTGCTCATCGTCTATCAACCATCCGTAATGCTGATGAAATCATCGTCATTTCTGAAAATGGACAGGAAGAACGAGGAACGCATAATGAGTTAATCGCGTTAAATGGCATTTACGCGAATTATTATCGTTTACAATTTGAAGGTTTAGATTTTGATGAGGATATGACGAAACAAATTCACATGAAATAAAATGGGATATATTCTCCATATCCTAGGCTGCTGTTTTTTGATGTCAGCCAGATCTTTACATATTAAAAAACGTATTTCATATTTAGAAGTGAAGAAAATTGCGACACTTGCTAAAGAAATACGTTTTTTTATTATTGTAAGAAATTTACAGTCATAATGGCAATACCGAGAACTGTCAAAACAACACCAGTAGCACGATTTAAGGTAATCGGTTTTGCCTTATTGGCAAATTTAGCAGCTACTCTTGCCCATAACAAGGTAGATAAGATACAAAACAACATTGCCCACCAGTCTGGTGCTCCTCCAATAGTAAAATGTGAAACAGCCCCGGTAAAGGCAGTGAAGGTCATGATGAAGACACTGGTTCCAACAGCTGTCTTTAATTCATATCCTAAAACACTTGTTAGAATTAACAGCATCATCATACCGCCACCGGCACCGATGAAACCACAGATAAAGCCAATCAAAATGCCACACAGTACCGATTGCCCAAAGCGTTTTTTGGGTTCTATATCTCCCATTGATTCTTTTGTCGTCATCACCGGTCGCACAATAAATTTAATACCTAATAAAAACGTCATAAAGACCGAGAAACCGCCCATAGCTGTGTTCGGCACTAAAGAAGATATCCAACTGCCCACCATTGTGAAGATTAATACCGTCACCATCATAACCAAGCCGTTTTTAATATCCAAATTCTTATTTTTACCATACGTGTAGGCACTGACAGCACTTGCTAATACATCACTGGATAAGGCGATGCCAACTGCCTCATATGCCGGCATGCCTAAAAATGTAATCAGCATGGGACTGATGACTGCCGCAGCACTCATTCCTGCAAATCCCGTACCAAGACCGGCACCAATACCGGCTATAAAACAAACGATAAACTTCATCAGCATGTTTCTTCTTCCTCCTTTAAAGCTGCTTTTACATTTTCATTCATCCGCCGAAAAGTGTCTTTCATCCTCTTTAACTCTTCTTCGCTAAAGTTCTTTAACAAACGCTTTTGAAACCGTTCCTGTGCTTTTCGACCATCGGCAATTACTTTATCAGCCTTTGCTAACATATGCAAATATATCGTCTTATGATTGCCTTCTTGATAATATTTTTCAATATATCCCTGTTCCTCTAAAAATTTTAAGGATGTTGAAACATGTGATTTCGTTAATTTACGACGTTGGACGATATCCGTCGCATTTTGACATTGTGGATGATTGGCCAGGAATAATAAAATATCGACATCCATTTTATGTAGGTCATAACGTTTGCAAACATTATGCAATTCCTTCTCATACAACCGTTTCCATAAATCAAGAATCTCTAAAAATTCCAACATGTGATCTCACCTCTTTGTTCTATTTAGAACTATATGATACCATGGTTAACTTTTTTGTCAAGCTATAAATTCATCAGATAAACTATACATGTACATCTGCATATACTTTTTCGTAGCTTCTTCTTTTTGACAAAGAAAAAATCCTATTCATGGATAACACCCATAAATAGGACAATTATTAGATTCTCATTGCGAAAAAGACAGTGCACCTTGCGCTATCCTAATCTCTTACTTATGCTATCTTTTCATGATCCGCTATACATAAAGGCAATGTGAACCAGAACGTCGTACCTTGACCTCGTTTACTAATTACCCCGTATTCAGCCTTATGTAATTCTAAAATCGCTTTCACGATACTAAGACCTAATCCGCTTCCTATTTTAGAGCGTACATGTGTTTTATCCACTTTATAATAACGTTCCCAGATATAAGGCAGCTGTTCTTTTTCAATCCCTTCACCATGATCCATCACTTCAATGCGTACTCGATCTTTTTCAATGAGCTGACGGACATATATCTTATGATCATCTCCACAATAATTAATGGCATTGTTTATCAGATTATATATCACCTGATTAATTTTAATGATATCTGCTTTAACAAAAACCGGTTTATCATACTGAAACTGAATTGTAAAATCTTTATTTGTCAGCAGTTTATCATATCGGGCGATAATATGTTCAATTTCTTCTGTTATATTAAAGCTACTGCTATTAATTTCTTGAGCACCGGCTTGTAACTTAGATAAATCCAACATATCATTTACTAAATTGGTCAGCCTTTTCGTTTCGTCAATGATAATCTGCACATTTTCTGCCGTATTTTCACCAGGAATATCTCGCATAACTTCACCATAACCACTAATCATTGTCAGCGGCGTTCGCAAATCATGACTCATATTTGCGATTAATTCCCTGCGCAAGCTTTCAACCTTTGACAGCTCTTTCGCCGCATAATTCAAGGTGTTGCTGAGCTCTTCAATTTCCAGATAGCCTTTCCCCTTAAAAGCTACATCATATCGTCCTTTCGCAAGTATCTTGGCGCCATCATTGATTTCAATAATCGGCGTAGCTATTTTACGAGATAAATACATCGCTAAAAGCGACGCGATTAGAATGAGAATTACGGCAATGATAAGAAACTGTGTCTGAATCGTTTCGATGGTGGCATTCACTGGTGTCAGCTGTGCATTGACCACAATGGTTTTTATACTTTTATCTGCCTGCATGACTACACTGATATATGTCATCATTTGGGCATTTTTATTAGATGGTAATAGCTTTCGAAGCTTTTTCTCATCATAAGGTGTATTTAAGATACTATGATAGCGATCCGTTAGTTCTACTTCTTCTTTGAAATTAAAATCCTCTTTATTCGCAGATTCTTCTAATAAAGTAGAAGCAGTACCATCATGTTCCTTCGCCTCTTTTTGTAGCTTAGCAATGATATCCATGTGCTTTTTCATGCTAAACTCGGTAATGCCACAGCGAGGATCTCCTTTTCCACTACTGGAATATAATGGTGTTTCATTTTCATTCTCATAAACAATGACACAGAATTCATTTTCTTTGATAATCGCATCAATTTCATCCTTATAATTCTCATTATTTATTACCTGATTGATATCACTTGCAGCATCTTTTACGGAACGTGATTTGATCAACACATAAAATTTTTCTAAGAAAAAAACCTGAAAAAGCCACAGTACCAAAATGATGATGGCAATAAAGACTAGTAAACTGCCGAAAATTTTCCATTTGATACTGGTATCTTTTCTATTGTTTGCCTTCAAAACGATAACCTACCCCACGTAAGGTAACGATTGTAGAACTATAAATTCCCAGGCTTTTTCTTAATAATTTAATATGTGTATCTAACGTGCGATCGTCACCGTAAAAATCATATCCCCATACATCATGAATCAGCTGTTCTCTTGTTAAGGCAATGCCTTCATTACGCACCATGTAAAACAGCAGAACATATTCCTTAGGCGACATTTCGCTTTCTTTCTCATTTATGAATACCTTTCTGGCTGTAAAATCGATACGTAAGCCTTCATATTCATACACGTCCTTATGTTTTTTATCCTCTTCTCCATGAACTCTTTTTAAAATCGCATTGACGCGCATCATCAGCTCTTTCGGTGAAAAAGGTTTAACGACATAATCATCAATCCCTGTTTCAAAACCATGAATACGATCATACTCTTCTCCACGCGCGGAAAGCATAATAACCGGAGTAGAAGCCTCTTCACGTATCTTTTTCACTGCTGAAAATCCATCGAGATTAGGCATCATGATATCCATGATAATCAAATCAAACTGATCTTTTCGACATTTCTCAATCGCGTCCATGCCATCCACTGCCTCAGCGATTTCATATCCTTCAAATTCCCCATATTTCCGAATGATGTTACGTATTTGCGCTTCATCATCAACGACCAACAGCTTGCTCATGTTATCACCTCTATGTTCATTATAACGTGTTTTTGACGTTGCTGTGTGAATGTTTCATGAATTTCTTACGTTATACAAGTGATAATGAAAGCAAAGGATCATGGATCCTATTCCTCCATAAAATACCAATAAGTCAGTTTCTCAGAAGTTTTCATACCGGCTTTCTTTTGCATCTGTAAGCTGATGATATTGTCTTCAACAATTTCGCCATAAGGAATACGTCCCTTTAACATTTGTGATTGTACTGCCCGTTGTAATAATGCGGTTGCAATACCTTTTCTTTGATATTCTTGCTTTACTTCTAATAGACCAATACTTTCTTCTTCATGCACACCAATAAAGCCACAAAGGATTTCTTTATCAAAGACAGCAAACATGTCATCATTTAGACATTCTTTTATATATTCCACTGTTGCCAAAGAAGGCATGGAGTGCTTATATAAAGCAATAATTTCTGGTATATATGCTTCTGTCAGCGTTTGCATGGTAAAACCATGAGGAAGCTTAACTTGCGGTAATGTTTTTTCGATATAAGCACTGTGATAACAACGTAGTTCACAGGTGATATGGTATTGTTGTTGAATAAAACGATCGGTATACATATCATGTGCCACCAAAATAGCAAAAGAGGAAGGAAGATGTGCTACAACAGCTTTTGCACTTGCTTCATTCTCGGCAGCACAATATAACATATGTGATTTCGGACTCTCTACTAATAATCCATGGCTATCTTCATAATAAATCTTACCTTTCTTTCGTCGACATTCTAACATATCGGCATATAAGATACGATCTTCAAGCTTCATGCATCTAACCTCCTTTTTCCTATGAAATTAAAACCATAGTTCTTTTATACTATCTTTTGATATAGGATATGACATCATTTATTTACCTGTTTTCTGAATAGTGCTTTCCTTTATCCGTTGGCACACCATAACGAATAAAAAAGTGTCTTCTCACTTAAGCTTCCTACTCAAGAATAGATAAATTAGAAGTAAATCATCATATCGTTTTTGAAATAATGGTAACCCTTTTTTACCTAAGGTGAGTATGGACTTCGCTTCGTGATAAGACACGCATTCCTTTAGCTTAAGCCATGGAACTCTTTATATAAATCGTTCTTAGAAAGACCTCTTTCTTTCGCGACTCTTTTTATTGCTTCATTGGTCGTTAAACCACCATCAATATATGTTTTGATCTGATCGTGGACCAAAGGCATTGCCTGATCTTCACCGGGGTCTTTTTCTTCTTTGCTGCCTTCGATAATGACAACCATTTCCCCTTTTAATTCCTCGACAACCTCCAGCAATTCCTCAATCGTGCCACGTAAGAACTCTTCATGCTTCTTCGTTAATTCTCTTGCCAGACACATTTGACGATTCCCCAACACCTCTTTACAGCTTTCCAGCATTTTACGAATACGGTGGGGAGCTTCATAAAAGACAAGGGTGAAAGGATAATACTTCAAATCATGCAGTTCCCGAATACGTTCTTTTTCGGATGCCTTCAAAAAGCCGTAAAACAAGAAATGCTGTGTATCTAAGCCACTGCATACCAAAGCATTTAACATAGCATTGCTGCCGGAAACAGGAATAACACTATAACCTGCTTCAATCACCATCTTACATACGATACTGCCAGGATCAGAGATCAAAGGATAACCTGCATCTGAAACAATTGCAATGGAATTCCCCTGATCTAGCAAATCCACTAACCCCTTAGCACTTTGCAGTTCATTATGCTGATGATGAGAAAGCAGTCTGGTCTTAATACCAAAATGTGTCAATAGTTTCATCGTATTGCGGGTATCCTCAGCTGCTATGACATCAACGCTTGCTAAGATAGAAATGGCTCTTGGTGTCATTTCTTCAAGATTTCCGATAGGCGTAGCCACCAAATATAATGCCGGTTTCTTTTGTTCAAAGCTTTTTTGTCTGTTCATGTTTGTCACCTACCGATCAGAAAAATCAATGTCCGGCCAAAGTTCTTGGAAGGATAAAAATTGTACATCTTCCTTATTTTCAATTTTTACCTGTTGTAGTAAAACATTCATACTGGTAATACGATAACGACTGCCTTTATATTCTATCTGGCTGTTCATTTTAGGCAGCCCTTCTCTTAATTTTTTATATTGTCCATCTTCATATTTTAAACAGCACATCAATTTTCCACATTGGCCGCTTAATTTCTGAATATTCAATGCCAATAACTGATTTTTTGCCATATTGATAGATACAACATCAAAATCATTAAGAAACCGTGAGCAACAAGTTTCCATACCGCACATACCCAAACCACCGATAATTTTTGATTTATTACGAGGTCCGATCTGTCGCAATTCAATACGGCATTTGAAAATACTAGCTAGATCCTTTAATAATTCACGGAAATCTACGCGTTCATCGGCTACATAAACAAAAATGATCTTACTGCAATCTAACGTATATTCAGCTTCAATTAAATTCATATCCAAGCCTAACTTAGCAATACATTCATTGCAGATTTCCATCGCTTTTTTTGCCTTTTCTGCATTGATTTCTACTTGTTTTAAGTCTTTCTCCGTAGCTTTACGCAAAATTGGTTTAATTTCCATACCGTTTGGTATGAACGTCTCTGTTTCCTTTACAATCTTTCCTAATTCCTGTCCGCGAATCGTTTCAACGACAACATCATCACCAACATGGTAGTTATTATCGTTACATCCAAAAGAATAGACCTTCTTTGATTCTGAAAAAGATACAAAGGCCAAATATTTATATGTACGATTTACGTGTTCTCCATGTTCTTTGCGATGATTATCATAATGATTTTGATTGTGTGCTTCTTTTTTATCCTGTCGTGCATCATTGTTCTTATGATTGTCATGATACGTGTTTCGCCCGTTTTGTTTATGCTCATTTTTTGCGTTATTCGTTTTATTTTGTGTATTCTGATTCATCGTGTCACCTCTTTCATTTCATATAACAATTGATCTATCAGCATCTGCAGATTTACAGAGCGTAAAAGCATATCCTTTCCACGCATCAATATCTGCATGATTTTTATGATATCCATATCTTTCTGCTGCATGGTTTCCAGCTGTTTTTTATACCACATATCTTGACATGCACTTTCTTTTTTCATGCATTCCTTAAAAAACAGCAGCAACATATCTAATACATATTGCAAAGCCTGTTTCCCATATTTTTTTTGTTTTGCCGGGAAACCCTCCAACTGCAAGAACAATAAGGCTTGATAGCAAGATTTCTGATACCGTTCCAACATTCCTTTAAATACATATACAGCATGTTGGTAATCTTCACTTTCTACCGCCTCAAGAATACTTTGTTTCTGATGCAAGATATGAGATAACAAATAGGCATCTAATTCTGCTATTTCTGCTCTGACCTCTTGATAGCAACTAAAAAATCCCGGTGCTGTAAAAGGTATATTCTGACAGCGTGAAATGATGGTTGGCAGCACTCGATCCATTTGTTCAACAATCAAGATTGCTGTCATATCATTCGTTGGCTCTTCCAAGAATTTCAATAGAGAGTTTAACGCATCTGGAGTGGCATTTTCTGCATGATCAAGAATATAAATTTTCTTACCGGTTGTTTCTAAACCGGTTTTATTAAATTCCTTCTGCAGTTTTACGATATCTTCTTTTTTAATCGAAGTCGTTGTCCCATCAATATATTTTAAATCCGCAAATTCATTTGCCGCTATACGTTTACAGGTATCACAGCACTCACATGCAAAACCATGCGTAGAACATACCAAACTTTGTGCAAGCAGATAAGCTGCCTCTTTCTTCATTGTCCCAGCAGGCCCGGAAAACATATAGGCATGCGCAAGCTTATCAAGTTCGAGTGCATGCTTTAAGGTTGTATAAACAACCGGCTGTTGTTCTTTTAATAGTTCCTTAATCATGAGCGTTTATAATCTCCAACAGACACTCTATCGTTGCCTTTAACACATCCTCAATGGATTTGGTCGCATCTATCACGTGCATGCGTTCATGAAACATTTCCCGTATGGTATCATAGCCTTCTGAAACCATCTGATGAAATTTCATACTTTCATTGTCCAGACGATCCTTTTCTCCTCTTGTTTCAATACGGGAAAGTCCTGTATGCAAATCAACATGAAGAAATATAGTGGCATCTGGCAAATGTCCTTCTATCGCAAATTCATTAATTTTATACACTTCTTCGATACCTATTCCACGGGCAATTCCTTGATATACCAATGAACTGTCCACAAATCGGTCGCAGAGTACAATTTGATGTTTTGCCAAGGCTGGCAGAACTTTTTCTACCAGATGTTGTCTGCGGCTAGCGGCATATAATAATGCCTCACAACGCGCATCCATGGCTGTATTTTTAGGATCAAGTATCACATGACGGATTTGTTCAGCAATATCAATCCCTCCCGGTTCTCTTGTATAAACGACCGGATACCCCATATCCAATAACTTTTCATAAGCCATCTTTGATATTGTAGTCTTTCCACTGCCATCATTTCCTTCAAATGTAATAAATAATCCTTTTTTCATCATTAAAACACTCCTTAACCAATCTTCTTTATTATAGCATATTCGCTATATCTATGCATGAAATTTCATGGATTCGCAACACCAAAGAAGAAACTTGCTAATTAAAAAAACATAATATACCTTACATATAGATCCCATATAAAAGTTTTAATTAAGGAAGGAACCTTATGTATCGCATAAATGGTTTATTCAGCAGTAAAAAAAGTGCCGTATTTCTTTTTTAAACAAGAGAAAAACTGCATAATCTGTATAACTCTGCATACGCTATGTATAGGGAAAATCTTTTCCCTTTCATATACAGGTATGTCACATACCACGTTGAGGATAGCAACCGCTATCCTTTTCGTTTGTTAAATGCTATAATTACTACGTAATCAGAGGTGAGATTCATGGATAAAAAGAAATTATCAGCAATTCAAAGAGATTTGCCAAAAGATGTGGTCTTAATTGCTGTCAGCAAGACACATACAAAAGAAGAGATTGATGAAGCTTATGCGAGTGGATGTCGGATATTTGGTGAGAATAAAGTTCAGGAAATTAAGGAAAAATATGATCCTAACTACCATTGGCATATGATTGGCCATTTACAGCGCAATAAAGTAAAAGATGTTGTGCCTTTGGTAGATATGATTCAAAGCCTGGATAGTCTGCGTTTAGCTGAAGAAATTGAAAAACAGTGTGCGAAGATTGAAAAGGTGATGCCTGTCTTAGTCGAAGTCAATATAGCAAGAGAAGCAAATAAGACTGGTATATTATTAGAAGAATGCTTATCCTTCGTAAAACAATGCATGAGCTTTCCTCATTTGGATGTGCAAGGTTTGATGTGTGTTGGTCCTATGAATGGTACTACTGCCGATATAGAAGCTTGTTTTGAAAAAATGCAAGTTTTATATCATACATTGCAAAATGAATATGGTGCAGAGCGCATCCGTTATTTATCAATGGGAATGAGTCAAGACTATGCCTTGGCATTAAAACATGGTTCTAATATGATACGTTTAGGTACGATCATCTTCGGACAGCGTAATTATAACAAATAAAGCATGTGTCGAAAAAACGCAAAACACCGCGAAACAACTAAAAAACCGTCGAATATATTACGCCAGTTAGCTATTTATAATAAATAGTTTCATAAATATATTGCATTTCTGGTGAATTATTTTTACAATAGTATTGCTGGTATACCAGCACTATCCTATATGTCATAGACAAAGACCATTAACCTTGACATAGGGGGGGAAGGGAACCATTACGTTCCCTTTTTTTATATTGGTCGCTATATATTTATATCTGCTTTCTTTGCCTGGCGCATAAGCTCACGAACACTCAGATGATAGTATTTCCCATCCTTTCTGAAATTGGTAGAACATTGCCGAAATTCAAAATGTGTCTGTGTTTCCAAGCACTGTTTTCGGATATCTAAGACCCAGTCATAATCCATAACACGTCCTTGAACATCCGATTCACCACCAACAACTAGCAGTTCTACATTTTGCAAATAAGGTTTTATTTTTATCGGCGATAATAATGGCTGACAGATGATATTGCGATGCACAATCGGCAAGGCAGTAAATATGGGCAGGCGAATATCTGCCTGTTTCTGATTTTCAATGGTGCAGCCGATAATAACATTGGGATAACCTTCCTGCCAATCCTTAGGAAGACAATTAGCTAAACGTTCGATGCGTTTTGTTAAAAAAAGGAAAGTCAAATCTTGACGTTCTTTCATCATATTCCAACATTCCCATCGCCATTCGTCACAATCTTCTAAAAGAAAATCAGAACGAAAACAAACATATACCAATTGATTGGATTTCATCTTATATTCACCATTCTTTTTCTTTTCAATCGGTGCGTAAAAACGTTTTGTCTTTACAATCTCATTCGTATCGATACCACGTTTTGCATCTCCTTTATGTATATAACAATGCTTACACCCTTCACTATAGCGATGACAGCCACGCCATGGATCCCATATTGTCATATGACCACCTCTTTTCTTCATCATTATAACATAAAGAAAACCAGACCTAAGTGATTTGTACCCTTCATACTGAATGATTCAGAATGCTAGGTACATATCAAAATAGCCTGGTTACTTTTTTAATAGTTGTTTTATGGCATAAGAAGCAATTGCTAAACCAGCAGCGGATGGTACAAAAGGCGAACTGGCCGGTGGCATCTTTTGTTTACGCGTAATTCCATCTTCATAAATTACCTTTGTCTGCACGGTAGGCTGCTCACTTGACCATACCACCGGAATCTTTCCTCTGATATGATGTTTCCTTACCAAACTGCGCATAATCTTTGCAACCGGATCATAACTTGTCTTCATCAGATCACAAATGGTCACACACGTAGGATCCATGCGATTGGCCATTCCCATGCTAGAGATAAAAGGAATGTTATGTTGCAGACAATATTGTATCAAAGCCAGTTTTGAAGACATGGTATCAATTGCATCAACCACAAAATCGACAGGTTCTATAAACACTTCCTCATTTTTTGTTGCATCATAGAAAAGATCCTGTGTGATAACCTCACAATCGTTGCGATAGCTTTCAATACGCTTTTTCATCACCTTCGTTTTAGATTGACCGATGGTCGCAAAAGTTGCATGTATTTGACGATTCAGATTACTTGGCGCAACCGTATCTCCATCTACTAGTATCAATTTGCCTATTCCACTTCGAGCGAGCGCTTCTGCAGCATAGGAACCGACACCGCCAACACCAACGATCAATACACTGGCCTGTTTCAATTTTATAATATTATCTTCACCAATCAACAGTTCCATACGTTGTAATGGTGTCTCTACTGGTGAAGCCATGACTCAACATCCTTCCTTAATTGTTCTTGATAAGAAGCATCTGCTATATCATACCAATGCACCTTCATCTGATTGCGAAACCAAGTGTATTGACGTTTCGCAAAGTTACGTGAGTTTTTCTTGATTTGTTCTATGCAAGCTTCTTTTGGACACTGCTTTTCAAAATAAGCTTTCCATTCTTTATAGCCGATTCCCTGAAAACTTTGTAATTGCCAAACATTCTCATGTGTCGTTACTAATTCGTTAATTTCTTCAAACAATCCTTCTTCCATCATCTGATCGACACGTTGATTGATACGTTCATATAATGCATCTCTTTCCATTGTCAAACCAATGATGAAGGCATCATAGACCGGTTTATGATCTTGACAGGCAATGACCTCACTCTTTTTTATACCATCATGTGCCATACTTAATGCCCTGATTATACGTTGGCGATTATTATGATGAATGTTTTCACATGCCTTAGTATCAACGATTTTCAGCAAGCTCCATAATTCGTCATTACTGCGTTTTTTTAGATAGGTTAAAAATTCCGTATCCTCTTTCTGATCTAAAAACTGATAATCGTAGATAACAGATTTCACATACAAACCGGTACCTCCTACAATCATCGCAAGTTTCTTTTTCGCATTGATTGCATGTATATAGTCTCTCGCCTTTTGTTGAAAAATCTTCACATTATATTCTTCATCAAAATGATATTCATCTACAAGATAATGTGGGATTCCCTGTTTTTCATCCTCTTTGATTTTCGCTGTTCCTATGCTCATTTCCTGATAAATCTGCATAGAATCGCCACTGATGATTTCTCCATCATATTGCTTAGCCAGCTGAATGCTTAAGTTTGTCTTCCCTACACCGGTCGGTCCGACGATTACTAATACCTTTTCCATAATCAACCTCTTTCAAAGTCATGAATCAAATCTTTTTCTTCCATACATATCAATGTCGGTCTTCCATGTGGACAATGGAATGGTTGTTCACATTTGCCCAAATCTTCTATGACACGGTTCATTTCTTCCATTGTCAGACTGCGATTAAATCGAATGGAGCTATGACATGCCATCGTTGCGATAGCGTGCTTCCTTAGTTTTTCCAAACTTAACGCTTTATCTCTTTCCCAAATATCAATCATATCTTGTAAAAAAGCTGCTTCCTCAACATCCTTCATCCAAACAGGCAATTCACGACAGACAAGTGTCTTCTCTCCAAAGGATTCCAGATGAATACCAAGTTGTTCCATGACCTTATTCAGATCTTCTAACTGCATGATTGCAGATACACTTGCCTCAATTGTTATCGGCAACAACAAAGGTTGTGCATCATTTTGTCCGGCTAAGATGGACTCTCGAATTACTTCATAGTGGTAACGTTCCTGTGCCGCATGTTGATCAATAATGTATAACCCTTTTTCTCCTTCGGCAATGATATAGCAGTTATGGAATTGACCGATGACACGCAGTTGGGGAAGGCTTGGATTCCGTGGTTTTTTATGAATCAAATCGGATTGTTCCATTGTTTGTACTTGCTTTTTAGGTACTTCCAATTTGCTTGTTTCCATATGGGGATGAAATGCCTGCTCTACGTTTGCTGTAGATGGTGTAAGCATTTCTTGTTCCTTTACTTGTTCTTTTTCTTCATTCCCTGGCTGTTGTTTGATACCTACGTTATGTGTTTGCTTTTGTTTCGTATCGACGGCATCTCTTATTTTATAAATTGTTTCTGTTTCTTTTGTCTCTGTGATACATTCTCTTTTTATCGGTTGTGGATATTTGATATGCGCTTCTTCTTTTGACTTTTCTATATCCACCTTTAACTGTTCCATATTTAATGGTGGTACATCCTTAGGATTCGCAAAGCTTTCATTCACTTCATCATGAAGCTTTTTCACCTTATCATCACGTTCATATGTTAATTGCATTTCAGGCATTTCTACTTTAATTTTCTTTTCCCGATTTACATTGACCTTCGGTACTTGCAGATGTTCCTTTAATGCATTACTTATCGTTTCATACACTAGTTTTTCCAATTGTTTTTCTTTTGATAAGCGAATCTCCCATTTACTTGGATGCACATTCACATCGACTAATTGAGCATCCATTTCCATATTGATAATGGCAATAGGATAACGTTCCTTAGGAAGATAAGGCGCATACGCATCCATCACTGCTTTTTGTAAATGATAATTACGGATCATTCGCCCATTGATATACAATAACATATAATATTTGGTTGCTCGATTGAAATTAGGCTGCATGATAAAACCGCCAATATGATAATCCATATCATTGCCATCTAAAGCAATCGCTGTCTTTGCGCTATCTCTGCCATAAATCTGCATCAACACCTCAAGTAAGCTGCCATTCCCTCTTGTTTTAAATACCGTTCTTCCATCATGTGATAAAACAAAACCAATTTCCGGATGTGATAAAGCAAACTTCTGAACGACATCCGAGATCAAAGAAAATTCATATTGCGGACTTTTTAAATGCTTAAAACGTGCCGGTGTCTTTTGAAATAGGTTTTTTACCTCAATCATCGTTCCTTTTGGTGTACCACATGGCTTTGCACTTACTAACGTACCATAATTGATTTCCACTTCCGTAGCGTCTGTCCCATTGTTCGTTCGCAAGATCACATGAGATACAGAAGCGATAGAAGGCAGCGCCTCGCCACGAAATCCCATCGTATGTATATTCCATAAATCATTTACTTCTTTCAGTTTACTAGTCGCATGGCGTTCAAAAGCTAATGTGGCATCTTCCGCATCCATTCCGATACCGTCATCAATGATGGTAATCGTATCTATACCACCTTGTAAAATTTGTATTTCCACATGACTTGCGGATGCATCAATACAGTTTTCTACCAATTCTTTTACAATTCCCATAGGACGTTCTACAACTTCACCAGCCGCAATCATATTTGATAAATGTTCATCCAAGCGATTAATCTTTCCCATATATCCTCACCTCCTGTTTTTGATAAACGTATTGTTCTTTATTTCATCTTTTGTTTTAATTCATATAACAGCTGCATAGCTTCTATCGGTGTCATCTTATTTAAATCTATTTTATCCAATTGTTCGATAATTTCTACATGTTTCGGATTTTCTTTTTCAATCACATGCGGTCCGACGATGTTTTGTATAGGATTATCATTCAATTCCAAATTATCAAGAATCTGTTGTGCACGATCCAACACACTACCTGGCAGATGTGCCAATCTGGCAACATTGATACCATACGATTTATCAGCTTTACCTTCTATGACGCGATACAAGAACGTCACCTTTTCATCCTCTTCATGAACATCGACATGAACGTTCAAAATACCCGGATTACGTTCTTCCATCTGTGTCAATTCATGATAATGTGTTGAGAATAAAGTCTTCGCTTTGATATTGCGTAAAATATATTCAATCATCGCCTGTGCCAATGCCATACCATCATAAGTAGAAGTACCGCGCCCTATCTCATCAAATAGAATTAATGAATTCGCACTTGCATGCTTTAAGGCATTATTGGCTTCCATCATTTCTACCATAAAGGTTGATTGTCCTGACATGATATCATCACTTGCCCCAATACGTGTGAAAATCTGATCAAAGATTGGCAATTCCGCTTTGCGCGCAGGCACGTAACAACCTATTTGTGCCATAATCACAAGTAAAGCCGTTTGCCGCATGTAGGTAGATTTACCGCCCATGTTCGGTCCTGTAATGATCATGATATCCTGATCCTCTTGCATCTTAAGATCATTAGAAACATAACGTGTTGTTTTCATGATCTTATCCAAGATGGGATGTCGTGCCTCTTCCATATAAACCGTATGCTCTTTATGAAAATGAGGTCGGGTATAACCATTTTCACTTGAAATTTCTGCTAAGGCATACAACGCATCAATGGTACTTAACGCAATTGCTAAATCATGTAATTTAGGAAGATATACACGTATTTTGTCTAATAAATTTTCAAACAATTCATTTTCCAGGCGAATACTTCTTTCCTGTGCATGAACGATTGCATCTTCTTGTTCCTTCAATTCTTGTGTGATAAAACGTTCCGCATTTGCCAGTGTCTGTTTTCGCACATAACCAAATTCTTCTTTTATTTGTGAAAGATTCGTTTTCGTCACTTCGATATAATAGCCAAACACTCGATTATAGCCGATTTTCAATGATTTAACTCCGGTGCGCTCCCGCTCCTTATTTTCTAATGCTAAAATCCAATTCTTTCCATTCTTACCGATTTCTCTTACCTGATCAAGTTCTTCATGATAGCCCTCTACGAAGACACCTCCATCTTTTAATGTAACCGGTGGATTTTCCACGATAGCACCATCTATTACCTCATATAATTCCTGACAGACATCAATTGTTTGAAATTCGCTATAAGCATTACAATCTTTGAATAGATCAAAAATCATCGGAGCATGTTCCAGTGTTTTAATCAAACGTAAAATATCACGAGGATTGGCACTTCCATAAGCTACTCTTGCGCTTAATCGCTCCATATCATATACAAAGCTTAAATGTTCTTTCAGCTCATCTTTCGTAATAAAATTATCATTTAAATATTCAATAGCATCTAAACGTTTATTGATCATTTTCGTATCAACAAGTGGATACTCAATCCATTTTTTTAACAAGCGGGACCCCATAGAACTGCGACATTTATCTAAGAAGCTCCATAAAGTCAATGATTTAGAATTGTTGCGAATACTTGCCGTTAATTCTAAGTTTTGCTTAGTATTGTAATCCATTTGTAAAAATTCATTTTCATAAACCTGTTCAACATGATTCAGATGAGCCATATTACGGCGTTGTGTTTCATCTAAATAATTCGTAAGTATACCAAATGCATGGCGTATTCGATCATCTTCAATATCACTGATAAGATGTTCATATGCTTCCTTGATGGCTGCATCTTGATAATAAGAAATTGTTATCCGATCCATATCTTCGATCATTTTTACAATTTTCTTATCGAACTTTTCTTCAATGACAATTTCTGCCACATTATTACCAAGCAGTACTTTCTGAATTGCCATCACCTGCTTATCAATCAACTGTGCGCGCATTTCTCCTGTCGTCATCTCACATAGAACGACCGCTAAGCCAAATTGATAATCATGCAATGACGCAATATAAACAGTTGCTTTTTCATCATTCACTTCATCCATGATCGTCCCAGGAGTAACAATTTTAAGAATATCACGTTTTACTAAGCCTTTTGCTGTAGCGGGATTTTCCATCTGTTCCACGATAGCAACTTTATACCCTTTTTGGATCAAGCGCTGAATGTAGCCATTCGCTGCATGATGCGGAATACCACACATTGGCACTCTTTCTTCCACACCGGCATTTTTGCCTGTTAACACAAGATCTAATTCCTGACTTGCTATTTTTGCATCGTCAAAAAACATTTCATAAAAATCACCTAAACGGTAAAAAATAATTTCATCCTTATGTTTCTCTTTTAACTCTAAATATTGTGTCATCATCGGTGTATAGGTATTCTTTTTTGTCATAAAATCAACTCCTGCTCTCGTTTCTATATTATATCAAAAATGAAGGTTGCTTGGTATAAGTATGCAGAAATCTTTTACATATCTTTCTTATATGAGAAGCATTACATTTTCCTTAATTTATTCAAATTTGTATGCCGTGCGCAACATAAGGAAGAAAAACCGTGCTATAATAGATACAAGCCTTTAATTAGGCATAGTAATAATGGAGTGATGCCAATGAAAGTAGGATTATCCAGGGCGAAGAGTCCGGATAAGTTTGATTTTGTTTTAATGGCTTATTTAATTGTCATGGCAATCACCAGCTTCGTTTCTATCTATTCTTCTTTCGGAATTGTTGGAGCCCAAGCTGGAATGGGGTATCTTACAAAACAGATCATGTGGTTTATGGCAGGTTTTATCGCCTTAGGTGTAATCATGTATTTAGGCAATGACAGTATGTTTCAATTCGCTAAGATTGCCTATTGGATATTAATGGTCTGTTTGATCATCTTATTTTTTGCCAGGATATTATACTCACTGACCGGCAGAGTGATTTCTATCATGCAGCCAACCAATGGTGCTATTTCATGGTTTTTCCTTCCTGGAACTTCCTTTCAGCCCAGTGAGTTTATGAAAATTGTATTGATCATCATTACCGCAGGTATTATTGATGAACATAACAAAGAAAAAGTAATTGATTCCTTTGAGATGGATGTTAAACTATTTATAGAAGTTGCAAAATGGGCTCTGCCACCTATGGTACTAATTCTATTACAGCCGGATACCGGAGTTGTTTTGATTATTGGTATCAGTCTATTGGCTATGCTATTATGTTCGGGAATACGCAAAGAATGGATATGGCTATTAGCCGGACTTATCATCATCTTTATTGCCGTCTTTGCTTATCTCTACATATTTCAATTTGATTTACTAACTAGTATGATGGGAGGAAGCTATAAAATGCGAAGGATCACTTCTTGGCTTGATCCTGAATCTAGCATCAATACGGATAGTTATCAACAATATATGGCCTTGTTAGCGTTAGGCAGTGCCGGTGTAAGCGGACATGGTATGCAACAGTTTCTAGTACCGATACCCGAAGCACAGACGGATTTCATCTTTGCTGTTATTGGTCAAAGCTGGGGATTGATTGGTGCAGTATTCATCTTAATACTGTGTTTAGGACTTGATCTTCATTTATGTAAGATTGCCAGCATATCGAAGAATATGTTTGAAAAATATCTGATTTTAGGTGTTTTAGGAATGTTGCTATATCAGCAAGTCCAAAATATCGGTATGATCATTGGATTATTGCCAATTACCGGTATTACTCTTCCTTTGATATCGTATGGCGGATCTAGCATGCTATCTTATTTAGTAGCCTTTGGAATCATTATGAATGCCAGTGCGAAAGCTAAAAAATTATCAGACTATGTATATGAATAAGAGGTTGTAATGATATTAGATAGATTTACGAAATGAAATCTTCTATACACTACAACCTCTTTTCTTACATACAGTCCCAATTATAAACAACGTTTGTAAAATCTTTATTTTTAAGATCTTGTTCAGAAACAAAGAAATTTGCGACACCAGAATCTCCCCACATAATATCTTCTACTGTATCTAATTGAAATAATAGGATATCGCAAGGATTGTCTTTCATATACTCTCTGGGATCATATTGTGTAAAACAAGGATATCCGCCTATTTGTGAAGCAAATGTTTCTAATCTATCACATAAGTTATCATATATGACATCATCTAAATCGAAAATAGTGTGTTGATCCTCTTTTAATAAATCTTGACATGACTGAGTAAAATAATCTTTAAAGCGATAATCATTTATGGTAATTGTCTGAAAATGTTCATGCGGTTGCAGACGGTATTCACAATCCAATGGAAAGGGTAACATTGTTTCTTTATGTGCTTTCGGTTGAAAGATACGATTGCTTACAGGCTGGTTTGGTATGGATTCATAATAGCGAATTGCCCATCTCTTTTGAAATCTTGGATCATCAAAATCACAGCCATAAAGATCATCATCACCACTTATAAAAATCTGTAAAAGCCCTGATGTTGGAAATCCTTCCGGTGCTTTAAACTGCGAAAAATTAATCTGCGCCAACAAATACAATGGACTCTTTTCTATTTGATCAATTGGAAGTGTCTCATGTTCAGGAATATAATATGCACCTCCGATTTTACAATCAAATAAAGCTGGTTTATCTTTTTCAAGAGTAAAGTAAGTAATCGGTTTTTGTGATGTGTTTTTTAAACGTTCATAAAACATTTCAACGGTTGCTTGTATTTTCTCTTGGTTTTCTACTCTTTCTTCATTTTTTGGTTTTGTTTCATTTTGTGTCTTTACCTCTTGTTTGGCAAATATTTTTTTAAGAAAACCCATAGTCTTTTCCTCCAGTTACTTTCATTCCGATGCTTCCTACTGCTTGCGAATTAATATAAGTTTTTTAATCGTTTTAAATAACTGTATGCACGATAACGAACAAATTGTACTTTAAGATCTGACATACTGCAAATAATTTCGTGTGTATCCGCTAATGATAAATTCAAATGATCATAACATAATACAGCAGTATCAAATGTCTCACTGCGCATAGTGATGATGCGATTTTCCATCATAATGTAAGGTACCCCTAGTGAACGATGTTTGGAATGTTGAATTGGTGTAATTTCAGTCAATTGCATTAACGATATACCACTATCAATGACAGCACCTTTTAAGCTTCGATTATATGCAGTAGAGCCTGCCTGTGTACTTAAACATATCCCTGAACCACGGCATGTTTCAAAAAATTCTCCATCTATATAGATATCCAAAATTTGTGATTTCACGATATTTTCAACACGCATTTCATTTAAAGCATAGCGAGGTACAGGATCATTATCCATCTGTATTTTTAACAAATTGGAAGTGAAGATGGATGGCTTTTTGTGTAAAAGATCCTGAATGCATTCATCAATTTCCTCTCCTGTATAATCCGTAAAGAAACCCAATGTACCTGTATGGATACCGAGGAATTTTATTGTATTAATAATGGGAAGATATTTATGCACCCCATATAATAAAGTGCCATCTCCACCTATACAAATTACCAATTCAGGATTTTTTTTATCATATATCCATCCATGTTTATTTAATTGACTACACAAATATTGTTCTGTTTGAAATGATTTTTCATCTTTCTTTGCGACAGTTGCATAATTCATAAGAAATCACTTCCTTTCTTATTCATACTATTGTATTATAACATTTGGGTGATATAAGATGAATAACAATATTGAAAAAGAGTATAAAGTTCTCGTCACAAAGGAACAATTTTATAATTTATATCAAAATTTTGCTACACCACCATTTCATGAACAAGTAAATATTTATTATGACACTCAAGATTTAATGATTCGTAAACATAAAGGAGCAATGCGTATTCGTGATGTCAATGGTATGCATATTTTCACATTGAAGATGCAAAGTGAAGAAGGTTTATTAGAATTTGAGAAGCCAGTACCGAAAAATGCTATTACTAGTTTAGAAGATGAAGAAATTCAGGAACTATTACATCGTTATCAATTACAAGGTCCTTTTTTTAAGATAGCCGAACTTCATACGCAGCGAGCGGTTTATGAAAGTGAGTTTGCTGAGCTATGTTTCGATATCAGCACCTATCATGGAAAAACAGATTATGAAATTGAATATGAATATAAAAAGGAACATGATGGTCTTTCCATATTCCAAGACATCATGAAACAAATAAATGTCGTATATGAGAAAAATTGTATTTCAAAAATTCAAAGAGCAATGAACAGTTTATAATTTTTGATTGTTCAAAATGTAACTACTATGTTGCTATGAGAAATGCAATAGAAACAAAGATTCATTTAGAATAACCACGTTTTCTCCATTTCTGTTTGTGCCTTTAAGTTAGCTTATAGGAATGAGCATATTATAAAATCGTTAGCATCCATCTTTACCATTTCTTTTTATGTTATGTACATTCAAATTCATTTCATAAGGCTAGTCATCATCGACTAGCCTTTCTTCGTAATTTATATGTAACTGACATAATATCTCTCTGTATTCGTCACTTAGTTTTTGATTAAATAACAGACATAATTGTATTGTTGTATTGAATTCACTTTTCTCAATATATGTAGAATAAAACATATAGTGTCCTAACATGTATTGAAACTTTTTCGTAAATTCCAAAGTATTCACAATACAAGGAAGATACAAGATGAGTCCCGCTTTCGTATATTCTATAAACTCTGTTTTACTATTGCTGACAAACTGATATTGGTTATGATTCTTCATGATGGCAATTGCATATTTATAGAGCATACGAACATCATGCGTACTATACATATCACATGCAATTTTATCATGTATATTATTCACAAGATTTATTTGTGCATCAATCATAAAATCATGTGTCTGTTCGTGAAACAAGGATGACCACATATCTGAGCCTATTTCATTCGCTAATTTTAATATTTTTGAAGTAAGAAACATATCATCTTTATCAAGATAGATATAACTCTCTACTTTATTTGAAATAGCTACGCCTATTTCACTTAAATAAATGGGAGCTTGAAAAAAGACTAAGTTTTCTAATATAAGGCAATTTAAATAATCTGGAAGTTTATGATTTTTTGTTACTTTACGAATTGCTTCCTCTAATGAATCTTTATCTGGATAACCGTTTTTTGTATCATAACGATTCCACATTTGTGAAAATGTCAGTGTATAGCTTTTTTGTAGTCTGCCATATCCGATTAGACCTTTTTCTTTATTTTTTCCTTTTTCAGTACCCTTCGCCAGAAAAAATAATAAATCACCATTATGAAAATCACTGATTTTTTTGGTATTGCTAGGTTTCCAAAAATTGATGGAATGATTGCCATTCAGTCTATGATATTCTATCATCTTTTTATCTGTAATATAGGCAATGGAAGCCATCGTACAACACCTCTTTCTCTCTTATCTATTTTATCATGTAATCGAAATTGAAACATAGAAAAATCGTGATTTCTCACGATTTCTTTTACATTTTTTTACGACCTTCAATTGCTTTGATTAAAGTGAGTTCATCTGCATAATCTAAATGACCGCCCATAGGAAGTCCATGTGCAATACGTGTGACTGTAACATCATAGCTTTCTAAAAGCTTTGAGAGATATAAAGCAGTCGTTTCTCCTTCTACCGTCGGATTGGTTGCGATAATAATTTCTTTTGTATCTTCTTGAATACGTGTCAATAGGCTTTCAATGTTAATATCTTCAGGTAAAATACCTTTCGCTGTGGATATTACACCATTTAAAACATGATAAACACCTGCATACTCTTTCGTCTTTTCCATGGCAATTACATCCTTAGGACTTTGAACAACACAGATAATATCACGCTGTCTTGTTGTATCCTTGCATATATCACACAAGTCTCCTTCAGCCAGATTTCCGCATACCTCACATTTTTTCAGACCGTCTTTCATATCAGCTAAACTTTGTATAAAGCCATCTAAGGTTTCTTCATCCCACTCTAGTGTTTGAAAAGCATATCGTTCTGCGGTTTTCATTCCTACACCGGGAAGTTTCCGAAAACTTTCTACAAGAGCCTCAAACTTTTTTGGATACATTAAAATCCTCCAGGCATTTTCACTCCGCCTGTTAAAGCATTCATTTTCTGTTCTTTATCTTTTACGGCTTTACTTAATGCATCATTAATAGCTGATTTCAACATTTCTTCTAAATCTTCTTTTCCATCTTTTTCTAATAATGCTTCATCAATACAAATTGTTTCAATTTCCATGCTTCCTTTTACGGTAACTTTAACAACCCCACCACCCATGGTAGAATCGTATGTCTGTTCATTTAAAAGTTCTTCTGCTTTTGCAAGTTCTTTCTGCATCTTTTGTGCCTGTTTTAATAAGCTTTGCATATTCATAATATCTATTCCTCCGTTATAATAATATTTTCTTCACCGAATAAATCCAGTATTGTTTCTTCTTGTGTTTTCTCAACAATCTCTTTTCTTTCTATCTTTACAGTTTCTATCTGTATTGGTTCAGGCAATGTTCCGTTTATCATTCGTTCTTTAAATTCACGAATAATTCTTGTTTGATGTTCTTTGGAAATAGCAAATATTTTTTTATTTTTATGCAGCAGTTCTTGTATAAATGCATTGAATTCATTTTTACTATCTGCCTCATTGATTTCATTTGCTTCTGCCTGATTGTCCACACTAATAACGATGTAGTTACTACCACTACCGACAATCATGCTATTTTTTAATAGATTTGCTGACTTTGCCCATGTTAAATCTAACATATATTCAGCAATTCGATAGAAATCTTTTATGTCTTGCGCCTTTTCTGGTTTATTTGCCCCTGCCAATAGTCCTAAAATAAAATCATCATCTAAAGGTTTAATTGTTTTAGATGTATTAGGAACATCTACTGATGAAATCACCTGAGTATGTAATTCAAGTTCTTGGTTGTCTTCTGTTATGGATACATCCAAATCATATGGTTCATCATCTTCAGGTATTTCAAGTATTTTCTTTTCCTTTTTAGGTTCAAATGTTTCACGTGAAACATTCTTATTCAAATCTTGTTTAATAATAGCTTGTTTACTTTCTGATTTTACTGGCAACACCTGTACTGATTCATTTTTTTGTATTACATCATCATCCAACATTTGCAATAAGCAAACCTCGAAATAAGATCCTACATTCGCTGCACCGCGATATTTATCATATGTTTCCATTAAGAGATGAATCATATCGAAACGTTTCTTGCGACTCAATCTTTCAATCATATGATTGACTTCTTCACCGTTTAATATACGTAATAACCCTATATCTTTAGTATATTCGAAAATAATTGATTCTTTTAGAATTTCAATCAGATCTACTGTCAATCGTTTAATATCTATACCTTTTTCAATCAAAGTGTCTACAATATTTAAAAGATTCACTGCTTCTTTATCGATGATGGCATCAATAATTTCAAGTTTTTCTGTTATTGTGGTAATTCCATATATTTCGTTAATATGATGCACCTTAATATCATTTTGTGCATATGCAATACATTGATCCAGAATTGATAAAGCATCACGCAAACCACCATCTGCTAGTTGTGCAATAATTCTTATTACTTCATCTTCACATGTTAATTGTTCACCCTGTAAGACATCTCGTAAACGATTTTCTATATCATTTCTTGGAATCTTAGTAAAATCGAAACGTTGACATCGTGAGATAATTGTAGGTAAAACTTTATGAGGCTCAGTAGTAGCCAGAATAAAAATAACATGTTCTGGTGGCTCCTCAATCGTTTTTAACAGTGCATTAAAAGCACCAGTGGACATCATGTGAACCTCATCTATGATATACACTTTATATTTTCCTTTTAAAGGTGCATATTTCACTTTTTCAATTAAGGTACGTACTTCTTCAACACCATTATTACTGGCAGCATCTATTTCAATAATATCTGGATGATTTCCTTCTTGTACAGCAATACAATTTTCACACTTTCCACAAGCCTTCGTATGTTCATCTGTACAGTTTATTGTCTTGGCAAATATTTTTGCAATAGAAGTTTTACCAGTACCACGTGGGCCACAAAATAAATAAGCATGTGCTATTTTATTTTGTTCAACAGCATGTTTTAATGTTTGGACAATATGTTTTTGACCGTAAACTTCATCAAAACTATTAGGTCGATAGGTACGATATAAAGCCTTATAAGCCATAATTCACCTGCTCTCTGTCTTATTTATTATATCATAAAGCAATGTTCTCATATAGTAAAAAAGCAAATACTTTTCACCTATTTAGGGCTTGTATTTGCTTTTTTTTGTTTCCTTTTTTGCCTAAAGAATTGTTTCAATAATGCTCCACATTCTTCTTCCAAAATGCCGCCAATAGTTTCGGGATAGTGATTAAAACCGGGTGTCTCATACATTTTCATGCAGCTTTCTATGCATCCACCTTTTGGATCATATGCACCAAACACGACAGTTTTCATACGTGATTGGATAATTGCGCCACTACACATAGGACATGGCTCTAAAGTAACATAAAGAGTACAATCCTCCAAACGCCAACTTCCGATTATATTGCATGCTTTTTCAATTGCTAATATTTCAGCATGTGCAATTGCTGACTGTTTACTTTCTCTTAAATTATGTGCTCTTGCTATTATTTTATTATGATAGACAATAACACAGCCAATGGGCACTTCATCGATAGCAAATGCTTTCTCAGCTTCTTTAATTGCTTCAAGCATAAAGTTTTCATGCATGATTATCACCTTCATTTCGGTATAATAAAAGCTACTACACATGATAGAGCTCCCTTAAGGCTGCTTTGTTCCCAATCTGACCTGATTCAGTAGATACCATTGTAGTAGCTTATATATTATAACATATATTCATTTGAATGCAATATCTGTTTTCAATTTATTGTAGTAACAAAGATGAAAAGGAAACATAAAATAGAGGACATCAATATGATAGCTTTTCATACTAAAAAACAATTCATAGAACATGATTTTTTTTTAAAAAAAAGTTGTTTCAATTTTCAGTTTAAATACTATTTAAAGTAAATATGATTTTTAATAATACACCATATTTAATATAATTATCTGCAACGTTCTTTATCTGAACCGTATCTATCTTTTTTTCTACATAGCTTCTATGTATCAATAATTTTTTATACTTCATTTAATTTATTCGTAGTACTCTTTGCAAGATTGTAACACAAGAAAAACATTAACACTTTTCTTTGGTATTTAGATATTTAAATTTAATATTAAAAATCATTTTTCTCATTTTTAAAATTTAGTAAAAAACTACCACAATATTTAAATTCATGTAAAACAATTTTTAAATAATGTTTCACGTGAAACAAAAAAAGTGGTTAAAATGTAAAAATGATGTGCAGTGAGATATACAACTGCCAATCTCTTAGTATTTCAATGCAAATCACAAGCAGTAAAAGCATTCCATTTTATTCAAAATAATCCTTTAAATAAAGCTTTTTCTTACTTTTTAAGATTTTTAAAATAATGCCTTGAAAACGCAAAAAAAGAGGAAATTAAGTGATTTCCTCAATGTTTTATTTCTTCGGTACTAACTTTTCTGTACCACCCATATAAGGCTGTAACACCTTAGGAATATTTACGCTTCCATCCTCATTCAGATTGTTTTCTAAGAAAGCAATCAACATACGAGGAGGAGCAACAACTGTGTTGTTTAACGTATGAGCAAAATATTTTCCATCTTTGCCTTTTACACGAATTCCAAGTCTTCTTGCTTGTGCATCTGTTAGATTAGAACAACTTCCAACTTCAAAGTATTTTTTCTGTCTTGGACTCCAAGCCTCAACATCGACAGACTTGCATTTCAAATCCGCCAAGTCACCTGAACAACATTCCAAAGTTCTAACAGGAATATCTAAGCTTCTAAATAAATCAACAGTATTCGTATAAAGTTTCACAAACCAATCTGCACTTTCCTCTGGTTTACAAACAACGATCATCTCTTGTTTCTCAAATTGGTGAATACGATAAACACCACGTTCTTCAATACCATGTGCTCCCTTTTCTTTTCTAAAGCATGGAGAATAACTTGTATACGTATAAGGCAAATCCTTTTCATCTAAAATCGTATCAATGAACTTACCAATCATAGAATGCTCACTTGTTCCAATCAGATACAAATCTTCGCCTTCAATTTTATACATCATACCTTCCATCTCCGCAAAGCTCATAACTCCAGTTACAACATTACTGCGAATCATAAAAGGTGGAACCACATAGGTAAAGCCACGTTCAATCATAAAATCTCTTGCATAAGAAATAACAGCAGAATGTAATCTTGCAATATCTCCCATCAAATAATAGAAGCCATTACCTGCAACTTTTCTGGCACTATCTAAATCAATTCCATTAAAACGTTCCATGATTTCGGTATGATATGGAATTTCAAAAGCTGGTACGATTGGTTCCCCATATTTTTGTAATTCCACATTTTCTGAATCATCTTTTCCAATAGGAACACTAGGATCAATCATGTTAGGAATCTTCATCATGATTTCCTTTATTTCTGCAGCCATTTTCGCTTCTTTTTCTTCAATTTCTTTCATTTCATCTGCCATGGCCTGCACTTTTGCTTTTACTGCATTTGCTTCATCTTTTAAGCCTTTTGCCATCAATCCACCGATTTCCTTGCTCATGGCATTACGCTTTGCGCGCAGATCATCACCACGCTGTTTTAACTGGCGATTCACTTTATCCATTTCGACAACTTTATCAACTAATTCAAGCTTATGTTCCTGAAACTTCTTTTTCATGTTCTCTTTTACAGAATCTACGTTTTCACGTAAAAATTTCATATCTAACATCGCTATATCCTCCTTACAAATAAAAAAGAGGTATTGTCCGAAAGGGACGATACCTCGTGTTGCCACCCTTTTTTAATTCATAGCATCACACTATGAATCCTCTCAAGTGATAACGGTACTACCGGAAGTAACTACTTTATTCACTACTTCACTCCAAGGTTGATTTCATAAAGCTTTGACAATAACTCACACCAGCCGTTATCTCTCTTTGCTCAAAGACTCTATTACTTATCCTTATCGACGTTTTCTTATTTTTTATATCATTCTTTATTCTCGTTGTCAATTGGTTCCACGGCATCTTTCGCAGATTCTTCAGTTTCTACTGCTTTTTCAACTGTTTCTGTCGAAACTTCAGCCGTATCTTCCGCTTCCTCTTCTTTATCAACGATAGCAATCTTCGCTACAGATTCATCTTCTCCAACATTGATTAATTTTACACCCTGTGTATTTCGGCTATAAATACCAATATTTTCAACAGCAATACGGATTATGATACCTGTATTTGTAATGATCATGACATCTTCATCACCATTCACTGCTCTTACAGATACTAAATCACCTGTTTTCTGGGTAATGTTAATTGTCTTAACACCTTTTGCCCCACGAGTTGTTAAACGATATTCTTCAATAGCTGTACGTTTTCCATAGCCATTTTCACTAACGGCTAATAAATGCGTACCATCTCTAGAAGTCGCAACACCTACAACAACGGAACCATCGACATTAAAGCCTTTGACACCACTTGCCGTACGTCCCATAGCACGTATACCATCTTCATGGAAACGAACTGCCTTTCCATTAGAACCGGCAATAATAATTTCATCATCGCCTGTTGTTTCCTTCACACCCATCAATTCATCATCATCACGTAAAGTAATCGCAATCTTACCATTTTGACGAATCGAATCAAATTCACTCATTGGTGTACGTTTTACAAGACCATTCTGTGTCACAAACAACAGATATTCTGATTCACTTTCCGGATTTACCGGTACTAAAGCACGTACCTTTTCTTCTTTATCCAGATTCAATAGATTAACGACTGGAAGACCCTTCGCCGTTCTACCTGCAGAAGGTATTTTATATCCCTTCATACGATAAACCTTACCAAGGTTTGTGAACAACATCAGATAATCATGTGTTGACATGGTTGTTAATAATTCAACGATATCATCCTCATTCACAGACATTCCCTTGACACCACGGCCACCACGATTCTGTGTACGATAGGTATCAATTGGCATACGTTTAATATAACCATTTGTTGTCATTGTGATAACAACATCTTCCACCGGAATTAAATCTTCATCTTCCATGGAATAATCTGCTTCACTGATTTCTGTACGTCGTGGATCACCAAAACGATTTTTTACTTCTGTTAATTCATCTTTAATAATCTGAATAACACGGGAATGATTTGCTAAGATATCTTTTAAATCAGCAATTGTCTTTAACAATTCCTGATATTCATTTTCAATCTTATCACGTTCCAAACCGGTTAATCGACGAAGACGCATTTCTAAGATTGCATTTGCCTGAATTTCGGTTAATTTAAAACGTTCCATCAAACCGCTTCTTGCTTCTGCATCATTTTGACTTTCGCGAATCAAACGAATGATTTCATCAATATGATCCAATGCAATACGCAGACCCTCTAAGATATGCGCACGATCTTCAGCTTTCTTTAAATCAAACTGTGTTCTTCTGACAACAACATCAATCTGATGATCTACATAATGCTGCAGCATTTCTTTAATGCCCATTTGTTTTGGAGCACCATTGACCAATGCCAGCATATTGACACCAAAGGATGTCTGTAAAGATGTCAGACGGAACAATTGATTCATCACTACTTCTACCTGTACATCTTTTCTTAATTCTATGACAATACGAATACCGTCACGATTCGATTCATCATTCAGATAGGTAATACCATCCACCTGTTTTTCACGAACTAAATCAGCAATCTTACTAATTAGATTTGCTTTATTTACCTGATATGGAATTTCTGTGACAACGATACGATTCTTGCCATTGCCCATTTCTTCCACATGATATTTACTTCTTGTGATAATGGAACCTCGTCCGGTTTCATATGCCTGACGAATACCACTTCTACCTAAAATAATACCGCCAGTTGGAAAGTCTGGACCTTTGATATAATTATCCATTAATTCCATGACTGTAATATCCGGATCATCCATAACCGCAAAGGTTGCGTCTATTGTTTCCGTAAGATTATGCGGAGGAATATTGGTTGCCATACCTACCGCAATACCAACAGCACCATTGACGATCAAATTAGGAAAACGTGCCGGCATAACTTTAGGTTCTGTTTCCTCACCATCATAGTTAGGTCCAAAATCTACAGTATTTTTATTAATGTCACGCAGCAATTCCATGGCAATCTTGCTCATTCTCGCCTCGGTATATCGCATAGCTGCAGCACCATCACCATCCATAGAACCAAAGTTACCATGACCTTGTACAAGCATATAACGGTAACTGAAATCCTGTGCCATACGTACCATAGCATCATAAACAGCAGTATCTCCATGTGGATGATACTTACCAATAACTTCACCTACGATACGTGCAGACTTCTTAAAAGGCTTGCTGGCAACAATACCCAACTCATTCATCGCATGCAGAATACGGCGATGTACCGGCTTTAAGCCATCGCGAACATCTGGTAAAGCTCGGTCTACAATAACAGACATGGAGTAATCCAGGAAGGATTTTCGCATCTCTTTTGATATATCAACTTCTTTTAGTTTATCTTTATTCAAATCCATTCAAAAATACACCTCCTGTTAAACATCCAATTCTGCATATACAGCATTTTCCTGTATAAATTCACGTCTAGGTCCAACTTCTTCACCCATCAGCATTTCAAAGACTTTATCTGCTTCCATCGCATCATTGATATTGACTTTCTTCAATGTACGGAAGGCTGGATCCATCGTTGTTTCCCACAACTGTTCCGGATTCATTTCTCCTAAACCTTTATATCGCTGAATACTTACATTTTCACCCATTTCCGCAATGACACGATCACGGCTAGATTCATCATATACGTATTCAATACGCTGTCCTTTTTGAATCTTAAATAATGGAGGCATGGCGATATATACATATCCACCTTCAATAATAGGACGTAAGAAACGATAGAAGAAGGTTAGCATCAGTGTACAAATATGTGCACCATCGACATCGGCATCGGTCATGATAATAATCTTATGATAACGCAATTTCGATATATCCATCTCTTCTCCGATACCGCAGCCAAAGGCAGTAATCATAGAGCGAATTTCATTATTTTCAAAGATTCTATGTAAACGCGCTTTTTCAACGTTTAAGATTTTACCACGCAGTGGCAAGATGGCCTGAAATTTAGAATTTCGTCCTTGTTTTGCACTACCGCCGGCAGAATCACCCTCGACAATATAAATTTCACATTCCGATGCATCACGGCTGGAACAATCCGCCAATTTACCAGGAAGTGAAGATATTTCCAATGCACTCTTACGTCTTGTCAGCTCTCTGGCTTTTTTCGCAGCCATACGTGCTTTACTGGCTAAGATACATTTATCAATGATGATTTTTGCTGTATCCGGATTTTCTAAGAAGAATTTTTCCAGCTGTTCACCAAGAATACTGGAAACAATTTTACGAACTTCTGAATTACCTAGCTTTGTCTTCGTCTGTCCTTCATATTGTGGATCTGGATGTTTAACGGAAATAATAGCCGTTAAACCTTCACGCACATCATCGCCGGCTAAGGTTTCATCCTTTTTGATCATCCCATTTTCTCTGGCATAAGCATTGACGATTCTGGTTAAAGCTAAGCGGAAACCATCCTCATGTGTTCCACCTTCTGCTGTATTAATGTTGTTACAGAAAGAATAAATATTTGGTACATAGCCATCGTTATACTGTAAAGCGATTTCTGCTAAGATACCATCTTCAATACCTTCTACATAAACAACTTCTTCATGCAGTGGACTCTTATTCTGATTCAGATATTCTACATACTGACGAATACCGCCATCATATTTATAAACGATTTCTTTTCTTTCTTCTTCACGTTCATCCGTTAAGATCAACTTAATACTTTTATTTAAGAAGGCCAATTGACGGATTCTGGTATTCAATGTTTCAAAATCATAAACCTGCGTTTCGGTAAAAATCGTTGGATCTGCTTTAAAGCGTACCATAGAACCATGCTTATCTGTCTTACCGATAATCTTTAATGATTCAACTGCTTTACCGCCATTTTCAAAACGCATGAAGTAAATATTGCCATTTTGATATACCGTAACTTCTAGCCATTCACTCAAAGCATTAACAACGCTGGCACCAACACCATGCAAACCACCGGATACCTTATACGCACCACCGCCGAATTTACCGCCGGCATGTAAAATGGTAAATATCGTTTCCACACCGGAAATTCCTGATTTTTCAACGATGCCTGTAGGCATACCTCGACCATTATCTTCAACACGTATGATATTATCTTTTTCAATCGCAATATCAATATCTGTCGCAAAGCCTGCTAAGGCCTCATCAATGGAGTTATCCACAATTTCCCATACAAGATGGTGAAGACCCTTTTCACTGGTGGAACCAATATACATACCAGGTCTTTTTCGTACTGCCTCAAGACCTTCTAACACCTGTATATCATCCGCAGTATAGGAATGATCAACCTTGATGTTTTCCATTTCTTCGATTTCTTTCATCTGATTTTCATCCATAGACATCCTCCTAACATCTCTGTAATGTTCCATTGGCTACTTTCCATAAGGTAACCTTACGCAGTTTTCGTATTTTTTCTGCTTCCGTCGTATCTGTGGTAGAAATGAAGATTTGCACTTCGGCAGGTAACGACGTTAACAGTTTTTCTCTTCGATACACATCCAGTTCGCTGAATACATCATCCAGCAATAATACTGGAAATTCTTGTATGATATCACGTATCATATAAACCATCCCTATTTTCAAAGCCAATAAGACACTTCTTTTTTGACCTTGTGATGCATAGGTTGCTAAATCCTTGTCATTGATCATAAAAGTAAAATCTTCTTTATGAATACCAATGATTGTTTGTTTTAGATAGATATCACGAGCAAGATGTTTTGCATATTTTTTTTGCAGAGCTTCTTTCATGACATTTTTATCTTCATCAAAAGGAATACAGCTGTCATAGGAAATATTAAGTAGCGTATCATCCTGTGAGAGTTCTTTATAAAATTTTTGACATTTTTCTAATAGTTCCTTTAAAAAATAATGTCGCTGTTGTATGATCACAACTTCTTCTTCAATCAACTGTGAGGTCAAGACTTCTAAATAAGCCTTATCTACATGTTCTTGTTTCAAATATGCATTACGCTCTTTTAAGAGCTTTAAAGCCACATAAAGCGTACTCACATACTTTTTACTTATCTTACTTAATTCCATGTCCACAAAGCGTCTTCTGACGCGAGGAGAGGCATTAAATAATGACATATCATCCGGACAAAACATTACGGCATTAAATTCACCGATAAAATCACTTACGCGATTTACCGGATTTTGATAAATAAAGAGATTTTTACCTTTTTCATTCACCGTAATTTGAATATCTTCTTTTTTATGCTCTTTTTCAATTTTAGCCCGAATAAAAAAAGCCTCGCTTTTTTCTCTGATCAAATCTTTATCTGTATTTGTCCGATGTGATCTGGTCGTAGAAAGATACAATAATGCTTCCAACAAATTTGTTTTGCCTTGTGCATTCTTTCCTGCCAGCACATGAATGCCATCAGAAAAAACAGCTTGTAAATCCTCATAATTGCGAAAATCATGCAGTCTGATTTCAGAAACTCTCATGACAATGTTATGATTGTTCCTTCAATGTTAATGACATCACCGGGATAAAGCTTTCTGCCACGACGATTTTCTTTCTCTTTATTTACATAAATTGAAAGCTCTTTTACGGCAAATTTAGCTTCTCCGCCGCTTTGAATAAAGTCTGCCATCTTTAACAACTGGCCCAGAGTAACATACTCGCTGCTTAACTTGATATTCATTCTAAAACCACTCTCACATTCTTATATATTATATCATATTTTAAGGCTTTTTTGTTGGTTTTTTATAAGGTTTGCTATCTTTTTTCAGAAAGTTCCATAAGTATTTTTATATATGCAAATTTAGTAAAAATAATAGCGAAAATACATTTTAAATATGACAGAATGATGTCAAGATACCTTGTTTATAATGAGGGTACAAAGAAAGGATGATGAAGATGGAACAAGCCATTTGTCAGAGCTGTGGCATGCCGTTATCTGAAGATGTTTTAGGAAGTAATGCCGATGGTTCAAAGAACGAGAAATACTGCATGTATTGTATGAAAGAAGGAAACTTTACAGCAGATTGTACGATGGAAGAAATGATTGATTTCTGTGTAAAACCAATGATGGAAGAGATGCCTGAAAAAAGTGAAACTGAAATAAGAAATATGATTGCTTCCTATATGCCTCTTTTAAAACGTTGGAAAAAGTAAAAGCATTGCTGTTTTCTTAAACTTAAAAAAGTTGATGATCAGCTTTTTTTCATACTTCTGTTAAATTCAGAAAGTGACAAAATTCTTTATCTTTATACAAAGATTCATAAGAGCCTAACTTATAAATTTGTCCTTTTTTCATCCAAATTATTTCATCATAACAAGGTAACAAATCAGGATACACATGATGAGCCACTTCAATCAAGATAGCAACATCAAGTGTAAGCAATAAGCTTTCTATTTGGTGTCCCATGATGCCATCCAATGAGGAACAAGCCTCATCTACAAGTAATACCTTGGATGGATGTAACAAAGCTCTGGCAATCGCAATTCTTTGTTTTTCCCCGCCACTGAAATGAACTTTATCTTCGATTATTTGATCATGAAGCCGTTTGATGAGATGTGATAAGCCTACTTTTTTCATTATTGTAATTACTTCATCTTCACGAATATCGGTTTGATAAAGCGTCAAATTTTGTAAAAGCGTGGCTTCAAAAAGAAAATGATCTTGCGTAATAATATGCATATTTTCATATACATTTGCTATTTGTGATACCTCATATTCTCCATTTATTTTTATACTACCTTTATCAGGTGCATCATAGCGCAACAGCATTTTTAAAATACTGCTTTTCCCACTTCCGCTCTCCCCAATCAATAAATATTTTTTACCTGTTTTAAATGTTAAATTAATGTCTTGTAAGATTTTATGATGCCGACTGCTATAAAAAACTGATTGTAATGTAATTGATCTTACATCATCAATTTTATTCGTATGATCAATCATCGGTAAATCAATCGTATGCAATACTTCCTTCATTACTTTTAGACCAGATTGCCATAAGGATGATCTAGTGAAAAAGTCTTGTAAAGGTGAGGCTACATTATTATTAAGCTGACTGATTCCCATTAAGGTACCTAAATGAAACGCACCATGAAGCACTAAATAAGCACCAATAAACCAAGGTACACATACAGTAACATAGTTTAATAAAAAAATGATCGTATCAGATAAACAAAGGACTGTCTGTAGCTGATATTTACAAGTTTCCTGTTTTTTATTCATATCAGAAAATTGTGTATGAATGGCTTCTTCCATTCCATAGAATTTCACCGTATCTGCACCTTTGATGATGTTTTTCATATAGCTTAGGAAAATGGTATTCATATGAAGTGATTTTTCGGTTCTTGTCATGATTTTCTTGCGCGTTAAGAAAGGAACACAGATATTCATCAGAGTCATAAGTAGAATGACGCATCCCATCATCATATTCAGATAAAAAATACCAAAAACAGCTCCTAAAAATAACAGAATATCATATAACATAGCCTGTAGAGAATCAAAAAACTTTGTTTGTATTTCCGTCATACATGAAGATAAATATGTTAAATAAGTACTGTCAGGAACTTCATGGAATATAGCAATTTGTTTATTGAAAATAGCTTTCATCAAGAGAGCTTTCATATATTGAAAAGTTTCTTTTTGAAATTTGGCATAAAGTATCTGACGTAGATATTTACAAACACACATACCGCTAATTACCATGCATGTATAGATAATTTGTATTTGTAAATCATCAAGCTTCATTGCTGTAATAGCATCTATTAAATTTTGAAAAACTAAGGCAAATAATATTTGTAAAAAAACAAGTAACAAACAAAAGAATATCCATAAACCTACATATAATTTTTTATGCAATAAAATCGTTAGAAGTATATTTCGATAAAATTGCTTTTCTTTTTTCATAGTATCACCGCCGTTTTTAAGATACGATAGAGATACTAGTATGTAAATAAGTCGCTGTTAGCTAATAGAGAATCATAGTTTCGATATGAAATACGCCTGTTCATAATCAGAATGCTGTTCATGATATTGCATGACGATCGTTTTTAAAAACTTTTTTGTCTGAAAATCATATTCATTCTGTATCCAATCCATCATCTGTTTCATGTCTTTACTTACATCCTCACCTTTTATTTGATGTGCACAATAAGAAAACATGAGCTGTAAGATTGGATCTGTGATTGTCTTCATATTAATAAAAGATTCTTTACTTTTTTCTATATCATGAAGACAAAGATAAGCAAATGCCTGGTAAAAACTAAGGTAGGCAGAATGATAACCTGCCGTTTTGGCTTGTTTTGCGTACAGTAAAAGTGAGGGATAATCTTGCTGTTCCAAGGCGATAGCACATTTATTATTTAATATATGCAAACATAGTTTATCATCCTGTTCACATTTTTTTAAAATTGTATCTAATAGTGAAATAGCATCATCATACTGATGTAATAGGGATACTATATTGGCTTTTGTCACTAAATTATAATACATACGTTTTAAATATAAGCCTTTTTTTAGATATTCATCCGCTTTTTCACAATATACAAGGCTATGATAGATATCACCCAAATGTAGATTAAGTTCTGCTAAACGAAAATACAGCCATGCATCGATTGCCTGATATTTCGTAAATTTATAGTTTTGAATTATTTTATTATATTCTTTTTGCGCTTCTTTCCATGTTTGATTTTTCTCTAAGTTATAGGCATAACATACGGATAAAAGATGCTGTTCTTCTATATCTAAAATACAGATAAAATTTTTCATAAATACTTCATCAAAGAAAAACGTCTTATGATCTTCAAAAAGATAGGTTAATGTATATGCCAAAATGTACTGATGAAATACCGAAGTTTCCATATAAATATCCATGTTATCTTCAATATCAGTATATACTTCATGAAGAAACGACATATCAAATTCTAAAATGGCTTGTAGTATAGTAACAATATCAAACTTGCATACATGATTTTCATAGGTTTCCTGATTAATGAAGAGTTCATGAAATATTTTCTTTTTTGTATATTCCGCAACATCCTTTTTACCATGTTCAATATCACTTAGAAAAGATGGGGTAATTCCAATCATATCTGCAAAATAGTTCAAAGATAGGTTTTGTTTCTTACGATGATAACGAAGAAAGAAACCAAAGCATTTACTATCATGATGGGATGTATATTCTGTTTCAAGAAAACTCATGCAATTACCTCCTTCTATAAAAAGAAAGAAGTGATCAAATGTACAACCACTTCTATCTAAATTGTTATTTATGCGTAAGTTCTTACCGGTAATACTAGCTGTAAGACAGAATCATCATCAACGGATTGGATGATAAAAGGCTTCATTTCTCCACACAGGCTAAATTTTACCAAAGAGCCGCTTAATGCTTTGATTGCATCAAATACGTAACGTCCATTGCAGCTGATTTCAAGAGCGTTTCCACTAAAACTTGCACTGCTTAAGACTTCTGTAGAGGAACCTACTTCAACAGATTTACTGGATAATACACATTCCTGCTCACTTAAATTAAATTTAATAACGGATACACCATCATTTTTAATAAAGCTTGCACGGTCAATGGCATTTAATAAATCATGAGCGTCAATTGTTAATTCATAATCAAACTGTAAAGGTATCAAACGGCTTGTTTCCGGATAAACACCATCAATCAGACGAGTCTGTACAATGGTATCATGAATGATAAATTGTGCTTTCTTATCATTGACAGCAATTTCAACATCGCCTTCCCCTTCTAAAGTTTTTACAACTTCTTGAAGAGATTTTGCCGGAATCGTTATATTAAAGTTTAAAGATTCTTCTATTTCTACTGTCTTTTTAGCTAAACGATAAGAATCGGTAGCAACACAATGTAATTGATGTTCTTTACATTGGAAGTTAACACCTGTTAATACTGGACGTGTTTCTTTATCACTGGTCGCAAAACTAGTTTGTAATATAATTTTCTTTAAAATATCTTCACTTACATTAAAACATTCGTTTGGTTTAGAAAAATCAATCGCAGGATATTCAGAAGCTCTCATACCATTGATTCGAAATTCTGCGGTATTGCCGGATATCTTTGTTAATGATCCATCTAACATTTCAAATTCAATTTCATCAGCATCTATCTTACGTACAATCTCTAAAATATATTTTGCTTCAATGACAATAGATCCCATATCGTGAATTTCTAAGACACAATGTTCACTCTTTTTTAATTTTGTTTGAATGGAAATGTCAGAATCGCTACCTGTTAAAATTAAGCAATCCATGGTAGCTTCAATTTTCACACCAGAGAAAGCTGGTAAAGGGGAAAAGGTTGAGATAGCTCTGGCAGCTACGGATAATGCGTTATAAAATTCTTTTTTGCTTACTTTGAAGTACATAAGTGGAACTCCCTTCTTTATCTTTTATTTATAATGAAATAATAATAAGTATGTGGAAACTGTGGAAAACTTCAGTATATCCCATAACATACGTTTATTTTAACATATTTTTGCTGTGGATGAAACGTTGAAAGATGTTGATAACTTTTTTATTTTATCCCCAGCTTGTTTTCAATCTGTAATAATGCCTGCTGAAAGGTTTCTTTTTCCTTTAACAATTTTACCATTTTTTCATAACTAGCCATTATTGTAGAATGATCGCGGTTACCAAATTCAAAGCCTATTTTTACAAATGGCATTTCTAAATGTTTACGACATAGATATACGGCTATATGTCTGGCATTGGCGATATTTTTGGTTCTTGATTTGGATTCTATCTGCGTTCTTGTTAATCCATAATATTCACAAACCGCTTTTTTTATTTTCTTAGGTGTTAATTCATCATCCACTGCAATGACGGGATTTTCTTTAAATATTTCCTGCGTAAATGCTAAATCAATTTTTTCCGGATTATATAATATTGCTTTAAAGAAAAGTTCATTTAAAGATCCTTCAAGTTTTCTTACATCACTGGAAAACCGTGTTGCTAAATAATCAAGAACTTCATCTTCAATCATGATTTCTTCTTTTCGTCCTTCCATCTTTTTTTGCAAGATAGCTTTGGCTGTTTCAAATTCCGGAGAACCTACGGAAACAGAAAGACCGCTGGAAAAGCGTGAAATCAGACGATTTTCGATACCTTTTAATTCAGTAGGATGAATATCACTGGTAATAACAATTTGTTTATTATCACTAACCAATTTATTGTAAAGGTTAAAGAAGATTTCTTGTGAAGTACTTTGTTTCAATCGCTGAATATCATCAATTAGCAGATAATCAACAGAACAAATCATTTCTTTGACCTCTTCTACTGTTTTATTTTTCATAGATTCAATCAGTAAAGTGACAAAATCTTCACTATATATGTAAAGAACTTTTTCATCAGGTTTATTTTCTTTTACAAAATTACCGATGGCATGTAATAAATGGGTTTTTCCTAATCCCGAGTTACCAAAGATAAATAATGGGTTATTAAACTTACCGGGATAATGACAGGCGGACATGGCAGCCGCATAGGCTTCACGGTTATTCTTGCCGACAACAAAGCTGTCAAAGGTATATTCTTTTTTTATTTTATCCTCAAACATGATTTCATTTCTTCTTCTCACCGCTGAGGATGGTTGTAACAAATCGACTTCATTTCTTAATAATATTTGACAGGATACTGGCTGATCCAAAACCTGAGATAATTTTTCCTGAATCAGATCAATGGATTCCATCATTATTTGTTTATTAATTTTAAATGGAACAATGATGGTTGCCAATTCACCATCTATATCATATAACGATGAATCCTCTTTAAACCATGCATTAAAAACAGCATCATCAAAATGCGCATTTTCATTTATGAGGGTCAATGTTTTTTGCCAGATCTGATCCAGCTGTATACTAGCAAACTTTGACATAAGCAACTCCTTTTTTCGGTAGTCATATTTTACTATAAATGGTGGAAAAAAACTATGCGTATTATGAAAATATCAAATTTTCCACAGGAAAAGTAAGTATTTCATTGATAATTAAAGGATAAAAAAAGTTTTCCACACTTATCAACGTGGAAAGCCTGTGGATTTTTTAATGTGGATAAGTAAAAATGGTGGAAAAGTTGATAAGTACTAGTATAAAAAATAGCTTTCCCATAGCTTTTCATATTAAAATAAACTGATAATTAAAGGCTAAATGAATGTTTTCCACGTTTTCCACAATAGGTGGAAAACCTAGCTTAAATTTACTGTGGAAAGCTTGTGGATAAATAAGAATATTAGAAATTTTAGCTAGAATTCCCCTTTTTTCTTTTCAATAGGAGTAAAACTTAGAAGTTTTCCACTTTCTTTTATAAAAGAGGATTAGAATTGTTGAAAACTTTTCTGATTATGAAAACATAGTACCTATATAAACATAAAAATTTTGTTGAAATCTTGAAAGAACAAGATCACTTTTTATTTTCTGAAAAGAACTATGGGAAAATGTTTTAATCTTCGTTATAATAGATACGATATATAAATTAATAAGAAAGCAGGTTTTTTATGAATAAAATAGGAAATATAGTAAAAGAAAAATTACTGAATTATGAAGAAAAGCTAAAGGCCAGCAATCGTCGTAGTTTATCTAGAATATGCAATTGTACAGAAGGAGCTTTTTTATTGGCCATGACAATCTATGTGGTTGGCAATATGAATGCTTGGACAATTTTGATGTTGGCAATCTGTGTCTTTTTAATATTTAGAATCATACATATCTATATAACGATAACAAGCTCATTGGATATTAGATTATTATATTTTGGAATGATTTTTTGTGAAATTGTGCTTTCCGGAATAGGTTTCTTTTATACACCAATCCTTCTATTTTTAGGTTTGATATTCGCTATGTTAATCGGATTTCCTTTTTTATTCCATAAACTTTCTTTATTGAAAAACTAAAAAAAGGAATGCGAATTTTCATTTATTTTAAACTTTTATTGACTTTGATAATGAATTTATGTATAATTTCTTAGCAATGCTCAATTTGTATAAAGAAAAAAGAAGTGGAGGTGGCTCTTGTGAAAAGAACATATCAACCGAGCAAAAGAAAACACCAGAAAACTCATGGATTCAGAGCCAGAATGGCTACTGTTGGAGGACGTAAGGTTTTAGCACGTCGTCGTAGTAAAGGTAGAAAAGTGTTGTCAGCTTAAAAAATCACCTTCGGGTGATTTTTTTGTAGTAAGGTCTGAAAAGGAGCAACGATATGAAAAAAGAATTTCGTGTAAAAGATACGCGAGAGTTTGCGGAAATCATGAATTATAAGAAGTTCTATACATGTCCTTCCTTTGTTATTTATGTAAAACCTAGAAAAGAAGATCATGCGCGTGTAGGAATTTCCGTTGGAAAAAAGATGGGAAAAGCTGTTATACGTAATAAAATTAAGCGGCAAGTACGCAGCATGGTACAAGATATTTATACATTTGATGAGAATTTTGATACGATTATTCTCGTTCGAGTGAAATATCATGAAGAAAATTATATAAACAACAAAAAACTCTTGGAAAGATTGATTAAAAAAGTTAAAATATAAAGGTAGGCAACTTTAGCGAGGAGAAATGAAATGAAAGATTTTTTTAAACAAAAAAAGAAATTGCTTCTTGTTGTAATGCTGATGGTGGTAACGCTCACAGGATGTAGCGTACCGCGTGGTCAGAATGGTAAGACTTATGTGGACTCCATTATTACAATTAAAGAAGAAACCGTAGCAAGGAAGAATGTAGATTTTGAAAAGGGATCAAAAGCAGAAAAGCTGTATAAAGACTTAAAACCGGATGAAAGAATTACCATCAAGCCAACAACTTTCTCAGATGCGATGGATGAAGGTTGGTTCCATGGTATTATCGTATATCCAATTGCACAGCTGATCAACTGGGTAGCAAACTTTACGGATGCCGGTATTGGTATCATCGCAGCAACCTTTTTGATTCAGTTATTAATTTTCCTATTTTCTATTAAATCACAGGTCGCAAATCAGCGTATGCAGGCATTACAGCCAGAAATGCAAAAAATCCAGGCAAAGTATGCCGGACGTACAGATGATCGTTCCAAAATGGCACAAGCACAGGAAATGCAGGCTTTATATTCTAAATATAAAATAAATCCATTTGGAACTTTATTAATCACTTTTATTCAGTTCCCTGTTATTTTGGGTATGTATCAGGCAACAATGCGTGCTTACAGTGTAGTAACTGGTAGTTTTGCCGGTATCAATCTTGCAAAAACACCAATTGAAGGTTTAAAAGAAGGACAGATTGCTTTTGGCGTTATCTTCATCTTGATGGTTTTGTTCCAACTTCTTTCCTTTAAAATGCCACAATGGTTACAGGAACATCGAAAAAAGAAACAACATGTAAAAGAAAAGAAATATGCAGAACCTAAGAAACAGCCGGGTATGATGGGCTCAATGAATATGATGATGTATATGAGTACAGCAATGATTGCCATATTCGCTATCAACTGGCCATTAGGTATGTCATTCTACTGGTTGGTAAATTCCATTGTCAGAGTAGGACAGAACTTATTGATTCATAAATGCTTTATCAAAGATTAGGAGGCATACGTTCAATGAAAACATATACTGGAAAAAACTTGGAAGATGCTATTCAAAATGCAGCAAACGATAAACAAGTGACAGCAGAGGAACTTACTTATACCGTTATTGAGGAAACTAGTGGTTTTCTGGGATTAGGAAGTAAAGTAACGATTAGTGCTTATTGCAAAAATGATATCATGGATTTTATGAAGGATTATCTGCAAACTTATTTTGATGGAATTCAAATGGAAGCAACCATTGAAGTAAGTGAAGATAATGATTTCTATCATGTAGATTTGGATGCTGAAAACAATGCTATCTTAATTGGTAAAAATGGGCAAACACTGCAATCTATGAATGCTGTATTGAAATCTGCAGTATCCAGTGAATTTAAAAAACGTATCCGTGTTCTCATTGACATCAATGGATATAAAGAAGAAAAATACCAAAAAGTATGTTCTTTAGCATTGCGTGTAGCAAAAAGTGTACAGCGCAGCAAAACAGATGCTATCTTAGATCCTATGCCAGCTGATGAGCGTAAAGCTATTCATAACTATTTGACGAATATGCGTAATATCTCCACGGTAAGTGAAGGGGAAGGTAATCAAAGACGATTAAAAATCGTATATGACCCTGAAAAACAATAAAAAACTATTAGAAAGTCTGTGAAAAGCAGACTTTTCTTTTTGCACAATAAGAAATTCTTGTTAGTAAGATGTCTTCATTTATTTGATATGAAAGGTACATGTTATTTACTGATTAGTTATAGGATGGAGAACCTTTAGCTAATTGTATATTATGAGTATGTAATGTGCTAGATAATTTCTTATTTAAAATGCTAAATGAATTTCGAAAAAGATATTTGTTAATCTATCGTAAATAGGAAAGTAAGAAGACTGTTTTTATTTATGGTGGTATAAAAAAGGAAATTTATAAAGTTCTAAATAGTGTATATTACGGAAGGTTTATAATTTTTATATCTTATATTTATCACATATAAGTAAATTTTATAAAATTCCATATACTGCTTAAAATATTTATGCTAAAATAGCGATAAAGGAAGATGAGCACAATGACAGAAACAATCTTTGAAACTTTATTGAGAGAGATGGAAGAACAACAAAAACTACATCATCTGTCAATTGTAGAGAAAAAGG
This sequence comes from Longicatena caecimuris, assembly GCF_004341945.1. Lineage (GTDB taxonomy): Bacteria > Bacillota_I > Bacilli_A > Erysipelotrichales > Erysipelotrichaceae > Longicatena > Longicatena caecimuris. The sequence goes on from NZ_SMBP01000004.1 coordinate 66,478, forward strand.
CAAAGCAATTATTAAAATTAGCTGAAAAAGAGCAAAATCATTATTATGAAAGTATTGCCTGGTATTTTATATCTTTATTATCTTTTTATAATGAAGATAAACAAAAAGCTATGAAAGCATGCGGTCAAGGTTTAAAACTATGTGAATCAGCGGATAATGTACGCTATGAGATACGTTTAATGAATCTTGCCGGCATTTTATATGCAGATAGTAGTAATGAATTAACAGCGCTTCATCATTTTATTAATGCTTATTTCCTGTCAAAAGAACATCCGGAATATGGATTCATGCAATTGATTTTAAAAAATATGGGAACATTATTTTTTAGTATCGGTATGTATCAGGAAGCTTTGCAATACTATACAGAAGCATTTGACTATATGTTGCTCGATAAGTTTGAAAAGGGAGATTTACAAATTGTTATTTCTCATATTATGTTTACACTTGCCAGAATGAATGAGCAGGAAGAAGTAAGGATTTGGAAAAAGAAATATGACGAATTAGATAATGAATTAGCTAAAATACCAGAAGAATATGTACTTAGTGAACTATATCTGGATGTCTGTGCGCATACTACATCAAAGGTGCCTGAAAAAATGGAGCAGGTATTAAAAAATTTATATCAGGAAGAGGACTATTCCCATATTAAAAACTGTATGTTTTTTATGCTTGAAATGAGTTTGCATATGAAAAATGATTCGCTGTTTATTAAATTATATCAAACAGCAAATAAATTATTTAAAGATATGAAAAATCCATATTTTGAAGAAGAACTTTCACAAATCTATATACAATATCTTAAAGAATTTCATAAAGATAATTTAAAAGATGAAATTTATCATCATTACGAAATATATCAGAAAGCTCAATCTTTTAATTTAGAGAATCGTAAGATCAGTATGAAAGTTAAAATGGATTTAGAAAATACGTTGTATAAACAACGTAAAATCATTGAAAACAATCAGAAACTTATGCAGTACACAGAGTTAGATGACTTTACCGGCGTTTTGAAAAAAACAGCTTTCCGCAAACAGACGATAGAAAAACTTCAGCGTCGAAATAAGGATCAGAAAGCATTTTTCTTGATGATGGATATAGATAATTTTAAACATATCAATGACAGTTATGGACATATGATCGGTGATCGTGTCATAAAAGAAATAGTAGCAATCATTAAAAATAATGTTGATCAAAATACCCTTATAGGAAGAGTAGGTGGTGATGAATTTGCCATTTATGCAGATCATGTATATGAATTATATAAGATAGAAAATTGTGTAGAAAAGATAAAAAATGATGTACAAGATATTAAAATTAGAAATGTTAAAAAAAGAATAAGTATCAGTATAGGAATATGTGAAGCATCGGATGATGATTCATATGATATTATTTATAAAAAAGCAGATCATGCATTGTATGAGGCAAAATTGAGTGGAAGAAATCAATATGTAGTTTATGAAGAAGATAACGTTCAGGAAGAAACCTTATTACCAATGCATAGTAATGAATTTTCTAAATTATCGATCTCTGCAGTTCTTCCAAAGGTATTTATGATTTTAAATACGGAAAAGAAAAGCAGTACGATTTTAGACAGAGCCATTTGTTATATAGGGAGAATCTTACATATACAAGACTTATTTTTACTTTATTTTATAGACCGAAAAAAAGAACAAGGGTATTTAAAAGTGTTTAACTTAAATGATAAAAGTATTCGCAGTCAAGCCATTTACCATATAGAGGAAGGGTATTTTAACGAATTTGATGAAACAGGTTTATTTCAAAATCATAATCTGAATCATTGTGATTTTCCATATGAAACAAAGTATAAAGAAAATCATATCATGTCTACCATACAGAAAAAAATTGAATATGATGGTCATTTTTATGGTATTGTGGGTATGAATAAAAAGAGTCGTCAAGTTTGGAATATAAAAGATGTTCTCTTAATTGAAAATATGGCCTGTGCATTTTCTACATATTTTGAAGATTGGCGAAAACAGGATTGATTTCCTGTTTTTCTATGGAATTTTCATGTATAATAAGAAAGCTGATTGAGGTGATAAAATGAAATTAATAGCCGGTTTAGGAAATCCAGGGAAAGAATATGAAAACACAAGACACAACTCAGGTTTTTGTGTCATGGATGCGATTGCTAAGGAATTGCATGTTGATATCACACAAAAGAAATTTAAATCATTCATTTGTATGACAAGAATACAAGGAGAACAAGTATTATTAATGAAACCGCAAACCTATATGAATAATTCTGGGGAAGCTATTATTGAGGCTGTCAAGTTTTATCATATTGATGTAAAAGACATTTTGATTATTTATGATGATTTAGATTTGCCTGTTGGAAAGATACGATTACGTGAAAAAGGAAGTGCAGGTGGTCAAAATGGTATGAAAAACATTATTGCACATTTGCATACACAAGAGTTTAAAAGAATTCGCGTAGGGATCGGAAAGGATTCACGAGTACCTGTCATTGATTGGGTATTAGGGAAAATCAGAAAAGAAGATCGTGAAGATTATGAAAAAGCAATAGCACTGGCAAAGGATGCAGCTATTTATAGCGTTACGCATACCTTTATGGATACGATGAGCCATTTTAATGTGAAATAAAGCTTTTTCATGATAATACATGCAGAAAATAAGGTGATAAAGTGAAAATACTTCTTCAGGAATTCATGCAGAATGCAGCGGTTACTTCCATTGTTGAAGGTAAAAGTCAGCTGGGTAATTTATCATTAAGTGAAGAAGCCCTGCTGTTAGCAGCGGCATATCGCAAAAAACCGCAAAGTATGTTTATTATTAAGAATAACGCATATACGGCACAAAAACTCTATGATCGTTTAGAATGTCTGTTAGAGGATGATGTGCTGCTTTTCAGCGTGGAAGAATCATTACGGGTGGAAGCTATTGCTGCTTCACCGGAAAGCAAAGCAGCACAGATGGAAACAATGGCAAAGCTTTTAGATAAGCATCCTTATATTTGCGTCATGAATGCAGCGGCTGCGATTCGTTTTCAACCATCTGTAGATATTTTTCAACAACACTTTATTCATATCCAGCAAGATGATGTGTTGGATTATGAACAACTGAAACAACTGTTATTTGAAGCTGGCTATGCCTATGTAAATCGTGTTGATCAACCATTATGTTATGCAGCAAGAGGTGGTATCATCGATGTATATTCGATGAATTATGAGCATCCGATTCGTATAGAATTTTTTGATAATCTTGTCGAAAGTGTACGATTTTTCGATATTTCCACGCAAAGAACAATTGAACTGATAAAAGAAGTGACAATCATTCCTGCTAATAATCTTTTGTTTACGGATGAAGAAATCGGTTGTATCGTTGAACGTGCAAACCAAGAATTAGCTATACAGCAGAAACAGTTATCATTATCTTTTCGTGATCAGTTGATATCACAAGTGAATGAAGATTTAGACTTATTGGCAAATCGACATGCAGAAAATCATTTATATCGTTATTATGCGTTTCTTGATCAGGCAAATACGATTTGCGATTATGTGAAAGATGCTAGTATTGTTGTTTCTAGTAAGGAAGAAGTTAACGATACAATCCGTCATGTACAGGAAGAAAATATTGCCTATTTACAAGAATTATTTCAAGAAGGAAGTGCTTTGTATAAGTTTGGTGTATTTGAAGATTTATCCAAAATATTAGGCAAACATAAAGTTATTGAATTTGGCATGTTTGTGGATTATAAAAAACCGATTACATCACAAATCATGAGCATGTCATTAGGTGATATTAATTTAGAACGGACTATCCAGGAAATCATTTCAGCATCGCATCGTCACAGAGTTTTATTATGTTTAGATCATCATGAGATTTCACAAGTCCGTAAACTGCTAGAAGAACAGCATGTAGCTACACGCATCGTTCATGAGGATGATGTATTAACCGATGGCATCTCTATTTTAGAGAAGAAAATGGTTGAAGGATTCAGCTGTTTAACAGAAGGAATCAGCGTTTACACGAGCAAGGAATTATTTCATAAATCCCGTAAATCCACGCGTTATTCCAATAAGTTTAAAGAAGCTGAAGTTTTGCATGATTATCAAGAACTGCATATCGGAGATTATGTCGTACATAATCAGCATGGTATCGGTAAATATTTAGGTATCGTCAATAAAGAGGTAGATGGTATCCACAAGGATTTTTTGCATATTGCCTATAAAGGTGATGATGTTTTATTAGTACCATTAGAGCAATTTCAATTGATTCGTAAATTCGTATCAAAAGAAGGAGCAGCTCCTAAACTAAATAAATTAGGCAGTGGTGAATGGGAAAAGACAAAGAAAAAAGTCAGTGCAAAAATAGCAGAATTAGCAGATCGTTTAATTCATTTATATGCCAATCGTGATGAGCATATCGGGCATGCATTCGCAAAAGATACGGCGATGCAAAAAGAATTTGAAGATGATTTTGATTATGAATTAACAATTGATCAGGCAAAAGCAGTAAAAGAGATAAAAAGTGATATGGAATCCAGTAAGCCAATGGATCGATTGTTATGTGGAGATGTCGGATTTGGCAAGACAGAAGTTGCCGCAAGAGCTGCTTTTAAAGCAGTGAGTGATAATAAACAGGTTGCCTTTCTATGTCCGACAACCATTTTATCTTTACAACATTTTAAAACTTTTCAACATCGTTTTCGCAATTTTCCAGTAAATATTGCGGTCGTAAATCGCTTTATTAAACCACAGGATCAAAAACAGATCATCAAAGATCTAAAAGAAGGTAATCTGGATATCCTGATTGGAACACATCGTTTATTATCTAAGGATATACAATTTAAAGATCTTGGATTATTAGTGATTGATGAGGAACAGCGTTTCGGTGTAGAACATAAAGAAAAGATAAAAGAGTTAAAAAACAGTGTTGATGTTTTATCACTTAGTGCTACACCAATTCCAAGAACATTGCAAATGTCTTTGATAGGCATACGTACACTTTCACAATTAGAGACACCACCATTAAACCGCATGCCAGTACAGACATATGTAATTGAGAAAAATTTTTCAATGATCAAGGAAATTATTCAAAGAGAACTGGCACGCAATGGGCAGGTTTTTTATCTTTATAACAATGTAAAAGAGATTTATAATGTCGCAAGAAAATTACGAGAAGCATTACCGGATGTGGAAATTGGTGTCGCTCATGGACAAATGAGCCGTGATGATATTGAAGATGTCATGATGCAATTTACGGATAATCAATATCAGGTATTGGTTTGCACGACGATCATTGAAACAGGAATTGATATACCAAATGCGAATACCATTCTCATTGAAGATGCTGACCATTTTGGTTTAAGTCAGTTATATCAAATAAAAGGAAGAGTTGGTAGAAGTGATCGTTTGGCATATGCGTATTTGATGTATTCTCCGCAGCGTCAGTTGAGTGAAGTAGCAATGAAACGACTCAAGTCAATCAAAGAATTTACACAACTTGGCAGCGGATATAAGATTGCCATGCGGGATTTAACGATTCGTGGTGCCGGGGATATGTTAGGTCCTCAACAAGCTGGTTTTATTGATACGGTAGGTATTGATATGTATATCGAGATGTTGAATAGTGCGATTATGGAGAAAAAAGGCATTAAAAAAGTTGAAAAGCCAGTTATGAAAAAAGCAAACGTAAAAGTAGATGCCTATATACCAGGACAGTTTGCCAATGAGGATTATGAGAAAATTACATTGTATCAGCGTATTGAAAAGATAGAAACGAAACAAGAATTAAAGGCAATGTTAGAAGAGATTAAGGATAATTATGGAAAATTACCTAAGGCGGTTCAGTTATTGTTTGAAAAGAAACGTTTGGATATTCTCATAAATGAACCTTATGTAGAGAATTTTCAGGAACAGCCAAAAAGAATTAGTATGTCATTTACCGAAACCTGGTCAAATGCAATTGATGGTGTGAAATTATTTGAATTCATGACGTGTATTTCTAAGGATATTCAATTACGGTATGTCAATCGTAAAATTACTTTGCAATTTGCGAAGCGAAAAGATTGGTTGATTACGGTTATTGAAATTTTAGAGAGTTGTGAAAAACTTGAAAGAAAAGAAGCTTAATGATACATCCACCTTTGTGATAAAGATGGGTGTTTTCTTTTTTGAACGTTTTATTGAAACTGTTTATAAAAAAGAAACAAACAATGAATGAAATGGTTTTAAGAAAATTATACACATAAAAATGTAACTTATATCAAAAAGAATGCTATACTTTAAGTAAGAAAAGAGGGATGTTGTTATGAAAAAAACGAGTCGCGTATGCTGTGCAATCTTATGTTTCTTTTTATTAACTGCTTGTTCATCCAATGATAAAACAAAGCAGCCATCAAATGCCATAAAAGTAAAAGAACAAACAACACTCAGTAATGAAACAAAAGAACTATTCACTTATTTGGATGCAACTTTAAAAGCAAAAAGTTTGCATTTGCAATCACAACAAGATTATGAAAGAGATCAACGCTATTATCAAAATAATACGGAAATAAAAAAAGATGGGAATGGTGGAAGTGTGATTTCCACTGGTGATATCGATAATGCAAATCCAAAGCAAGCTCATTATATGGTGAAACAAATAACAGAAGATAGTACCGTGGTATATGGTGAAGAAAATGGTTATATGTATAACTATCTGAAACAAGAAAATGGTACCTACAACTTAAGTCAAAAAGAAGCAACGACATCATCAGATATTGAAAATAGTTTTTTATATTATTATTTGAACTATGATTTATTAAAACTTACACAACAAAGTTTTACATGTGTAAAAGATAAGGAAGGTAATGATATCTTATATACATTGACGATAAAAGATCCTGATTCTTACATAAAAATTTATAATCAAAAAAATAAAGAGGATAAAATAGAGAATGCCGATATCTCAAAACTTCATTCTTATAAACTTGTATTCCGTATTCGTGATGATTTGGTTAAATCTATAACAAGTGATATGGATTATGAAATCAGTATTCCACAAAAGGAAGATAATACCGAGTATGATACGTATGTTGAGCAGACAAAATTGCATCATTATACGGAATTCAGTAAAATAAATGAAACAGTGAAGATTCATCTGGAAAATTTCAAAGGTTAAACAGTGTTTTAAGAGAATGTTTGAAATGCCCTTTGTTAATTAGTTGTTCAATTAACGAGGTTTATGTCATTGCATTCTCTTTTTATATATGAATCATGTTATAGTTAACGCTTTTTAACCATAACCAGCTTATCCAATATACTCTTATCTGCATGTGTCAAGATATAGAGAATCAGCTTTGAAGAAAGATGGAGTAAACCTTGTTTCATAAATAAAAATGCGTTACAATAAAAGAGCTGAAAAAGATAAAAAAAAGAGAGGAATACATATGTTAAATAAACAGTTTTTCACTTCTGAATCAGTAACAGAAGGACATCCTGATAAAATCTGTGATCAAATCAGTGACGCGGTGTTAGATGCTATCATTGAACAAGATCCCAATGCGCGTGTAGCATGTGAAACCTGCTGTACGACTGGTATGGTCATGATCATGGGTGAAATTTCGACAAACTGCTATGTCGATATTCCAAGTATTGCACGTAATGTAGTACTGGAAATCGGCTATGACAGAGCAAAATATGGTTTTGATGGTACAACTTGTTCCGTATTAACTTCGATTGATGAGCAATCCAGTGATATCGCTATGGGTGTTGATCATTCTTTAGAAACAAAAGAAGGTAAGGAAGAAGATAATAATGGTGCTGGTGATCAGGGAATGATGTTTGGTTATGCTTGTGATGAAACACCAGAATTGATGCCATTATCAATTTCTTTGGCTCATCGTTTAGCAAAACAACTGACTGCAGTCAGAAAAGATGGTACATTGGATTATCTTCGCCCAGATGGTAAGACGCAGGTTACGATTGAATATGAAAATGATGTTCCGAAACGTGTAGATACAATTGTTATTTCAACGCAACATTCGGATACAGTAGAGTTGGAAACCATTCGCAAGGACCTGAAAAAATATGTTATTGATGTTATTATTGATCCGACAATGATGGATGAAAATACGAAAATTTATATCAATCCAACAGGTCGTTTTGTAATTGGTGGTCCTCAGGGTGATAGTGGGTTGACTGGCCGCAAGATTATTGTAGATACATATGGTGGAATGGCACGTCATGGCGGCGGTGCTTTCTCTGGTAAAGATCCAACGAAGGTAGACCGTAGTGCTGCTTATGCTAGCCGTTATGTGGCAAAAAATATTGTAGCTGCAGGACTTGCAAAACGTTGTGAAGTACAATTGGCATATGCCATCGGTATTGCTCATCCCGTGAGTGTTTTGGTTGATACATTTGGCACTGGTAGATTACCTGATGAAGAAATTGCTGAAATTGTGCAAAAAGAATTTGATTTGCGTCCTACCAGCATCATTAAGACATTAGATTTGCGTAAACCTATTTATCGCAAATTAGCTGCGTACGGGCATATGGGTAGAGAAGATTTGGGTGTGAAATGGGAAGATACGGCACCTGCGGAATCATTAAAAAAATATTTGAGATAAAGAAAACGTAGTAATTCAGTTTTCGCAACGCTAGTTTTATAAATCATTGCCCTTACTATCTTCGGATAGGAGGGCTTTTTTCTGACATCTGTGTAAGGTTAGAGCGTTTTTCGATGAAGTTGTGTATAATTAAGAGGAGAAGAAAACAAGAAGCTTTCACTTGTGCATTAGATGAAATGGATAAAGTACAAATTTATGGTCAGTAGGAAGATAAGCAGTAAGCGAAGATAAATAAAAAAGATACGTTGAGTTAAGATAAGTTAAAAAAGATGGTTTATGTTGGAAGGTGAAGATATGGTAAAAGTTGCGATTGTTGAAGATGATGAAATTATACTTGAAGAGTTAAGTAATTGTTTAAAGGAATGGAATTTTGAGGTCAATAAAGTAGATGTGGCAAAAGATATTTTACAACAGCTCACGACTGTAAATTGTGATATCGTATTGCTGGATGTTCATCTCCCCAATATAAACGGTATCAGTGTTTGCCGTCAATTTCGAAAGTTTAGTAATGCACCGGTAATTTTTATATCCAGTGATGCAGATCGTATGAGCATGGTAAGTGCCTATGAATATGGTGGAGATGATTATATCGTTAAACCATTTGATAAGATGGTTCTCATCGCTAAATTGAATGCATTTATCAGAAGGATGCAGCAAGAAGCAGATAAGGAAGTTTTAGTATGGCGTGGTGTTGAATTAAATCTGCGAACCTATCAATTAAAATATCAGGGAAAGATGATGGAAATTACGAAGAATGAGATGAAAATATTAGAATTGTTGATGAGCAATCCACATGTAGTAATATCACGCAGTGATATGATGATGGCTTTGTGGAACAGTGATTGTTATGTAGATGATAACACCTTAAGTGTTAATGTTGGAAGATTGCGGAAAAAACTGGAAGATGTCTTTCGCATAGATGATTTTATTCATACAAAGAAAGGCACAGGATATTATATATGAAACTACTACATGATTTATCAGGATCTGTATGTTTACTTTTAACGATGGTGATCGTACAAGTCATTTGTTTATGGACATTTGAAATAGAGAAAGAAATCATTGAATACATCTTGTTTATGGAAATCAGTATGTTATTGTGTTATATCGGTATTGCTTGGGTAAAACGAAGAGCTGAAATAAAACAATTACAAGAATGCAATCATGTCTCTTTTTTAGAAAGAAAGGCATTAACTGCTAAAGACAAAGAAATACAGCGTATCATCAAGGAATTGGAAGAGGAATATTATTCACAGAAACAATCTTATCAGAAAGAGAAAAAAGAACGGGAACAGTATTTTCAATTATGGATACATCAAATAAAGACACCCATTTTTGCTATGCATATGTTGAATGAACATATGCAGGATGAAAAAAGAAAAAAACAAATCCGTGCTGAGTTATTCAAAATCGAGCGTTATACGCAGATGGCATTGTCTTATCAGCGTATAGATGATGATTATATTATGGAAAAGTGTTGTTTACATACAATAGTACAAGAAGCATTACGAACTTATAGCACATTGTTTATTGAAAAAGGTTTGTGTCTTGATTTCTCATATGATGAGGATGATGAAATTTATACGGATCGCAAATGGTTGTGTTTTGTCATTGAGCAACTATTAGATAATGCTATAAAATATACCCAACATGGTACCATTCATGTACGTTGTAGTAAGGACGAAGTAAGCATTGAGGATGAGGGTTGTGGTATTGCTAGCGAAGATATTGTATTAATCAAACAAAAGGGATATACTGGTAAACTTGGCAGAGAGAAAAAACAAGCAACCGGCATGGGATTATATTTCGTTAAAGAAATTTGTGAACGTCTGCATATCAAATGGCAAATATCTTCACAATGGCAGCATGGTACTAAGGTATCTTTGTATCCGGTGAAGGAAAGATTAATGGATAGATAATATGGGAGCAATGTTTTTACGTAAAAAATTATGTACGATTTCTTTCTATTAAAATGAGTCTATACTACAAAGACAATGGTTTTTAGCATGATGAAAAGATTGTTAAGCAATACCTAATATGATGTTATAAACAATGATTTTAAGAAAGATTGAACGACAACGAAATCTTTGATAGAAAAGGGTGAAAAGAAAGATGACATAGATGTTAGATATCCGTCATCTTAAGTTAAGGCAGAAAATGGAAATGCTTGTTATACTTTAGATCAAGGAGGAAATATCTATGACAATATTAGCATTAGAAAATGTGCATAAAGTATATACATCTCGTTTAAAAAGTCAACATACGCATGCTTTGGACGGGGTGAGTATGGAATTAGAAAAAGGTGAATTTGTCGCTATCATGGGCGAAAGTGGTTCGGGGAAGAGTACACTGTTAAATCTATTGGCTTGTTTTGATGATACAAGTGAAGGAGCTATCTATATTCAGGATAAAAACATTGTAGCAATGAAGGAAGAAGAAAAGGCATTATATCGTAGAGAACACATAGGTTTTGTGTTTCAAGATTTTTCATTGCTTGACTCTTTAAGTGCAGAAGATAATATTTTATTACCATGCATCCTTTCTCAAAAAGATTTAAAGGAAAAGCGAAAATACTTGCAAAAGCTTTGTCATACTTTGCATATTGAAGATTTATTAAAACGTTTTCCTTATGAGTTAAGTGGAGGTCAGCAACAACGTGTGGCAATAGCAAGAGCCTTGATCAATGAACCAGATATTTTATTGGCAGATGAGCCAAGTGGTGCTTTAGACTCAAAAAGCAGCATGCAGCTATTAGAACTGCTGTGTGCATTACAAAAACAAGGACAATCGATTTTAATGGTGACACATAGCCCACTAGCAGCATCCTATGCACAACGTGTCGCTTTCCTAAAAGATGGCAAAATTATTCAAGAAATCTATAGTGGAGAAGATAATCGTGAAACTTTTTATAATCGTATCGTGCATATGCTGAGTGTTCAAGAAAGCAGGGATCTGCATGAATATTAAATATTATTTCACCTTGGCATGGAGTGATATTCGAAACATGAAGGATATTTATCTTCCTTATGGTGGAATGATGTCCATGTGTTTTTGTTTCTTATATATAATCGCATACTTAGGTACGCATGGTAATTTTTATTCCTTAACAAAAGGTTCCATTATGACGCTAGACTTACTAACATGTGGTGGTGTCATCTTATGTGTATTAATTTTTATCTTATGTTGGACGTTTTCATTGACGATACGCCGTCAGATATCCACGCGTCAGGGATTATATCGTGTGTTGGGTTTTTCCCGAAAGAATTTATTATTACTAAATGCCTGTGAGATGATAATTATCAGTGTGTTAGCACTCATTGGAGGTATGATATTCTGTATTGTATTCGGTAAGTTGCTTATCATGAGTGCAGAACGTTTTGCAAGACAAACACTGATACAAGGAATTACCGTTGATATGCGACTGATGTTATGGATAAGCTTATTTATGCTTTCTGTCGGACTTGTTTTGCTCGTTCGTGATTCAGTATATATTGTTACGCATAACCCTTTAACAATGTTACGTAAAGAAAAAATGCAAGAACAGCCAAAAGCAAAAAAATTGACAACCATATTTGGTATTGTATTTTTAGGCGTTGGTTATGGTATATCTTTATCCGTAAATGATATTGGTGATGATTTAGAAAAAATTGTTTTTGCCATTCTTCTTGTGATTTTTGGCACATATTGTGTTTTTAAAGGAACAGGGATTATGTTGTTGAAGCTGCTGCAACGAAATGAGAAACTATATTATCATAAAAAACATATGATTACCCTATCAAATCTATTATTTCGTTTGCGTAGTTATGCTGTTTCAATGGCAAGTATTACGATCTTACTGACGATGCTGATATTAACTGCATCCATGTGTATATCACTGTATACAGGGGTAGAAGATAGTGTAAAGCAACGCTTTCCTGAGTATAAATTTATCATTAATGGTATAAATGATGATCAACAGCTCCAACAAATAGTAAAGAAACATCATTTAGCAATTCAAAAAGAAGTCCAGATACCAGTAGTTCATGGTGCTATGCAAGTGGTAGTACGCAATGAAGAATTATGGATTGGAAAAGTGAATGAAACGATTAAAGAAAATGATTCGGTTCCAGCATTAACAGCTATCACATTATCTGGATATCAAAATGCGACAAATACACAAGTTCATTTAAAAAAAGATGAAGTTTTATTATTGAATCGTACATCCCATCCTATTCATACAATGAATATACGCATGGAAAATGATGATCATACCATTTCTATTATGAAGAAAAAGGTAAGATCTTCTGATGTCGATTTTGAAGTTTTCCCTACGGATTTAGTCTTAATCGTACCTGATCAACAAGCAGTTGCTTATTTAGATTATCTATTCGGGGAATATGTACACGATGATCCAGGTTATAGTACGACTTTAAGTATGTATCGCAGTATGAATTTCATTGGTAGTGAAGATAATCAAAAGGCATTAGCTGCAGACTTAAACGCAAACGAGGAAATAACAATAGAGGATTATTATACAGTTTTAGATGAAATGATGAGTGCATATGGAAGTTTTCTGTTTTTAGGCATTCTTTTCTCCATTCTCTTCATCTTCTCAATCTTTATGATCTTGTATTATCGTATGCATGAAGATTTACGCGAGCATGAACATGAGTACAGTATTTTATATCGTATTGGATTAACGAAGAGAGAGTTGAGTTTAGAGTCGGCAAGAGAGAATAGATGGCTGATCTTAGCACCTCCGATATTAGCAATCTTACATTGTCTTATGGCTTATCCGGCTTTTCACCTTTTTGCAAGTTTATTTGGTTTTGGAAAGAATGGTTTTTCGTTTATGCTGATGGGTGAAGGATGTTTGGTCGTTTTATTTGTTTTTATTGTTTATATGTTACTGTTGCAGATGTTAATAAAGAAAAAAATTATGACAAGAAAGGTTTAAGTAGAAATTGTTTGTGAGAAGCGTGTTATAAGTAATGATTTTGTTGTAAAGATAGTAATTTAAATATAAAAATAGGAAGCCTTAACATCAGAAAATGCGTTAAGGCTTCCTTTAAAATACTTTATGCAATAAGCAAGAAGGACTTAGGGGTTCTCAGCAGTGTTGTATTATTTGTCAAAAGCAGGATTATAACGATAATAGTTGTCTGAATCTAATTGTTTTTGAACGTAAGCCAAAGCTTCACCAAATCGTTGGAAATGTACGATTTCTCTTTCGCGTAGGAAAACCAAAGGGGCTATGACATCTGGGTCACAGGCTTCCCGGATAAGGTTGTCATACGTTGTTCTGGCTTTTTGTTCTGCTGCAACCTCATAAGAACAACATAGGCCAAAAGCCTTATAAACACGCTGTTTTTTATTGTACAGGCTTTCCCTAGCTGCGATTGCATAAGGACAAAAAGTACATAATCTATATAATATAGAAGATAAAACAAATTATCCTGCAAAAAATTTCATCGTTCAATCGTATGCAATCCAATCCTTAATATATGCCAAACAATATGACAACACGAATCTGCGATACGGTGGTAAAAGAATAAAAGCCAGTGGGGTTGTCTATTTGCAACAATATTTCGTCTGGTAAGCTCGTATTTGCAAGCTCTACATGGTTGAAACAAGCCATCCTCCTTATACTGCCTACCGTTTTTCATACAACTGAAACTGCCCAATCATATGATCCAGCATCTGCGTCTGTGTAGAAAGCTCCTCGCTTGCGGCCGCCAGCTCCTCGGATATCGAGGCATTATTCTGCACCACATCCGAAACCTGGCGCACCTCCGCTGTGATATTAGAAATGGATTTATGTTGATTTTCTGTGGCGGAAGCAATCCTATCCACCATAAAAATCACCTGTTTTGTACACTCGATAACCTGCAGCAGCGAATCGGCCGCCGTGTGGGCAACCTTTTCTCCATTTTTTACTGCTGCCACCGATTCCTTGATCAGAGCTGTCGTGTTCTTGGAGGCCATTGCCGTCTTATCCGCTAGACTGCGTATTTCTCGCGCAATCACCGCAAATCCTGTTCCCAGTTCACCGACCCTTGCCGCCTCTACAGAGGCATTTAAGGCTAGTAAATTCGTTTCGAATGCAATATCCTGAATAGTCTTCACTATCTTGTAAATTTCATCGGACCTTTCACTGATGATGTTCATTGCACTAATCATTTCCTGCATCTGCTGGTTGCTCTCAGAAACCTGTGCGCCCGCACGGTCTGTCTGGTTGCGCGCTTTATCCGCGTTCTCCTTTGTTACCCTGACTTGCTCAGATATTTCATTTACAGCTATGGCAAGTTTTTCAATCGAATCGGCCTGTTCCTCTGCCCCGATCGCAAGGATCTGCGCTCCTGAGGATACTTGTTCACTACCATTCGCCACTTGCCTTGCGGACTGGCTGATGCGCCAGAGGGTATCACTTAGTTTATCCCGCAGTCCCCACATCGACACTAGGATGCGGTCATAATGCCCCATGTAGTATTCATTGACATTGGATTGAACTTTAAAATTCCCCTCGGACATATCGCCAAGGATATCGCTGATATCTTCAATAATCGTCTTTTGATAGCTGATTAAATCCCGTATACTATCCGACATCTTTCCCAGTTCATCTCTCGACGTATAGGAAACGCACACGCCGTCTAACTGACCGTTTGCCAACTGCTGGGCGGCATCCTCAATCTCCTTCACAGGCTTGCGGATGCTGTTGGAAATATAGATGCCAAGCAGTGCCGCAGACACGATACTGAATGTCATGATGATCATGATAACAGTGATTGCCGATGCCTGCGCATATTCCCCTTCCTTCACCATATCCTGGGCGTTATGTGCCGCCACATCCGCGATCTGTTGGAGAAGATCCGCCATCTGATTCAGAACCGGAATATAACTGGACTTCATGACCTCGTATGCCTCATCCGTTTTCCCCGTTTCCACCAAAGCGAATACTTTGTCACGGTAGACGATGGCCTCCTGCAGCCGTTTATCCACCCTATCCACCATCGCGATGTCCCCTTTGAAGGAGTTACGGATTACGGGAAATGTAGCGCGCATGTTTCTGAGGCTTTCCTTCGCCTTATCAATGTACTCCGCGGATTCTTCCACATCAGACTCCAATATGGCATTTAAGATATCCCCTCGTGCAGCCTGCATCTCCCTTTTCGCTAGCCACACATTGATCGTCACTGTATAATTATTACGATAAAAAGAGGAAAGATTATCGCCAATTCTATTCAGCATGAATAGAGCAGCAATACTTGCCGACAGACATATTGCGATTACCATTGCATACGATAATAACAACCTAAACTTTAGTTTCATATTTCGTATTTTCTTCAACATAATTTTCTCCCAACGATGATGATTCACATCACTCCTATAACAGTTTTGATATTTTTCTGTAAAGCACACCCACTTCAATCGGCTTCTTAATATAACTGTTCATTCCTATCGCTTTCGCTTCGTGCACGCTTTCCCTTCGATCATGCCATGAGATAATAGAACCAACGCATACGCCTAAGCACTTTGCGGATCCGCTGAATTACCTCGCTTCCATTAAATACGGTATTTTATTAATCATACATTGAATTACCGATCTTCTAATGGATCTTTAACACTGTTTGTATGGCCATAATGGCCTACTTCGTCGTTGCGATGGGCTTGTCAGTCTCCGCCTTTTCAAGCAGCATATGCGCATGGGCGCAGAAGCCTTCATCATCCGCGACCAGCATCTTGAGATTCTCCATGATGCCGCTGTCTGCTCAAATGGGATGAAGATATGTTGCTAGAATGTTTACTCATGCCAATCTCGTTATGCTTCCCTTGAAGACGAGCTTGGCTCTTTCATTTTTGACTGGCATTTAGCCCCAAATTCTCTCTTGTTTTACGTTGCACGAACCTTTTACACCACTGTCCTCATATCTGATCCTTAGGGTTTTCCAATGAAAACCTTGTGCGTAAAAAGTCCAGTCTATCCTCAATAAACGCCTGCCAAGATTGTGCACACGCCGTCCAATGCTCCGCCATCATATCTGTTTCCAGCTGGGCGATAAAATCGTTCAAATCCATATGTGGCTGTTCACCAGAGCCTCTTAACACGGCAGAGAAAATATATCCCCATGCCATCAGCTCCCTCAACTTACCATAGCACTCCCTCAAGAATACAGAGGGAACTTCAGTAGAGATAAACTTTAAGAGGACATCAATACACAGAATATCGTTATTTTTACCGTGAAATTTGCTGATTTCCTGCAATAAAGCTTCTCTCTTTTCCGCGGTAATTGATTCCAAAGTAAAGAGAGTTACGTTATATATTGTCAAAAAGAGAAACTCCATTCCTTCCTTGTGCAGGGTCAAGTTCTCTTGCATTTCCCGCGTGTTAAGTATATACGGATTGATAGGCTCCATACATACCCGGGTCCCGACCCCCATGTAGGCTTTCGTCACCCCCAGTGAATGTAGTACATCCAGGGTCCGACGTACTGTGCTCAATGACACATGATACCGTTCTGCCATTTTAGGCAGGGACGGCAGATAGCTGCCAACGGGATAGACCTCCCAGAAAATCTCTTGAATAATGGTGGAGGCAAGGGTATAGCGCACCTGCGGCCGTTTTCGATACATCGTCCATGTAAACGGAATCTGCGGCACATTTTTCAAGTGATGTTCCTCGGGAATGGAATCGACAAATGCCTTGACTTCCAGAAAGTTCTGATAGTAGTAAGCATCTGTTTCCGCCTTCATGCGGTTGGCTATCTCAACTGACAAAAGACCATCTTCCATATAATTGACCATGCCGTACTCTTTATTGGGATAAAAATAATTGAGATAACGCAAGAATTGCCAGTATAGACTTTCCATTAAGCCATTGTTGAAAGTTCTCAGGACATCATAATACAATTTTGTTGGTTCCTCACTCAATATCCCAGTTGCATTTGTTTTCTTGTATAAACCTGCAGAGATACTCCGTTCTAAGTTTTTTAACCCCATCTCCCAGACCGTAGAAAATAGCAGAGCCCCTTGTTGATTAATATCTAGCATTCCATCTCTGCGCGGAACAAAATACTTCATAGCATTTTCTATGAAGGTTTTCTCTGTCCCCTGGTACACGATTATGGCCATCTTCCGCTGTTCTGTTTTTATGTACCCAGCTGCCTCCAATTTGTCCAAAGCAGTCTGCACCGTATTTCGCGCCAGACCAAAGGAAGCACAAATCTGTGAAATTGATCTTAACTGGTCGCCATATTGGTACATGCCAAAAAGAATTCGCGATTCATAGTATTCGTAAATCAGCTCGCTAAGTACATTATCATTTGCCATTTCTGTCCTCCAGCAGGGGGACACCTGCTCTTATGTGTTTACCGTTCCTTGGTGATTTTCAGCGAAGCAATAAATTATTAGTTTATTTTTTATCTCTCTGCTCATATTAGGGTAACCCTGTTCATGTTGGTACTAACTTAAGTATAGCACGCTTCCTACGAGCACGCAATGAATATTTCATTTGTATCTGGGACTTTTAAGGGATCTCATTTCCACCTCTGCGAATATAGAGCAGGGACAAAACGCAAATTATACAATTATAAAATTCGCACTTGGAGTTAAAGCGTTTCATATGCTGAAAGAAGATTGCGGCTATGTTCTATATATCAGCATACTGATACACTCGTCTAATACGCATCATCCATCACACTGGAAATGGTGAGCGTCCCATGGAGCTTTCTAAAGCCATCTGATTCCTTCATATGAATAGATAACTTATTTCATTATGTACAAGCATTTTTGGATACTTTTTAAATATAGTGTAGTGAGGTGGTTTCATGGCAAATGATGTTAAAGTAGTTTGCAAGAATGTTTTTAAAAATAGTGATACAGCGGCTCTGCAGAAAGTGTTTACTATGAAATGGATAGAATTGATAAACCAATTTGAAAAAAGTAAGGGGCACTCTACCCCTGCGAGTTGTTAAACAAGCGATTCTGCAAAGTGTTATCATAACATAAGCAGTGATCGTTTGTTTTGCCATCTTTGAAAAGGAGAACAAAACATGATGAATACGTCAAGGGTTGCGATATATTGCCGCTTATCCGAAGAAGATAGAAACAAACAATCAGAAACAGATGACAGTAACAGTATTCAAAATCAAAAGTCTATGCTGCTTCAATATGCTTTAGAACAAGGGTGGGAGGTCTACAATATTTACAGTGATGATGATTACACTGGCTCTGACCGACGACGACCAGAGTTCAACAAGTTACTGAATGACGCAAAAGACCGTAAATTTGATATTGTCTTATGTAAGACGCAATCCAGATTTACCAGGGAGCTTGAATTGGTAGAAAAGTATATCCACGGTCTATTTCCCATTTGGGGTATTCGCTTTATTAGTATAGTTGATAATGCGGATACCGCAAATAAAGGAAATAAGAAATCAAGACAGATCAACGGATTGGTGAATGAATGGTACTTGGAGGATATGTCGGAGAACATCAAGAGTGTGCTGACAGATCTAAGAAAAAACGGTCGTCACATTGGAGCATTTGCTCTCTTTGGTTATAAAAAAGACCCTAATATAAAAGGACACTTGATTATTGATGAAGAAGCTGCACAGGTTGTCAGAGAAGTTTTTACTCTGTTTTCACAAGGCTATGGAAAAACTGCCATTGCCCGCATGCTGAATGATCGAGGTATTCCCAACCCAACGGAATACAAGCGGCTTCATGGTTTACGCTGTCGAACACCCAAAGGCAAGAACAGTACCTTATGGAAATATTATGCTATTTCCGATATGCTGGTAAATGAAGTTTATATTGGCAATATGGTACAGGGCAAATATGGGAGTGTATCCTACAAGACAAAGCAAAATAAGCCACGTCCGAAAAGTGAGTGGTACATTGTCGAGGGTACGCACGAACCGATCATTGACCGTGAATTGTGGGATAAGGTACAGGTGTTGATAGCTCAAAAGGCAAAGCCATTTACAGCAGGTACGATTGGGTTATTTGCCAAAAAAGCCCGCTGTATGAACTGCGGTTATGTTATGCGTTCTAATAAACAGTCTGATGGCAGACGATATTTAGGGTGTTCTAGCCGACACGTTTCTAAGAATGCTTGTGTTGGTTCTTTCATTTCTGTACCTAAGTTGGAACAGGCGGTGATTACAGAAATCAATAAGCTGTCTGCCGCATATCTGGATAAAGATGAACTGGAACAAAGTGTAATCTTTAACAGTGATGTAAGAGGAAAACAGAAGGCTCTGAAAGAGGAAATAGCCGCGTATCAAAGTAAGATTGGAGAATATACCAAAGGTATTCGTGAGTTGTATTTAGATAAGGTTAAGGGTATCTTGTCAGAGCAGGACTATTTGGACTTATCCAAAGACTTCTCAACTCAAAAGGAAAGGTTAGAAAAACTGGTGATTGATACGCAAAAACAGCTTGACATTATGGAAAGAAAGATACAAGCTGGTGATAACAAACGCCAGTTAATTGAGCAATATACCAATCTTGAACATTTAAACAGGGAAATCGTTGATAAGCTGATTGACTATATAGAAGTTGGAAAAAAAGACCCTGTCACAAAAGAAGTACCTATTGAAATACATTGGAATTTCTAAATTCTTATAAGCTGGCAGCGGGTATGCCTGATTATCGCAAACACCACTTATACAGTCAATGTTGATCATACAAAGCGGCACCATCTGCTGCCATGTCTTCCATCAAGTCTGTGATAGGGTCACCTTTTGATTGGAAGTAAGTTGAAGTAAATGGAGCACCACTTGCTGCTTGTGGCCAGATACCAGTTGTATGATCGACATAGTAAGCATCAAAACCGGCTTTTTTAATTTCATCTACACTAAGATTGCGTGTTAGTTGATAGACGATGGCTGAAACCATTTCCAGATGAGCTAATTCTTCCGTTCCAATATCGGTCAACATCGCTTTCACTCGATCATAAGGCATTGCATATCGCTGATTCAAATAACGCATGGAAGCACTCAATTCACCATCTGGACCTCCAATTTGCGTAATGACAATTTTCGCAAAAGATGGATCCGGATGTTCTATCTGAACAGGAAACTGTAATTTCTTTTCATATACCCACATACTTACTTATCTCCTTCCCATGGCCATTTACCATGTATATATTCCCATGAACAGCTATTATTCTCACGGTTTGTTAATGGGCCATGCAAGGCTTCATATTCTTCTCTCGCCTGTTTACTGCAACATTGCATTGTGCGATAGTACGATAAAGCTTCTTTATCGTGCGGATGAGAATTTAGAAAAAGAGCAGCTTCCTGCAGAGCAAAATCATACATTTGTAACTGTGTTAAAACATCATCATGCATAAAAAGGACCTCCTTTCATTTATTGTCGAAATGGTTTGTTTAAATCATAGAATATTGTGCCACTGCAAAATCCTTTTTCCAATGGCATTGGCATACTCCATTTTTGCATTGGAACATAAGCCATACCTACCACCTGTCTACGGTGTGTAGATAAATTTGTACATACTTCAGAAGGTAAACCATAATCATTCTGTATATTGTTTTGCATAGATGTCACCTCCTTTCTTTCTATACTATTTCATAAGAGAAAAAACTTGTAGATATATAACCTGTCAAAAGGAAAGCAATAGAATATTAGCAAAAACAGCAGATTAGACTTAATTTTCATGGCAAAAGAAAAAAGATGCAATTGCTTGCATCTCTTCTCTATAAAGACTATTTAATTTCCTGATCTAATTCATTAAACGGTTCATAATCGAAAAATTCTGCTAGTGTGATATCCATACCATCACAAATCTTTTTGATTGTGGAAACAGTTGGATTCTTACTCCTTCCAGAGGTAATATTACTTAGTGTTGATTGTGTCATACCACATAAAATACTAAGTTTATTCATGGAAATGTTGCGCTCATCGCATAATTCCTGAATACGTTGGCAGCATACTTCTTGTAGTGTCATTGGAATCACTCCTTTTCTAATACCTATTCTAAAAGATTCGCTATAGAAAGTTTAACCAATTATAGTTAAATTAACTATATATACAACAAATTTATAAGTATCACGCATTCCCGTTTAAGAAACGAATATTTCAAATGAAAATGCTCATACTACACGTTGTAAAGGAGTGTCGTTATGAAAGCTACTGGAATCGTTAGAAGACTGGATGATTTGGGACGTTTGGTTATCCCTAAAGAAATAAGAAAACAATATCGATTGAAAGAAGGAGATTCTATTGAATTTTTCATTGATAATGATCGCATCGTAATTCAAAAACATGATATCATGTCAAATCATATGGAAGAAATAAATATCATGTGTGAAACTTTACATGCAATGTATCAAAATACTGTTTGGTTTATCCAGGATGAATGGTTAAACAAAAAACAAATTAATTTGCGCGAAAGTTTCTTAGAACAATGTCATGTTCATCGCATGCAAGTTTTTAAAAATACAATGGTCATGAAAAATCAGGATACGGCATATGATGGTATTATCTATCCGATTACCTCTTTTGGCGATTGGTTTGGAGCCTTTGTTATGTTATATGATAAAAGTGTATTAGATAAAGAACAGTTATATGCGTTGGAGGCATTTACACAACTTTTATCTCGCCAACAATCACAATAAATGGTAAACTATACCGTAGAGGTGAAGTTACGATGCGATTAGATAAATATCTGAAAACAGCACGTATTTTAAAACGGCGAACAGTATCAAAAGAATTAGCCGATCAACAACGTGTTTATGTTAACGGAAAAGTAGCAAAACCATCTACGGATGTAAAAATTGGTGATGAAATACGCGTTCTGTTTGGTTATCGAGAATTAAGTGTTCGCGTTTTGATGCTACAGAAACAAGTAAATAAGAATGATGCGGCACTCATGTTTGAAGTGTTAGAAGAAAAAATCATCAAGAAGGATGCACCAAATAATGGATGATAGAAACAGGAACAAACAATTATAAAAAGGCTGTAATGCGAATTGACACAAGGGAAATGAATCTTAAAGTTTAGATAAATAGTTCATTTCAAAGTCGTCACTCCATTACGTCTTTTTTTCATTATGGGGAATCATAAAAATGAGGAATCATGAAAAGATGTTCTTAGAATCGATAGAACAAAGAAATTTCTGAATTCGAGTTAACTATATATAGTTAAAAATGGTAAAATAAAGTATACCATCAGTTGCATGTGTTTTGAATGGAGGGCTCGTTATTACAGATTCAGAAATCTTTCAAATAAACGTAGATATCATGGAAATATCAAACGAACAAGATGATTTGCATGCGTTATGCTCTTGGATAGATGAAATAGGAATTGATGCTGTGTTTGAAACAATCATTCGTCTACATACAATTTATGCGCTGGAATAAAAACGTTAGAATCATTTTGGTAAATCTTAAAAAGTCTTAAACCCTTATTATTTACTAGTGTTTTCATATAAATGTTATATAATGAAGACGAAAACATTGTATAGAAAGGATGCGTATATTGTAAGGATGACTGCTTAGGTGAGTTCATTACAATATACCAGGTGATGGTATGGCATATAATGTCCTGATCGTAGATGATAATAAAGAAATCCGAGAAGTGGTCAATGTACTATTAAGTAATGAAGGATATATTGTGAATGAAGCTGACAATGGTGCAGAAGCTATTACAAAATGCGAAGCACAGGATCTTATTATCTTAGATATCATGATGCCCGGTATGGATGGTTTTAAGACATGTCGACGTATCCGTGAATTAACCAATGTACCTATCTTATTTCTTACGGCAAAGACTTTAGATCAAGATAAAGAAGACGGCTTTAACAGTGGTGGCGATGATTATCTTATTAAACCATTTTCATATAGCGAGCTTTTATCTCGTGTAAATGCTCTTATACGTCGTTTTTATGTATATCGCGGAAAAAGTAATATTGAGGAAAGTAATATTATAGAACGTAATGATTTGAAAGTGGATCAAAATAGTAATCGTGTATGGGTTGGTGATGAAGAAGTAAATCTTACCGAGATAGAGTATCGTATCTTGCAATTACTGATTACCAATCCTAAGCGCGTTTTTTCTAATAAAGAATTATACGAAAGCATATGGGATGAATCCTATTTATATACTGCCAATAACACGATCATGGTACATATACGGAATTTAAGGAAAAAATTATTAGTTGATCCTTCCAATCCTAAGTATATACGTACTATTTGGGGAAAGGGGTATCGCTTTGATTAGAAAAACACGAATATCCAGATTAAGTATCAAACTGGTTATGATAGTGTTAATTTCTTTTGTGGCCAGTGCTTTATTATTTGCTATTTTGTTCATGAACCGTTATCGCGTTTTTCATTTCATTATTGATGAAACAGCCTTAACAAAATCAACAGCTGAATCGGTAGCTCAATTGCAAACTACGATTACCAAGAAACATATATCAAAAAATGATCAGAAACGCATCCGTGAAGAAATGAAAGAATATCGCCATCTTACGATGCAGCTATATGATTCTGAAGGGGTCTATTATACGGATCATGCCAGTCCTTTGGAAAAGGATGTATACATAGAAACATCTTCTTTTCTATTAACGTTATATTATCCACAATATGAAGATTATACATTAAAATTTTATGATGGTACATATAATTTGACCGTGTATTCTTATCAAGGTGTTTGGTTTATGGAGCTGTATGTAATAGGTGCTATTGTGCTTTGTGTGATGCTATTTCTATTACTGATCATGCGCTATATCCGCCGTAAAATAAATTACATCCTAAAAATAGGGGATGAAATGAAGCTGATAGAAAGTGGGGATTTTCAACATCCGATTCTTTATGAAGGTAAAGATGAATTAACAGATCTGGCAATTCAATTGAACCAATTGCGTTCTGTATTAGATGAAAACATGCGAAGTGAAAAAGAAGCAAAACAAGCAAATCAGGATTTGGTTACAGCGATGAGTCATGATTTACGTACGCCATTGACCTCCCTCCTTGGTTATCTTGATATTCTTGACATGAAAATATATAAGAATGAAGAAGAGCGTTCGGAATATATTCGTAAGTGTAAAATAAAGGCTGATCAAATTAAAGATATGTCTGATCGTTTATTTACGCATTTCCTAATCTATGCACAGGATGAGAATATCCAATTGCAGCTGATGGATCAAGATCAGGTAAATGTGATGCTCGAGGCCTTTGGCAATGAATTGATTGACAGTGGTTTTGAGATTCAGCTGCTTATTGACGCAAAACCATTTAAGATTATGGCTGAAACGAGTTTGTTAAAAAGAATATTCGATAATTTATTATCAAATATCCGCAAATATGGGTCATCACAAGTGGAAATAAGTTTACGCTGTGAAGAAAAGCAGTTATGCATGTGTATTAAAAATGATAAGAAAGAGGATATTTCAAAAGAAAAAAGTTCTCATATCGGATTAAAGAGTGTACGAAAAATGCTGTCTTACATGAATGCTACTTTAGTGATTCAGGAGGTAGAAGACATTTTTGTAGTACAGCTTGTGTTCCCTTTATCAATGGATGGTTTACCAAAAGCATGAGATGTTAAATGAGGATCCTTTATATGGAAATGTTAGTATCAGACAAAATGTATTCCTATCGGCTTTTGGAAATCTTGTACAACTAGGATATGAAGTGAATAAAGAAAAAGAATCATCAGCAAGTTCTAAGCATGAGATTACTTGAAAGAGATAATATTCAAACCTATTTCAGTAAATCATTGCGTGAATGAATT
Source organism: Longicatena caecimuris (assembly GCF_004341945.1). Lineage (GTDB taxonomy): Bacteria > Bacillota_I > Bacilli_A > Erysipelotrichales > Erysipelotrichaceae > Longicatena > Longicatena caecimuris. The sequence goes on from NZ_SMBP01000004.1 coordinate 91,811, forward strand.
GCCAAGGATTCTTTTTTTGTATCATGTTTCACCGTGATGTGATCATTAGAATATTATCATAAACAGCATAAGAAAACAGTTAATACTTAAAATTAAGGCTTACTTGAATTAAAATTACAAAAAATGTAAGGAAGTTAATGCTTGCAGGATACCATCTTCACTAACTTTTGTCGTTACATAATCAGCGATTGCTTTTACATCTTCATGAGCATTTCCCATAGCAACGCCTATGGCAGCATGTGCCAACATTTCTACATCGTTTAAACTATCCCCAAAGGCAATGTAGGAATCCATTTGCAGATGTTTTAACAAGTATTGGATGCCTTTATATTTATGATAATCTTTTAATACGATGTCGGCATACGTGGATAATCCGGGAATAACATGTATACCATCAATTTCATGATAAGATGCATAATCGTATTGTAAGGGACCGTAAGCGATCATCATGATGACAGGTTGTCCATCATAAGGCTTAACTTCTGGAACAAGTTCTTTAAAAAAATCCAATGCCTGATAAACCAGCTCATTAGGCGCAGCAGTAAGATATTCACCTTCTCCATGAATTATCAATATAGGATTTTGTTGGGCATGTGCCACCTGCATACACTTTTCAACACTCGCTTGAGGAATACAGGCGAGATGTAAGATTTCTTGTTTTTTATTAAAGATTGCCTGACCATTGTTACATAAGAAAAAATCCCAATCAATTAAGGAAGCAAAACCGCCATTCTTCAATGATGGCAAAGAACGTCCTGTCGATATTCCCAGTAAATGCCCTTGTTTATGCAGCTGTTGTAAGGCTGTGATTGTAGAAAGGGGAATTTGATGGGTTTCTGTGTCAATGAGTGTACCATCAACATCAAAAAGAAATAGCATTTTATCGTTCATAAATTTATCAACCTGCCTTATGTCTACATGGTATCATAGGTTAAGGAACATTGCCACATTTAATCTTCATGGTGAAGTATACATTCGTAAACATATGGAAAACAACGGAAATTGGGTAGGAAATAGGCGATATACCTTTTTTTTACTTGGCTTTTTTGATAAAATAGGAATGGAGGTAATTTTTTTATGAAATCTGCAATAGTATTAGCGGCTGGTAAAGGTACCAGAATGAAATCCTCACTATGTAAAGTCATGCATCCGGTGTTAAATAAACCAATGATCGGACATATTATCGCGGCATTAAGGGCTGCCGAGGTTGATCGAATCATTGTTGTTGTCGGACATGGAGCAAATAGCGTCAAGGAGTATTTACAAGATGACGTAGAATATGCATTACAGGAACCGCAGTTGGGTACCGGGCATGCTGTCATGCAAGCTAAGGCATTAGCTGAAGAAGACGGCGATACCATTATCGTAAATGGGGATGGACCTTGTATTCAGAAAGAAACAATTCTGAAAGCATTTGCGGCGAATCAAAACTATGCATGTACCGTATTGACTAGCGTATTAGCGGATGGTGAGCGTTATGGACGTATAGTACGTAATCGTGATGGTATGGTTGAAAAAATCGTTGAAGCAAAAGATTGCAGTGCTGAGGAATTAGCCATTAAAGAAATCAATACTGGAATTTTCTGTTTCAAGACCAGCAAGCTGTTTGATGGTTTAAAAGAAATCACCACCAACAATGCCCAGAATGAGTATTATTTAACAGATCTGGTAGAAATTTTTCATAAGCATAATGAAAAGGTAAATGCGATGATCGTAGATGATGCAGAGGAAACCATGGGTGTGAATGATCGTGTTGATTTAGCAAAAGCCAATAGCTGGATGAAAAAGCACATTAATCATAAACACATGTTAAATGGTGTGACCATTCTGGATCCAGACAACACCTATATTGATGCTGATGTGGAAATCGGAGAGGATACAACGATTTATCCCAATGTGCATCTGCAGGGAAACACTAAGATAGGTTCCCATGTGACAATTTTACCGAATTCTTTCTTACGCAATGCGCTTATTGAAGATGGTGTGACCATTGATAGCAGCAAAATTGTTGAAAGTAAGGTAGGGGCTAAGACAGCTATCGGTCCTATGTCACATTTAAGAAACAATACGGAAATCGGTGAGAATTGTCGTATTGGAAATTTTGTGGAATTTAAAAACTCACACTTTGGCAATGGAAGTAAATGTGCGCACTTAACGTATGTGGGAGACAGTGATGTTGGCGAGCGTGTCAACTTTGGCTGTGGTGTTGTGACCGTCAATTACGATGGTAAGAACAAATATCGCACGACGATTAAAGATGGTGCATTTATTGGCAGCAATTGTAATCTGATTGCGCCTGTGACCATTGGCGAAAACGCTTTGCTTGCGGCAGGTTCTACAATTACTGATTCAGTAGATGATGGTGATATGGGAATTGCCCGCTCTCGTCAGTCCATAAAGAAAGGTTATGGATCAAAGTATAAGAACAAATAGGAAAGGAATAGGGAACAATGGAAAACAAAACAGTAGTATTTGCGTTAACATCCAGTGTGGGTCTGGCAAATGAAATCGTCAGTCAACTGGGTATTCCTCTGGGACAGTGTGATGTAAAACACTTCTCCGATGGAGAAATCATGGTTGAACTTGGGGAATCTGTACGTGGTAAGAATGTCTTTATCGTACAGTCTACCTGCGCACCGGTTTCCAGTAACATCATGGAGGTGTTGATTGCTATTGATGCCTGCAAACGTGCCAGCGCCGGACATATTTCTGTCGTAATGCCATACTTTGGCTATGCACGTCAGGATCGTAAGGCAAAACCAAGACAGCCAATCACCTCAAAGTTAGTTGCTGATTTACTTGAAAGAGCAGGAGCTAACCGTGTAATCACAATGGAACTTCATGCTACACAGATTCAGGGATTCTTCGATATTCCGGCGGATGATATTTCAGCAATACCAATCATCGGTAAATATTTCAAGGAATTAAATCTGCAGGATGTAGTTGTTGTATCTCCGGACCATGGAGGAACTACGCGTGCGCGTAAGTTAGCGGAGATTCTGCATGCACCATTGGCTATTATCGATAAACGTCGTCCAAAACCAAATGTGGCAGAAGCGATGAATATCATTGGTGATGTAAATGGTAAGGTTGCCATCATGGTAGATGACATTGTAGATACTGCCGGAACGTTAACAGCAGGTATTAACATGTTGTATGAAAAGGGTGCTACCGCTGTATACGCATCTTGTGTACATGGGGTATTAAGCGGACCAGCAATTGATCGTTTAAAAGCAAGTAATTTAGCAGGTTTCATCTGTACAAATACAATTGCACAAGATGAAAAAGCTGCTCAGTATCCAGAAATGAAAGTATTATCTGTTGGACCGGTACTTGGTGATGTCATTAAGGCAATTGAAGAAAACCGCCCGGTAAGTCCAATTGTTTCCCGTTACGCTGAATAAAAAAATACATAGAAAGGAATTTATATGCTGGAACATATCGTTGCACAATTCCTGCCAGAAATTATTTCTTTACTGGAACTGATTGGGATTGCAGTAATCACCTTCGGTTCGGTTAAGGCTTTCTATCATTATAGTAAGGCTTTTCTGACAAAGAAACGATACCCGATACGTATCGAATTAGCAAATGCTCTGGCATTGGGACTGGAATTTAAGATGGGAGCCGAAATTTTAAAGACGGTTCTTGTCCGCAGTCTAAATGAAATCCTCATTTTAGGTGCGATCATTCTTCTAAGAGCACTGTTGTCATTGATGATTCATTTTGAAATCAAGGCAGAACAGCAACATGGCTCTCCTGAAGAGGCATCTCCTAACAATTATTAAACATCATAAAATATATTTATTAAAAAAGAGTCAAGGCATATACGAATGTATTCTCACAAATGAAGTGGCAAATGTGAGAGATACCGTGTAATGTCACGACTCTTTTCTTATATAAGTCTTTATAAAGGATATTTTATTGCTTTTCTATTCTTATAACTTATCAAACTTTGTTTCATAATTTAACATACTTCTTTATAATTCATTAAACTTATTTGTAAATCATTAAAATTTTTTTAATTCAACAAACTTCATTATAATTCATTAAACTTTTCTTGATAACTCATGGTACTTAGCTTTTTAAGAAACGTATGTTCTATTTATCGTTTGTATGAAAAATGGTGTGAATAAAATGTTTAGGCCCATGTCGATAAAGCAATAAGATACCATCTTTTCCTATATCATGATAAACATCATCAAAATAAAACATACCGGCTACTGCCGTGAATTGATTCCAAAAGTCACTATGTAATGCTTTATGCAATACGGTATGCTGCAAAGCTTTATTTTCAATTGTAATAGCTTGTGCCAACATGCCAAATGCTTTTTCTTTGTGAGGCTCATAGCGGACATCTTGAAATTTATACTCTTTACAATTGCGATTCCAGGCTAACCAATTAGCCAGCCCATGAGTAAATGTCATATCATCTAGCATGTCAAGATAATGGTGAGTTGACAAAGGGTAACGATGACGTATACAAAGCTTGGTTATTTCCAAAGTGATATAATTTTGCATGATATAAGTCATTTGAGAGAGGATTCTTGTATAATCAGCAATATGAATCAGATCTAAAATGATAACATTGTGCTTGAAAACTTCGGTACGCATTGGGGCTGAGGTACTTCCGACAACCGGTATGATGGTTAATGAAGCAAGAAGCTCATCCATATCGGAAAATAAGCTTAACCAGATATCTTTATTAAATACCGGGAATTCCTCGACAATCGTTTCCAGTTCACTTAGTAATGCGGAAACGACATCTTTACGTTTGCTATCTGGTTGTTGAAAGCCAGATACATAGGAATATCCGCTGGTTTGTTCCATAGGTAAATCATGTAAAAAGGCATGAATAAGAGATGAATCAATTTGCATACTATCCCTCCTTGTCTTTTATTTTACTATAGAAATGTAATTTCAGAAAGGAAGAAACATCATAATTCTTTGAATTCACAAGAAAGTACATCAGAGTAGAATCTGTTGGGGTATTTAAATTATGCATGATGTTACATTCGGTAAGTCGAGGCAGTTTACGAAAAGAATCTGCCATCGCAAATAAAGTTAACACCTCGGGGAACAATAACTCATGAGGTGATTGTATGGATAAGCAATTAGCAAAGCGTGTGTTTTTGTGTTGTTGTGGTTTTTTGCTAGTAATTGCGATGATGGCATCCGTCTTGCCATCTGCTGAATTGATTAAGGTAAGCAGCGAGAAGAAAAAAGTGATGTATCTTACCTTTGATGATGGTCCAAGTCAGAATACGCAAGAAATATTAGATATTCTAGATCGTTTCCATGTGAAAGCAACCTTTTTCGTAACAGCAGAAAGCCCAGATCATATAAATATGATTAAAGAAGAGGTAAAAAGAGGCCATGCGATAGGAGTTCATACATATGCACATGACTATAAAACAATTTATACAAGTGTAGATGGTTATTTTAAAGATGTTGAAAAAATGAACGATATCATTGAGAAACAAACAGGAAAAAGGACAAAAATTCTGCGTTTTCCAGGTGGTGTCAGTAATACAGTCTCACGGAAATACGCCTCTAAGATTATGAGTAAATTAGCTAAAAAAGTTGAGGAACATGGGTATCACTATTATGACTGGAATGCTTCGAACGGTGATGGAAATTGTTATACAAGCGTGGATTCTTTGATAAACACAGGGCTAAAAGAAGTAAGAAATCAGGATACGGTCATGATGCTTATGCATGATGGAGGTGCCAATAAAGCTACTGTTGAGGCTTTGCCTACGCTGTTAAACAGTTATATACAACAAGGCTTTGAATTCCGGATCATCGATGATACAACGCCGGTTTTTCATCATCATATTGCAAATTAAAGGCAAATTCATTACACGATGGAAGAAAAAAAGAAGAAGGTTGCAGGTTATGGATACTGAATGAAATCATATCCAACAGGTTTACAAACTTCTTCTTTTCTATAGATTACTTTATTCTTTAAAGATGATAAGATTACTTCCTTCATTTGAAAGATAAGAACTATCGCTACTAATAATTGGGATACGTCATGATGTCTTTTCGAAGAAACGATAAAGACGAAACTTCCCTATAACAGAAAGTATTATCCGGCTTTTGAAACAAGCTCATTTTGATGATCAATATCTGCTTGTGTAATGGTTTCACCTTTATCTATCTTTTTGATTAACTTAATAGCATTCGTTACACAGGCTTCATTTGGTACCATAACATAGGCATTAAATCCATTAGCCGGTGTCCACTTGGTTGCGCCGCGGCCACTCACTTGAATTTGCTTGATATCCCAGCCACTCATATCATTCAACTGTGCTTTTACAAATGCTGTCATTTCACTTTGTGACATATTTGTCTGGAAGCTGCCGCTTACAGCACTCATAATACCTGTATAGTTTGTGATAATCGTAGGGGATAAGGCTTTGTTGATGATAGCTGTCAAAGCGCGCATTTGATTACGGCTACGTTCACGATCACCATCAGCTAATGAATAACGTTCACGAACAAAGCCAAGGGCTGCTTCACCACTCAAATTATTCTCGCCGACATTGATTTGATATCCGTTATTTGTCGTAAAGGCAAATGGAGAATTTACTGTGATACCACCTAATGCATCGACAATATTAATTAAACTTGAGAAATTTACACGTGCATAATAATTTAATTTGATATCCATAAAGTTCTCAACTGATTTCAAAGTACAATCAACACCAAAGATACCTGTATGGGTCAGTTTATCAAGCTGATTATCTTGACATACCTGAGGAATATAGAAATCACGAGGTACACCGGTCATTAAAATCTGATGTGTTTTAGGGTTAATAGATACGATCATATTAACATCGGAACGCGATACAGTAGCGATAGAACCATACGTATCAATACCGGTAATATACACATTAAATGGATCTTCGGTAACGTCAACACCTTTTGCCAATGCTTTTGATTTGGTCTCATATCGGTATTCTTTAATGACACGTGTCTTTTTGTTAAAATCAGAGTGTTCTTCTTCAAACATCCCGCGAGAACCTTCGTTAACTAAGATTGCGTCCACATTTCCATTGTATAAGTCATCACCATATTTCTTATAAGAAGAATAGCTAATGGTAACTGGCTTAGATCCTAAATCTTTTTCAATATCTGTCAATGCCTTGTTTTGGGTTTCTGAATCACCAATAGAGATTGTGCCAAGTTTCTTATCCTTTAAGTCATTGATTTCTTTCATTTTGCTATCTTTCATAACAACAACGGATAGGATAGATACATCGGTATCACTACCTGTCATTTTTGAGAAAGCATCACTTGTTTTAAATATATACCAATTACCTACAGCTAATAATAAGGAAAGAATAACGATGAGAACTTTTCCTAAAGCTCGGTTAAATCGATTTACTCTTTTACCCATCTGTAAATAATACATTGCCAATAATAGTAACAGAAGCAATACAGCAAGTATCATAAAATATTTCATAGGAATCAGATTAATTGTAAATGCTTGAACGATAAATGCTAAAGTAAGTACGGCATATATCAATATGAAATAAAATTCAGGCTTTTTATAGAACGCCTTTTTATTCGTGCTTTTTTTTGCCATGTTTTCAGCCCTTTCTTGTAATGATAAGCATATTTATTATACCTGTTTTCAAGCGTTTTTACTACATAAAATTCTTACGTTTCATTAAGCACTAAGAAATGGTAACAAAACAGAAATGCCGCTTTTACAAAAATAGGATGCTTGAAAGAAAAGTGTAGTGTATATCAGCTATGCGTTATTTTCTTGTTTTTCCCAAAGCATCTACAAAAGCATACAATTTATGCGTTATCTGCGAAAAAGATGGTAAACGAATAGGAAAAATGGTGATATACATGATACAATATACGTTAGAAACGGCAGGTGTTTATACATGTTACAAGATACCATTGCGGCAATTTCAACAGCAGCTGTAGATGGCGCCATCTCGATCATACGAATGAGTGGTGATGCGGCCATTCAAATTGTTGATTCCTTATGTTCGATCGATCTGACATCAAAAAAAAGTCATACAATCAGTTATGGTTTTATCCTAGACCCTATTACAAAAGAGGAAATTGATGAGGTGTTAGTATCGGTTTTTCGTGCTCCTAAAACATTTACAAGAGAGGATATCGTAGAGATCAATTGCCATGGCGGCCGTTATGTGACAAAAAAGATTCTGCAACTTTGTCTGATGCAGGGGGCACGCTTAGCAGAGCCGGGAGAATTCACGCGCAGAGCATTTTTAAATGGCCGAATTGATTTGACACAGGCAGAAGCTATTAACGATATGATTCTTGCGGATTCTAATGAGAGTCGGAAATTAGCAATGCATGGGATTCGCGGAAGTGTAAAAAAATTATTAGAGCCATTCATTAAAAATATTTTAGATATTATCGCGAATATAGAAGTGAATATCGATTACCCTGAATATGATGATGTTGAGATGTTGAGCAATGAAGTGATACTTCCTAAGATTCAAAAATGGCTTTCACAAATTGATCAATTATTAGAACGTGCTGAAAGTGGACAAATGATGAAAGAAGGTATCAAAACAGCGATCATCGGAAAACCAAATGTTGGGAAAAGCAGCTTGTTAAATGCCCTTCTGGAAGAAGATAAAGCAATTGTTACCGAAATAGCAGGAACCACCAGAGATATTGTGGAAGGTCATATTCACTTGGGTGGTTTGACTTTGAATTTGATAGATACAGCGGGAATTCGTGAAACAGAGGATGTTGTTGAAAAAATCGGTATCGAAAGAAGTATGAAAGCTATCGAAGATGCACAATTAATTATTTTAGTTTTAGATGCCAGTCGTCCATTGGATGAAGAAGATCAGCAACTGATGCAAATGACTGAAAATAAGACAAGAATTATTGTATATAATAAAAAAGATCTTAATCAACATATAAAAGGCATATGCATTTCTGCTCAGCATCATGAAATTGAACCGTTAATACATGAAGTACATCGATTATTTGACAGTCATAAAATTGTTATAGAAGAGCCCGTATTAGCGAATGAACGACAAATATCACAAATGATGAAAGCCAAAAAAAGTATGCTGTCAGCTGTTGATGCGATTGCGATGGGACTTGAACTTGATGTGGTAGAAATCGATATACAGGAAGCTTATACGGCATTAAAAGAGATATTAGGAGAAGTACATCGAGAAGATTTATTAGACACATTATTTGCTAATTTCTGTTTAGGTAAGTAAATATAGGATGGTTTTTAATCGACTGGTTACAGAAGCAGATTCTTAAAAAGAAGGTGAAAGATATGGACTATACATTAACAGATACTCATTGTCATATCACATGTGATGATCTATTTGAACGCATTGATGATGTGATTGAAAATGCAAAAAGGCATCATGTAGGAAGAATGCTGATTGTTTGTACGAATTTTAAAGAATTTGAACGTGCAAAAAGTTTAAAAAAGCAACATCCTGCAATCTTTGATATTGCGTTAGGCTTTCATCCCAATGATCTATATAAATTTGAAGAAAAAGATTATGTACGATTGGAAAGCTTATTACAGCATCATGAGTTGTGTGCACTTGGTGAAATAGGTTTGGATTATCATTGGGATGACGTAAAAAGAGAAGATCAGATAAAAGGCTTTATACGTCAGCTTGAAATGGCGAAAAAATACCACATTCCGATTCTTATACATATGCGAGAAGCCACAAAGGACACGCTTGACATCTTGAAAGAACACAGACCTTTACAAGGAATTTTCCACTGTTACAGCGGAAGTTATGAGACAGCTGTTGAGGCAATGAAATTAGGCTTTTATATTTCCTATGGCGGACCATTGACATTTAAAAATTCAAGAGGAGCTCCAGAGGTTGCTGAAAAACTTTCTGTAGACAGATTGTTTATTGAAACAGACAGCCCATATCTTACACCACATCCACATCGCGGCAAACAAAATGAGCCGATGTATGTTGAAGTAACCTTTCAACGCTTATGTGAAATAAAGGGTATGAGCGAAGCTGAGCTAGCTGAGCAATTAGAAAGAAATTATCAAAGGTTATTTTATAATACATAGCGGTTATAGGAACTTTGAAAAACAAAAAAGATAAGAAGATTTTATTTATTAGATAAATACTATTTTCTTATCTTTATTTTATATTGACAATGGAAAGTTTAAAGGTATTTCTACTCTTTATATCATTCATACTTTTTACCTATATAATATATAGCAAGTATTAAGCTACAGAAAAGAAAGGTTAGTAAAACGCCCTGTATGTTGCTTGTAACTGTTGAACCATATAATTTTATACATATACCGTGGATGAGAATGAATACATCAGCAGATAGCAGTGCCCAACTTTTAATTGTGGTACAGATATATGGCCAATTCCCATTATGGAAAGATAAACCGGTACAATGTATTCTGAAAATACCATGCATAACATAATGAATCTTATTTGAATCGTAATAGGAAGGTAATACCTTTGGGGTAAGAAAACAAAAATATCCTCCTAATAATAAGATGATAACACTAGTAGTTATGCTGCTTTGTAAGTCTGATATCGAGATATCTGCCATAGTAAACATGATAATTTCAAAGAAAAAGATGATGATGCATAGGAAATATGCGATGATCCAATGTTTTCGATGCTGTTGTAGCGTGTGATAGATGACGTGATCGTATGCATGAATATCGCATGGCTTCAAGGATTCGATATTCTGATGCTCACCTTTTAGTAGTTCAGTAACAGTGATATCAAATAAATTTGCTAGGGGCATAAGCAAGGGTATGCTGGGCATGCTTACTCCACGCTCCCATTTACTTACGGTTTTATCTGATACATACAACTTGTCAGCTAAATCTTTTTGTGTAAGCTTTTTTGCTTTTCTTAATTCACTTATATACGAACCGACTTTTTCATTATTTATCTGATCCATACATACACCTCCTGGCTATATCTTACAGTGTCATGCTTTTATAATCAATCGACTGTTAGTAGAGTTATGAAAAAGATGTAGATCATGATGGATAAAAAACTGTACGAGGTATTCATATAAGGGTTATGCGGCTGATTATAAAAAAGTCATAAAAAAAACTGAAGGAAGTCAGCAATGATGTTGATGTTTCTTCAGCTTATTTCGCATATTTGTTTTTAAAATCCATCAGTTTTTGAAAGGTCTCCTCACTGATGACATGTTCAATGTGACAGGCATCCTCATCAGCATTTTCAGCACTGACACCAAGTACATCTTGTAAAAAACCGCTGATGGTTTCATGACGCAAATAAATACTTTTTGCCAAATCTCTTCCGGCATCGGTGAGATGAATATCTCCATAGCTTTCTTGTAAGACATACCCTTTTTCTTTTAACACATTCATGGCTTTGTTTACACTGGGTTTGGATACATGCATGCGACTTGCGACATCCACACAGCGAATTTTTCCGGTTTCTTCCAATATCAGCAATGTTTCTAAATAATCTTCTAAAGATTCCCCTAATTTCATGCAATCACCTCAATATACTTTCTTTAAATATATCATAAAATCAAGACTGTGAACATAAGTTTGTGTAATTCTCTTCTTTAAAGCCAACAAGAACAACTTGCTCTGTTACAAGAAGCGGACGTTTGATTAACATGCCATGCTCACTCAGCAATTTCAATTGTTCTTCCTCGCTCATCAAAGGAAGACGTTCTTTCATATGTAGTTCTTTGTATAAATTACCACTGGTATTAAAGAATTTCTTTAAAGGAAGTCCGCTTTGTTTCCACCATGTGCTTAGCTCTGCAGCACTTGGTGTATCTTCCACGATATGACGTGCTTCTACCTCAACACCAAGGGATAGTAAGTGCTTTTTCGCTTTTTGACATGTGGAGCATTTCGGATATTCAATAAATAAGACTTTCATTTTAGCCACCTCACTTAGAAATATCATAGGGGAAATTTGCCGGAATTGCAATCTTTCTGCCTATATCATAAGCCTTTATATTTCTTAAATTGTTTGCGGCATAGTATATGATAGAAAATTGAAATAGCACCTATGACACATAAGATGATACATAGCGCTAAGAAAGAGATGGTGATAGTTCCGGTATAGTGTGTATTTGCCCAAAGCATGATACCTATATAGCAAACAGCATAAATAATTATATAGATGATCCAACTATATTCTTTAAAACGCAAAACAGTGCGGCCTTGTGCAAAATCAGCTAATAAAATGGCAGCAGATACGGCAAGAGCGGTACAGAAATCATTTACAGTAAAGGTAAATGTATAGTGTGTGAAAGAAATAGATGTCGTATCATCAAGACCTATCAAAGACAAAAGCAAGATCATGATAAAGAAGATGAAGATAGCACCGGAAAAGATGTATAATAAACGCAAAATATGTTCTAGCATGGTTTCTTTTACAGCATTTTCGCTGATTTGATTGCAGAACTCTTCAAGATCACCGAAAGCTTCTTCTGTTGGGATGTCACGTTGTTGATTATCCAAGGCTAAGGCGAGCACATCGTCAAGAATATCACGGAATACAGTATTGCTGATATGACGAGAGGATAAATTACGAGCAATCTTTGTATATACTTTTTTATAATCGTGGTGCAGATCTTTTACTTTATTTTTCATAAAGACACCTCCGTTTTTATGCTGCTTCTTTATAGGAAAAGTAATTCTTATGCTGTGTATGAAAGTACAGGTATAACAAAATAGGTGTTAAGAGAATACATATGCCAATAAAAACTATAGGAATTATAATAGAATGAGGCAAATAAGGCGATAACATAGGAGGCATTATACAAATTAGTAAAGCATAGAGGGGTATCATAATGGCGTAACGACCAAATTCTAAACGAAAGGATAAACGGTTGATTATAAAGATGGTCATAGGGATACCTATAAATGTCAAAATATAGCGTATAAGTTCATCTGCAGTAAAACGTATCTCACCATGGTTATTGAAGATTCCGATTAGGAAAAGAAGTGTGATAAAAATGCATAGCAGTCCGCCATATAAACCTACTTTTTCTATCGTTGTTTCTTTTACGGCATTGCGGGAAATCTCATCACAAAACTGTTGATAATCTCCAAAAACTTCTTTAGGCTTTAAATTGCGCTGTTGATTATCCAAAGCCATCACAAGAATATCTTCTAGAATGTCATACAAAACCAAACGATTAATATGCTTGCTAGTTAAATAATCTTTCATTAAATGGAAGGTTGTTAGATAATCGCTATTAAGACCACGCTCATCTAATTTATTTTTGTAAAACATCATTCTCACCTCCTGATGTACTCTTGTAGTTAAGAAACTGTTGATAATGCTTATGCCGCAGCCAGTAAGACAAACTTAGCATGATTACACAAATGAAACAAATACAACCAATAAATAATAAAGGAATATGCATCTTAGCTGGCAGGAGATAAGGAGCTATTAAATACATACCGCCATCAATAACAATAAAGCCTATAATTATGATAAGAATACGCATTTTAGGTAGATGGAAAGCATATCTTTGATAGATATACATAACTAAAGTTATCATTAAGAAATCTGTGAAGTACATACAGAAGTCTGCTCTGTCATAAAGCAGATAGCCAAGTTGTAGGGTCGTTTGTAAGGAAAAAAGTAATTCTTTTAAGAAGCTTAAACTAAATAACATAAGAAAGGCACCTAGGTATAAAGAAATTGTTTCTAACTTTGTTTCCGCAATGGCATTTTTTGATACCTCATCACAGAAACTTTCATAATCGCCAAAGGTTTCATGTGGTGAAGCTCCACGTAGTTGTCCTTCTTCGGCGATTGCTAAAATGTCTGCTAAGATATCTTTACGAATGAGTTTGTTTATGTTTTTTGTATATAGATACTCACACATTGTTTGATAAACTTGACGATATTCCTTGTTTAAGTTTCCTGTATCTTTCATCGTGTTCACTCCTTTCGATTATGCTCTTGTACCACCTGCATAAACATTATGCATTATATTATTACGTATCTTTTCTATCATCGAATAATACAAGCATGGTATGTTCTAGAATTTGCCAATTTTCGTAAAATTCAGCTAAATACATTTTGCCTGCTTCTGTAATCTGATAATACTTACGTTTAGGACCTAGCGGTGATGCTTTTTTCTCAGCCTTGATATAATGTTGTTTTTCTAAGCGCAATAATATGGGATACAAGGTACCTTCACTGACATCTATCCAGCCGGCTTCTTTCATGCCCATTAAAATCTCATAGCCATATGTTGTTTGCTTTTCGATAATCTTGAGAATACATCCTTCCAGACTCCCACGCATCAGCTGTGTTTTGTCATACATGCAATCACCTCTACTTTGTTACACAAGGTACTTCCTTCAACTACATTGTAACACAAAGTAGCATAGACGCAAGAAGGTATTAAAAAATTAAGATATTTTCAGAAATTAATGAACGAGGATATCAAACTACTTATGTAGCAAGGGGACACAGGCTTTGTTTTTATCTGTTATTTTTAGCAACCGTTTCTATGCTATATTGAATACAGGTAAAAATGATAATAAACCTGCATAAATATATGTAAAAATTAAGAAAACCTATTGTAATACCATAGGAAGTTTAGTAAAATAATCATGTATTGACAATATGCTTGTATATACTCCATAATATGGATGGAGAGTTTCTAGCCGTGAGCCGTAAATTCACGGGCTACAAGCAAACAATTACTCTTTCTTTTTGTTCGGGACGTACTTGTTTGCTTGGCAGGCAGGTACGTCTTTATATTTTTATAGGAGGTCTTACTTATGGTCTTAAGAAGATGCACTATATTAATTACACAATTCAACGGTTTTTAGTGTACATATTAAGAGATGCTTGATATGTATTTTTTATTTCTAAGGAGGAAAAGCAAATGAGTGAAAAGAAACCTATCGTCAGTATTTTAATGGGAAGTCGCAGTGATCTTCCTACTATGGAAGCTTGTTTCAATCAGCTGAAGGAATTCGATATCCCCTTTGAAGCACATGCTTTATCAGCACATCGTACGCCAAATGAAGTTATCGCATTGGCAGAAGGCGCAAAGAAACGCGGTATTAAGGTTATTATCGCAGCTGCCGGTGGAGCTGCACACTTAGGTGGTGTGATTGCTAGTTCTACGACATTACCAGTGATTGGTGTTCCTATTCAGACAAGTGCATTAGGTGGTATGGACTCTTTGCTGAGTACGGTGCAAATGCCTGGTGGAATTCCTGTCGCAACTGTCGCAATCGGTAAAGCCGGCGCAAAAAATGCCGCCATCCTGGCAGCACAGATGATTGCCTTGAGCGATGATGAAATGGCTGAAAAAATGGAAGCCTTTAAGAAAGCAATGGCTGAAAAAGTTATCAAAGATTCCGTAATTGAAGTGGAATAATATAAGGAGAAGAAGATGAACTATCGTGTGTATGTGAAGAAGAAAGAAGCTTTTCGTGTAGAAGCAGATTCTTTATTTCATGAATTAAAACAGAATTTGAATTTATCTGATGTACATGGTATTGAGCTTTACAATGTCTATGATGTTTTTCATGGGGATGACCATGATATGGAACTGTTAAAGGATAAGGTATTATCAGAAAAAGTAACAGATGAAGTATTTGATGAGATCGCATTGGAAGGAAAGACATACATTGCATATGAATGCCTGCCAGGTCAATATGATCAGCGTGCTGATAGCGCACAGCAATGTTTGATGCTGTTGAATAATAAGCAGGATGTTGTTATCAAAAGTGGAAAGATCGTTATTCTAGATGGCAGTGTAAGTGAAGAAGAACTTATCGCCATTAAGAACTATCTTATTAACCCTGTGGAAATGAGAGAGAAAGATCTCTCTGTGTTAATCAATGAAGAAGATGTAGAAATCGAAGCTGTTCCGGTTTTAGAAGGTTTCTGTGCTTTGGATGAAGCAGGCTTAGAAGCACTTCGTCAGGAACATGGCTTAGCTATGACCTTGGCAGATATTGCCCATGTGCAGAAGTATTTCAAAGAAGAAGAACAGCGTGATCTGACTTTAACGGAATTAAAGGTATTGGATACTTATTGGTCTGATCATTGTCGTCATACAACATTTGAAACAATCTTACAGAATGTGACCTTTGATGCCGGTTCTTTACAGGATAGCATCCAGAAGGCATATGAAACTTATTTGCATTTACGTGAAGAGGTACATGGTAATAAGAAAGTCATGACCTTGATGGATATGGCAACCATTGCCGGTAAATATTTGCGTAAGAATGGTAAATTGGAAGACATGGAAGTCAGTGATGAAATCAATGCCTGCTCCATTGAAATCACGGTGGATGTAGATGGTGAAGATCAGCAGTGGCTGTTGATGTTTAAGAATGAAACGCATAACCATCCAACGGAAATTGAACCATTTGGTGGCGCATCCACTTGTATCGGTGGTGCCATCCGTGACCCATTGTCAGGAAGAAGCTATGTTTATCAGGCAATGCGTATTACCGGTGCCGGTGATATTACAAAAGATATTAAGGAAGCTTTACCAAACAAATTGCCACAATCCCGTATTTCTAAGGGGGCGGCTGCCGGATATTCTTCTTATGGAAACCAGATTGGTTTAGCAACCACATATGTAAAAGAAATTTATAATGATGGCTATGTCGCAAAACGTATGGAAGTTGGTGCAGTCGTTGGAGCAGCACCGAAAGAAAATGTTGTGCGTAAAAAACCAAATGCCGGTGACATCGTTGTCTTGATTGGTGGAGCTACCGGACGTGATGGTGTCGGTGGAGCTACCGGTTCCAGTAAGGAACACAATGACACCTCTTTAACGAAATGTTCCAGTGAGGTTCAAAAAGGAAATGCACCGATTGAACGTAAGCTGCAGCGCTTGTTCCGTAATCCAAAGGCGACACGTTTGATTAAGAAAGCCAATGACTTTGGGGCCGGCGGTGTCAGTGTTGCCGTTGGTGAATTAGCCGATGGTTTACAAATTGATTTGGATAAAGTGCCAGTAAAATACAGCGGTTTATCTGGTACTGAGTTGGCAATTTCTGAATCACAGGAACGGATGGCTGTATTAATTGAAGAAAAAGACTTTGATGAGTTTAAACAATATGCCTATGAAGAAAATCTTGATGCCTGCATCGTCGCCGTGGTAACCGAAGAACCACGCTTGGTAATGCAGTTCCAGGGTAAGGAAATCGTGAATATGTCACGTGCTTTCCTGGATACCAATGGTGTGCGTGGCTTACAGGATGTTCTTGTGAAAGAAGGCTTAACAACAAAAGATCCATTCCACAGTAGTGTGAAAAGCATTGAAGAAGACTTACAGCAGCCAAATGTTGCTTCTCAGATTGGCTTGGCTGAAATGTTCGATGCTTCCATCGGTAAGTCTACTGTTTTAATGCCATTTGGCGGTAAGTATCAATTAACTGAAACAGAAGGCAGCGTACAGAAATTGCCTGTCTTTGGTTTCACAAATACCGCAAGCATCATGACACATGGATATCATCCTGAGGTATCTTTATACTCTCCTTATTTAGGAGCTAGCTATTCTGTCGTAGAAGCCCTAGCAAGAGTGACCGCGTTAGGTGGTAATTATGCTACTTGTCGTTTAACCAATCAAGAATATTTTGAACGTTTACATACAGACCCTGAAAAATGGGGCAAACCTATGCAGGCACTGCTTGGTTTGATTGAGGCAGAAATGGCATTTGAAACACCGGCAATCGGTGGTAAGGATTCTATGTCCGGAACCTTTAATGATATCAGTGTGCCACCTACCTTGATTACTTTTGCCGTCACAACCGAAAAGACAGACAATATCATTTCCAGTGAATGCAAAGCAGCAGGTCATAACCTGTATCTGGTAAAACACACACCAAAAGCAAACAAGACTCCGGATTATGAACAGTTAAAGAAAAACTTTGCCCTTGTGCGCGAGCATATCTTAAATAAGGATATCGTAGCTGCTGCTACTGTGAAATTCGGTGGTATTGCCGAAACCTTATGCAAGATGAGCTTTGGTAATAAGATTGGTATCGATGTTGTGACAAATGAGCCTGTTTTTGATATCAGCATCGGTTCTATCATCGTTGAAAGTGATAAGGTAATCGAAGATGATGCCTTCATCCTGTTAGGTACAACAACCGATACAAACAGTATTCGTATCAATGAGGAACGTATCAACATTGATGATGCTATCGCTGTTTGGTGCAAGCGTTATGATAAGATTTATCCAATGAGTGTTGATCATGATGGAAAACGTGTGGATACACCTACCTATACAAGCACAGAACATAAGCAAGCAAGCAAGACATATGATAAACCGAAAGTTATTATTCCGGTCTTCCCTGGTCAAAACTGTGAATATGACACAAAACAGCAGTTTGAACGTGCCGGTGCCGAAGTTGAAATCTATGTCTTCAACAATCTGAATGTTACAAGCATTGAACGCAGTTTGAAGGAATTAAGTGAAAAAATTGCCCATGCCCAGATCTTAATGCTGGTTGGTGGCTTCTCCAGCGGTGATGAGCCAGATGGCAGCGGTAAGTTTATTGCGAATGTCTTAAGTAATCCATTGGTAAATGAAGCAGTCCAGACATTGTTAGATAACGATGGTTTGATTCTTGGTATCTGTAATGGATTCCAGGCATTGATCAAGAGTGGCTTATTGCCATATGGCAATATTGAAGGGCTGAATGAAGCTTCTCCTACCTTGTTCCGTAACAACATCAACCGCCATGTTTCGCATATTGCGACAACGAAAGTTACCAGCAATAAATCTCCTTGGCTGTCTAGCTTTACACCAAATGACTGCCATAGCATTGCCATGTCACATGGAGAAGGTAAGTTTGTGGTAAGTGAAGAAGTTGCCAAAGAACTGTTTGAAAACGGACAGGTTGCGACCCAATATGTTGATCTTGAGGGTAATCCAACCATGGATGGTACGTATAATATCAACGGTTCTTACTATGCCATTGAGGGTATTACCTCTAAGGATGGTCGTATCTTAGGTAAGATGGGACATAGTGAACGTTATGAAGATGGACTGTTTAAGAATATTGATGGTAATAAACTACAGAACATCTTTGAAAACGGTGTGAACTACTTTAAAAATAAATAAGAAGGAATGAAAAAGATAGCAATGCCTGTGTACACATCCTCAGGCATCGCTATCATGTATAGGATATACAGAAAGGTAAAGAGAATATGAGTGATAAGTATAGAGAAGCCGGTGTCAATCTGGAAGCTGGCTATGAATCCGTAAGATTGATTAAAAGTCATGTGGCACGTACAAAGGTAAAGGGTGCGATTGATTCTATCGGTGCATTTGGTGGTATGTTTGATTTATCCATGTTAAATATGAAAGAGCCGGTTTTGGTTTCCGGTACAGATGGTGTTGGTACCAAACTGATGATTGCTTTTGCTATGGATAAGCATGATAGCGTTGGTATTGATGCAGTCGCAATGTGTGTAAATGATGTTTTGGTACAAGGAGCTGCGCCAATCTTCTTCTTAGATTATTTGGCAGTGGGCAAGAATGAGCCAACGAAGATCGAGCAATTGGTAAAAGGTGTTGCGGATGGCTGTGTGCAGGCAGAATGTGCTTTGATTGGCGGCGAAACAGCAGAAATGCCGGATATGTATGATGTACAGCATTACGATATTGCCGGTTTCTGTGTGGGTGCTGTAGATAAATGTAATCTGTTAGATGGCCAGAAGATTGAAAAAGGCAATGTGTTGATTGGCTTACCAAGCTCCGGTGTACATTCAAATGGGTTCTCTTTGATTCGCAAGGTTTTATTAAAGGATGCGAAATTAGATTTACATAAGCGTTATGAAGAATTAGGTAATGAAAAACTAGGTGATGTTTTATTAACCCCTACCAAGATTTATGTCAAAGCTATTAAACACTTGCTAGGTAAGGTGGATATCAAAGGCATGAGTCATATTACCGGTGGCGGTTTCTATGAAAACGTACCTAGAATGTTAAAGGATGGACAGGGTGTTTCTATCGATTTAACAACATATCCACATAAACCAATCTTTGATTTCATCGCGAAGACAGGGGATATTCCTATGAAGGAAATGTGCAATGTCTTCAACATGGGTATTGGCTTTATGATGGCTGTGGATAAAGCAGATGTAGAAAAGGTACAAAGCCTGTTACAGGAAATCGGCGAAGAATCTTATGTCATCGGTGAAGTAACCGATAGTGGAAGTGTGGATTTAACATGGTAAACATTGCGATATTTGCCAGTGGCAATGGTTCTAACTTTGAGAATCTTGTCAACGAAATAAACAATGGACATATTGATAATGCCGTTTGTAAGGTATTGATTATTGATAAGGAACAAGCATATGCCAAAGAGCGTGCAGCGCGTTTAGGTATTCCATGTGTCTATGTGAATCCTAAGGGCTATGGCGGTAAAGAAGGCTATGAAACAGAAATCATGAAAACCTTAGAGAACTACGAGGTTGAATTGATTGTTCTAGCAGGATATATGCGTTTTATTGGCAAGGTGTTGTTAAGCAACTATCCAAATCGTATCATCAATCTGCATCCGGCATATTTACCTGCCTTCCCCGGTGCGCATAGCATTCAAGATGCTTTTGAAGCAAAGGTATCTTATACAGGGGTTACCGTGCATTATGTAGATGAAGGTGTCGATACAGGGGAAATCATCCATCAGGAAAAGATCATGATTGATCCTGCATGGGATCTGGAAACCCTAGAAGAGCATGTGCATGCGAAGGAATATGATATGTTTCCACGTGTCTTAAAGACAGTTTGTGAACGTATGGAAGAATATAAATAAAGAAAGAGCGGTGTTATTATGAAACGAGCATTAGTAAGTGTATCTGATAAAACAAATCTGATTGAATTCGTATCCGGATTAAAAGAATTAGGTTATGAAATTATATCTACCGGTGGTACAAAGAAGGCTTTGGATAATGCCGGTTTAGATACTATTGGTATCTCAGAGGTTACCGGTTTTCCGGAAATCATGGATGGTCGTGTAAAAACATTACATCCAAAGGTACATGGAGCGTTATTGTGTGTACGTGATAATCCGGAGCATGTTCGTCAGCTGCAGGAATTAGGTATTGATTATATTGATTTGGTTTGTGTAAACTTGTATCCCTTCAAACAAACCGTACAAAAACCAGGTGTAACGCATGAAGAAATCATCGAGAATATTGATATCGGCGGACCTAGCATGCTGCGTAGCGCATCTAAGAACTATCGCTATATTCCGGTCATTGTGGATCCAAATGATTATGATGCAGTGCTGAAGGAACTGCGCGAAATGGGGGAAACTTGTCCGGTGACAAGAGAATTCTTGGCTGCTAAAGTCTTCCGTCATACAGCAGCATACGATGCGATGATTGCGGACTATCTAACAAATAAAACGGGTGAGAAATATCCTGAAAAATTAACGATTACCTTCGATAAGGTACAAGACCTTCGTTATGGAGAAAACCCACATCAAAGTGCTGCCTTCTATAAAGGTATGAAACCTTCTTACTCCTTAGCAAATGCCAAACAGCTGCATGGTAAGGAATTATCTTACAACAACATTCAGGATGGCAATGCAGCAATTGAAATCTTAAAGGATTTTGAAGGACAGTGTGCCGTTGTTGGATTAAAACATATGAATCCATGTGGTGTAGGTATTGGTGCGACCTTGGAAGAAGCATGGGATAAGGCATATGAAGCAGATCCGATTTCCATCTTCGGTGGTATCGTGGCTATGAATGAGCCGGTCAATGCAGCAGTTGCGGAAAAACTGGCAAATATTTTCTTAGAAATCATCATTGCGCCTTACTTTGAACCGGCCGCATTTGAAATCTTATCAAAGAAAAAGAATATCCGTCTGATGGAATTGGATACGACATTAGAAGTAACTACAAAATATAAATATACGAATGTTAACGATGGCTTATTGGTACAGGATATTGATGATCATAAGCTGAAAGAAGAGGATCTGCGTTGTGTAACAAACCGTAAGCCTACGGAAGAAGAAATGAAACAATTGTTGTTCGCATGGAAGGTTGTAAAACATGTGAAATCCAATGCCATCGTATTGGTAAAGGATAACATGACAATCGGAGTTGGTGCCGGTCAGATGAATCGTGTCGGTGCGGCAAAGATTGCCATTGAGCAAGCTGGTGAAAAAGCTAAAGGTTCTGTTATGAGCAGTGATGCTTTCTTCCCTATGCCAGATACTGTAGAAGAAGCAGTGAAAGCAGGGGTAACAGCCATTATTCAACCAGGTGGTTCTATCAAGGATCAGCTGTCCATTGATGTGTGCAATGAACATGGCATTGCGATGGTGTATACCGGAGTGCGTCACTTTAAACACTAAGATAGGAACATAAGAATGACAAAAGAAGATTGGATATTCAGCACTTTCGTTGCTCATATGCAATCTTCTTTTTTTTAACAGCTCTGCTTCATTACTATTTTTATATAGCTCATGTAAGAGGGGTTAAATAATATTGAAAAAGCAGTTTTCTATCCTACGAGTTATCTTCTTACTATCTTTATATGACGCTAACAATGCAAAGCATTTGCATAGCTTATAAACTACGATTTCTCAAAAATCTACAGTATGAAAAAAGCGCTATGTTCTTTATCCATCTATGTAATACTTCAGCAACGAAAAGGATGCTGTCTGTTTATGAACCGATTTCAGGTTCTAAGTTTTCAAAAAGTGGATCATCAAAAAATTCTATTATCGTGATGGATAAGCCATCACATATTTTTTTAATTGTTGATATCGTTGGATTTTTACTTTTTCCAAACTTAATATTATTTAATGTTGATTGTGTGATACCACATGTTGTGCTAAGACCATTTAAGGTGATTTCGTTCGTTTTGCATAATTGCAAGATACGTTTACAGCTTGCTTCTCCTATTGTCATAAATATCGCCCCTTTATACTATTTATTTTACTTAGATATACTACAAAAGGTTAACTATATTGGGTTATTATGATACTTTTGTTTACTTTTTATATCCATATAGATGTAAAGATACAATTTACATATCGCAAAATAAGTATATACTTAAGGTAAGAGGTGATAATGATGGAAATGCAGAAAGTGTTGGAACAAAGAAGAAGTATTCGTAAATATCAAGATAAGCCGATAAAGAAAGAAGTTGTGGAGGAATTACTTCATGCGGCTCTTTTAGCACCTACATGGAAAAATTCACAGACAGGACGTTATTATGTTGTTATGGATAAAGATAAGCTAGAGCAGGTGAAAAAGGAAGGGCTTGCCCCATTTAATGCAGAGAATACGAAAGATGCTCCAGTTTTGATTGTTACAACATTTGTAAAAGATCGCAGTGGTTATGAACGTAACGGTGAACCAAGTAATGAACTGGGCAATGGCTGGGGTTGTTATGATTTAGGCTTGCAAAATGAAAACTTATTATTAAAAGCAACGGATTTAGGATTAAGTACCTTAGTCATGGGAATTCGTGATGCTGATAGACTACGTGAGATGTTAAGTATCAGTGAAGAAGAAATTATTGTATCAGTAATTGCTGTAGGATATGGTGATGCGACACCAACAATGCCAAAACGTAAAGAGATAAGTGAATTCGTTACCTTTTATTAAACTAAAAACGTATGATTACTTTGACTACCTTGACAAGGCTAGTTAAGATCATACGTTTTTTTGTGTTTTTTATTTAATTAAACTAGTTTTATTTTGCTGCTTTAAAGCCTCAGTATCATAACGAAGTGATTTTGGTAACAGCCAATATAAGCCGGTAATCAAAACAAGCGATATTGCTGCATCTCCTAACTTTAAGACCATAGCTCCAAAGAAGACGGAAAAGAATTGTGGTACTCCTTGTGCCATAGCAATCTTATAAAAGTGCAATTCCCATTTACTATCTGGAATCCCACCGGATTGCCACATGGTTAATAAGGCAGAAATGAAAGATGCGACTACAATTACCGTGATAAAAGTTGGAAGTATACGTTTTATACTGATTTTTCCGTTTACTTTCAACATGATACCAGTAACTAAGGCAACTCCCGCACTCACGGCAAAATAAATCAGCGAACTGGCATCATAGAAGAAGATGGAAGAAATGAAATTGTTAACAAGTCCAACCAACAGTCCGGCAGCAGGTTCCAAAACGATGGCGGCAAAAGCTGTTCCTTGTAAATCCAGCCATACAGGAAGGTGACAGAAATGGGCAATCAGATAGAAGACCGTATTGAAGATTACGGAAATTGCCATAACGATTACATAACGTTTTCTTCTATTCATGTGCTTCCTCCTCCTTCTCTTTTTGTTCTTTTCGCTTATTAATTTCTTCCAAGAAACCACCGGTCACAATACCAGCCGGTAAGGCAATGACAGCAACACCGAAGATGGAAGAAATCATACTGATGAGCTGTCCAATCATCGTGGTTGGATAAACATCGCCATAACCTACCGTTGTCAATGCGGTGGTTGCCCAATATAAAGCATCAAAGAAACTGTCAAAGGTTTGAGGCTCATAACAAAACATAGCTAATGCGGAAATAAAGATATAACCAAGAGCTACGCATAAGACGGATAACAGTGATTGTTTTTCTTTCTCAAATACATTTACGATATAAGTGAAATTCTCTGAATAATGTGCTAGTTTAGTAATACGGAACATTCGTAAGATTCGCCATCCTCCAGATAGTAATCCAAGAGAAGGTAGGATAGACAATAAATCCAACAATGCATAAGGTGTCAAGGGATAAACGATGAAAGCCCAAACACCTTTTGGTTTTATCATCATATAGTCTGCGACGATCCAACGAAAGATATAATCCATGAACAGCAAGTACACGGTAACTAAATCTAGCATATCCAAAATAGCATTACTTTTTTTAAACATTAAAGGGACAATGCTAAGAATAGCAACCCCACATATAAAGAAGTTATAGAGCTTGCTCCATTTTTCGTGTTTATTGGCTTTCCTAATTAGATGATAGATGTCTTCTCTCATAATATTTATCACCTCTTATCAGAAACGATAGGCACTTAATGGCAGTAAGATATGTCCGATTAGAATTACAGTTAATATTACGACAAACATCGTTAAGCCATAATGGTTGGCAAAATCGCGGTCTTCATATTTATTACGGATACGATTCACATTTATCACGGTAAAGGTTACCGATAGAATAGTTAATATACCCCAGAAATTGACGTATTCCATTAATCCGGTTTGTAAAGCATCCGGTAACAGATTCGCTCCAACCATAATATTGGAAACAGTACCGAATAATGCGGCAGGAATCATACCCAAAGGGTCCACGCGATGGTTCGTATTGATATATAAGGTAATAAATACCCAGATGGATGTGCCTAACAAGGCAATAAAGCATTTAAAGTATGTACCAAAATCAGAACGGTTTATTTCTATTTGCGTTACATATTCACTTGTGATCTTATTTCCTTGAAAGCGTGGATCGCCATGATTGTTAATATATTCATTTAATACGGCGGCACTTCCACTTTTCGTAAATTTATAACCGGCAATACTTATGTTTGGATTTGTCTTGTTTTCATCATCTTTTACAAAGATGACATCATTGATGAGATGATTTGATTCTAAATAAATACGCAATTGATGACTTTCTAATGGGAAACGCGGTGTCCAGAACGTCTTTGATACAGTGACACTTACACGGACTAATTGATAATTATGATTGCCTTGATGATATTCATCTACAACCTCAAGTTTTGTAATATTTCCTTTATAAATTCTGAAGTTGTGTGCCATGTCCAAATCGGGCTTTCCATCCCAGTTAAACCAAACCAGATAATCTAATGAAAAATTATTTGCTTTCAAATTAATCTCTTTTAGATTTTCTACATAGGTACCAACCTTAACTTCGGTGGCATTTTTGCTGTATTGATCAGCTCTTTTCTTAACTGCTGGATCAACCTGTAAATATTTATTCCAATATTGATCTTCTGAAACTTTATCCTGATATAATGAGCTAACCGTATATACCAGGAAAGAAATTGAGATCAAAAGGAATAAAAACAGGCTCCAGTAGAGTCTTTTTTTCTGCCATGGCAGCATGTTTTGAAACCAGTGCTTTTTCTTGTTTTCCATAATAAGTTCCCTTTCTTTCATTCTTGTTTGCTCCCCTGCACTTGTACTTTACAACTTGCACGTGATAGTACAAGTGTATTATACACCATGAATGAAAGCGGTTGTATTTTTCTTTTCAATTTATTTAATGATTATGTGATTATCATAGGATATTGGTTATAAATTATCGTTAAGTTGTTTTTCTTTTTATGTTTTTTGTCTACATGTACCTAATAGTACAAGGCTTGTTTGACATGCTGTCAGGCATGTTCTACAATGAAATAAATACAAGGAGGAAGTTATGAAAAAATATCTAGCAGAATTTATCGGCACTTGTGTGCTTGTGGTATTTGGCTGTGGCAGTGCTGTGGCCGCGAATACACTTGTACAAGCTACTGGTGTCAATGTGCCTTTGGCACTCTCCACATTACTTATCGCATTTGCTTTTGGTTTATCTATCGTCGCTATGGCATACTCTATTGGGAATATATCCGGATGCCATATTAATCCCGCAGTGTCTTTCGCTATGTGGATCAGTAAGAAACTTGATACAAAGGATTTTGTAAGTTATGTTATTGCACAATGTTTAGGTGCAATAGTTGGAGCTGCTTTATTGGTCTTCATGTTTGGATCAAATGCTTCTTTGGGGACAAATGGTTATGGGGCGCTAAGTGCTTTGCATACTGAAATGGGACAAGCTTTTGTTGTGGAAGTTGTCTTAACCTTTACCTTTGTACTGGCTATTTTAGGTGTTACCAGCAAGATTGAAAACAGTGCAGTAAGTGGTTTGGTCATTGGCTTAACATTGACATTAATTCATATCTTGGGGATTCCTTTCACTGGCACAAGTGTCAATCCGGCTAGAAGCTTAGGACCGGCATTGTTCGCTGGAGGAGATGCATTATCACAAGTTTGGCTATTTATCTTAGCTCCACTTGTAGGTGCAGCTATTGCTGCTCTTGTTTGGAAATTTATTGCCAGTCCGGACACAGAATAAGCATATATCCGATTGCTTTTTTGAAATAAAAAAGAGGAGAAATTCATATGAAGTCGGGGATCACATGGTTTTATCGAATTGCTTTGCTTTGCTGTATCACGTTATTTGGCGGTTACACCTTTTGTTCCAGAATGATTCAGCACTCCATGGTTCATGTCGTATTAAATCAGATCCACATTGAGAAAAAATTAGCAGAAAGGTTAAACTCGATCAACTTTCCAAAAGCAGAAGAAGAATCGGAAAAGTTAACCAAAATTTTAGAAGATATTGTAAATGATGAAGAAGTGTTAGCTGTCTTGAATGTATATACAGAAGCGTTTGTTGCCGACATTGTCAAAGATACGCAAAGTGAAACAACGATGAAGATCAATGAAACACTGAAACAGCAGGCGAATCAACATGCGAGTGAACTAAGCTTATTTACCGAAGGGCTTTTAAGTGAAAAAGAAGTATCCGCCATTATGACAACGGTAATTGATGCCATGGACGTACAGGCCTTATATGATGTTTCACTTCATATCATGAAAGAAGAGCTTAGTGATGTACAGCTGACAGCATTTAAAATCTTATATTTTTTAAAGGGAGATATCTGTCATTATATCAGCCAATTGGGTATGCTATTATGTTCGTTATTGCTAGTCATGCAAAAGAAAGGTTTGCGAGGATTAACCATGGTATGGTTAAGCGGCTGTTTGCTGATGTTTGTTGTATCACAAACAATACCACAACTGTTAGCACATGTCTTTGCGAATACAAAAGTGGCGGCTGCTTTGCAGGACAACATTGCTCAATTAGAACGTTATACATTAATACTGGGTGCCATCACCTTATTGTTGGCATGTCTAATGATGATAACGGCGTTTTTTAGGAAGAAAATCCTACATAAGAAGGACATAGCATAAATAAGAAAGAGAGTTATTTTATGAAAGGGAAACACATAGTGGCATCTGCTTTAGCTGTTACCATATGCCTTATGGGATGCAGCAATAACAAACAGGCAGACATCGATGCCGAAGTTACAAAATTAGAAGAAGAAGCGAAAAAAACGCTTCAAGATGTGCAAGAATATAGTAAAGAAGATATAAAGAAAGCAACAACGTACATACATGAAAATATGAATAAAGTAAAAGATGATGAGGTTGTGAAGAATCTGATTAAGGCAGGAACATATTTAGAGGCAGCTGCCAAAGCCGGTGCTACTGAATCAAGTCAAAAGTTAGCTAAACTAGGGAAAGATATACATACATATGCAAGTGATGTATATAAAGCGGCAGATGATAAAAAGGATGCAATCATTAAGGAAAGTAGTAATATGATTTCTTCATGGAAGGATACGTTGAATAAAGAGAAAAATAAGCTTATCGATGAATTTCAAAAGTTTATAAATCATTGATGTTAGATAAGGTGTTAGCATACGATGCATGTTGTTATCTGGTAAAGATAAAAACGTGAATGGTATACAACACCTTTTTCTTTACCGTAAAATTCAGAGGGCTATAAATTGCAATTTATTAGATGTCGGGTATAATAGTAAACGTAATAACAATAAAGGAGTTATGTATGAAAAAGGACATCGTTTATATTACAGGACACAGACATCCTGATTCTGATTCTATTATATCGGCTATTGCTTATGCCTTATTTAAACAGCGCAAAGGAATTCGTGCGATTCCATGCCGCTTAGGAGAACTGAATGCAGAAACAAAGTATTTATTAGACCGCTTTGGTTTTGAAGAACCAATGCTGTTTGAAGACGCAAGAGCTACTCTTGATGAAATTGAAATGGATGAGCCACTTACGATTTCACCTACAACGACGATTTATGAAACACTGCAGATGATGAATGAACAAAACAAGCAGTCTTATGGTGTAGTGAATCAAAAAGGTCAGTTATTGGGCATGGTAACAAAGAGTGATCTGGCAACGGTCGGTTTGGGAGATACAGCTGTCGGTATTGCTTTATTAAGAGAAACGCCAATTGAAAATATTTGTCGTACGATCAATGGCAGAATGATATATGATGATCCTAAACTTCATTTTAATGGAAAAGTCAGCATCATAGCCATGACGGAAACACGTCTGGCTAATTATGATGTTCAAGATCGACTGGTTGTGCTAGGAAATGATGCAAAAGCTCAAAAGACGGCCATTACCAAAGGGGCAGGTATCTTAATCGTTGTTTGGAGTGATTCTATTGATGATGAAGTTTTGGAATTGGCGAAACTACATCATTGTCCTATTATCATCAGTGGTCATGGTACAATGAATACTTCTCGTTATTTATATTTCTCACCATCTGTTAAACTGTTAATGAAGCGTGATGTTGTCAGCTTTAATATGGATGAATTTGTAGAAGATGTCGGTAAAAAAATGTTAAAAACACGATATCGCAGTTACCCGGTTGTCGATAATGATAATCATTTAAAGGGCTATATATCACGTTTCCATATCTTGGACCATCACAATAAAAAAGTGATTCTGGTGGATCATAATGAGTATTCGCAATCTGTCAAAGGAATAGAGGCGGCCGATCTATTGGAAGTTGTCGATCATCATCGCGTGTGTGATATCATCACATCTCGCCCCATTTCCTTCCGTAATGAAATCATCGGAAGTACGGCATCCATCATCACTTCAATTTATATGGAAAATCAGATGGATATTGCGAAAGACTTAGCAGGACTCTTGTTAGGGGCAATCTTATCAGACACATTGAAATTCCGCTCTCCCACAACCACTGCCAAAGATATCGGTATTGCCAAGACATTGGCAGATAAAGCAGGATTGGATATCGATGTATTTGCGAAGGAAATGTTTAAGGTAAGCTCCAACATCAGTCAAAAGAGTGTACATGATCTGATCAATCAAGATATCAAACGTTTTGAAATAGATGATAATGTGGTAATGATTGGACAGGTGATTGTTTCCAGTGTTGGTGAAGTGAAAGAAATAGAGGGTGAATTACAAAAAGAATTGGATGAATTCACCAGAAATAAAGGTTTAGATTTATGTGTGATTGTCTTTACCAGCATACTTGAAAATGGTTCTATCTTTTATTCATCCGGTGATAAGGCACAGGCCATCTTTGATGCCTTTCCAAATGAGAAAGAAGAGGAACACAGTTTCCATGAAGATGTATTATCACGTAAAAACCAGATCGTACCAACCCTATCCAGAGCAATGTTAAATGCCTTAGGATAAAATAAAAAACGGTTAAAGAAACACAATGCGGCGTTATCCATTATGATATCGTATGCATGTGTTACATAAACCGTTTTTTTATATCGGTAAATGTATAGAAAAAAACTGAAGCACCACATGTTTTTGCGGTGGACTTCAGTTTACCATGTTTTTTTAGATACTCTTTATATATATCTTTCAAAAAGCTGAACTTCTTTATCCACAAAAGCGATAATCATGTGGAAAAGCGTATACTGTTTTCTTAAAGAGTGTGCTTGCGCAATGCACAAGTAACCTTGCTTCTAAAGAAGTGTTATTTAAAAGCTTGTAACCAATAGAACTTTATTCTTATTTACCTTTTTCAATATAGGCATTAATGTTTTCTTCAACAACATTGAAAGGGGCAACACCACTCTTTAACAATGCCGTATGGAAAGCTTTATCGTCAAATGCATCGCCAAGTTTCTTGACCGCCTTTTCTTTTAAAGAAGCGATTTCTTCATAACCAACATAATATGGTTCAAAGGCACAAGGATTTGCTTGTAATTGACTATATTGTACCATAGCGTCATGATCACTTAATTGAAAGCCGATAGCATTGAAATGATCTTTGAAATCCTTTAACGACCAGCCTTCATAATGGATGCCGATATCTGCCAGTATGATCATATTGTAACTGGCAAGCTCATTTTCTTTTAAAGCAAGTAAGAGATTCTGATCTATATCCTTTAAATAATTATAAGCATAATACTGAGCATAAACAGCATAACCTTCAACATAAGCACTGGAATCTATGCAGGCATTCCGGAAAAGGTTTTGCTGATTCTCATACATGAAACTATATTGGAACATATGTCCAGGAAATCCTTCATGAGCAACCGTGGAATATGTCTGAATCTTATTAATGGCCCCTGTCTTTGGATTTACGCGCAATTGTTTTGTACCATCACCATCAAGTGGAGGAATGTTAAAATAAGCTGCCACACCGCTGCTAGAGGCAATTTCGTCATTTATTGCCTTAATATTATATTTTAATTCTTTAACGCTCGGGAAATCATTTGGTATTTGCGTTTTAATATAAGATAATATCTCATCATAACTCTTAAATGAAGTGACAGGCAGTTTGTTCTCTGTAATTTTTTTAACGATATCTAAATTGTTTATTACGATGCCTTGCAAATTTTGTAAATGCGTGTTAAAGCTGGTGTTCATCATTTTCTTGATATCATCCACACTCTTATTGCTGCCAATGCTTTTCTGTAATAATAAAGCATAATATGCTTTTCCATTTTCAAATTTAGCAAGTCCTATGTCATTGTTTTTGCCACTTTTTTTCAAGTCTTTCATCAAATCACTAATATCTTGATAGGCTGGCAGAAAGGAAGTAGTAAAAGCCTGTTTCAATTGTTTCTTGTAGGATTCGGCTTTTGTTTTACTCAGCTTGAGAGTATCGATGTTTTGATACATGGATGTTAATATGGCACTGTTTTCACCTTTTTTTAAAATGCCATCACAATATTTCTTTACATCATCCAAATTTGTCATAAGCAGTCCTTTATCTGCCTGTTCCTTTGTATATTGGATAACGCAATCAACATAAGGCTTTACATCTTTTACTAATAAGATTAAATCCTTAACATCCTGTTCATTACGTAAATCCCAGTCAGAGAATAAGGTTGGCATCTGATAATGTATCCCCGAGATGCTGGCAAACATCTGTTGATAATAGTCAAACTTTTTATCCATCAGCTGTAGTTCAATATTTCCTTGATATTCGAAACAATCGTATGTCTGTTTCTGCTCATCGCTTAAGATATCACGCTTAAATTCCTTAAATTCATCCCAGACCTTCTTCGCTTTTTCAGCAGCTTTATGCTGGTTTTCGATCGTTGGACGTTCTCCTAAATTTACTTTTACATTCGTTGGGTCGACACCGTGTTTTTGTGGTTGTTTCAGATATACATGCATGGTCGTATAGTCGCTTTCCATCTGCTGTATGAACTGTTTTTCAATAAAATGGTCGAATTTCTTTTGTTCTTCCTGGGGATCTTTTGAAGAACAGGCACCTAACGATAGTGCCATGATGCCGGATAAGGCTAATAACGAAAGACGTTTTATGATCTTCATGTAACATTTCCTCCTTGTGTTAGTATTAGTATACCCTTTTTTTATCGAATGGACAACTTATGAAGAAAGATGTATTGACGCATTGGTGTATTACGGGTATAATACAGTTAGGAGGTGGTATCGTGATAAAACTGCAGGATATAGAATTTCATCAAAAAGCTGCTGTATATCCGCAATTAGCTGACTATATCAAAAAAGGCATTTTACTGGGAGAAATTGTGGATGGTGAAGATATGCCGAGTCGCCGAGAGTTGGCTTTGCGCTTATCCATTAATCCTAATACTGTTCAAAAGGCCTATAAATTACTGGAAGATGAAGGATTTATTCGTACAATATCCAATATTCGCAGTATTGCTGTCGTAACCCAAGACACCAAAGAACGTATTCGCTGCCAGCTCATAGAACAACAAGTAAAAACCTTTATCACGGATTGTAAAAGCTGTGGCATGAATTTTCAGCAGACGATTGCTATCATGACCACATTATGGGATAAAATATAATTTTTTTATCGAATGAGTGTATTATGAATATAATACAGTAAGGAGAAGCTTATGAAAAACATGTTGAAATTAATGAATATGACTTGCCGCTCAGCAATCTCACAAATTATCCTTTTATTTCTTTGTGTGCTATTGGCAGAAGGAACATGGCTGTTTCTGCAATTAAAAAATATAGAACTCTTATACTATCATGATATGGGAATAAACATCATGATAATCCTCATAGGGTTTATCCTATTATTATGGATACAGGTAAAGCGATTCACCCATTTTGCCAAAAGTGGCGGACTTACCCGCATACAGGTATTGCCGGTATCGAAACGTTCTTTTATCTTTGGCGAAGTACTCTTCAATTATGCGAGTGTCTTATTGCTGGCAAGTGTCCCTTTTCTTGTATGGTTTATGATGATTGCCCTTCAACCGTTTCACTTTCCTTTTATGAATAATCTATATGCGTATGCAACTTTGCTCATCTCCATTACTGATTGGATGCCAATCAATGCTATTGAATGTGGTTGTCTGTTGCTTATTTTATTAGGTATTGCCTATATCATGGTCGCTTTCTCTTTTACGGCAATTGATTTAGACCGCCGTATAAGCCTAATTATGGTGCTGCTCATAACCTTTGTCATCATCCTTTTTCTGAATATGATTTTGTTTTCTTCTTCTCTGATGTTACCTTACCGCTATGAAATTTTTGCCGGAGAAGCTTTGCTGCTTATTCTATTATTGCATCGAAAGTTGGAACATGCATTCGTCAGGAGGAAATCCATATGAAAAAAATTATACTATATCTTACAACATCAACAGTATTGCTGTTGACATGCCTTGGTTATCATGTCAATCAATTATTTCCTAAAGATATTCCATTTGATAATAGTGATAAAGCAAGATCCGCCTTAGCGGGGATGACGATCGAAACAACATTCGGCATGCAAGATTCGGGCAGAACCCTATATCTCGATCTTAAAGATGGAGAGATCACCCAAAGATATACTCGTCAAAGTACACAAGAAAAGCAAAAAGATTATGAAATTTCTATGGAACGTATTTTTGAAATGGATGAACAGACAAAAAAGGCCATAGGAAAACCAAAGAATCTAAGTGAAGAGGGACATGAGATAAAAAGAGTTATACCACAGGCTGATGCGGCTTATGTGTTCTATAGTTCAAATAATATAAAAATACCTACACAGCATGTAAAATCCAATGAGCACTATCAATTACAGGAAACACTTTATGATATAAAGGAACAAACGGATGATACTTCTTATATCACGTTAGAACAATTGGATACGGATGTAAATGAAAGAGGAGTACAAAAGTATACAGATGTTCTTCCTACGGAAAGTCTGATTCGTGGTAAAGATGAGAATGTTTACTACTTCATGCCCCAGACAAATACACAATTTCACGGCGCTAATCATATTTATAAAATCAGTTGTGAATCGCAAGATAAAGCTTTGATACAGGAGAATAAAGTTAAGATAAAAGAAATTACACCAATGGTTACACTGCCGGCTAAGCGTTCTTATTTTATCATGGAAAAGGTTGCTGATCGTTTGTTGGTGATTGCCTATGATACGAAGGGAAATACTTATGCTATGCTCTATGATGAAAAAGGGAATTTACAGAAAGAGTTAAAAACCCAACAAAAAATATTATTCGATGAGTTTACATGGCAAAACGACGGCTATATCCATTATTTTGCGGATGGAAAACTATATCGTCTAGATACCAACACGATGAAACTCTCATGTGTATGCCCTTATGATACGATTAAATTAGATAATGTTAGTGTTGATGATGTGTATTATCGTGATGGGAAAACTTATGTGTTGACGCAAGATGCATCTTGTATCTATATCCAAGTCATAGAACATGAACAAAACGTGTATCAAGGAAAATGGCAGTTAGGTGACTATCGTGAAGATGAAGATGCGTATTATATGTTTTATCAAGCGCGTATCCGGAGGTGATGATCATGAAGGTGGTTCTGCATCAGATAAGGCATCATCTTAGCATATTATGGTGGAAAATCTTACTATTGTATGGCTTAGCATTTACCTTTCTGAATTTCTCTGATAACTTTCATTGTGTATATCAAGAGATCCATGATTATCCGAAAGAAACAGATATGTCATTTCTTATGCTTTTGTTTTTTGTAGTTCCTGTTTTGCTTATCGCTTTTCTACAATTGTACACATGGTATCAAAAAGGGAAGGTGCGTTGGCAATTGGTGATGCAGCAGCATTTCTTACAGGTCATCGCCGACATTATCGTGATAGCGGGTATTCTCATGATAGGCTATCTCCTGTTTTACGGCATCTATTATAAACATTCTATCGCTTATCTGGCAACGAATATCAAAGTGAACGATGTCTCACCGGTGTTTTGGCAAATGGTAAAACAACAAACGATTATGGCAAAGCTTTTGCCTGTGAATGTGTTAAGTTTTATCAGCATGATTTTATTAATTGTGCAGTTATCCAGCTTGCTTGTCGCAGCGGTCATGACGTTATGGAAAGAACAGGTGAAACCTATCACCAAGATGTATTTAATTTTCTCGTTATGTGTTTGTTTCTTACGTATTACGTATACGACTGAATATTTTCAAATACTATTCTATACATTGTGCATCTTCGCGAATATTGGTGTAGCTACACAGTGTTGGAAAAGGAAGAAACAGGAGGTAAGGACATGCTAGAATTGCATCATGTTGAAAAATTGTTTTTAGGAGATAAGGGTATCCACGATATAACAATTACGTTTCAGTCAGGGGAAATTTATGGCATCTTAGGGCGCAATGGCAGTGGTAAAACAACCTTGTTGAAGTGTATATTAGGCTTATTAGAAGTAGATAAAGGACAGATTTTGCTAAATGGAAAGCCTGCCTGTGAACAGTTGCAGGATATCGCATTTGCAAGTGCTGATGGCAGTAGTCTTCCTTATATGAAAGGAAAGGAATACGGACAATTTCTAGCGCAGTACTATCCATCCTTCTCAATGGAGGATTACTTACATTTTCTCAATCGTTTTGAACTAGATGCACAAGAGCGTATAGCGTCTTTATCAAAAGGGGGAAAGATGAAAATAGAACTGGCCGCTGCTTTTGCGCAACATGCCAAATTGATATTAATGGATGAACCCTTTACTTCTTTGGATATGTATGCTAAGGAAGATTGTATTCATGCTGTTTTAGAAGAAGTTATGGAAGAACGAATTTTGTTAATATCCACACATGATATCGCTGAAATTGAGACAATTGCGGATGGCTGTCTTGTTTTAGAAAATGGACGCTTAGCAGAAGTATTCACTATGGATGATTTGCATGAGCAAGGGGAAGATCTGAAAACACGTTTAGCTGCCTATCGCCCTGAAAAAGATAAGGAAAACAGAGAATAAGAGAATGTAGAAATATACTATAAATAGCTATATAAAGTATAAAATGATGGTTTTTTATACATCATACAGCTTATTTTAGAAGTATTATGTATATTCTTCGCTATTTTAAGAAAGGCTTATACGAAAGCTTGAAGAAGCGAATTATAAAAGGAAAAGGTTTGTATCAGGCTACTATATTCACCTAAGGATACAAACCTTTTTTGTGCTTCATTTTTCATTTTTGCTCTATTTCTGATATAAATATCTGGCAACATGCACTCCACTGGCACTGGCATGACTTAAGGAATGAGTAACGCCACTGCAATCGCCAATAACGAATAACCCTTTATGACAGGTTTCCAGATTTTTATTAATTTCTACTTCTAAATTGTAGAATTTGACTTCTACACCATACAACAAGGTATCATCATTTGCCGTCCCGGGTGCAACCTTATCCAAACGATAAATCATTTCAATGATATCATCCAACTGACGTTTTGGAATTACCAGACTTAAATCGCCGGGAGTTGCGGATAACGTCGGTGTGACAAAGCTTTCTGCTATACGTCCTTCGGTACTACGTTGTCCTCGAATCAAATCACCGAAGCGCTGAACAATGACACCGCCACCTAACATATTCGATAAACGGGCAATGCTTTCGCCATATTCATTACTGTTTTTAAATGGTTCCGTAAAATGGTTGCTGACAAGAAGCGCGAAATTGGTGTTTTCGGTATAACGTTTTGGATCTTCATAGCTATGACCATTTACGGTAATGATGCCATTGGTGTTCTCACTTACGACTACACCACGTGGATTCATACAAAACGTACGTACTTTATCTTGATATTTTTCACTTCGGTAAACAATTTTACTTTCATAAAGTTCATCTGTCAGATCAGAGAAGATACGATAAGGAAGCTCTACACGAACACCGATATCCACGCGATTACTTTTCGTGCGAATATGCAAAGAATCACAAATAGCTTCCATCCACTTACTGCCGCTACGACCAGTAGAGATAATGCAATTGGTTCCGGTAAAGCTATGTTCACCGCTCCATATACGATAACCATCCTCTACTTTTTCTACCTTATCGATATGGGTATTAAAATGAATGTCGATTTGATCTTTTAATTGATGATACAGGTGTTCCAGTACAATGTAATTTACATCGGTACCAAGATGACGAACACTTGCCTCTAGCAAATGTAAATCGTTCTGCATACATACCTTTTTTAAATGTGTGTTGCCGGTAGAATAAAGCTTTGTACCTTTACCACCATTTTCAACATTAATTTTATCCACATACTCCATCAACTCTATGGCTTTATTTCTGCCGATATATTCGTAAAGTGTTCCGCCGAATTGGTTCGTGATATTATATTTACCATCAGAAAAAGCGCCGGCACCGCCAAATCCATTCATGATACTGCAAGATTTGCAATTTACACAGGATTTGATCTTATCACCATCGATTGGACATTTACGTTTTTCCAAAGATGTGCCTGATTCAAATAGACCGATCTTTAATTCAGGGTTTAATTTCATTGCTTCATAAGCCGAAAAAATCCCGCCGGGCCCTGCCCCGATTATCAGCAAATCATACTTCATAGTTTACCTCCGTGTCTTACATGACTAGTTTAAGGGAAACGTGAAATTTCCTAGAGTATTTTAACACATTCCTGTTAAAATACCAGTGTTTTGTCTTTATTAACGAATCGTTTTATCGAATAAGAGTGTGATTGTCTTACTTGTTGGCTGTTTTCTTTAATATATTATAAGGAAAACGATGATACAATTTATCGAGAATAGTATCTTTATGGTGGTTGAGCGTAAATATCTTTTTAGCTAGAAGGCTTTTTTAGTATGTATCGTCATTTAATAAGCTAAGCCCGAATCCCCTCTGTTATACCACTAATTTGTATATTCATTGTGAGTTTATATAATTTATAGCATATTTAAGTATGATTCTTTTGCATGTGTATGTTCCATTTCAGTATTTGTGATGGAGAACTTGGATAAAATTGTGAGCGGCTATGTTTAAAACAAGATAGATAGAGCATACTTCAGCTATGAGGTGAATGTATGAAGAAATATATGGTAATTGGAGGTATTTGGCTGGCAGTGCTTATGACGATCATGACTTGTAGCAGTAAGACATCCTTGCAGTATGAAATTCATTTTGACAGTACAACACAAAAAACATATCCGTTTAAGGAAAAGATGCAAGATGCATATACCGAATTGGTGAGCGGTGTACATGAAGAATCTTATATTTTAATGGTATTACATAATCTAGATATGTTTGAGGTGTCTGATAACGTACATGCCAAATGGGAAAAGAACCATCTGCATATCATAGAAGGAGATGGGAAAGGGACGACCATCACAGGTGAATTGGTTGCCCAAAGTGTCTGTATGCCAAAAGTACAACCGCGCTCTTTCCTACAAGAATTATTTCATTGAGCATGAACATAGGTTTCATGCTTTTCTTATGGCTTGTAAATATTATGAATGTGCTTAGGTTTTAGAAGACGAAGAAAAAAAAGAATGGTATAATATTAACGTTATGAAATGAGGTGGTCATTGTGCAGCTGAATACAAAAGAAACGCTGCGGGATCTGGCTTGGATTTTAGCAGGTAATATTACGTTGGCAATCGGTGTTGCCTGGTTCATATTGCCCAATAATGTATTGACCGGAGGTTTAGCTGGTGTGGCGATTGCCTTAGAGCCATTAATTCATGTTACACCGGAAATTGTGATAAATGTATTAACCGTTGTTTTATTCGTGGCAGGTTCTTTCATATTAGGAAAGAAATTTGCGATGAAGACCATTTTAAGTACCATCTGTTATCCATTATTCTTATCACTGTTATCATTTTTAGCAGCGCATTATATACCGGCAGATACTTTTATTATGGATAAATATTTGGCGACTATTTATGGAGGTGCTTTGATGGGGATTGGGGTCGGTTGTGTTTTCCGTACCGGCGCAAGCACCGGTGGTATGGACATTCCACCACTGATCATAAATAAATACACGCATATTCCTTTACCATCTCTGGTATTGATTATTGATGCATTGACTGTCTTACTGGGGGCTGCGGTATATGGCTTGCAGGCAGCATTGACAGGTATTTTATCTGTTTGGGTCAGCAGCTTTATGATCAATAAAACCATGTTGATAGGTGGACATGATGCTAAAAACGTTATGATAATTTCCGAAAAGTATAAAGAGATCATGAATAAGGTTCATGAACGTTTGGAAAGAGGCACGACCATTCTTGAGGCCAATGGCGGATATTCAAATGAGCGAAAACCGGTCTTAATGGTTGTTGTAACGAAAAAACAGCTGCCGGAGTTACAGCATATGATCAGTCACATTGATGCAGAAGCTTTTGTAATTGTGACAGATACAAATGAAGTACAGGGATTAGGCTTTACTTATGAAGAAGAGTTATAAGGGAAACATCATATTATATAAGGATGAGGAGATCAACTATGCAGAACTTTAATTATCACAGTCATACAAAACGCTGCGAGCATGCCATTGGAGAAGATGAAGAATATGTAAAAGCAGCCATTGCCAACGGTTTTCAAGTTATGGGCTTTAGTGATCATGCGCCATATGCAGGTGTTCATACACCGGGAGAGCGTATGGATAAGGAAGCATTGGAAGGCTATATCGCCAGTGTAAAAGCGTTGCAGAAGAAATATGAAAAGGAAATTGAAATACGCATTGGCTTAGAGTTTGAGTATTTTGAAGATCAGTTGCTAGAATTGTTGGAATATCGCGATCGCTTTGACTATATGATTATCGGACAGCATGGTCCGGCCTTGTATGAACCGGAA
The DNA here is from genome assembly GCF_004341945.1 of Longicatena caecimuris. Taxonomy (GTDB): domain Bacteria; phylum Bacillota_I; class Bacilli_A; order Erysipelotrichales; family Erysipelotrichaceae; genus Longicatena; species Longicatena caecimuris. The sequence continues at coordinate 131,934 of NZ_SMBP01000004.1, forward strand.
TTTTATGAAGCGAATACGGATGAGGATGTATTGCGCTATGCAAATCTTATCCGTAAAGCGTGTGAAAAAGGACTTCCGGATATTATCGCACATCCTGACTTATTTATGTTCAGTAAGCCACAGTGGACACCTGCATGTGAGGAAGCAGCACGCATCATTTGTCAAAGTGCCTGTGATGCCAACATTCCTATTGAGATAAACCTAAATGGATTGAAATATGGTAAACGCCAGATTGGTGAGGAATGGCGTTATACTTATCCATATCGCGCGTTCTGGAAAGTAGCAGAACAGTATCCTGTGGATGTAGTCTATGGACTGGATGCTCATACACCTGAAAAATATGCAGATAAAAAATGTTTTGAAATTGTCGATCATGAAATTGTTTATGGTTTAAATTTGCATAAACGCACAAAACTTATGTTTGAGAAAAAATTATAAAGGCGCGAATTGGGTTTTGTGATTTGAAGAATTTGTTGATGACACCTGTAAAACGAGGAGAAATTCCCAGTAATTTACAGGTGTTTTTCTTTGCTTTTTCACAATTGCCGGATAATTTCAGAATATCTGATAAACAGGGGAGTGATACCGATTTCAGAAAATGAAACAAAAGATAAAAAACACTTTTATATGTGAAAATATAACGAAATTCACAAGTGATTTTACGCATATTATAAAGCTTTGCAACATACATATTTTGATAGTGGGACGATATTTAGGGCATAAAACTAAATTTCGACAGAAAAATTCTCGGTATAAAGTTATAAATTAAGGGAAAAATAGGTAATAACACATGTTAAAAAGCAAAAAAATTGGACAAGTTGAAAAAAGTATGCTAGACTATTGCTTGTTTCGTACAAAAGGAGGAACATCAATGAACTCAAAACGAATAAAATTCGCTTTATTCATCAGTGTTTTCGCTTTATATGGGTGTGCAAGCGGGAGTAAATCGACATCAACACAGACGCTAAGCACTGCGAACATAACAACGATTAATAAAACAGATGCAGCGCAGATGCCTGCACTTCATACAACTGAAATGATGAATATCACCGAGGACGTATCCGCACTTTCGCTCATGGCAAATGATGCAAGTGTATCACAAAGATTCAGCACACTGTTACAAAACCGAGATGTTAAAGGAAGCCTTCGTACACAGAAAGCGATAAAAAATTACAGTGTGAAAATGAATCAACGCATTCGCAAAAAGCAACAAGAACAGGCAAAACGTGAGGCGAGAACCTTTACTCCTATGACAACAACCTATGGTGTTGACTGTTATGGCTGTGGCGGTGAAGATGGACGTGGAGGAACTTCACTTGGCGTTACTTTGGATGCCGATATGGGCGTTATGATGCCGGATGGCAGCTGGCAAAGAGGCATTCGATATGGGAAGTATTACATCATAGCAGCTGATCCAAGTATTCCTTTATGCTCCATCATTAAGATTAGCAACCATGGACTTAGCGGCAGTGGTATTTCACCGGATAAACCTTATTACGCAATCGTATTAGATCGCGGTGGAGCCATTTATGGAAGTCATCTGGATTTATATATCGGAAGAGAAAATTCCGGTGCCATTGTTAAAGTAAAACAAACCACACCGAAAGCGGAAATCATCCGTGTTGGCGGTAAAAGCGGGCCACGCAGCTGTGCTCTATAGTAAAGTAAAACGTAAATATCTTTATACTGAACCCCTTATCGTAGTTATCCACCTTTTGGGGTTCTTTTATTTTATAAACGACTTAAGGTTTTGAAAGGCTTTTTAAGCTGATTATAAGCAACGTGATGACATATAGTCATAAAAAAACGTATCCTCACGTAGGGATACGTTTTGTTGCTTTTAAAGCAAAGTATAACAGGGCAACATCGATAGGGAACATGATTACATTTTTGAAAATACGCAACAGGGTAAAAAGCTGGCTTTGATACAGTATATTTAACCATAACGAAGTTAAGAAAAGATTAATGAAGACGGTAATACACAATCGAGCGGCTAAAACACGGAGAAACGATAATTCTTTCTTGTAGAAAAAGCAGCCATAGATCATGCCGATTAAAAATTCATTCAAGGCAAAACCGGGAAAATACGGGCCATCCGGACGGGCAATGTATTTTAAGGTATCGGCAATGATGCCGGCAAAGCCAGTTAACACAGGCCCATAGATCATACCGGAAACACCGGCAAATATACTTGAGAAGCCAATACGTAAAGTTGGTGAAAGAGGAATAAAGAAGGTGCCTGCTACTACATTTAACGTTGTCAGCATCGCACATCCGCAAATGGATTTCACTTTCTTCATCTCTTTACTGCTTTCTTTGATTAATTTTGGCAACTGCATAATTTCTTTCGCAAAGTTCATATAAAAATACCTCCTTTTCCTGTGATGCATACGGAAAAAGAGGTATCTCCTTTTTTCTTATGCAACAGCGGGATGCAAGACTGAAATCGCAAGAGAAACTCTTTTCGCCCCGACGACAACTCCCCGTTCGCGGATACTTAACGCTTCAATCTCTACTCTGCTTACATGCTGATTATAGGATAGTATGTAGTATTTTACAAGAAAAAAATTATCGAAATTTAGGATTCATAAGATTTTCGTTTCGCAGCTGATGGAATTTTAAATTCATCCCGATATTTGGCGATGGTTCTTCGTGAGATCGTATAGCCTTCATGAAGTAAGATATCGCATAGTTTTTGATCGCTGTAGGGCTTCTTGTGATCTTCGTTTCGTATGAGTTCTTTCAAGCGTTCCTGTACTTCTTTTACGCTGCCATTTGATAAGGCGTGAACAAAGAAGTATTTTAACGGAATGGTCTGATTTTGAAAAATCATGGATTTACTGGCTACACAACGACTGATGGTTGATTCGTGCATAGATAAGGCATCCGCAATGGTTTTCATGGTTAACGGCTGTAACGGTTTTCCTTCTGTGAAAAAAGGCAGTTGATGTGCCACAATGGCTTTTGTTAAGTGCAGCAGTGTGTCACTGCGTTTTTTTATACCATTTAATAAACTTTCGGCTTTTTTCTTTTCTTGCTTCAAATAGTCTTTCATTTCTTCATAATGAGCAGGAAAGTCTTCCATATTCATACGCAGTCCATAGGTGTTACGGAATAATTCAATCGTGATTTCTCCATCTTCACAGGCGACATAAACATCCGGATTCAAATATACCGCAGTAGCAGCATACATCGATCCTGGTTTTGGGTGAAGGCTTTGGATTAGTTTTAAAGCCTCTTGAATATCGGTGATAGCCACATCCAACTTTTTGGCCAAAATCGTTAACTTATGTTGAGCAAGTTCACTTAAATATTCATTCACCAAAAGAATGGCCAGTTTCGCATAGGGATGAGCAAGGTTTGCCAGTTGTATTAAAAGACATTCCTGAAGATTTCTGGCTCCTACACCACTTGGTTCAAAACTTTGTAAAATATTGATTGTTTCTTCAATATCATCATAGCTATATTGTGGGAAATATCGCTGAATAGCTTTATTGGAATAAGGCAGATAGCCGTTATCATCCAATAGATCCGCAAGAAATACGGCTAAATCAACAAAAAGTGGTTTATTGTATTGATGAATTTGTTCCTGCAATACCTCACTGAGTGTTTGTTCTTGAATGACATAATTCATCATAAGTTCAAAATTGCGCTCACACTTTTGGATATAGCCGGTTTCATATTGGATATCCTGTTCCAATAAGGGATTGCTTTCTACCTGTTCTTCAATATATGTCTGTAATTCACTGCTGGAAAAGGACAGGATCTTAAGATCCTGCTGCTGTTTCATGGTTAAGACTTGTTTTTGTTTTAGTGTAGGACGCATTTCCTGTTTCATTTTCATATACATCACCTGTATGTATTATAACGTAAGTAAGCGCTTTTAGAAATACCTTGTTCGTGTATTGGCATGGAAATTGCTACAAAAAAGGTGGAGGTGTTTGTTATGAGGGAAATTTTGCGTATCGTAATTGGAAATATATGTATTACATCGGCCTATGCATTTATCACGGTACCTCGTCATGTGGTAAATGGCGGAGTGACCTCCTTTTCCATGATTCTGCATGCGTTTCTTCCAGTGGATATCAGTGTCATAACCAATTGTGTTACGGTAGTGCTGTTGGGGATTTGTCTGTATTTCCTGGGAAAAGCATTTTTGATGAAGTCATTGCTTAGCAGTATCTGTTATATGGTCATGTTCAGCAGTTTTCACGCAATCGGTTATAGCCTGTCCATACCAGTATTACCTGCAATTATCTTAGCGGCCATACTGGTAGGAATAGGATATTATTTATGTATCAGTGCCGGTTCTAGCACCGTGGGGTTTGATGTCTTAGCACTTGTCTTACATAAACGTTATGAAAAACTGGATGTTGCCATAACGATGCGCTATATCAATATTGGTGTTATCTTATTAGGCTTTGCTTCCTATGGCGGCATTTCGATATTGATCGGTATTGGTTTTACCATCTTACAGACACAGGTATTAAAACTACTCCTACAAAGGAATGAACAGAAAATACAGGAAGCTTCCTGCGATGAGGCAACTGTATCAAAGTGTATCGTAAAATCATGAAAGGAAGGAAAGGATATGTACTATGGAATGACAACAGAAGAACTGGCTCATCATTATAGTGAAACAGATGTGTTACGGATATATAAGGAAATCGGCTTTGATGCCGTTGATTATAGTTATGATATGCATGCCTATGAAGGCTCTATCTATGATCAAGAGGATTATGTCGCTTATGCAAAACAATTAAAAGCCGTCGCTGATGAAGTTGGTATACGTATTCACCAGATGCATGCCCCGTTGTACCATCGACGCATTGATGTAGCAGCTACACCAGAAGAAAAGAAGCAAGAGGCCTTTTTAAAGAAAATGACGATGCGCGGCTTTGCGGTTGCTGAGTTGTTAGGATGTAACTATATGGTGATGCATCCACGCAAACTGCTACATTATGGCAGTGCAGAAGCACATGCGTATGCCAAGGAATATAATTTAGCAATGTATCGGGAATATGAGGAATTGGCAAGAAAGCATCATGTAAAGATCGCCTTAGAAAATATGTTTGCCTATCATCCTATCACACACACACCTGTTGATACCATTTTTCGCACCGCAGAAGAACTCCTGGCATATCTGCAAGAACTTTCCCGTGATGTATTTGTGGCTTGCCTGGACACCGGTCATGCCAATGTGAATGGCATAGATCCTTCTTATATGGCCGAAGTGTTAGGCTCCTATGTTGAGGTTTTGCATGTTCATGATAATTATGCCGCCCTAGATCAGCATTTGTTATGTGGAATGGGAACAATTGATTGGAAACGTTTTGTGAATACATTAAAAAAGATAAAATTTGATGGTGTTGTGTCGTTAGAAACATGCGCAATGTGTGAAAAATTACCAAAAGTTTCCTGTGTAGACTATGCTCATCTCGCTTACCATACCATCACAAATTTAGTAAAATAATGTATAATACACATACACAGGAGGTGTGAATATGCGCAAGGATAGTATTATGCAAGTAATCAATGCTTATTGTCAAACACACACGCTCACCGATTTAAAACAAGGCGTACAGGGGATCAGTGTTTATGAAATTGCTGAGAAATTGCATCTGTTACGCAATAATGTGAATGTAGATGTGAATAAGCTATTTCAAGAAGGCAAGGTTATCAAGATTTGCGGTAATAAGATGTATCGGTTTTATTCACAGGAACATTTTATGCGAGTAACGCATAAGACGCTGTCAGCACAAACAACCTGTTCCAATTTGAATGAATTATTAGGTGATCTTCATGAGGTAAGAGATTATGAAGATCCCTTTACTGCGTTAATCGGATATAATGCCAGCCTAAAGAATGCGATTCTTTCGGCAAAGGCAGGAATATTGTATCCGGGAGGAGCTTTGCATACGATGCTGTTGGGTGAAAGTGGCGTCGGAAAAAGTTTGTTTGCCGAGAAAATCTTCACCTTTGGAAAAAAAGAGGGCATTTTTACTGCTGATAGTCAGTTTGTCGTATTTAACTGTGCCGACTATGCCAACAATGCAGAATTGTTACTTTCACAGCTATTTGGCAGTGTCAAAGGGGCATATACCGGAGCCGATGCAACAAAGGAAGGCTTATTAAAACGAGCGGATGGCGGTATGCTGTTTTTAGATGAAGTGCATCGTCTACCACCCGAAGGACAAGAGATGCTGTTTTATTTCATCGATAAGAAAAAGTATCGTATGCTGGGAGAAGCTAACAGTGAGCATGAGGCAAAAGTAACCTTAGTTTTAGCAACTACTGAAGATCCGGATAATCATTTATTAACCACCTTTTTACGAAGAATTCCGATGGTCATAAAAATACCAAGTTTGAAAGAGAAATCTTTTAATGAACGTAAACAAATGATCTTGTATTTATTTTCATTAGAAGCATCTGCTATCGGTTGTCCGATCGTGATAGATAAGGATACAATGGCAACTTTACTGCTTTATCAGCCCAAGGGCAACATCGGACAATTAAAGAATGATATAAAACTGGCAATTGCCCGCAGTTATCTTGAAATGCGTGATCAACAAAATAAGGAAATAACCAATGAAATACGTATTCATAACTATGCTTTATCTTATCAGGTTAAAGATGGTATGAGTGATTTGGATATCGAACAGCGAAGAGAGATTGAAAAGGTGTTGGTACAAGATACGTATATCGTAGAGCCATATGATGTAATTATGGTTGAAGAAGATGACACGGCCTTATTTGCGCCACCACAATTAGATGTAACGAAATCAGATATTCAGACTTCCTTTGAGGAGTATGTAGAAAAGATAGCCCGTTCATTGGAACATGATCAATTGCCATCCTTTATCATAGATACCGAAATCCGTGAAATTATGGCTTTTATTCATGAATGGGTATTACATAATATGAATGTGCTTATTGGCCGCAGCCAAAGCGCGGCACTTGCCTTTTATTTAAAAAATATCCGTGAGAATCGTCTGGATGCCTTTTCTCATGAAGAGGATCTGAAGGATTATGATGTGGCGACCATGGAAGATGCCCGCAGTCTCATTCGTGCGATTGAACAACATTTTCATTTGCGCATTCCTGCACAGGAACTGCATACCTTAGCATGTATCTTAAATACCTTTACAACGAATACCTTACAAAGCTGTGGTATTAGTATGTTTGTTGTTGCTCATGGGACAAGTCTGGCAAGTAATATTGCCGATGTGGTCAATGAATTATTATCAATCCATTATCTGATTCCGATGGATATGCCTTTGACCAAAAATGTAAATCAAATTATGGATGAGTTGATTCTTAAGATCAAACAGGAACCAAAAGGGAATGAAATTTTATTATTTGTCGATATGGGTTCCCTTACTTCCCTAGAAGAAACGCTGCGTCAGAAAACATCTTATCATGTAGTTGTCATCCCAACAATCAACACTCTGTTATTGCTTGATGCAGCAAGAAAAGCCGTCTTTATGCAATATACCCTGAGTAATATTTTACAGGATGTCATGCGGATGAATCAAAAGCTCGATGCAACCTTGGAACATCATATTCATAACCATATTGCGCAAAGCAGTGAAAAAATCATTTATACAATATGTTATTCCGGTGATGGTACGGCACATTATTTAGAGAAATATTTAAAAGATTTGTTAGAGCAGGAAGGTATCTTTTCAATTGATATTCTTGCGCTGAGTAATGATTCTTTGATAAAGATTCGCAGTATGATAGAAGAAACTTCCAAAAACAAAGAAGTGCTGTGTATGATCGGCAATGTAGATCCAGGACTTCATGAATATCCCTTTATTTCAATGGAAGATATCTTAATGAGTGATGGGGTGCAGCGTTTATTTGAAATCATCGGTGATATTGATGTCCTTCATAAAAGTGATGTAGTTAAAAGCTTTGAGCGTGATGTCTTTGTCGATGTAGCATTTGAATCGATTGATAAATATCTGATGTATTTGAATTCTAAAAAACTTTATCCATTGTTGATGAAGTTTATCGAAGGGGTTGAAAAAGAATTACAGAAGACGTTAAATAATCGAACATTAACACGCTTGATTGTTCATATGTCTTGCATGATCGAACGTTTGTTATTTGATGAATATCATTTTGAGCAAAACGAAGAAACAATGGTACAAGTAAAGGAACATTCAAAGCTGTATACAATCGTAACTGAGCAGCTGGAGGCAATTCGTTCGAGTTTTCACATCACCATCAATCAGGAAGAGTGTTACTATCTTATGCAGATCATTTTAGATGATACAGATGAGAATGCGCATGTATCCATTTGATGTCATCACTGTATTCATGTGTATCATAGAGAGGAAAAGGCTGATAAATAAGCCTTTTTTCAATTTTGGCATGAGATTTGCTAATAAAAAAGTGAAAGGACGTGGAAGAACATGGAGAGTAAAGTGGGTATTCTGCTGGCAAGTCATGGGCAGTATTGTCTGGGCGCTAAAGACAGCCTGGAGATGATTATTGGTCCCTGTGACCATCTGCTATGTGTGTCCATAACACCGCAGATGAACAATGAAGAAGCACGTCAGCAGATGAAGCGTGCGTATGAAAGTTTGCATCAACAATGTGATGAGGTATTGATATTCACAGATTTATTATGTGGAACGCCAAACAATGTAGCTGTTCGCTTAATGATGGATGAAGAAGATATCACGGTTTTGACCGGCTATAACTTAGCGATTCTGGTGGAACTTGTGAACCGCCGCAATACAACAGCGATGAAGGTGTGTGAGCTGATTGAGGATAGTAAAGAAATCTTGGCTTCATCCTTACGCATCATGAATAAGAGAGGAGAAATGTAAATGGCTATCGAGTTAGTGAGAATTGATGATCGATTGATTCATGGTCAAATAGCGACGACTTGGATCAACAACTATTCGATTGAACAGGTATTGATCATTAATGATGAGATTTTATTAGATAAGATGCAACAATCCGTAATATCGATGACGGCACCTGCGAATGTGAAGGTAAAAGTCTTTGGTGTAGATGCCTTTATTGAGGTGTATAAGAAGAATCCGATTCATCGTCGTACGATGCTGATCTTAACGAATTCGATTGATGCATACCGTTTGGCGAGAGGAGGTGTCAATTTTCCGGTATTGAATGTAGGTGGTATGCGTTTTGAAAATGATCGAATTAAAATCGCCAAGGCTGTTTCCGTTACGACAAAGGAAAGGGAAGCGTTTGAGAAACTTGTGGAAATGGGAATCGATGTACAAATACAAATGGTACCAAGAGATGAATTATTAAACATGAAAGATGTCTTAACAAAAACCAAATAAGAAAAGGAGAAAAAGATTATGTTAGTGAAAGCATTGCTTGTGGCCTTATGGGCTGGTCTTTGTTCACTCGATGATGGAGGTATGCAGCTGCAGATTCGTAAACCGCTGTTAGCCGGAACCATCACCGGTTTAATTCTGGGGGATCTTACACAGGGGTTGATTATCGGCGGTACTTTGGAATTGATGTGGCTGGGTGTAAATTCTGTCGGAGCTTATACACCTCCCGATATCACCGGTGGAGCTATTGTCGGTGTTACTGTGGGTATTACCAGTGGCGGCGGTGTGGCAGCCGGTGTTGCCTTTGCCGTTCCGGCAGCAACCTTGATTCTGCAGCTGATTGTCTTGTTACAAACTTATTTATCCGTTCATATTCACCGCGCGGAAATTGATGCTGCGACGGGTGACTTCAACAAAGCGAATCGCTGGCATTTGTATAGTGGTGTTCTGTTATTCTTAGCACGTGCGATTCCATGTTTTATCGCTGTTTATATTGGCAATACCGTATTATCTGATTTCATCGAATGGTTGCCTGAATTTATCATTAATGGCTTAAATGTTGCCAGCGGTATCATTCCTGCTGTAGGTATTAGTATGTTGCTGACAATGATGTTGAAAAAAGATATGTGGATGTATCTGGTGGCTGGTTTTGTCTTTGCCGCATACTTAGGTCTTCCGGTATTAGGAGTTTCTTTAATTGGCATCGTATTTGCCGGTATTCACGATTACAATTATGTACAACGTAAAAAATTAGAACGTGATACAGCGATGGAGCTGGAAGGAGGCATTGATTTATAATGAGTGAAAAATTTGAAATGACCAATAAGGTCTATCGTGAAATGTTTATCAATCATCTGACCTTCCAATGGGGATGGAATTATGAACGCCAACAAGCGGATGGCTGTTTGTTTACCTTAACACCAGTTTTAAAACGGTTATATAAGGATGCACCACTTGAGGAACGAGAACGAGCAATCAAACGGCATTTGGAATTCTTTAATACACATGCAACCCTAGCTCCATTATTGTTTGGTCTTATCGCCGCTTTGGAGGTAAATACACCAGAAGCGGAAAAAGACAGCATCACTTCCATTAAAACAGGTTTGATGGGACCGATTGCCGGTTTAGGTGATGGCTTATTCTGGTTTACCTTGTGGCCAATTTGCGCAAGTATCGGCGCAACTATGGCGGTTACCGGAAATATCTTTGGCGCAATCTTCACCTTTGTCGTTTTCAATGTTATCAATCAGGGAGTGAAATGGTTTGGTTTCCGTATCGGTTATACCAAAGGCATGGATATCATTAACTCCGGTTCGGGTGATGAAGTCATTAAACGCATCTCCGGTGCTGCTACCGTTTTAGGTCTTTGTGTAGCCGGTTGCTTGGTTTCCACAACCGTTAAATTAAGTGTCCCTTTAGAATTTGCCAGTGGTGATGGCAAGATTGTCGTTCAGGAACTCATTGATAAGATCATGCCTTGTTTCTTACCGGTATTAGTTACGCTATTCTGTTATTGGCGTTTGAAGAAAACCAATGGCAAGGAAGCGGTAAGATTGATTTTCGGTATCATGATCGCAGCAATTGCATTAACTTATTTTGGCATTTTAGGATAATAGATGAAAGAAGGGAACGTATCAAAAGACGTATCCCTTTTTCCATCCTTTTATATAACCGTTTTGACAAATGGCAGTATCTTTCTTTGTGAAAATAATCATTTGTGAAAAAATCCTTTTTTTATGCAAACAAGCGGTGTATAATAAAAAATGGTAAAGCAAGAAAATAAGAAAGAGAGGATATTTTCATGATTGACACATTGATTGAAAAAATTAAGGGTAAAGGAACACGTATCGTCTTTACAGAAGGTTCAGATGCACGTATTCTGGAAGCTGCTGTTCGTTTACATAAGGAAAACATCCTGGTGCCTGTACTGTTAGGAAACCGTGCTGAAATTACAGGTGCTGCCGCATCTTTGGGATATGATCTGGAAGGCATTGAAATGCTGGATCCTAGAGAATATAAGAATATGGATATGATGGTTACCAAAGTTGTTGAATTACGTAAAGGTAAATTAGATGAAGCACAGGCACGTGAAGCTTGTTTGAAAACAAACTTTTTCGGTACTATGTATGTAAAATTAGGCTGTGCAGATGGTTTGTTAGGTGGTGCTACCTATTCAACAGCGGATACAGTGCGTCCTGCACTACAACTGGTAAAAACAAGACCGGGAAACTCTATCGTATCAAGTTGTTTCATTTTATTAAAAGATAAAGAACAGTTGGTTATGGGTGACTGCTCTATCAATATTGATCCAAGTGCAGATGACCTGGTGGAAATCACTTTACAGACAGCACATACGGTTCGCCAGTTTGGTATTGAACCAAGTGTTGGCTTGTTATCATATTCTACCTTAGGTTCAGCAAAGGGCAGCAGTGTGGATAAAGTAAAAGAGGCTGCAACACGTTTAAAACGTATGCCATTAGACTTCGGGGTAGAAGGTGAGATTCAGTTTGACTGTGCCGTAGCACCAGAAGTAGCAAAATTAAAAGCACCTGATTCTAAGGTGGCTGGTAAGATCAATACGTTTATCTTCCCCAATATTGATGCCGGTAACATCGGCTACAAGATCGCGGCGCGTTTAGGCGGCTGGGAAGCTATCGGACCAATCCTGCAGGGATTAAATGCACCTATCAATGACTTATCTCGTGGCTGCAATGCCGAAGAAGTATTCAAAATGGCGATTGTGACAGCTGCACAGAAATACATGGATATTTAATTAACGATTGCTTAGCATATTTGGAACCTTTTTGATGAGGTTCCTTTTTTTGCGTAATTATCTAAAAATGATATTCCAATAGTTAGCAATTCATGTTTTCATGCGATAGACAAAATATACGAAATGTAAGTATAAAGCTAAATTATTGTAGCGTTCAGTTTTGATTTATGCTATTATTGGAACGTTGAGTTTAAGGAGGTTACAATGGAAAGTTCAAAGAAAATTCTCTGGTATAACCTTGCCTTCATGGCATTCTCTACTGTTTGGGGATTCGGAAACGTATTAAATGGTTTCGTTTATTTCAACGGTATTCAGGTTATATTCAGCTGGGTTCTGATGTTCGCTTTATACTTCGTGCCTTATGCATTGATGGTTGGTGAACTTGGTTCCGCATTTAAAAACTCAGGTGGCGGTGTTTCTTCATGGATTCACGAAACAATCGGTCCTAAATTTGCTTATTATGCAGGTTGGACTTATTGGGCATGCCACATCACTTACATCGCAAGTAAGGGCAGCGGCGGCTTGAAAGCGTTAAGCTGGATGGTCTTCCAAGATGGTTCTACATACGATACCTTCCCTACGATCGGTGTGCAGTTAGCAACATTAGGTGTATTCTTATTCTTCTGCTGGGTTGCCAGCCGTGGTTTAAATCCATTGAAGAAATTAGCAACATTGGCAGGAACAAGTATGTTCGTTATGTCAATTCTTTACATCGTCATGATGTTTGCGGCACCTATCATCAATCCAAACGGTGGTTACTTAAGCATGGATTTCAGTTGGGATAACATCATTCCACAGTTCAATGTAAATTACTTTACATCACTATCCATTCTGGTATTTGCTGTTGGTGGATGTGAGAAGATTTCACCATACGTAAACAAGGTAAAAGATCCTGCAAAGGGCTTCCCAAAAGGTATGATTGCATTGGCAATCATGGTTATGGTATGTGCAATTCTGGGAACAATTGCAATGGGCATGATGTTTGATCCTGCTTTGATCAATGGTTCTACTGAAAGCTTTAACTCTTATGTATCCAATGGTTCTTACTGGGCCTTCCAGAAGCTGGGTGAATACTATCATGTAGGTAATCTTTTGATGATCATCTATGCGGCTTGTAATGCAATCGGTCAGTTCTCTACGTTGGTTGTCAGCATTGATGCACCATTGCGTATGCTGTTGGATAACGAAGATGCACGTCAGTTCATTCCAACTAAACTGTTGAAACAGAACAAATTTGGTGCTTACATCAATGGTATTTGGATGGTTGTTGCACTATCAGGTGCGATCATCCTGATTCAGATCATTGGTGGTTCAGGGGCAGCCGGTGTATTGGCACAGTTAAACAAGCTGAACTCTGTAACGATGCCTTTGCGTTATCTGTGGGTATTTGCGGCTTATATCGCATTGCGTAAAGCTAGAGATAAATTCCATCCGGAATATCGTTTCACGAAGAATCAGCCGGTTGCACTGGTAATGGGCTTCTGGTGCTTCTTTGTCACAGCAGCTTGCTGTATCATGGGTATGTATTCAGATGATTTATTCACTATGTTCTTAAACGTAGTGACACCAATCGTTCTGACTGCATTAGGTATGATTCTGCCTTTGATTAAGAAAAACGAAAAAGCTAGCACAAAATAAAAACAAAGTAGGTGAGATTCTTAAGGAGTCTTGCCTTTTTGTTTGGCTTGTACATGGAAAAATGCTATAATACAAACGAGTAATTTAGGAGGCTTATATATGTATAAAGAAACTGCAAAACAAGTGTTAGATTTCATTCAAAAAAGTCCAAGCTGTTTCCATGCTGTTGCGGAAATGGCTGCAATGTTAAAAAATGCTGGTTATGAAGAATTAAGAGAGTGTGAAAGCTGGGAATTAAAGCGCGGTGGTAAATATTTTACGACACGCAATGGTTCCAGTTTGATTGCTTTTGCGATAGGAAATGATTTAGATGATTATCATTTCCAGGTAACTTCCTCACATTCCGATTCACCTACTTTCAAAGTGAAAGAAGTTGCGGAATTAAAAGGAAAAGGCGGATATGTACAACTGAATACAGAAGGCTATGGCGGTATGTTATGTGCAACATGGATGGATCGTCCATTATCCATTGCCGGACGTGTCTTAGTAAAAGAAGGCAATACCTTTGTCAGTAAGCTGCTTAGCTTCGATAAGGATCTTGTATTAATTCCTAATGTGGCAATCCATATGAACCGCGATGTAAACAATGGTATGAAATACAATAATCAAGTAGATCTATTGCCATTATTTTCCGCAGGAGAATGTGCAGAAAATGATTATTATGAATTAATTGCCGATGCTTTAGGCACTACCAGAGAAAACATCTTCGGTTGTGACTTGTATTTGTATAATCGTATGGCACCATCTATCTGGGGTGCAAAAGAAGAATTCATTTCATCCCCTAAACTGGATGACTTACAGTGTGCCATTACATCTTTAAAAGCATTATTAGAAAGTAAAGGGAATACTCATGCGGTAAATGTATTTGCTTGTTTCGACAACGAAGAAGTCGGCTCAGGGACAAAACAAGGTGCATGTTCAACCTTCTTATACGATGTGTTACAGCGTATAAATGACAACATGGGATTCACAAAGGAAGATTACTATCGAGCAGTCGCAAAAAGCTTCATGGTTTCTTGTGATAATGCGCATGCGGTACATCCAAATCATCCGGAAAAAACAGATGCTACCAATTGTACATATATGAATAAAGGGATCGTTGTAAAATTCAGCGCAAATCAGAAATATACGACAGATGCTATCAGTTCTGCGGTCTTTGGCGGTATTTGTGAAAAAGCCGAAGTACCAGTACAATACTTTGCTAATCGCAGTGATGCAGCCGGTGGAAGTACGTTAGGTAACTTATCCAGTCAGAAAGTATCTATGCATACCGTAGATATCGGTTTACCTCAGTTGGCAATGCATTCATCTTATGAAACAGCCGGTATTAAAGATTCTTACTATATGGTAAAAGCATTAACTACATTCTATAATACCAATTTACATATTACCGATAGTGAAAGCATTGAGGTACAAGAGAACTAATGGCGGATGGAAAGGCAAGAAAACAACTGCATATTGATAATTTATATCTAGTAAAGAAATTAGATGAAGATTATCAGAAAGCCTTTTATCGGTTGTATGATTATCTGTTAGAGGATACGAAAAAGAGTGACTTGGATAAAAGTATCATTGCCAATATTGCTTTAGAACAATGTATGGAAGGCATGAAGGCACAGAAAAAGCCACAACTTGTGATTCCTCGCGATTTGAAAGACTATGTGGCGAAGTATTCCAAAGGTCCTGTGTATAAAGAAATGAAAAAGAAATTACGCAATCAGGATTATGAGAAACTGCAGATTGGCAGTATTTGGATGGTATTTGCGATTGCGATGGTCTTATTCTTCTTAAAGAATCTGTTGACAAAAGATTACCTGGCCAATTATGCAATTGACGCAATCGTTGCTTGTATTGCTGGGGCTATCGCTTTTCAAAACTTTAAGATCAAACGCAGAATCATTCGTCGTTATCAATTTGGCAGCTTTTATATGCGTGTCGATGCCGCAACAATCTTAGCGTGTGTCTTCATTAAGCTGGTATCACCGTCAAATTTTGATATCACCTATTTGTTGTTAGTCATTTCTTTCTTTATCACAAAGAAAAAAATCAAGCCGCAGTTTGAAGCCGTAATCTAATGCTCATGTACGGTAAAGAAGCAAGCAACCGAAAACAAGAGATAGACCGCCAGCACCACACTATTCCGAACAAAAGAACTAAAGACCAAAAGATAAGCACCGTGGAAATGTGTATAACTTGCTATTCCGTCATGGAAAAGTCCGTTCACAGAACATGGAAAAGCTAAAGTGCAGCTTTCCCACATTCTGCAAACAGACTTTCCCACAACTCCATAAGACAGCAAGTTATGCACATTACCACAATGCCGACTACTACGGAATCCCGCTCATTCCTTCTTTTTTGATGTTAAAGAACACGCTATATTGATTGACAATCACAGAGCTATTCCAGTATATTTAATAAAACAGACGAAACCGCAGATATACAGGTGAATAGACATGAAAAATATACACAGCATTGAATTTTATACTGGAAGCAAGGAAGAATTGCTTCCCAATTTTGAAAAGGATTTTCCCTATATCGCTTCGAGAGCGGAACTTGACAAGTATATAGGGCGTTATGTTCCGTGGCACTGGCATAAAACGGTGGAACTTTTTTACATGGAAAGCGGCAGCATTGAATATGATACGCCGGGAGGAAAGCTATTGTTTCCTGCCGGAAGCGGCGGCATGGTAAATTCCAACGTACTCCATATGACAAAAGCAATATCACAGTGGGAAAAGAATATACAACTACTTCATATTTTTGATGTTTCCCTACTTGCCGGAGAACAGGGAAACAGGATTGAGCAAAAGTATATCGCCCCTGTTATAACTGCCCCGCAGATTGAACTAATTCCTTTTTTTCCGGGCAATGCAGCAGAAGAAAACATTTTGAAACTTATTCTTAAAGCATTTCATTTTTCCGGTGATGAATTTGGGTATGAAATAAGACTTCGGGAAATCCTAACGGAAATATGGCTAATGATTTTTGAACTATCCCGCCCTATGCGTGAAAAGGCGGGAGAACAGAACAAGAGCAACGATAAAATAAAGTTGATGATGATATACATTCACGAGCATTATAAGGAGAAAATTTCTATCCCGGAGCTTGCAGCGGCAGCATATCTAAGCGAAAGGGAATGTTACAGAGTGTTCCATGACTGTCTGCACATGACCCCCGTAGACTATATAAAGGCTTACCGTCTGCAAGCCGCCTGTCAGATGTTGGCTAAGGGGCAGGAACCTGTTACAGTTATCAGCCATGACTGCGGTTTGGGGAGCAGCAGCTATTTTGGAAAAGTTTTTCGGGAGTACGCACATTGTTCACCAACAGAATATCGGAAGAAATGGCAGAATAGTGATAGATAAGGGCAGAAATGAAATATTTTTCCTGCACTTCCTGCATTATAATGATACCTGTAAAGTAAATCAGCAATTTACAGGAGGTGGGTTCAAGGTGGTAAAAATGAACATTCTGAACATGAAAAATTTTTTAGATACGGTCAATGCCTGTACCGGCAAAGTAAATATGCTCTGCCCGGACGGTAAAAAACGAAATATCAATGGGGAAGAAAGGGTACAGGACAGTTTGTGGCGGCAGTACCGCCAAAACAAAAACTGCCTGCGGTTTGTTTTAGAAATTCCTAATCCAACGGACTATATGAGCATTGTTTCATACTATGCCGGGGATTGTTGATTTGTCTGTAAATATTTCATCATAAAGGGGCTGGACGGTTTATCTGCCAGCCCCGCCCTTTTGAAAGGAGTTAAAATGGAACTAAACATTCAAACCGTGGAAATGACATTAACGGAAGCGGCGCAGTCCAATCCGGGGGCATGGGTAGACCATTCCCGGTATGTAGCCAAAGCCTGTAAAAATATTGCGTCACACTGTAAAGATTTATCTTCTGAACAGGCGTATCTTTTCGGGCTGTTACATGATATTGGACGTTATGCCGGAGTGAGTTCGGAAAGGCATTTGATAGACGGCTATCGTTACTGTATGGAGCGTGGGTGGGGAAAAGCTGCACAGATATGTATATCCCACGCATTTATGATACAGGATATTGATACTTCTATCGGAGAGTTTGATGTCAGTGATGAGGATTACCTGTTTATGAAAGATTTTGTTGCAAATGCGGTATATGATGATTATGACCGTCTGGTACAGCTATGTGACGCATTGGCTATGCCTACGGGGTTCTGCCTTTTGGAAAAGAGATTCGTAGATGTGACAATACGGTACGGCATCCACCCGGCGACAATAGACAGGTGGAAAAAAATTTTAGAGATTAAAGAACTGTTTGAAGAACAGATTGGCTGCTCTGTTTATACTCTGCTTCCGGGCGTTGTGGAAAACAGTTTTCGTTAGGGAGGGATATTGTGTATTACGAAGCAAGCGATTTTTTAGAAACTGCGGACAGCGATACATTAAAGCAGATTGCCCGCACAAGGGAATTAACACGGGAATATTATTTCTCTGATTATGGAGATATGGAAAAACGCACTTCCATTCTTCGGAAGCTGTTGGGGGGAATTGGGGAAAATGTGGCAATCGACACACCTTTTCATTGTGATTATGGAAAAAATATTTTTTTGGGAAATGATGTGATAATCAATATGAATTGTACCTTTGTGGATAACAAAACTATCCGAATTGGTGACAGGGTTTTGATTGCTTCAAATGTGCAGATTTATACATCTTCGCACCCTGTTTTACCAATGGAAAGGCTTGTGCCGGATTGGAGGGAACGCCAGACAACATTTTTTAGAACCTATGCACGTCCGATAGAGATAGAAAATAATGTCTGGATTGGCGGCGGCTGTATTCTTCTGCCAGGAGTCACCATAGGAGAAAACAGCGTAATAGGGGCTGGAAGTGTTGTAAACCGCCCTATCCCGGCTAATTGTGTTGCAGTAGGGAATCCATGCAGGGTGATACGTCATTTTGATACAGACAAAGAAAGGCGGCTACATGAAATATAAGCATATCGTTTTTGACATTGACGGTACTCTGATTGATACGGAATATGCTGTCTTACATTCCTTACAGGAAACCATAAGGGCATTGTTGGGGAGAGAGATACCATGCTCTGAACTAAAATTTGCGTTAGGGATTACCGGGATAGACGCTTTGAAAAAACTTGAGATAAAAGACATTTCCTATGCGACAGAATTATGGGATAAAAATATGTGTAAATATGCAGATACTATTAAAGTATTTGACGGAATAACCGGACTATTGAAAAATCTTCTAAGTCTGGATTATAAAATGGGAATTGTCACCTCAAAGACAAGGGAAGAATTTACACATGATTTTTGCCAGTTTGGTATCAGCCATTATTTTAAAACAATCATATGTGCGGACGATACACAGGAACATAAACCCAATGCCGCACCGCTTTTGAAATATGTGGAATTATCAAAAACAGAACATAGGAAAGTGCTTTATATCGGAGATAGCAAATATGACAGTATAAGTGCAGAAAATGCTGGAATTGATTTTGCTTTGGCAGTATGGGGTAGCCATAATAAGCACATACGGGCAGATTATTTTTTGGAAAGACCTGCCGACTTGTTATCTTTTATAGCTTGAATAACAGTTCCTATTGTGGTGGAAAGGGGGAATTGCCAGTGACTTCTTCGGAAGCATACAAAGAACATATCGAATACACATTTAACGCTTTTTGCAGAATTGTTATACACTATGCAGCAATCAACGCATGGCGTGACAGGGACAAGCGGCGGCAAAGGGAAATATCTTTTGAATACCTCACAGAAGAAAAGTTTTATCCATTTTGTACGTCAGACACATATTTCATAGACCCTTACAAGCAATACCCTGTTACGATATGTGGTCAGAGGGTTATCCTCACAAATGGAAATCTTGCCGAAGCTCTGTCCTCTCTGCCGGAGAAAAAGAGGGAAATCATCTACCTATACTTTTTTGGACGTTACACACAGCAGGAAATCGGGGAACTATACGGACGCTGCCGGAGTACGGCGTGGCATCACATACACAGTGCCTTGCAAATGCTGCATAAGGAAATGGAGGTGCTTTTCCATGAGGAATCCTAAACTTGTACCGTATGAAACTATTGTCAGAGCAACCAGCGGAGAGCCGGAAGCCATTGACGAGGTTTTACGGCATTACAGCAAGCGAATCCGGCTTGCTTCCCTTGAAAACGGACAGGTCAACAAGGACACCGAGGACAACATTAAACGGCGGCTTATCGCTGCCCTGTTCCAGTTCCGCTTTGACGGACAGCCTACCTAACAGGAGGTGAGATTTGTCGCAAAAATAGTTATGCTTATGTTTAACGACACCGAAGAAAAAGCGGTTGAGAAAGCCATAGCCGCCCTTGCCGATATGATACCGCTGGAAGCCATGCAGCCGCCCCACTCCCCGGCACTTACTTTTCCGGGATTGGAAATCAGATTACACCAACGCCGGGTACTGAAAGACGGGTCAGACATTCCTCTCACACGTTTAGAGTACGGCACACTTTGCTACCTTGCCGCCAGTCCGGGGAGGGTATTCACAAAGGCGCAAATCTTTGAAGCCGTGTGGAGCATGGAAAGCGAAAGCTGCCAGTCAAATGTGGCAAATGTGATATGCAATCTACGGAAAAAGATAGAGCCGGACAGTGGCAAGCCCACTTACATAAAGACCGTTTTAGGCGTGGGCTACAAGTTTGCTTCCGGGGAATGATAACAGAATAACCGCCGCCCATCAGCGGCAGCCAAAGACAGGAAATCAAGAAAAGGTTTCCTGTTTTTTTGCGCCCAAAACCAAGCCGGATTTTGCGCCGCAATAAATTAATTCAAATACTTTCGGAAAACATTGCCTAAATTTTCTTTTTTCCCGTAGTAGGTAATAAGGGGAAAAATAATTGCCGGAAAGTTTGGCATTTTTTGAAACCGTCCGTATATCACTGCAAAACGGAACTGATTCTTCCGTTTTTGTCAAATGCTATTATGAAAACACGAAAAGAAATTCCGGGGAACTTTGCCAGATTTGCCTTGCCGTGCGTAGTAAGTAATAGAGGGAGAAATACCGCCGCATAGTTGGCAGAATCCACGCCGAACAAGCCGGGGGTATCAGCAAAAGCCCACACAGAGGAAGCCGCCACTTTCTTAGAGCAAGATTCTACCACAGTACCAAATTTCGCCTACCGGCTCATTTTGTCCTATGGGAATCTTGTTGGGGTTGCCACCCCAAGCCCGCCTTTTTGCGGCTTGCGCCGCTTGAAAAAATCCACCCACGAAAGGAGGTTCACAGCCATGAAGAAATATAACACGCCCCACCGCCACAGGATAATCAAGACACGCTTGACCGAGGAAGAATACGTCGAGTTTTCCGAGCGTGTCACCCTCTGCAAAATGAGCCAAGCCGAATTTATCCGACAAGCCCTCATTAAGTCAAGCATACGCCCGGTCATTACTGTTTCCCCGGTCAATGATGAGTTACTCTCTGCCGTTGGGAAACTTACAGCCGAGTACGGGAAAATCGGCGGCAACTTGAACCAGATTGCCCGCTGTCTAAACGAGTACGGCGCACCCTATAACGCTCTCTCAAAAGAGGTACGAGCCGCCACAGCGGAGCTTGCCGCCTTGAAGTTTGAAGTCTTGCAGAAAGTAGGTGAAGCCGTTGGCAACATTCAAACATATCAGCTCTAAAAATGCCGATTATGGGGCGGCTGAACAGTACCTAACCTTTGAGCATGACGAGTTTACCATGAAGCCCACACTGGACGGAAACGGGCGGCTTGTTCTCCGTGACGATTACCGCATTTCCTCTCTGAATTGCGGTGAGGAAGATTTTGCAATCGCCTGTATGCGCTCCAATCTCAAATACGGCAAAAACCAGAAACGGGAGGACGTAAAGAGCCACCACTATATCATCAGCTTTGACCCCCGTGACGCACCAGACAACGGCTTGACCGTAGACCGGGCGCAGGAGTTAGGCGAGCAGTTCTGTAAAGAGCATTTCCCCGGACACCAAGCCCTTGTATGCACCCACCCGGACGGGCATAACCACAGCGGCAACATTCATGTGCATATCGTAATCAATTCCCTACGGATTGCGGAAGTGCCGCTGCTTCCCTACATGGAAAGACCAGCCGACACAAGGGAGGGCTGCAAGCACCGCTGTACGGACGCAGCTATGGAATACTTCAAAGCGGAAGTCATGGAGATGTGCCACCGGGAAAACCTCTATCAGATTGACTTGCTGAACGGGAGCAAAAATCGCATTACCGAGCGTGAGTATTGGGCGAAGCGGAAAGGACAAGCCGCACTGGATAAAGAGAACGCTTCCCAAGCCACCGCAGGAGAGCCGACCAAGCAGACTAAGTTTGAAACCGACAAGGAGAAGCTACGGCAGACCATACGGAAAGCCCTTGTCGCCGCTGCCACCTTTGACGACTTTTCCTCTCTGCTGCTCCGGGAGGGTGTGACCGTCAAGGAGAGCCGGGGAAGATTGTCATATCTCACGCCGGACAGGACGAAGCCCATCACCGCCCGGAAACTGGGTGATGATTTTGACCGAGCCGCCATACTGGAAACACTCACCATAAACGCACAGAACGCCGCCAGAGCCGCCGAAACGCCCACACCCAAACAGGAATACCCCCGGAGCATAAAAGACCGCTTACAGCGTAACAAAGCCGCCATAAACGCCCCGAAACAAGACGGCGTACAGTGCATGGTAGACATAGCCGCCAAGAAAGCCGAGGGCAAGGGGAAAGGCTACGAGAAATGGGCGACCTTGTACAACTTGAAGCAAATGGCGGCTACCGTGAGCGTTTACGAGGAATCCGGCTTTTCTTCCCCGGAAGAACTGGAAGCCGCCCTTGCCGCCGCCAGTGCCGGATTGCATGAAACTACCGGGAAACTGAAAGCCGTGGAAAGCACCTTGCGGGAGAAAAAGGACTTGCAGAAACAGCTATTGGCGTATATCAAGACCAAGCCAGCCCGTGACGGACTGCGGGCGCAGAAAACAGAGAAAGCCCGGAGAGCCTACCGGGAGCAGCACGAAAGCGAGTTTATCATTTCCGAATCTGCCGCCCGGTATTTCAAGGCACAGGGAATCCCAAAGCTGCCAGCTTCCAAGACCTTACAAGCGGAGATTGAGCAGCTTACCAAAGAGAAAAACGCCCTTTACAACGAGTACCGGGAGAAGAAAGAGAACGTCCGGGAATTGCAGACCGTGAAAAGTAATCTTGACAAAATCTTGCGCCGTGAGCCGGAACGGGGAAAGGGGCGGGAAAATGAACGGTAAACGCCCCTGCATGGACTACCCACAGTACAGAGCCGCCCGCCGCCTTGTGCATGAGTGCTGTAACTATGATAACGGTAACTGTATCTTGCTGGATAACGGCGAGCCTTGCGTATGCGTCCAGAGTATCAGCTATTCCCTTTTATGCCGCTGGTTCATTACCGCCGTTCTGCCGCTGGACGGGAAACTGGAAGCCGCCCTGCTCCACCGGGCAGACAGGAAACGCTGTACCGAGTGCGGCGGGTATTTTCTCCCCAAGTCAAACCGGGGGAAATACTGCCCGGAGTGCGCCGGACGCATGAAAAGAATCAAAGCCGCACAGCGCAAGCGGAAACAGAGGGATAAATGTCACGCTTTAGGATATTCCAGACCCCCGTAAATCAAGGCTTTTTTGACCGCCCTCAAAGGGTAGCCGATACATTTATCCTTTACCCCCGAAAACAGCGTTTTAACTGCGTAACAGGAAGCCACAGACAGGAGGTGAGAACCATAACCGATTACATCACAGCCGACACCATATTGCCCCGTTTTCTGCCCTATCCCTATTTTCTGCTGAAAATGGACTTGTCGCATACCGCAAGGCTGCTCTATGGGCTGCTTCTTGACCGTTCCACCCTCTCACAGAAGAACGGCTGGCAGGACAGCGAGGGCAGGACATATATTGTCTATCCCGTTTCGGAGATAACGGAAACGCTGGATAAAGGCAGCACCGCCATAAAAAGCGCACTGAACGAGCTGGACGCTGCCGGGCTTCTGGTGAGGGAACGCCGGGGCTTCTCCGCACCGAACCGCCTTTATGTGAAAATACCGCAAATGCCAGTGGTACAGTTTTCCGACCATATGACAGCCATACAGCCGGAAAACCGACCCTCTGATAGCCGGAAAAGCGACCCTCATAAGGACGGAAAACCGACCTTTGCGTTGGACGGAAAACCGACCCCTAACCAACTTACTATAAACCAACTAAAAGAGAACCAACGAAAAGGAGTGAGTGGGGAGCAGCCCGCACCCTTTGGCAGATATAAAAACCTTTTCCTCTCCGAATCCGAGTATGCGGAGCTGAAAGGGGAATACCCGGACAGGCTGGAACGGTTCATTGAGGAATTGAGCGAGTTCATAGCCGCCTACGGGAAAGTGTACGCCAACCATGCCGCCGCTGTCCGTATGTGGGCAAGACGTGACAGGAAAGGCACAGGAAAGAAAGGAATCCCCGATTATTCCTACAAAGAGGGCGAGAGCCTTTGACCGCATAGACACAACGCCCCGTAAACAGGGCGTAAAAGACCATGAACAAGGAGGAACGATTTTATGTGTGATTACAATAACGCCATTTTCCGGCTTGCCACGGCACAGGAAGCAGAGCCGGAGGACTACACCGGGGAGGACGGGCTTTTATACTGCGGGAGCTGCCGCCAGCCCAAAGAAGCCTACTTCCCGGAGGGCAAAACCTTTTTCGGGCGTGACCGCCACCCGAAAGAATGTGACTGCCAGAGAAAACGCCGGGAAATGCTGGAAGCCAGCCATAGGGAATACAAGCACCGGGAGGAAGTGGAACGGCTGAAACGGACAGGCTTCACCGACCCGGCTATGCGGGAATGGACGTTTGAAAACGACAACGGGAAATGCCCCCAAATGCACAAAGCCCATGCTTATGTAGAGTGTTGGGAGGAAATGAAAGCCGGGAATATCGGCTATCTGTTATGGGGCATGGTAGGCACAGGCAAAAGCTATTTCGCCGGGTGTATCGCCAACGCCCTCATGGAGAAAGAGGTTTCCGTGTGCATGACAAACTTTGCCCTTATCCTCAATGACCTTGCCGCCAGCTACAAGGACAGGAACGAATACATAGCCCGCCTTTGCAGCTTCCCTCTGCTTATCCTTGACGATTTTGGCATGGAGCGTGGCACGGAATACGGGCTTGAACAGGTTTACAACGTGGTTGACAGCCGATACCGCAGCGGCAAGCCGCTGATTGTCACAACAAATTTGACACTGGAAGAATTGCAGAACCCGGAGGACACCGCCCACGCCCGGATATATGACCGCCTTACGGAAATGTGTACCCCCGTCCGCATTACCGGGGAGAATTTCAGAAAAGCCAAAGCACGGGAGA
Organism: Longicatena caecimuris; assembly: GCF_004341945.1. GTDB lineage: Bacteria > Bacillota_I > Bacilli_A > Erysipelotrichales > Erysipelotrichaceae > Longicatena > Longicatena caecimuris. Next base: position 157,054 of record NZ_SMBP01000004.1, read on the forward strand.
AAATGGAACACCTTAAAAAGCTGCTGAACGGAAAGGAGATTTGCCTATGACCGACACGCCCAAGAGAAGCACCGCCACCACCGCCCGCCGCCCGGATTGCGTGACAGAAGTACGCCGGGGGAACACCGTCCTTGTGGTTTCCGGCTATTTCAAACAAGGCACTACCGCCACCGCCACCGACAAGATGATGAAAGTGCTGGAAGCAGAAAGCGCAGCCGGGCACAAGTCGCCTTTTACCGCATAAACCGGGCATGAGAAAGCGGTCATGCCAGGGAGCGTGACCGCTGGAACAGGGGATTTATAATTGTGGTTCACAATCTTTCAAGAAAAAGCGCAATGACATAACGGTAACTGCTATTTTGAATTTGATTTCCTCAGATACTTTTTTGGGCGGGTTTGATAAAAGTCTTTCAATGTCTTTTGTTTCCACACCAGCCATAGCAGCAACCGTTTTCTTAGACAAGCCATGATGTGAAAGAAGCACTTGTAAAAATGCGGTTAATTTCAAATCCTTGTCCTCTGTTGCGCTTGCATAAAGGAACGAGATTTTGTTAAACAGCCTAAACCGATATGAGCAATCGTCCGGCAGAAAGTCAATGTTTCCATTCGACAAATCCTCTATGCTGTCCAGCGGTAATCCCAAATATTGGGAAAGCGTGTTTTTGTTAAAACCGTGTATGGTAATAAGTTCCTTTAACTGCTCTGTTACATTGTTTTTTTCGTCCATGTTGACCCTCTCTGTCTGTAAATTGGTTTTTGATTTTAGTAAAGTATAGCACATGAAGCCCCAATTTTCCACCACGCATTTATTGTGATAAACCTTGTTAAAAAAACGTGATATTTTTCGACATAAAGTAGCAAAAAGGACTGTACAGCAAGCCCCGCCCTATGGTATAATAAACCTACGGAATAGTGGGGCTGGCTGTCGGAAATGGAGGAAACCATGACAAGACAGACCACCCAAAAACTGATTACCGCCCTATATCCGAGATTGTCGCACGAGGACACGCTTCAAGGCGAATCCAACTCCATAAGCAACCAGAAGCGAATCCTTGAAGCCTACGCAAAACAGAACGGCTTTTCCAACCTCAAATGGTACACGGACGACGGATTCTCCGGGGCAAATTTCCAAAGACCCGGCTTCCAGTCCATGCTTGCCGACATTGAAGCGGGGCTTGTGGGAACGGTTATCGTAAAGGATATGTCACGGTTAGGGCGGAACTACTTACAAGTGGGAATGTACACGGAAATGATTTTCCCACAGAACGGCGTCCGTTTCATTGCAATCAATGACGGCGTTGACAGCGCACAGGGCGAGAATGACTTTGCGCCCTTGCGTAATATTTTTAACGAATGGCTGGTGAGGGATACGAGCAAGAAAATCCGGGCGGTAAAACGCTCAAAAGGCATGAGTGGGAAGCCTGTCACAAGCAAGCCCGTGTACGGCTACCTCATGGACGAGGACGAAAATTTCATCATTGACGAGGAAGCCGCCCCCGTGGTGAAGCAGATATACAGCCTTTGCCTTGCCGGGAACGGTCCGACCAAGATAGCCCGTATGCTCACGGAGCAGGAAATCCCCACGCCGGGAACGCTGGAATACCGCCGGACAGGGAGAACCCGCCGCTACCACCCCGGCTATGAGTGCAAGTGGGCGGCGAACACCGTGGTGCATATCCTTGAAAACCGGGAATACACGGGCTGCCTTGTGAACTTCAAGACCACCACGCAATCCTACAAGTGCAGCAAGATTATCTACAACAGCGAGGACAAACAGGCAATCTTCGAGAACCATCACGAGCAGATAATCGACAAGGACACATGGGAGCGTGTGCAGGAGCTACGCAAGCAGCGCAAACGCCCCAACCGCTATGATGAAGTGGGCTTGTTTTCTGGCATACTGTTTTGTGCGGATTGCGGAAGCGTCATGTACCAGCAGAGGTATCAGACGGACAAGCGGAAACAGGACTGTTACATATGCGGCAGCTACAAGAAGCGCACGGCAGACTGTACGGCGCACTTTATCCGCACCGACCTTTTAACCGCCGGAGTGACCGAGAACCTACGGAAAGTCACCAGCTACGCCGCCAAGCACGAAGCCCGGTTCATGAAGCTGTTGACCGAGCAGACCGAGGACGGGAGCAAACGCCGCAACGCCGCCAAGAAGAAAGAACTGGAAGCGGCAGAAAAACGGATTGCGGAACTCTCCGCTATCTTCAAGCGGCTGTATGAGGACAGCGTGACCGGGCGCATATCGGACGAGCGTTTCACGGAGCTTTCGGCAGACTACGAAGCCGAGCAAAAGGAACTGAAAGAGAAAGCCGCCGCTTTGCAGAGCGAACTTTCTAAAACGCTGGAAGCCACGGCAAACGCTGAAAAGTTTATGAAAGTGGTACGCAAGTACACCAGCTTTGAGGAACTCACCCCTACCCTGTTGCGGGAGTTTGTGGAGAAAATCGTAATCCACGAATCGGAAGCCCTTGACGGGAAACGCCGGGGGAAGCTCCGCAGACAGGAAATCGAAATCTATTACTCTTTTGTCGGCAAGGTAGAATTGCCCGACTAAAGCCCGACCCGTCCGGCAGTCAGCCGGACAGGGAACGGCAAAATTTTTTACACTTCTTTTACTTCTTTATCTCACATGAGCAAATACATAAGTGATGGAGCAATCTGTCACTTTTTTCTATCGGCGTAGGATTGAAAGCACAATAAGGAAATGCTACGATCAAAGCAAGTCAATCATCGTATTTTTATATATGTATGCGAAAAAAAACAGCCGAGTTCGCTTCCAAAGAATACTTTTGCATGTATATATCATCAATTGGTTTATGCATTATATAGAATGCGAATAAAGGAATCCATCATCAAGCGGTTATGCATCAAACAACTATTACAGCCTCTTTCATCTTAATACTATAGTATTATTTAAAGCTTTATATTCTATCATGTTTTACTGACATTTTATGGAAATAACCGTTATAATAAAAATAGGATAACAGGCATTTCGAAGATAAGCGAAAAAATATTATGGGAAAGTAAATTTCTTTATGAACGATGCCTTTTTGATTGCTGAAGATAAACAGACGTTTACGATCTTAGTAGGAATGCTTGTCACAACAGCAAACAAGAAAAAAAGATCAAGTAGCATACTTTGAAACGCATAAGGTGATTTTCTATGTAACCAAATCCACTTGCAGCACTATAGTAAGGATAAGAAAAGGGAGATGAAGAAGATGTTACATGTATTTAATCGCAGTGAAGTATTTATAACGTATACGAAAGAAAACTTGGATAAAGTAACTCGTACGTTAGCATTACATGGTATAGAATACACCGTTAAAACGACGAAGGTTCATGATGAGTATACGGAAGAAGTCATAAAAGGCTCTTCTTATGATATGAGCATAGCATATAAGCTTTATGTAAGAAATGATGATTTAGAAGAGGCTCAGCGTTATGTGCGTCAGGCACTATTTCCTAAAGAGCAAGGATAAGGATATTTGCAAATGCATGGAAGAGGATGTAACGAAATAGACAAGATTGACAAGTTGATGAGGTTACACCTCTTTTTTCTATGCTTCATCAGCGCATCGTAAAGCATGTACGATATGGTCCATGTCCTTTCATATTGGCAAAATCCTAGGCATAGACTATAAAGGGGGCTATATCATGTTGAAACAGAATATGAAAATAGGGTTGGCATTATCTGGTGGCGGTATGCGTGCTGCCATCTTTCATTTAGGTGTCTTAAAATGGCTTGCTGAGCAAGGTTTGCTGAAAAGGATTCACCATATTTCAAGTGTATCCGGGGCAAGTATTGCAGTAGGTCTGATTTTTGCGAACAATGATAATCAATGGCCATCCGATGTAACATTTTTATCAAAAGTTCTTCCGGCTATGAAACGTGATATTATCACAAAAGATATTCAATGGACGGCTTTATGCAGGCTTATTGTATCCCCTTATTATTGGAATAAAAAAGCAAATCTGTTAGCGCATGTCATGGAAAAACGATGGAAGATCACGGCCTGTTTACAAGATATCCCGACACTTCCTTTATGGACCATCAATACAACTGCTTATGAAACGGGAAAAGATTTTCGCATATCCGCAAAGCGAATGGGCTCACAGTATAGCTTTGTGCAACGTCCGCGCTTTCCTCTTAGTCATGCGATTTGTGCAAGTGCCGGTTTTCCTGTTTTCATCGGACCATATACATTAAAGACAAAAGCGTATGTATGGAGTGATGTTACAGGCTCTATGATTGTTCGGGTAAGAGATGAAACCCTGCATCTATGGGATGGCGGTGTTTATGATAATATGGGCTTAGACCCGCTTTTTTCCTTTCAAGGGCAAAATAAGCTGTGTCCAGATATTAATTATCTTATTGTCAGTAATGCATCTATGGACAAGCTGGAGCACAAGATGCGGACCATTGGATACTCATTCAGTAATCTAAAACGATTATTAGCAATCAGTATGACACAAAGCCAGCTCCTCCGTAAGCAGGAAGTAATAGATTTTATGGAGCAAAATAAACAAGGACTTTTCTTACAAATAGGCAGTCAAAGTAAGGATATGCTGCGTCATTGTGATATATCTTTTGCCCGTAAACAAGAATTGCTTCATGCATCGCTAAAGGAAAGTGATGTATTACGCGTAAGTTCTTATAAGACGACCTTAGAGCGGGTAAAGAAAGATGATTTTGAACGTATTTTGCGCCATGGTTATGAAGTAGCCAAGTTGAATTCTCTTTGTTCTGGTCATATATCATGAACTGTGCGATTTCATCGGCACAACTATCCCGATACCTGCATATAGTGGATTGAACGTGATAAGCGTACAAGGGAAAGGGGAATGTTATGTACCAGAACAGATATGGAAACGACTACGGCTATGAGCATCATCCAAATGATGAAAACCGTTTCGATTATGGTAACTGTGATGATAGAGGAAATGAGGCGGATTTTGGCTATAACGGTAATTATGATTATCCGGATGGCAATTGTGCTTATGATGATTTTCATCCAATGGAAGATTATCGAAACCAAGAGGCATGGTGCCCTCAGCCAGGTATGGGGCCAACAGGTCCCATGGGTCCAAGAGGACCAAGAGGTCCACAGGGTCCCAGAGGATTACAAGGCCAACAAGGCAGAGAAGGCTTACAAGGCATTCGAGGTCCGCAAGGAGTAACTGGTCCACAAGGAGTGCCAGGTATTCAGGGGCCTACTGGACCTACCGGACCACAAGGTATACAAGGAGTTATGGGAAATACCGGCGCAACCGGTGTTACTGGTGCAACAGGGCCTATGGGACCGCAAGGAAACACCGGACCTGCCGGAGAAAGTGCACCTATCATCCATTATGCATCCGCATCGCTAACATCATTTACACCAAAATCACTATGTCCTCAAGATGCTTTGGTGTTTGATTGCGGCAATGTCAGTGATGGCTTTACGATTTCAAATGATTATACAAGTCTGATTGCACAACAGGAAGGCACGTATATCGCGGAATATGGTGTTTTAATCAGTTCTTCGGTATGTGATGGCGATGCATTTGCTTTAGAAATTAATAATGAAGAATTGTTAGAAGAATCCCGCATGCCATTAGTATGCGAAAACCAATTTGTAAGAGGCTGTGTCATGTTAGAATTGCATCCGAACAATAGCATTCGTTTGGTATCAGACTGCCACAATACGATAGAATCTTGTAGCAATCATCATACCGTAAATGCATATTTGATTATTTATCAGATACGTTAGTTCTTATTATGTCTATAACTAATGCACAGTGAAAGGATGGGAAACTATCCTTTTCTTTGAGAGAGAGGGGATGAATATCGTTGATAAGCATCAGTGTATGTATGATCGTAAAAAATGAAGAAGATGTATTGGCAAGATGTTTAGACTGTGTAAAGAAGTTTGCGGATGAAATCATCATCGTCGATACGGGAAGTGCGGATAAGACAAAGCAAGTCGCAAAGAAGTATACGGATAAGTTATATGATTTTTCATGGTGTGATGATTTCAGCAAGGCTCGTAACTTTTCTTTTTCCAAGGCGAGTATGGAGTATTGTATGTGGCTGGATGCGGATGATGTGGTAGAAAATGAGGATATTGAGAAGATACAGAAACTAAAAAAAGAACTAGATAAAAAAGTTTCCATCGTTATGATGAAATATCATACGGCGTTTGATGAAGATGGAAATCCTTCTTTTTCGTATTATCGGGAACGTATGGTAAAACGGGAAGAATTGCATTTATGGGAAGGGGAAATTCATGAAGTGATTCCCTTAACAGGCAGACTGCTTTATACCGATATCGGAATCTGTCATCGCAAGGTGCATGTGAGTGATGCCAATCGCAATTTGCGCATCTTTGAAGCTATGTTGGATAAAGGAAAAAAGTTAAATCCGCGGGAACAGTTTTATTATGCCAGAGAGCTATACTATCATAAGCGCTATAAAGATGCCGTTAAAGCATTCAAAAAGTTTTTAAAAGAAGATAGCGGCTGGATAGAAAATAAAATTGATGCCTGTGAGATGCTGGGATATTGTTACTATGCCTTGCATAAAGAAGAAAAGGCATTAGAAAGTTTTTTATGCTCTTTACAATATGAAGTACCACACGCCGAGTTATGTTGCGATATCGCAAAGCATTTTATGGATAGAGCGAAGTATAAAGAGGCTATCTTTTGGTATGAATGTGCTATGAAAGTACCGATGAATGAAACCAGTGGTGCTTTTATTCGTGAAGATTGTTATGGGTATATACCAGCCATTCAATTGTGTGTCTGCTGGTGGCGTTTAGGGGATAAGGATCGAGCGGTTCAATATAACGAATTGGCCGGAGTGTATAAGCCTAAGAGTCGAGAAGTAGAACAGAATCGGCGATTTTTTGAAATGAAATAAAAATAATCAAGGGAAAGGGTCATTCATAAAAGGTGAATGACTTTTTGTGCGACAGGCAGTCGCTATAATTCAACCATGTACAGGCATGGTTGAATTTTCTTTCTTATTAAGGATTGTATTTACGATACAGAGTATAAACGAAAATAAATGAATCCTGAAAAGATAGGTGTCATGTAGGTGAAAGTCCTACTCTGTTGAGCTCCAATGCAAGACAGAAAGTCTAAACTAGTGCGGTTTTGTGAGAAATCGTATGAAGGAGTTGTGGATAACCGAGAGGTCCATAGACGGACTGGCAGGCCGAAATGTAGTGTGAACTATATAGGCGGCGGGAATACTTGGCGACCATGCGAAAAAATGGGAAGTCTATGTACTAATCTTCTTCAATGAATTGGATGGGAAGATAGGAGTATTAACGTGATGATAGTTGGCATGTCAGTAGGGATATAGCGATGACCCTGTGAGGACTCCATACTCGCAAAGGGTCTTATGATATAAGCGTAATGCGAAATTCATAAGACGTATGGAGTAGTCAGACAAGCTTGTAGTAGCGGAGTAGGTCAAGAAACCAAAGCTTGACTGAATGTGAAGAGGCTTGACCTTATGCGACTTAACTAAATTTCACACAATGGCAATGGTCACGATACTGAGGTATAGACGAACCAAATGTGTGGGGAAGGAGGAAAAGAGTTTTATGAACGAACCACTAAAATTAAAGTGGCATTCTTTATATGGTCAAATGCTAAGAGACAGGAAACTGAGGGAGGCATGGAAACAAGTAAAGACAAATAAAGGAAGCGGAGGGATAGATGGGGAGACCATTGCGGAATTTGATAAAAAGTCGGAAGAAAGAATCCTTGAAATCCTAGAAAAACTTAAGACAAAAACGTATACACCAGCACCTGTAAGAAGAGTGTATATACCTAAGAAGAGTGGAGGTAAAAGACCACTTGGAATACCTGTGATAGAAGATAGAATCATACAACAGACCCTAGTGAATATACTAAGTCCAAAGTTTGAGAATGGAATCTTTCATAAATGTTCCTGTGGATACAGACCAAATTATGGTATGGAGAAAGTAATGCAGTTGATACTGTGGAATATAGAAAAAGGAAGAAATTATATCTACGACTGTGATATAAAAGGATTCTTTGATAATATCCCACATAAACAGTTAATGCGCGTATTGAATAAATATATCGCAGATGGTACAGTGCTGAACCTCATATGGAAATAGCTGAAAGCAGGATATATGGAAGAAGGAAAATATCTTGAGACAAATAGTGGAACACCACAGGGAGGAGTAATCTCTCCATTACTGGCAAACATCTATTTGAATGAACTGGACTGGGAACTGGCGAAAGCAGGAATCTACTTTGTAAGATATGCCGATGATTTTCTACTGTTTGCGGAAAGTGAAGAGAAAATCATAGAGGCAGGAGAACTGGCGCAAAAAGTAATCCAAGAATTAGGATTGGAAATAGCCATGAACAAGACAAAGATAGTAGATTTTCATGATGACGATTTTACTTTCGTAGGATTTGATTTTCAACATTGGAGAAAGAGAAAGAAAGATGGGAAACCATACTTTTTAGTAACACCAACGGAAAAGTCATT
>NZ_SMBP01000005.1 GCF_004341945.1 Longicatena caecimuris
TCGAAAAACCAAAACAGATAAAATTGACGCTCGTATCATCGCTTTATATCTATCCACAGGTGCTTCTAGAACCTATCTGTATTCATCATACCACACTGAGGCTCTAAAGCAACTATCTCGTGCAAGAAATAAGCTGATTCGTTCTCGTAGTAACCAATACGTTATCATCACGAATATTCTTGATGTGGAATTCCCTGAATTTAAAGCTTTCTTTCATAACAAACTTAGTGATACTGCTTTATTTCTTTTAAACAAATATAAAACAGTGGATCGTATGAAACGTTTAACTCATCAAGACTGTGTTCTATTACATAATAAATCTCGTCGCATTCCAACTTCTAGTTTTGAAGAACTTCGTGATTTAGCAAAGCATACGATTGGGCATCATTTTAACTACAATGACCTTATTCTTTCCTCTGCACTTCAAATCGTAAATACTCTTGAACGGCAAATAGAAAGCATTGAGAAGGAAATTTTAGCTATCATGGAAGAACTGCATTCTCCTATTGATACTATTCCGGGAATCAGTACGCTTAGTGCTGCGACTATCCTCGGGGAATTTGGCGACTTCTCGAAATTTAGTAATCCTAAACAGCTTTGTGCTTTTTGTGGAGTAGAGCCTGCCATTTACCAATCTGGAACATCTTTTCATAATGGCAGAATGGTAAAGCATGGCTCCTCTGAATTACGTTATGTCCTTTTTAATGCAGTTCCTTATTTAGTTATTCATAACATAACTTTTCGTGAATTCTTTTATAAGAAACTTCATGAAGGAAAGAATTACCGCGTAGCACAATCACATGTCGTTAAGAAACTATTACGTATGATTTATCATTTAGAACTTACTGGAGAATCATTCGACCCAACCCTTCTTTACTAGTCAATTTTATCTAATTTTCAAAGATCAATTTTTGTGCTCTTACCAGCACTTGTTTTTGTCATGCTTTTTTAATCTTTTTCAAAAAGGCTTGACTTCTTAATAGCTAGCTCCTTATACTCTTTGCCTAGTTGTGCATAATGCATAGCATTGTCTTGAATTTCCTGTATTTGTTGTGCTGATATTGCCTTTATAACCTTAGCAGGACAGCCAACAACGATACTATTTTTAGGTATCTGCATATGTTCTGTCACTAAAGCCCCCGCTCCGATAATGCTATGGGAACCAATATGAGCACCATTTAAGATGATGGCGCCCATACCAATTAACACCTCATCCTCAATATAACAACCATGCAAAATGGCATTATGACCTACTGTCACATGCTTTCCTATGGTTAATACATGCTGTGGATCGGTATGTAACGTACAATTATCTTGAATGTTACTACCTTCACCGATTTCAATATGATCTTTATCCCCACGGATCACACTGCCAAACCAAACACTCGCATCTGCTTTCATAGTTACATCACCAATGATGGTTGCATTATCCGCAACAAAGCAGGTGGCATCAATTCGTGGAGTATGGTTTCGATATGTCTGTATCATATGTTTCACCTCTTTGCCTTTATTGTAGTTGTGTTTCTAGGAAATGTAAATGCTTCTTTGGCTTTTTTACAAGCGCTTTACTATCGTATCTTCTCCATCTTTCACTTTAATGCAGGTACCATCTAATTCCATGTTCCACTCCAAATGTGTGGTTAATACATGCATACCGATTGGAATCATTTATTTTTGCCCCTTAAATTTTCATTAAACAAAGAAAAAGCGAAGTAGCAAATGACTTCGCAAATAAGACGTAGGTTTGTATACAAGCTCATTCTTTCAGCTTTTTATCAGCTTCATCTTTTTTATAATCTTCATAGAAATTGGAAAATGCATGACAGGAACTGCAATCACTTGTACAAGAGCCACATCCGCTATTTCCTTTTTTAGCTCTGGTTACATAAAAGACAATGAGCAATAAGCCGATAATAATGGCGCTCACGATAACATCTGCTAAGTTCATATCATCACATCCCTTCTTATAGTATTAGTATATGTTTTTTTCTTGATTCTGTCATCAGAAAAGCATAGAACCTATCTGATAAACAACTAGTGCTACCACATAAGCTACACCGGTTTGATAAGCCACCGTAGCCAAAGCCTGTCTCATAGAACCTAATTCTCGTTTCGTTGCGGCAAAAGCAGCAACACATGGCATATACAAGACCGTGAAACATAAGAAAGCAAACGCTGAAACCGGTGAGAAAATCGTTTGCAGTGCGCTGGATAAGCCTGCATCACTTGTGGTATTGGTTAATACAGACAGTGTAGAAACAACACTTTCTTTCGCCGTAATTCCGGTAACCAATGCCGTTGATGCACGCCAATCTTCAAAGCCTAATGGGGCAAAGATATGGGATATCCAAGTACCGATATTTGCCAACATGCTGGTAGATGAATCTTCTACAAAGTTGAAGGCAAAGTCAAAGCTTTGTAAGAACCAGATGATGATGGATGCTACAAAGATGATCGTAAAAGCTTTACGTAAGAAATCTTTTGCTTTTTCCCACATGTGTAAGATCACACTTTTCGCACTTGGAATACGATAAGCCGGCAATTCTAAGACAAAGGGTACGGATTCTCCTTGAAATACAGTTCGCTTTAATAACAAAGCAGACAGTATTGCAACTAAGATGCCTATCAGATACACACTGATTAAAATAAGTGCCGTATGTTCTGGGAAAAAGGCAGCTGTAATCATGCCATAGATTGGCAGTTTTGCACTACAGGACATGAAAGGTGTCACCACGATCGTCATTTTGCGATCACGATCACTGCTTAAGGCTCTTGTGGACATGATGGCAGGTACGCTGCAGCCAAATCCGATTAGCATTGGCACAAAACTTCTTCCGCTTAACCCAAGTTTGCGCAATGCCTTATCCATGACGAAGGCAACTCTTGCCATATATCCACTATCTTCCAATAAAGATAGAAAGAAAAATAAGGTAACGATGACAGGAAGAAACGATAATACACTTCCCACCCCATTACAGATACCATCAATCACCAAGGCATGAAGCCAAGAGCTAACATGTAACTGCAACAGCAATGTACTTAACGCATGAACTGCAATATCTATGCCTTCTTCTAATAAACCTTGTAAAGTACCGCCAATCGGTCCAAAGGTCAAATAGAAGATCATCAACATAATAAGGATAAAAACCGGAATCCCTAAATATTTATGTGTTAACAGCCGATCAATGCGTTGACTGCGTTTTAATCCTTGTGAGCGATGATTTTTCACAACACAATCCTTTACCAGCTCTTCAATATAAGAATAACGCATATCCGCTAATGCAGCCTCACGGTCTGTACCTAAAGCATCTTCCATGCTTTTAACAATTTTTTCAATGATATCTAGATCATCTTGATGTAAATGCAAAGCACGCTGCATCGGTTCATCACCTTCAACCAATTTGGTAGCCGCAAAACGTGTTGGATAATCCGCAATCTGCGCATGATCTTCAATGATATGTGCAATTGAATGAATGGCACGATGTACTTCACCCTTACAAAAATCCAGATGAATGGCTTCTTGATGTTTCCGTGCTTCTTTCTTTATCACACTGATCAGATCATTGATGCCTTCATTCTTACTAGCAGAAATCGGTACGATGGGAATCTGTAAATGCTTTGATAGCTTTTCTACATCAATACTATTTCCACTGGCTGTAACTTCATCCATCATATTCAATGCGATGACCATCGGTGTCTTTAATTCCATCAACTGTAAAGATAAATATAAGTTTCGTTCAATATTGGTCGCATCCACAATATTGACGATCAAAGCAGGGTGATCTTTTAAGATAAAATCTCTTGTGACAACTTCCTCACTCGTATAAGGCGATAAAGAATAAATGCCCGGAAGATCGACAAGGGTTGCCTCTTTGAAATTCTTGATGGCTCCCATCTTCTTTTCTACCGTTACTCCAGGGAAGTTACCAACATGTTGATTACTTCCGGTTAAACGGTTAAATAAGGTTGTCTTGCCACAGTTCTGGTTACCGGCTAATGCAATTAGCACTTCACTCATAGCATTTCCTCCTCAACCAGCACTTCAATCTCTGCTGCATCCTGCAAACGCAGCGTTAATACATAACCGCGTAAATATAATTCCATCGGATCTCCCATAGGGGCAATCTTAGTTACCTGAATTTTGGTTTTAGGGGTTAATCCCATATCTAAAAGTCTTCTGCGCAATGCTCCTTGCCCACCTACACTTTGTATGATGCCGCCCATGCCCGGACGTATTTTATCTAATGTCGTCATCATGCTGTCTACCGCCTTCCTAAAAAAGTTATACGCGTCTAACGTTTACATATCTATCATACTCGAAATTCTTAACTTGTCAACAAATTGCATGTGTTTCGTAAAGAAAAGTAATAAATTTATGCATGAATGCGTTTACATCAAATGATATACTCTCTGTGTATAATGATAAGTAAAAAAGACAAGAGCGGCTAAGGAAACCCTTGTTAACGAATCCCTATGGATAAGACTTATGTCGGGCAACGATAAACACACCATCCTATGAAACAAAGCAGTGATCAGTTTTGTATGTGAAGAAGGCAAAGACTGCCCTTTTATAAATAACAGCTTTCTATATCTCAAAGACTTTTTTTCAGATAGACAGGATGTAATGATTGAGATTTTCACTAAGGAAACAAGCAAAGGATGCCATAATAAAAAGAGTGTTTCCACTCTAACAGCATAATATAGGATAGCACATGCCGCCTCCACCAAGGCACATATTGCATAACAACAAATAACAACAGAAATTACTTGCACCACCAAACGGTGTCTGCATCTGCTGATAGCGCGTCCTGCCTCTTTGCAGTTGCGCATACAATTGACGATACTGCTGGTTGCTTGGATCCATCTGACAGGCCTTCTCCGCCGCATCCATTGCCGCGATATGATTGCCTAAGCCATAATTCGCAATGGCAAACAGATAATACCAGCTGGCATCACGTTCCTGAATATTGATTAAAACATTGTAAGCTGCCTGATACTGACCGGTATTCAAATAATTCACTGCTGCTTGATAATCATTCGTTGCACCACCATTTTGGTAGCCTTGATAATTACCATAGCCACTGCCAAACCCGCTGGCATTCCAGAAATCCTGCGGCCCACCGTTTTTCTTATAATCCATGATCTGCTGATAAGCATTCTGAATTTCTTTAAACTTTTCCTCAGCTCCCGCTGTTTTATTCACATCCGGATGATACTGCTTCGCTAATCGTCGGTATGCTTTTTTTATTTCATCTTCACTGGCATCTCTTGATACCCCTAATATCTTATAAGGATCTTCCATCTTCTTCACCTGTTCTCTTTTTACGTGCTAATTCATATTTTGCCCATATCCCTGAGTATAATACGTTGCGGATAATATCTGCATACGCAATGACCGGCAATATTTCAAAAGCCTCACATGATGCGGAAATCATCAATTCCAAGATCGTGCGCATGCGTTCATCAAAATCACTTTTCTTCGCTTCTTCTAACAAAGGATTAAAACACTGTTTCTTCTTATCTTCTTCTAGATCATCATAAGCATCCAGCAGATAAATATAGCGTCCCAGATAATCACCCATCGTTTTTAAAGTGGGTGCCCACTCATCTTCCTTGTAGCATAGAATTTCTGCCATAAAACGCCCTGTATAGGAAGCCAACAGATCTAAATCCTTAGTTCCCTTTTTTTCTTCTTCACCAAGTGCTGTCAAGGCTTCTTCAATACGTGTTACTTTCTCAGGATACTTTTGCTTAATGCTTTCATAGCGATGCTTTAATACTTTCTGATACATATGTGATGTATGCGAATGTTCATCCTGCCAATTGTCTTCACACTTTAAATACGTTAAGACTATCGTCATCTCGGCCGCATAGCTAAGATAGATGTTATCATACATCCTACGTTTTTGCATGGGATGTACCATACAGCGTTTCATCTTCTCTTCTGTAGGCGGTTCATATAACGCAGTTAACAAAATGGCCAGAAATGTCATATCGTAATTTAAGGAAAACCGTGACAGCTGTCCAAATTCTTTTTTCAGACATTGACAAAGACCACAGTAAAAACTGCGATAAATATCAAAATCTTTGATTTTTAGTTCCGGTTTATTTACAATGACATAGCCAAACATGCTCTTACCTCAAATATATTCATGTCATATAGTTTAACCTGTTCTTTAAAAAAATTCAAGAACAGGCGTTAAAATAACATGATTCTACATATTCAAAGGATATAAATAACGCTGTTTTAGATGCTTTCTTTGTGTTTCATCAATACCGAATTCTGCTTGAAAATAGGCTTCATAGGTTTGATAGCGTTGTTTAATAGCCTGCAAAGCTGCCCTAAGATACTGCTTTTGTACCCCCATTACAGCCTCCACATCCGTTTGCGAAGCTGCTACCTGCGCATAGATTTTCGCATTCTCCTTCTTACGATACTGATTGCTTAAGACATAATCATTTAAGATGGTTTCTTCATCAACATCAAGCAGCAACAATAACAAAGCTGCCCCAAAACCAGTGCGATCTTTTCCTGCACTGCAATGAAACAATACCGGTACCTCTTCCTCTAACACCACTTGTACAAGAAGACGATACGCAGGATTATCAAAAGGAAGCTTCGTATAAACCTGCATCATCATATTCTTTAACAATGTGACATCTACTTGTTGCAATAATGTCGCAAAATCAAAACTGCCTTTTACATCTATTCCTTGATCAAAAGTTATCGCCGATATGGGATGATACTTCGCTTCCGGTAAGTGGATGTCCTCCTTGCCTTTACGTTCCATATCACTACGCAAATCCAGAATATGTTGTATATGCAGTTGTTGCAAATATTCCACATGTTCCTTTTGTAAATCACACAAAGGAGCACTGCGATAAAAACAATCATAGCGCACCTGTTGTCCATCACGATTCACATAACCGCCAAGATCACGAAAGTTCACAACACCGGTGTCAGGAAGCGCCCGCGGTTTTACTACAAAGGTTTGCTTGCCTTTGCGAATATAGAGCATTGGACGTTTGTTGTTGCCAGAAAGCAAATGGCGCTGATTTCCTGTAACCTGCTGTAAGAGGCATCTTTTCTCATCGTAGACATCATAAACTCCTGCATCTGCATCCATCTCTAACAGCCAACCATCTTCATAACGTAATTCCATAGTTAATATCTCCTATTCATCACACATGTCATATATTTTCTACTATCTTCTAGTATACCTGCAATGTCTCATGAAAACAATTCCTCAAGAGGGAATCCTTACGTTTTCATGCATCTCGTAACCCTCTATCTGCACGTTGATCCTAGCTGTTAGGCGTTAGATGAGTCCTTATTACTTCTATTTATGATTCACTGGAAAGGCATAAAGGATACATTGGTAATGTACCTTATAAAAACTATTGGGCAAAACAGCCATAACAAAAAAAGATCCCTCCTTTCATAAACAACGTTTTATTTACGTTGTCTACTTTAGAGGGATCATATCAAAGTTGTTTGAAAAACAGTCAACAAAGGGAATCTTTTTTATTCTAGTCCTTATGCATGAACCGTAACGACGTAATCGCCATCAACGACATCAACACTGATGACATCATCCTTACCGGCATTGCCTTCAATCATCTTACGAGCAATAAGTGTTTCAATGTTACGCTGGATATAACGCTTCATAGGTCTTGCCCCATATACCGCATCAACACCCTGAGTAGCAATACTGCGATATACAGCATCACTAACTTCTAACTTAATATCTTTATGGGCTAATCGTTGTGTCAGCTCATCCATGAATTTATGGGCAATCTTACTTAACATATCATCATTTAAAGCATTGAACACTACAATTTCATCAATACGATTGATAAATTCCGGTTTAAAGTATTTCTTCACTTCGTTTAAATACTTGTCTTCTTTATCTTCTTCATCAAAGGCAAACTGACTTCCCAGATTACTTGTCATGATCAGCAGCGTATTCTTAAAGTCTACGGTCACACCTTTAGAATCGGTAATACGTCCATCATCCAGAATTTGTAATAATACGTTAAAGACATCCGGATGGGCTTTTTCAACCTCATCAAACAGTACGATAGAATATGGATTCCGACGGATTGCTTCCGTTAACTGACCACCTTCATCATAACCGACATATCCCGGAGGAGCACCAATCAAACGGGCAACGCTATGTTTCTCCATATATTCACTCATATCAATACGAACGATATGTGATTCACTATCGAAAAGCTGTTCTGCCAATGCTTTGGCAACTTCTGTCTTACCAACACCGGTAGGTCCTAAAAATAAGAAGCTTCCAATAGGACGATTTTCATCTTGAATCTGGGCTTTGCTACGCAGAATGGCATCACTTACAAGCTCTAAGGCGTTGTCTTGTCCAATGACACGTTTTTGCAATGCTTCTTTCAAATGCAATAATTTCTGCCGCTCGCTTTCCACCAGTCGTGCAACTTCTACACCGGTCCAGCGCGAAACAATCTTGGCGATTAGCTCTTCATTTACCGTTTCCTGAATCAAAGCATCTTCGTTATGTTCTTTTTCAGCTTGTTCACGAATGAGCTTCTCTAAATGCGGAATGGTTCCATACTGGAGCTTCGCCGCATCCTCATAACGAGCCTCACTTTGTGCCTGTTCTAAGTCTAAACGTGCTTTTTCCAGTTTTACCTTAGCATCTTTGCTTTCTTCCAAAACAGCCTTTTCATCTTCCCATTTTGTATAAAGCTCATCTTTCTTTGCACGTAACTCTTCCAGTTCTTTCTTAATATCATTCAATCGTTCGATTGCTTTTTTATCTTCTTCTTTCTTTAATGCCGTTTCTTCGATTTGCAGCTGCATGATCTTACGCTGTAACTCATCCAATTCTTGTGGCATGGACTCCATTTCCACCCGTAAGGTAGCACAAGCTTCATCTACTAAATCAATGGCTTTATCCGGCAAGAAACGATCTGTGATATAACGATTCGACATAGTAGCCGCCGCAATGATTGCTTCATCTAAGATTTTTACACCATGATAAGATTCAAAACGATCTTTTAAACCACGCAAGATACTGATGGTATCCTCAACCGTTGGCTCTTGCACGGTAACTCTTTGGAATCGACGTTCCAAAGCAGCATCCTTTTCAATATACTGACGATATTCATTAAAGGTCGTTGCTCCGATACAACGCAGTTCTCCACGCGCTAGCATTGGCTTTAACATATTGCCGGCATCCATACTACCTTCAGTTTTACCAGCACCAACCAAATTGTGAATTTCATCAATAAACAGTATGATGTTTCCTTCGGCATTTTTTACTTCTTCCAAAATTGCTTTTAAACGTTCTTCAAACTCACCACGATACTTCGCACCGGCAATCAAAGAACCCATATCCAATTCAATCAGTTTTTTATCCTTTAAAGAACTAGGTACATCACCCTTCATGATACGCCAAGCAATTCCTTCCACTACAGCGGTCTTACCAACGCCTGGCTCACCAATCAATACTGGGTTATTTTTCGTCTTACGAGATAAGATTTGGATAACACGGCGAATTTCATCATCACGTCCGATGATAGGATCAATTTTACCGCTTTTTACATCTTCGACCAAATCACGACCATATTTACTTAAAGCCTCTAAATTACTTTCCGCATTTGGTGTATCCATATTCTTGCCACCACGACGTTTCAGTTCCTCTTCCTTGCATGCTTGCTCATTCAGGTGGAACTCTTTCACCAACTGTTTAGAAATATAAGATTTGTTAAACAGTAAGGCAATAAAAACACTGGCAACACTTAGATAGCTTTCCTGAACGGAATCACTCCATTGCTGCGCCTTATCAAATGACTTCGCAACTTCATTTGAGAATTGCGGATTCACATTGGAACTGCGAGCTACCCTGCTCATCTCATCATCAATCATTTGTAAAGCTCTTGTTTTATCAATATTCAATCGCTTAAACAGCCCATCTAACACATCGTTTTCAAAGATAGCTTTCAGCATTTGAATTGTGTCGATGGTTGTATGCTGATAGGTTTTACAGATTTCGACGGCATGCATGATAACTTCTTGCAGTTTCTCACTCATCTTTTCAAAGTTCATAGTATCACGCTCCTTTAGCACTCTAATACTTTGATTGCTAATTGTATTATAGCACAAGTTTTAGCACTGTCAACACTTGAGTGCTAATTTATTTGAAATAATATTTATTTAAAGCAGAGCTATTCTATTTTCAAGAATCATTTGTCAATATTTTAATAACTTGTATGTTTCATATTTTAGAATCATAAAAAAAGCTATACTGCATATTACACAATATAGCCTTTTACATGTATCTGGAATTTTTATACGATATTCATCTTTCTATATGCCACTTCTTTTACGAATACCTTCATTATGAAGGACTAGCATTTCACAAAATAGCAATAGTTTGACTACAACGTATTATTCTTGTTCAAGAGCAAGCGTTCTCGTTGTGATATCACATACTTCAGCAGGTCCGTAGTACTGGATAGCTCCTGGATAAACGAAGCAAGTTTCACTTGCCCATTCTTCTCTGTGTGCTTCAAAGAATTTGAATGGTTTTCCATCAAGTTCAACTAACGCCTTTCTGATAACTGGTTTGTCTTCACCATGACGTCTTTCTACGTTCATCATCTTCGTGATTGGCATACCACCGGCAACCCATTCGCTAGCTGGCTTAGAAAGATTAGAAATCTTTGATAAGTAGCCTGTATAACCATACTGGATCAACATAAATGCGTTATATCCTAATGAGTAGCAGTAGTCAGAATCGAAATTAGATGGGAATGCACATCTTCCTTCATATCCAAAGAAATGGTGAAGAGGATTAAATTTACCGTTGTATGTACAAGCTTTTCTTCTCTCTTCTAATTTATCTTTTACTAAAGCAGAGAATAATTTTTCAGATTCAATCAAAGAAACCTGCACATTTCCATGTGGATCTCTTTCTAAGAATAACTGCTGCTGAATACCTTCTGGAAGGATCGCAAATACATCCATAGATGCTTTTGTTAAACCATTTTCGATGAAGGCATATTTTTCTTTCCAAGTTGCTAAAGCATTGAATGCTTCTGCTTTGCTACCTGCTAATAATTCATTGATTTCCTGGATCAATGCAGAGAATTCAGGAACGAATTCAACAACACCTTCTGGGATGATGGCAACACCAAAGTTCATGCCTTTAGCTGCACGTTTTTCAACAGAATCAGCGATATAATCAGCAATCTGTGATAATGACATCTTTTTCTCAGCTACTTCTTCAGAAATCAAGCAGATGTTTGGCTGTGTTTCAAGTGCACATTCCAAAGCTACATGAGATGCAGAACGTCCCATAACTTTGATGAAATGCCAGTATTTCTTTGCAGAGTTTGCATCTCTTTCAATGTTACCAATCAATTCACTGTATGTTTTTGTTGCTGTATCAAAACCGAAAGAACATTCAATATCTTCATTTTTAAGGTCACCATCAATAGTTTTAGGACAACCGATAACTTGAACACCTGTATTATTAGCTGCAAAATATTCTGCTAATACAGCTGCATTTGTATTAGAATCATCTCCACCGATAATAACGATAGCAGTGATTCCATGTTTTTTACAAACTTCAGCAGCGATAGCAAACTGTTCGTTTGTTTCCAGTTTTGTTCTGCCAGATCCGATAATATCAAATCCACCAGTATTTCTGTATGCATTGATATATGCATCATCGAATGTTAAATAGTCATCTTCGATCAATCCACTAGGACCGTTTTTGAAACCTAACAATACATTTTCTTTATTGGTTGCTTTTAATGCATCGTATAAACCACAGATAACGTTATGTCCGCCTGGAGCCTGTCCTCCAGAAAGGATAACACCGACAACCTGTTTTTTTGCTTCAGATGTATTTGCTCCTTTTTGGAAAGTGATTTCCTTTTTACCATAAGTATTTGGGAAAAGTTCTTTGATCTTTTCTTGATCGGCTACACTTTGCGTTTCCTCGCCTTCTACAACACAAATATCTGCAATACCGTTTCTTAGCATTCCTGGAAGTTTAGGTGAATACTCATATCTAGCTTTTTGTAGTGATGAAATTTCCATAATCATTCTCCTTTTCATTTATCTAATTACATCCTAAATTATAAGGCATTCGCCTTAAAATGTAAACTACTAAAAGGTCATAAGTATGATTTTAAAGAGACCCCTCTTAGATGTCCTTAATGATCACTCATACATCATTTCAAGAGGCAGTTTCATAACAAAAAAGTTTGTATGATGCCATGCTAATTCACATCAAATGATAAATGTCGTATCCGAATATGACTTTATCTTCATTTTACCTAAAAGAAGTAAGTCTATCTTTTATCCCGTTAATTTTACAGTATCCTGTTTTCTGCTTAACCTTAACAAAACAAAACATCCGATTTCCATAACCTTCTTTTCTTACTTTACATATCTGTTAAAACTGTTCTGCCCAAGCTTTCAGCTCAATATCTTTTGCTTGACTACAAAAACGTTTCCCTTCTTTTAAGATAGCTCCTTTACAAGAACCTTCCAATTCGGCATTTGTTCTTCCCATTTCACTTCCCCCTGATGTAGCGAAAGGTATCACCGTTTTTCCTGTCATATCATAGCTCTCCAAAAAGGTGTTGATAATCGTTGGTGCAACATACCACCAAATAGGAAACCCAACATAAATCGTATCATATTGCTCCATGTTCTTTACCTTTCCTGTAATAGCAGGACGAAATGATGTATCATTCATTTCACAGCTTGTGCGACTATTTTTATTTGTCCAATCTAGATCGGCTGTCGTATACGGCTGCTCCGGCATAATTTCATATAAATCCGCATGCATCACCTTTGCCAACTTTTTTGCTATTTTCGCGGTAACACCACTCGCACTAAAATATGCAACTAATTTTTTGCTCATATCTTATACCCTCCTCTATTTGATACTTGTATTATAAACTGTTTGTTAGAATATTGACAATGTCTTCATGATTGAGAATCCGATAGCCACCTTCCATAATCAGTGTGCTGTTCGCAATTGGTTCAATCATCGCTTCCGTGACACCAAGCTCAGAAAGATTCATCACCAACCCCAACTCTTTCATATAGGTTTCCATACGATCAAGACCTTCCCTTGCAATCTGTTCATCTGTTTTTCCTGATGGATCCACATCCCATACATGAATGGCATATCTCTTAAATTTCTGTAATCCATCTGCCATAATGTACTTATAATATGGAATTGATACTGCGGAAAGTGTCATTCCATGGGTAGCATCGGTATGGGCACCTATCGCCTGTCCAAGCATATGTACTTCCCAATCCGTTGTTTTCCCCATTGCAATCAGTGTATTTAATGCCCATGTAGCTGTCCACATAATATTGCTTCTTGCTTCATAATCCTCTGGATTCTTGACAGCAATCTTACTGCTGGTAATCAAAGAGCGCAAAAGTCCTTCGGCAATATAATCAGATGTAGTGTCATCTTCACCTGAAAAGTACTGTTCTAAAATATGTGACATAATATCAAAACAACCCGCTACCATCTGGTATTTCGGCAGCGAATACGTAAATTTTGGATTCAAGATCGAGAATTTTGGAAATACATTATCCCCAAACACATGTCCGATCTTCAATTTCTGTTTGTGATTTGTAATAACGGCTCCCCCATTCATCTCAGAGCCTGTTCCTACCATCGTTAATACACATCCAACCGGAATGATCTTGCAAGTGACATCTTCAAAGCGAATATAATATTTTTCCCAAGGATCATCTTCACAATATGCTGAAATGGAAACCGCTTTTGCATAATCACATACAGAACCGCCGCCAACTGCTAAGATAAGATCCACCTGATGTTCTCTGGCTATCTGGCATCCTTCTGCTAGTTTTTCTACTGTTGGATTTGGCATGACCCCACTATCCTCAAAAATCACCTTTCCACATTCCTTCAAAATGGTTATTACCTGCTCGTAGATACCATTCTTCTTAATTGAACCTCCGCCATAGACAAGCTGCACGTTTGTTCCATAGCTTGCCAGCTCTACTTTTAAATTGCTTAGTGCATCCTCTCCAAAATATAATTTTGTCGGATTCGAATATTTAAAATTTCCTAACATTAACCTTTCCTCCTTATGAATTCTGACATACTTCAATCGTGATGGTTCCCTTTAATTTTTCAATATCACTTTTCCCGGAAACCACTTTGCCAAGCGCATATAAATCACTTCCTTTACCATAAAAGTCATAAAACATCACCACATCCGCCCAAGGTGCATAATAAGCCAATGTTCCTTTTTCTGCATTTGCCAAGGGAGCATCCTTTATATCAAGTGTTTTAGGTGGATAGAATGTTTTTTCATTTGTGCTAAAATCTTTGACTTCCAATGTCAAGGGAAGTTGTGCATATAATTGCATTGCGGCTTTGCTCTCATTCAGTTCATAGACAATTTCATACGCTTTTGACTTCACACGAAACTTATAGTTCTTTTAATCATTATTTAACACCCCCTTCGTTCACATTGTGCTTCCTAGATGATAAGCTCTTTCAAGATGCTTTTTGTCTATATGTCTTTTTCCTTTCTCACCATTACAACCACTGCCAAACACATTCCTATATCTGTCCAACCAATTGCTTTGTAACAAAACGATAGTAGGAGACCGATTGCTCAAATGTCCAAAACTGATCACTTCCGGCAGTCATTAACAAAACACTATTCTTATGTGGATATTTATCTTTACGTTGATATGGCAGATAACCTGTCAATAAATGCTTTTATGCTTGCTGAAAAAGACCAAAAGTAAAGAGGTGATGCCAATACTATCGTATCGCATACTTTGCATAATGGATATATCTCATTCCCTATGACACAAATATGGTTTCCATTTTGGCATGCTCCACATCCTTGACATCCAACAATTTTTTTATCACCCAGAAATACTTTATGTATAACATGTCCGTTTGCTTCTGCACCTTTTCTATAGGCATCTGCCAACTTATCTGTATTTCCGTTTTTTATACCACTTCCAATTATCGCCAAAATCTTATGCATAGTTATCTTCTTCTGAATAAACTATTCCTTTTATTTTGACTACGTTTTTCATAAAATTGTACATACGCTGTCCTACCCTTTTTCAACTATAGCAAACTTTATTCTAATACAATATGCAGGTAAGCTGTATTCATGACAAACGCGCTTATCTTTTATATTCGTTTTGTTTCCCAAGATACAATTAGACTTTTCTTTGCCACAAGAAACCGTTTTTTTCTATTTGCGAAACTAGTTTTAAAAAGGTGTCATGAAATATCGTTTACTACATCTGCGACATTTCATCTTGTTTATACTTTAATAAATTGTTTGTTTTCAGAAATCATCTTTTGCGCTTCCTCTGTAGGAAAATCAACAGGACCTACCATGACTTTGCCTTTTGCCTCTGGAATATCTATGATAATTTCTTTCACTTGCGGAACTTGAATCCATCCTGAAAGTGGATTTTTAATACTATCTAGTGAAGATGAAAGAATTGCCTGAACTTCTGATTTTTCAAAACAAAGATCCGCGTCTACCATTTCACAGTTGATCAAGGTCAGATTCTTGCAGTAACAAAATGGCTGCGTACCAATAATCTTACAATTCACAAGCGTTAATCCATCAGAATACCATGCCAAATATTCGCCTTTTATCACACTGTTCTTTACAACTACATTCTCTGCATGCCAGAAAGCATCTTTCGTATCCAATACACAGTTTTCGAATACAGCATTTTTTATATACTGGAATGAATATTTCCCTTTGAAGCGCACATCAGAAAAATCCAAGTCTGTAGCGCGCATCATAAAATACTCACTCTCTGCAGTACTATGATTCATCTGCATTCCATTGACTGACCAACCAAATTCCGAAGAGATAATATCACAGTTTTCAATTACCACATCGTTACATTCTCGCACCGCTTTAATTCCATGCATTTTTGTATGTGAGATTTTAACATGCTGAGAATACCATAACGAAGCTCTGCAAAGTTCTGTCATATCACTTCCATGTATCTTTAATCCTTTATTATGCCAAAATGGATAACGAAGATTGAAGTAACAAGCATCCACTTCAATTCCCTGACATTCTTTAAATGCACTTTCTCCATCTGCCAATCCATCAAATGCACAATTTTTCACCAATAAATCTGAACGTCCATAGAATGCTCTTTCCTTATCGAAGCTCTGATTCTCTACTATATTCATAACCATCATCCTTTTCTTTTATTTATGCTCATTATTTCGTCTAATCTGATAAACCAAATAATCAAGACAATCAATCTGTTTTTCGCTTTCATGTAATGCGTTAAGCAGTTCGTTTCTATGCTGTTCCAATAACTTAAACGCTTCTTTCATGTCATCTTCATTTAGATGTGTCAAGATACATTCCAGCATTTCCTGAGTACACCCGGCATCCTTTAGATTCTGAAGGACAATTTCCTTTGATTCATAGTTAACTAACTTCTCTAATTCCATGTTTATTCCCTTCCTTTTAATTTTTTCTCTCTACATGTATTATAATTTTACCGCTTTTATATAGCAAATACTTATTTTAAATACATTTGTATAGTTGAAACCTATTCATAAATCTGATATGCTACCTAAGAAGTTATTATCAAAACCAGATAGTTATAGGAGGGCACCATATGGAATTACGTGTACTTACTTATTTTCTTGCTGTAGCAAGAGAACAAAGCATCATTCGAGCTGCTGCTTCACTGCACCTTTCACAGCCAACCCTTTCCACACAAATTCGTAACATGGAAAAGGAATTAGGGAAACAACTTTTAATACGTGGAACGAAGGGCTCACGAAAAGTTACTTTAACTGAAGAAGGAATGATTCTCAAAAAACGCGCAGAAGAAATTTTAAGTCTTATAGAAAAAACAGAAAAAGAAATAACGCTATCAGATAGCGTTATAATGGGAGATGTTTATATAGGAGCCGGTGAGACAGATGCAGTTAGGATCCTTGCAAAGGCTGCTAAAGAATTACATAGCATTTACCCTGACATTCATTATCATATATCCAGTGGGAATGCTGAATTTGTTTTAGAACAGTTAGATAAAGGTCTGATTGATTTTGGCATCGTATTTGGAAGCGTGAATTTTGATAAGTATCATGCTTTGAAAATTCCCGTTAAGGATACTTGGGGTGTCTTAATGCGTCGTGATGCTGAACTTGCTCAAAAACAGACTATTGTACCAGAAGATTTATGGGATAAACCTTTGATAATTTCACATCAAAAGAATCAAGGCGGAGAAATCAGTTCATGGTTAAATTACGATATTGATCAATTGAATATTGTTGCCACTTATAATTTATTATTTAACGCTTCATTACTAGTAGAAGAAGGTTTAGGCTATGCCATCGGGCTTGATAAGATAATCCATACCGAAGAAAATAGTAAGCTATGTTTTCGCCCTCTAGAACCAACTGTCGAAGCAGAAATGTATATCATTTGGAAAAAATATCAAGTTTTCTCAAAAGCTGCGGAGCAATTTATGATAAAAATAAAAGAACTCCAGGAACAAAGCGAAGAAGAGAGATTAACATCGGCTATTTAACTTCAGCAATCCCGTATACTTCACTACTAGCTCATTTGCATGACTTCAATATTTCCTAAACCATATACCCAATACAGTGAATATTAAAGAATTTCAAAATTCAATTTCATAAGCATGCGTCCGCTTTTAATTTCTATTAAAACAATTCATCAATGCATACTTATTTCACCATAATTAACGTATCAGAAATCACTTCTTACTGTATTTTCATAGCAACACCACATTAATAATATTAATGATATGTATAATATATTTTCTTTGTATTCATAATTTCTATCGCCGTTTTAAGTAGTCTTTGATACCATTCATCAATTTTATCTTTATCATCAATCCACTGATATAATTCTTCAATTGTTATAATTTGGCTATCATAAATTTTCATATAGATCTTGCGAAATTCAATCTCTTGTTGTGCAGTAGTATGAAAATAAGCTTTTGGATTATGAAGCGCTTCCTCAAATATTTTTAAATCTTTCTGCATGTTTTTCCGATATATTTCTTTTGTTTCAATAATTGCCTTTAATTCTTTTTCGGCATTTTCTTTGTTCCCTTCACTGATATAAAATAGTGCATTTCTATAAGGTGTTTCATATCCCTTCACATCTATTAGAGTGGATTTTTTATAATCACGGATATAGAATTTTTCGATATCCTGTAAAGATTGAACGCTATTAAAGTAAGGAAATAATTGTTGAAAGATTAATTCTTTCATATCAACTACACTATGAATCAAATTCTCTTTTACAGCACAATCAAAATAAAAAGGCAAAGTATATGTACAATCTTTACTTATTATAGCTCTATAATATATTTGATCATCACTGAAATATTTAAACAAATCCTGTTCAATTAAGCATAGAGGGTATATATAGCCATTTAATTCTCGTATCCCTCTTTGTCCCTTATAGACTGCTGAAATAATAATATCATATACTATGTCATGTTCAATTTTACGAAATACAATACCTTTCTCTTTCACTTTATGAAATCCATATTGGTTTAAATCTTGTTCTAAAACCTGTTTTACCTCATTTTTTAAATTGTTTCTAATATCTTGACTGGACATTTTTTCACGATTCTCATCTTTTTGATTCCAACTATCTAGCCTACGCCAACCTCGATCTACCAAATATTGTTGCATTTGCTCTTGTTCCTTTTTAGAACAGCTTTTTCTTCTCATTTTAACCTGTACTATTTCTTTTAAAAATGATACAAAACTTGCGAAAAAAAACAAACAAATGAGAATTGCTATGAGCAATAAAATTTTAATCAATTTAAATCCTCCTTAAATAAATGTATAAAATTCATATGATAACACTTATAGATATTGGAAACAATGGAAGCTCCCAGTTTCTATATCACTACTATGTTTTACGAAAGTATCATTGCAAATATTTTAACTTCTACACATACTTTTTCACAGAGCTATTAATTTAACATTTTTTAGTTTATATTAATAAAATATCCATTCTGCTCATTACCTAATCTTTGCTTTCTTTAGACCTGTTGCTTATTCATCATTGTTTTGCAATATTGTTTTATGCCATCATGTATCCAAAGTCCTTTATTACAGAATATACCTTCACCTTTATCTTTTAGATATTCGATTGCCTCTTGATATCGGGTATTGTAAGCCATTGTTAAAGATACTCTTAGTTCTTCATGATATGTATTATCACTTATATGAGCATAAAAATCATCTATTGTGACCTCATTCATGATTTGATTAAATTTCTCTAAATACAAATCCACATATGTTTCCATTTCTTCTCTTGTCCACTCTTTTAGATAAGCATAATCTGAATATACTTCAACGCCACTAACCGTGAATGCGCCAATAGCCCTTAAACTCATTGGTTCTGCTTTGTTGTTTTCCATTCCTAGACAATCCCATAATAAATCATCTATCCATAAAGGTTTTATTTTTACTTGTATACTGCAACAACATCTATCGTCAACTGTTTCTCTAACATCAATCATGCATTCTATAAACAAATCGTTTATACTATACCAAATCATATAGTCTTTTTTCTTCATTTTGTATGCCTTGGCTTTTTCCTTTAACATCTTTGGCAATGTTTTTTTTAATTCTCTTAGTTTTCTTTGTTGCTCTCGTTTCATATTAACCTCCCAGGCATAAAACTTTACATAACGAATTGAACTGAGATGTTTTCCTCTTTTGCTAAGTTCTTAATAATTGTTTTTAATTACATCGCGTTTTTCATAGCAAAACCTCAAAAATGTCCTCAATTTTGCTTCTACTTTGAATATTTTTGCATATGCGGATAAAAGTAGTATACTCTTATTTTTTTCAGCAGCATTTCGTTTAAAACTTTCAGTAATAGTTTGTATTTCCGCTGAACTGTTCAGGTGCAAAATATCACAAAGCTTTCTTGATTATATGCCTTTACAGTATTACCACCGGGTCTTACTTCTTATAAAACATTGAAAAAACCTATTTTCATACACTTTTATTTCTGTATTTTAGTCAACAACACGACACTCTCAACATGGCTCGATACGTGCTGATTGATGTCGCCATATTGGAACATATCTGTGTATTTTGAGCCAAATATCGCTTATTTGCGGAAACATATCTATCGGCATAATTTGCCCTTATAGCAGCGCAGGGAGGACTATCGTCTCCACCTCTGATGAGCCATTTCGGGAATAGGTCATAGTAGAACTGTTTCCGCTTTAATTGCCATTGTCTCAACCTTAAAAACCACTTTACTTGCCTAGTTTTTTCGCCAAATCAGCTTCAAATGCAAGAATCTCCTGCCAGCATAAATCCAACTTCGTAAACACCTCTGCTTTATCCAACTGTTCATCAAAGTCAATAGTTGTTGTCTTAAATGGTATTCTCCATTGCCAATCTTCCTTACCCATCTTTGCAGGATAGTATTTATTAATGTCATCACAAATTGCTCTAAACTCATCCGTGATGTTCTTTGAACTAATTGCAAGCTGGATATATGAAGTCTTACCATTTCTATTAATGATTTCATAAAAATAGTGGTTATTAGTATTCCAGCCACTAGGTGCATCAGGAATATCAGGTAAAATTGCTGACATACCATCTGTAGTAAAACGGGTATAAGTTCTATTGCATCTAATCATATCAAGATGAGTTTCAGTCCTTGATTTAACCCATTCTCTGAAAATAGAAACAATAGCATTATAGCGTTTTTCCTCGTCACTTAATAAATACTCTAGCATTACGCCACAAATTTTATCGCTCCATTCTGCATGGAATTTAGCCATTCTTGACCAGTCTGCTTCATTAGTGATGCTTACTCCATTTAAGTGATAACACATCCATGAAGCTTTATTGTTATCCGCTCTATCCCAAGCAAGCTCTATTCCTAATTTAGCTTCGATTTCGTTTTTGTGCTTGTATAGTAAATCAAAAGCCTGTTTGTTTTTATTCGTATCACCGTTACCAAGGTAAAAGTCAATTCTTGCATTGTCATAATTAGCAATACAACTAATACAGAATCCACTTATTCCAAAGAATCCAGACTCAGTATTTGAAGTAGTCGGATTACATCCACTGAATGTACCTCTATGAACATGCTGTTCCTGAATAATTGGAAGTGCATATTCCCAATAACGTCTTCTGATTTCATGTCTTCCAGCATCAGAAACTTTTTTCATTTCTGAGTCTTTAAGATAGAAAACCAAATCCATTGGGTCAGCTTCGTACAATGCAAAGATTCTGCGAAGAATGGACATCTTCAAAGCTGTGCTTGTATTCTTCTCTATATAAAGATTTTCATCAATCTTTAATGCGCTACGTAAGTCTGATTCATTATTGGTAACATAAACAGCAAGGTCAGTATTTTCTTTTTTGCTATATGCAAGTGACATAAGCACAGACTTGTCCTTCTGATGTAGGAACTTAACAATATGCTCAAACATATCAGTCCAGCTTGTTACCGATTGTTCTGTAGTTAAATAACTATACTTTGCAATATCTCTACCGGTAAGGTCGAAGTTTTCATCGTCTAGTGTGCAAGAATCAAACTCCTTTTCTGATGGAACAAAATTCGTTGTTGGACAAGCCCAAATCTCCATAGCTAATTCAAGCATTTCATCATTACGCTCTTTTAGCTCATCCAATCCCCATGTTTGTTTTGTGGCGATTTTCTGGTTCATTTTTAAACCACTTGCTTTATAGCCACCTTCTTTAGCATCGCGCTTTTCAACAAAAGTATTATTACTAAGATTCGGATTATATCCTGTCAAAGTAAGGTTCGCTAAGCGGTGCAACCATGTTGCATGGATTTCTGCAGCATTCACGCCTAAACTTTCATTCCAAGCTGGAGTTAAATGCTGCGGCATAATATGCTCAATTGTATAAATGTTATTATCAAGATGTGTATAAACATCTTTTGTTTCAATTGTTCCATAGTTCTCAAAGCGTTCAAATAAGTATGCTTTATATTTACCACGCATCTGATATACTTGCTTCTCAGTAAGAGCCAAGCCGAATTCATCATCATCTGGAAATCGACCACTCTCTTTCTTTGAAAGCAATGCGTAGATGAATTTTGAAACATAATCATCGGCAGTATTATCATAGCGAATGATTTCTTTATTCAAATTCAAGAAAATCTTATTCAATGCATTTGTAGGCACTTCACAGATATTTCTTCTAAACAAGTAATTTTCAGTGATTAAGAAAATTCTTAATACATCATCAGTAGTTAGCTTACCATCCTGATGTAGTCTTAATACTTCCATCAAGAACGGACGAGTAACAACAATCTCTAAACGCATCAAGCGATATAAACAGTCATCAAGTTTCTGCTCCTTTAATCCGCTTTTACAAGTAAGGAGTTTTTCAAAGAATCTTGCATATCTAAGAAGGTCTGTGAGTAATGTATCAATAGGCAGAGAAACAGATTCGGCATAATTCTTAAATGCTCTATAAACGTTGCTAACCGTAGGAGTAACCTGCTGTTTGATGCTTAAGTAATCTCTTACAAATCCACTCACATCATTAGCTGTGCATTTTTCAATCTTTGCCCAGTAAGTATCATAATACTTGGTCTGATGTTGAGCAGGAAGGCCCATCAATACATAGTTTCTGATTTTATCACCTTCAGTAAGTGCAAGGCCAGTTGAGTTTAGGCTTTCAAAAATAAGCTGTGCATTATCGCCTTGGTCTAAGGTTATACTGATAATTTCAAGTTTACCAATTGCGGCATACAAATCAGCTACCGAAACTTCTTCTTTCATCACCATGTCATAGAAAAACTGATAGTTAATTGTGAGATTAGAACTCAGGTCATAGTCTTCTTTATCTCCGAACAATTTGATAAGAGCTTCTTTATCGCTTTTTATCGGACGAAGCTTAATTCTATCATCTTCACTAGCCCAAGGTGAGATAAGAAAACGCTGACTAATCTGTTCATCAAGTTTTTCTTCATCTGTTTTCACCTTACCTTGTGAAATAAGGTTACGGATGGCCAAAAGCAATAAAGTAATTGTAGTTAATCTTTGTTGCCCATCTATGATGTGATATTCAATTTTGCTGCCATTAGGTACAATCGCGGAAACAATGCTACCAAAGAAGTGGCTATCTCTACCATCAATCACTATTTTCTTTAAATCATCGTATAACTGGCGGCAGTTTTCATATTTCCAATCATACTTTCTCTGATAAACAGGAATCACATAGCGCTTATCTGCACCTTCCATGAAGCCTGTCATTTTAGCTTCTGAACCTTTCATCCGCCACCTCCTCTTTACTTTTAAATGAACTGTACTATTTTTCCATCATAAAGCAACTCAGCTTATTGACTTTTGAATTGATCTTACTTATTGTTTCGATTCAAAAGAAAACACCTTGCATTGAAGTGAACCCTATTTATAAATTCTTGACATCAATACTACGGTTTCAACATGAAACGTATTCGGAAACATATCCACACCATGCAAAACATCTCCGACATAGCCATATTTCTGAAACAGCTGCAAATCCCGCAACTGTGTTTGAGGATTACAAGAAATATACAGCACCTTTTTAGGACGAATGGTCGCAACACTGCGAATAAACGCTTCACTGCTGCCAGAGCGTGGTGGATCTAAGATCACCACATCCAAACGTTCTTTTTTCGCCGCCAGTTTCTGCATGAACTTACCGGCATCATCACAAACAAAACGAATATTGCGAATCTGATTCAGTTTAGCATTATTCTTAGCATCCTCTACAGCATCCTTATTCAGTTCCACACCAATGACCTGTTTCGCATATTGTGCCGCATACATACCGATTGTACCGATTCCACAATAGGCATCTAAAACCGTTTCTTTGCCTGTCATATGTAACAGCTCCATACCTTTTTTATACAACACTTCACATTGCTCATGATTGATCTGATAAAAAGATTTTGCTGATATGCGAAATTGTAAACCACATAAAGTATCCTCGATATAACCCGGACCATATAAAATACGCTCCTGTTCACCTAAGACAATGCTCGTCTTACGGGTATTCACGTTTTGTACGATGGTCGTTATCTGCGGATGCTTTTTTAATAGTTCCTGCACAAATGCCTTACGTGCCGGGAATACCTGCTGATTAATGACCAATACCACCATGATCTGTTTACTTACCATACCATAACGTATGACAACATGGCGAAGTAACCCTCTACGTTTATCCTCATCATAAGGTTCAATGCGCAGCTTTATCATCAAAGCCGTAATCGTATGTAAGATAGCATCACAAATTTCCGGATGCAGTAAGCATTGCTCATAGGGGATGATATGGTGTGAAAATTCTTCATAAAACCCTGCTTGCAGTTTCCCTTGTTTATCCTTTTGAAACCCAATGATCATCTTATTACGATAATGATACGGCTCTTTCATCGTGGCAATATCTTCCACTTTCATATGCAATCCCTTGCTTTTTGAACATAAATGCTGTAAGTACGCTAGCTTCTGTTGTTTTTGTCCCTGCACACTCATATGCATTAAATGACAGCTTCCACATCGCTCATAAATACCACAGAGTGGTTTTACACGTTCCTTATCTTTCTGTACAATTTCTATAACACTTGCACTATAGCCTTCCTTTAAGCGTTTCTGTATCTTCACCTTAACTCTTTCTTTTGCCAATACATGACGCACAAACACCTTATCTTTACCAACTATTAAAATTCCATTGCTGGATTCATCTAAATAAGCAATCGTTCCAGTTAGGATCTGTCCACTCTTTAACATACCTTCTCTCCTTCCAGCAATTCTTCTAGTTCTTGTAAAGCAATCTGTATATCATGAACAACGATTCCCTGCATACCTAAAGAGATTGCTTTTTCAATGTTTTGTACACCATCATCTAAAAACACACAAGATGAAGGTTTTAAATGATAGCGTTGAAACAATTCCATATACATAGCCGTATCCGGCTTAATCGTTTTTAATTCATAAGATAATACCGCACCATCTGCATAGGCAAAGAAATCCTGCGTCTTTTTCAAATAATCTGCGCTATCCTGACTGATATTTGATAATAAATAGATGCCATAGCCCTGCTGTTTTAACTTCTTCATACAAGCTAAGGTTTCCGGAATCGCATCCATCAATTCCAGCCAATGTGTCAGCATATGATCCATTTCTTTTTGATATTGCGGATATGCCTGATGATAAATTTCATATAGATCTTCTAGAAAAAGTATTCCTGCATCATATTGTGACCATGCCTCATGTGAGAACATCAATGTGCATAAGGTCTGCGTTTTTGTTTCATCCTTAAAATATTTAAGAAAATAGGTATAAGGGTCAAATGTTACTAAGACATTTCCAATATCGAAAATAATATTTTGTATCATTGCTAAAGCCTCCATATGTTTACATTATACTATAGTCCGTAAAGTGAAGAAAGTAAAATTGTCTATCCATGGCACATCTATTCACAGACGCAAAAAAAGACCAGCGGTGTGTTTATCCACACAACTAGTCTTCTTCTAAGTGATACTTTCTAAATCATCCACTCTTATCGACGATCTTAGTTTGCTGCTTTAACCATAAACTCACAGATTTTTCTTGAGAATTCAGCTGGATCATCAATTGGGAATCCTTCAATCAACAATGCCTGATCATACAGTAACTGCGCATAATCCTTCACCGCATCCTTATCTTGTGCATACACATTTTGTAAGGCGGTAAAGATTGGATGGCTAGGATTGATTTCCAGAATTCTTGTGGCTTTCATGCCGTATGGATTGCCATCTGGCATTGCGCTTAACACCTTTTCCATCTCAAAGGACATACCTTCATCGGCACTTAAGCATACCGGATCATCTACTAAACGTGTACTCAGTTTGACTTCTTTGACTTTTTCACCTAAAGCCTCTTTTAAGCCATCAAGCATATCCTTACTTTCTTCAGCCTTCTTTTCCAGTTCCTTCTTTTCTTCTTCACTATCTAAGTCTAAATCTCCCTGTGAGATATTCTTAAAGTTCTTTTCCTTATAGTTCATCAAAGACTGTAAGACAAATTCATCTACATTATCTGTCAGATACAAGATTTCATAGCCTTTCTCTTTGACCTTTTTAACAATTGGCAGCTGGTCGATCTTTTCTACTTTATCACCGCTGACAAAGTAAATGTCCTTCTGACCTTCTTCCATGTGATTAATATACTCATCCAGCGTAATCAATTTCTTTTCCTTGCTGGAATAGAACAATAATAAATCTTGCAGCAATTCTTTATGTGCACCAAAGTCATTGTATACACCAAACTTGATCTGTACACCAAAGTTCTGCCAGAATTTCTCATATTCTTCACGTTCGTTCTTCAACATCAATAATAATTCTGATTTAATTTTCTTTTCAATACGATTCGCAATAACCTTTAATTGACGATCATGCTGCAACATCTCACGAGAAATGTTCAAAGACAGATCCTGAGAATCTACCAAACCTTTTACAAAACGGAAATGCTCCGGCAATAGTTCTTCTGCATTATCCATGATAAAGACGCCACGGCTATACAGTTGTAAGCCTTTCTTATAATCCTGTGAATAATAATTCATTGGTGTCTTACCTGGAATGAACAATAAACTGGTAAAAGATACCGCACCCTCTACACTAAAATGGATGACTTTTTGTGGATCGGTATAGTCATTAAATTTACTCTTATAGAAGTCATTATATTCCTCTTCCGTGATCTTTGCCTTTTCACGTTTCCACAATGGAATCATAGAGTTCAATGTTTTTTCTTCCATCACTGTTTCATATTTTGGTTCTTTTTCTTCTTCGCCTTCTTTTGTTTCCTCTTCCACACGACGCTGTTCTTCCACCATCATCTGGATAGGATAACGGATATAGTCAGAATACTTTTTAATCAGACGTTCAATTTCATACTGCTGCATGTATTCATCATAGTTTTCATCATCACTGTTCTCTTTCAGATACAGCGTAATTTCAGTACCACAGCTATCCTTTTCACATGGTTCGATCGTATAGCCATCAACTGCATTTGAGCTCCAGATATAAGCTTCTTCACTGCCATATTTCTTAGAGATGACATCAACTTTCTGGGCAACCATGAAAGCGGAGTAGAAACCAACACCGAACTGTCCGATAATATCTACATCATCCTGTTTTTCCTCTTCTTCTAATTCCTGCTTGAAGGCCAAAGAGCCACTCTTCGCAATTGTTCCTAAGTTTTCTTCCAGCTCTTCTTTATCCATACCTAAACCATTATCGCGAATGGTTAAGGTACGAGCTTCCTTATTTACTTCCAGATAAATGTGGAACTTATCGCGTTCGACATCGCTCAGATTTTCACTTAAAGATTTATAGTATAATTTATCGATTGCGTCACTCGCATTGGAAATCAATTCACGTAAGAAAATTTCCTTATGCGTGTAGATAGAATTAATCATTAAATCTAACAGACGTTTTGACTCTGCCTTAAACTGTTTCTTTCTAGCCATTGCAAATTACCTCCCATTTAGCACTCTTTTGCTAAGTCTGCTAATAGTATAAATCTTTTCTTTAGCACTGTCAACACCCTAGTGCTAAAAAATCTTGCTTCTCTACATGCAGGTGACAAGGAATCGTATATGGGGTTGTCCTTTTTGTTTTGTTCGATCTAAGTAACCAAGAAATGTTTGCTTGTTTGCTGTTTCTCGTCTATAATATAAGAAACAATTTACAAAGGGGTTGTAAGAAAATGAAAGAAATGAAAGATGTGCGCAGAATTGTTGTGAAGGTAGGCTCTTCTACCTTGACCCATCCACAAGGAGGACTTCACTTTCAGAAGATTGATCAGCTTGCCATGGCATTGAGTGATATCAAAAATAGTGGCAAAGATGTCATCTTGGTGAGTAGTGGTGCTGTGAGTGCCGGTGTTGCGAAACTGCAAATGCGTCATCGCCCCACTTTGATGAAAGAAAAGCAAGCAGCAGCTTCCGTAGGACAGAGTGAATTGATGTTTATCTATGATAAATTCTTCTCCCAATACGGTCAAACCATTGCACAGCTGCTGTTAACCAAAACCATAACCCACAATGAAACCTTACGGATGAATGCCGTTAATACGTTAGAAACGCTGTTATCCTATGGTGTCATTCCGATCGTCAATGAAAATGACAGTGTCGCAACGGATGAAATTGCTTATGGTGATAACGATACGCTAAGTGCCGTGACTGCTTATCTTACAAATGCCGATTTACTTATTTTGCTATCGGATATTGATGGTCTGTATGATGATAATCCTACCCTTCATCCAAATGCCAAGCTGATTCCTGTCGTCAATCACATCAGCGAAGAGATTCAGGCAATGGCAAAGGGCGCCGGCAGTAAGCATGGGACCGGTGGTATGGTGACAAAACTATATGCTGCACAATATGCCGGTGAGCATGGCATTCCGATGATCATTGCCAATGGCAATCAACCATCAATTTTATATCATATCCTAAAGAATACGTATCGTGGTACGTTATTTGATTTAAAAAAGGAGGAGAATTTATGACGTTAGAACAATTGGCACAGAAAACAAAAACTGCTTCCACCGCAATCATGAATGCGGACACACAACGCAAAAATCAGCTCTTAGCAACCATCGCAAAAGGTTTAGAAGAACATATGGCAGCCATTTTAGAGGCGAATCAAAAGGATGTTGAAACAGGCAAAGCCAATGGCATGTCAGCTGGCTTGTTAGATCGTATGATGTTGAATGAAGAACGCATGAAACAAATGATCGAAGGTATTCAGCAGGTTATCTCTTTACCTGATCCAATTGGCGAAATGCGTGGTATGCATACAAGTGAAAATGGTTTACAGATTGGTAAGATGCGTGTCGCTTTGGGAGTTGTCGGGATGATTTATGAAGCTCGTCCAAATGTTACCGTAGATGCGGCCATTCTTTGTTTAAAAGCAGGCAACGCCGTTATGTTAAGAGGTTCTAAGGATATTTTGGAATCAAATAAAAAACTCGTTGCCATCATGCAGGAAGCACTTATGAGCTGTGGCTTTGATAAATATACCATTGCCTTATTAGAAGATACCTCACATGCATGTGCAACAGCATTCATGCAATTAAATGGCTATTTAGATGTTTTAATTCCCCGTGGTGGCGCCGGACTTATTCATAATACGGTGCAGCATGCAACCGTTCCGGTATTAGAAACCGGTACCGGCAATTGTCATGTTTATATCGACGCGGATGCTGATCTGCAAAAAGCGATGGATATTGTCATCAATGCGAAGACCTCTCGCACGTCGGTATGCAATGCCTGTGAAAGTATTTTGATTCATCGTGGCATTCGTGATAGCTTCATTCGCTCTTTATTGCAAGAATTATCAGAACATGGTGTTAAGATTCATGGCGATATGACCATTTGTGAGTTGCATCAAGAATGTATTCCGGCAACCCAAGAGGACTATCGCAAGGAATATCTGGATATGGAGGTTTCCGTAAAAATGGTGAACAGCTTAGCCGAAGCCATTGCCCATATCAACACTTGCAGCACGCATCATAGTGAAACGATCGTATCTGAGAATTATACGAACGTGAAAAAGTTTTTAAAAGAAATTGACAGTGCCTGCGTGTACGCCAATGCCTCAACAAGATTTTCCGATGGCTTTGAATTTGGCTTGGGTGCCGAAATCGGTATCAGTACCCAAAAGCTGCATGCCCGCGGACCGATGGGATTAGAAGCTTTAACGAGTGAGAAATATATCATTCTCGGTGATGGACAAGTTCGCTAATGAACGTAACAAGAAATATGCAATTTTCGACAATTTTCACGCAATATCATCCAAATAGTTTCACAAAGTTTCAAAATACTTCTATAAGGAATAAATTTCTTTTTCTATCCATCCTACACATAATACGAAAGATTTAAAAAAGTTATAAAAAGCTCTAATGCAAACAAAGAACTCTTTCAGTAAATGAAGAGAATTTGCCTTTTGAAATACAATCAAAATGATACCATAAAAAAGGAAGGACTATTGCCTATGCATACTAACATGTCGAAACGTAGTTCTTCCTTTTTTAATATTTTTAAATTTTTTATGTGCCAACAGTTCTGCTAAGTATAAATTCTTTTACATGGATAAGGCGATACTCAGCACGTAAGATACTAAGATCAACACACTACATAACAATACTGCTCCACGATGTTTTTTTCCATAAATAACACCTAATGTTGCCAACATGGAAAATGCCCCAAAACCTAACAGGTTCAAGACTTGTGGCTCATTCACATAAATACCACCCTTGACATAAAGCACATCCGCAAAGCATAAAATGATAAAATTAAACAAATTGCTTCCTACAATATTGCCAAAAGAAGCGTTAAAGTTCCCGATACGTACCAAATTTATGGAAGCACTCAATTCAGGTAATGAGGTTGCCACTCCTAGGAAGATAGCACCAGCCACCGTAGCTCCCAACTGCAATTCATTCGCAATCTTATCTGTTACTTGAGTTAATAAGATACTTACAACGACCAAAGCAACACTGAAGATGATAAAACGCAAAGCAATTTGTTTTACTGTTAATGAAATATACACATCCTCAGCATTGTCTCCACTTTCATCATGTTTCATGAACTTCACATTCACAAGATACACAATCAGAATGAGAACCGACATTAAATTTACCTTTAAAAAGCCAACTCCAAGTTCATAAGGATAGAAAATGGCAATAAAGACACAAGCATACATGACAATACCATACCATAACGTCTTGGAATGGGAATTTGACAGGGTTGCTTGCTGATAGCGTTTGCTGGTAAACAGCATCAATCCGCCAATCACACAAAGGTTAAAGATATTAGAGCCAAGCACATTCCCCTGCACTAGATCAGGCTGATCTAATGCCAACACAGCGGTTAATGAGGTGAATAGTTCAGGCAGTGAGGTGACTGCAGCCAGCATGACTCCCCCGATAAAAGCGCCGGATAAATTGGTCTTTTTATCCAGGCAATCCACATAATAGGATAGTCGGACAGACAAATAAACAACCAGGATCGCCAATACCAGATATTCAATATATATCATACATTCGTTTCCTTTCTTATTTTCAGCTTTTTTATGATACCTTCCCTTATGAAAGAAGTCAATAGCCTTTCTGGGAAAACACCATCCGTTTCCAGCTTGTAATCATTCTTGTAAAAAAACAGAAACACTTTAGGTTTCTATTTATGATTTATCCTTTTTTAAGTTGTAGGAACACGTTTACGAAAAATCACCTACAAAGTTATTTCACCATTTTTTCAAAAGCATCCTTGGCAGCCATTTGCTCAGCCCGCTTTTTGGAAAAACCCTTTCCTCTTCCTAACGTGATATCATCCAACATCACAGCTACTTCAAATTCCGGCTTATTGCTAGGCCCTGATACATGAATGGTTTCATAGTGGACAGTCTTGCGTGAATCGGATTGGATATATTCCTGTAATTTTGTTTTATAGTCAATGACCTTCTCACTTTTTGGTTGTGTGATGGCTGGAGTAAGTACCTCTTCTAAAATAACATTAATGCTGTCCATCCCTGAATCTAAATAGATAGCACCTAATACCGCTTCAAACATATCCGCCAGTATGGAATCACGTTCTCTACCACCAGTCTTTTCTTCTCCTACCCCAAGCAAGAGATAACGACCTAAGCCTAATTTGCGATTATATTCCGCTAAAGCCTCCTCACATACCAATTGTGCACGCAAGGTGGTCATCTGCCCTTCACTTAATTCCGGCGTCAGTTTAAACAACTTGGTCGTTGACCATAACTGTAAAACCGCATCCCCCATAAATTCTAAACGCTCATTATCGTGGGCAAAGGTCTTATGTTCATTCACATAAGAAGAATGAACCAGTGCCTGACGTATTAATTCCTTATCTGTATACGGAATTTTTTTGCTTTCTAACCAATCAAAAATCGTATTCATATCATTTCTCCTTCTTATATACCCTATTTAAAGTCACCTTTGCTTTTCATGAGTATGATCTTTCCTTTTATTAGTAAGCTATCACGAATCCCTTATCTAAAACGAAACATCATACCAACTGCCATTGTATAATCAAAAGCGCGGTCACACCGCTATTATATCACACTAATCCAAATATGTGGCACGCGCAATGGTCATATCAATATAATTTTTTATCTGTTCATAACCAGGATCATGGATGTGCTTTAATAAAGCTTGCGCATCTTCTCTGGCAACCTCTAAAATATTTGCATCTTGAATAACATCCCCTAAAATAAATCCCGGAACGCCACTTTGCCGTGTCCCTAAGATATCTCCCGGACCTCGCAATGCCAGATCATAACGCGCAATCGCAAAGCCATCATTTGTTTTCTCACAAACCTTTAAACGCTGTAGGCTATCTGGATCTTTTGAATCACTTAATAAAAAACAATACCCCGGTTGACTGCCGCGTCCCACACGTCCGCGAAGCTGGTGAATTTGACTCAAACCAAAACGATGTGCATCATAAATAACCATTATATTGGCATTAGCGACATCCACACCCACCTCAATAACCGTTGTTGATACTAAGATTTGCAAATCCCCCTCTACAAATGCTTTCATTACAGCATCTTTCTCTTGCGCACTCATTTTTCCATGGAGCAAGCCTATCTGATAACGTCTTCCTAAGGAAGCCTGCATGCCTTGAAAGATATCTGTGACATTACGCATCTCATAATCTTCATTTTTCTCAATGGCCGGGCAGACAACATAACACTGATTGCCTTCATCAATTTTCTCTAACACAAAATCTAAAATACTACTCATGGATCTTGCGTGCACCAGCTTTGTCGTGATTTTTTGACGTCCAGATGGCAATGTCTGAATCGTGGATACATCCATGTCGCCATACAAAGAAATGGCTAATGTTCGCGGTATTGGTGTAGCACTCATCAATAAGAAATCAACCTTATCCCCTTTTTCCAACATTTTCTTTCGCTGGGCAACCCCAAAACGATGCTGTTCATCCGCTACGACCATACCCAAATCATGAAACTCTACACCTTCTTGAAACAAGGCATGCGTTCCTACAAGAATATCAATTTCATTTCGCGCTAAGCGCTCTAAAATATCTTTTTTCTCTTGTGTCTTTAAGCTGGCATACAATACCTCAACCTGAATTTCATAATCGTGAAAGATTTTCTTCAAATTGTTTCCATGCTGTTTCGCTAGGATTTCCGTCGGTGCTAAAAAAGCTGCCTGCTTATGTGCTAATACACAGGCATACATGCCAAAAGCCGCCACCAAGGTCTTTCCACAGCCTACATCTCCCTGCACCATACGATACATGATGTGATCACTCT
This sequence comes from Longicatena caecimuris, assembly GCF_004341945.1. Lineage (GTDB taxonomy): Bacteria > Bacillota_I > Bacilli_A > Erysipelotrichales > Erysipelotrichaceae > Longicatena > Longicatena caecimuris. The sequence continues at coordinate 33,397 of NZ_SMBP01000005.1, forward strand.
TCAAATCGGCTAAAATCTCTTCGATTGTTTTGATTTGATCCTCGGTCAAAGAGAAAGCTAAGGTTTTTTGCAGATCCATGACTTCCTCATTATCAAATCGCTTTTCATGTCCATGTACCACTTCTTTTTCCTGTGCCTTTAAAGCTTGCATCGTGATTTGGAATTTTAAAAACTCTTCATATTTTAAATGGCGCAGGCTCTGTTTTACCGCCTCCATATTTTTGGGATGATGGATGAAATACAAGGCCTGCGAACGAGAAATTAAGCGATACTTCTGTAAGTATTCCATGGGCAGAAAGTCTTTAATGCTTTCTTGTTGCGCTAGCCATGCCTTATCAATGTATTTACGGATATCTTTTTGACTGATTCCCTCTTTTACATTATATACCGGGAAAATACCAAGCTGTTCCTGTAATGGCTGAAAATTATATTGCAATGCCGTCATCCGTGAACCACCTTCATATTTAGCGATAAGTGTAATTGTTTTTCCTACCGTAAACGCTGATATCCAAGGGCGATTAAAGATAGCGATATCCAATTCTTCCTCTTCATATAGAAGTTTAAATTTTGTGACACTCTGTTTGCCTTTCAAGCGTATTACTCTGGCACGATTTAAAATCACACCTTCCAATGCGATTCGATCTTCTTTTTGCCATTCCTTACGTGGTTTCGTTTCTACGCTTTCATAACGAAACGGATAATACGTTAAAAGATCCATGGCATTTTCAATTCCCATGGTATGCAAAAGTGCTCTTTTTTTCTCTGATATTCGCAGTTCTTTCAGTTCCATATGTCACACCCTAACTGATTTTCATTATATAATAGGTTTTGAAAACATTCAAACAGAAATATCCTTCCCCTTTACGATCGTATCGCACGATAGCATTTCTTCTTATTATCTTTATCTTTTATTAAAGTGATGTTTCCATCATCCTTACCTGATACTTCCCCATATCCATTTCTTCTTTCGTAAAATGAAATCCCAACTTTGTCCAAAACTTTTCGGCCACGACATTTCCCTTAATGCAGCCCAAACGCGCATACTTAGCAGAAAAACACTGATGCAACAGCGTCTTCATCAATGTCTGGGCAAACATCGTACCTTGATACTTTTTGTGAATCATAAACCATCCGATATACAAACAATCTTCATTGGGATAGCCAACAATAGCATCCAAAAAACCTAACAATTCCTCCTGGTGATAAAAACCAAGAAAGTACTTATCCTGCATGCTTTTCCCCATAGGTAAAGCAGTTAAATCTTCTTTCAATGAAGCTTTCGTTGGTTTGCTTTTCATACAAGCAAAATAATAGGGATTGCTAATACAGATGGCATACATAGCATCTATATCTTTTTCACTCAGTTTACAAACCTTAATACCATCCTGATACGGTGGAATCGTTATTATGCTTTGAAAACAATGCTCTTTATTTTTCATGATATACCTCCATTGGCCATTTTTTTAGTTTCTCGTTATTCGCTTTACTTTCCTAAGATATCATAGAAATCTTAAGCGATACGTGCAATGCTGACACAACGCTTCCTCTACTTGATGCTTTTGAAAGCCCTCCAACATCTTTAAACAGCGTTTCGATGATAAGATTTCTTCCAAAGGGGTCTCAAATAAATTCCCCAAAGCAATATCTCCTTTACTGTCTAAACAGCATGGCACTAGTGTACCATCCACCAATACCCCACACATGCTTTTCATACCTAAACAACTTCCTGTCTTCGACACAAAAGGATTCATCAAAGAAGGCCAAGTAAAGATATTCTCAAAATGCAGATGAATATGATCCGCTAAATCAAAACGATGCATTCGCTTAATAATCACATCTTCTAAGTTCTTCTGATATTGTTTTACTACGGTCGTTAATAGTGTTTGTGTTTCTTTGCTTAACTTTTCATCTTGTATGCTCCATAAACGATAGTTCACATGTATACCACAGGCTGCTAGCTTTTCCGCACATTCCCATATCGTCTCTAAATATCGTGGTTGTTCATGCTGAGGAAAGCTGTGCAAGGAGATATTTAATTGTCGGATACATTGGGAAGCACATAAAGCATCCACTTGTTTTTTTAATAAAGTTCCATTTGTCGTCAGGATGACCTCCATATCATTCGCTTTGCATATCTGTAAAAAAGCGGGAAGATCTGGATGGGACAGCGGTTCCCCTAATACATGCAGATAAACATGTCTTGTGACACTGCGTACCTCCTGAATGACATGCGTAAATTCTTGTATATTCATCCTGCGTGGCTGTCGCTGATTTTGAATACAGAAGCTGCAGGCAAGATTACAAGTGTTGGTAATTTCGATATAGACTCTCTTAAATCGCATAAACGCTCCTTTTTTTCTCTTATTTTACCACAGGTGATAAAACAAAGAAATAAGAAACCTATCTTCGCTTTTGTTAGCAAATCTACTTTTTCTGCAAAAAAATAAAAGGAAGTAAGAAAATCCCATCTTCGTAGGTACACATTTACTCATTCCTGTATCTACTTTGATGGGATCCTATCAATGTTTTAAACTTCCATATTTATTCAACAATCACTTTCTGCCTATAACCTGTTTTCTTATTTATCCTTCGCAAACCATTTGCTAGCCTCATTAATCAAAATCACACTGGCACTTAAGCCAAACACCAACCCCCAACTCATCATATCTAATGGTACCGTTTTTAATATAAAATTAAAGATCGGCAACTGACATACGGCGATCTGCAATGCTGTACTAAACAAGAACGTCAGGATTAACCATTTGTTCTTAAATAAACCGACGGCAAAGATAGAATGGGTACGACTGCGCAAATTTAGCGCATGGAAAAGCTGCGATAAAGACAATACCATAAATGCCATTGTTTGTGCTTTAGCGGGACTGCTATTTAATCCATAACGGAAAGCGACTAATGTAATGGTACCAATAAACATACCATTTAAAATGGTAAACATCCAACCTCCATGGGCAAACAAACTCTCTTTTGCATTTCTTGGTTGTTGCTCCATGATATCCCATTCCATAGGATCTACACCTAAAGCAAGTGCAGGAAAAGCGTCTGTAATCAAATTGACCCATAAGATCTGGATAGCACTTAAGGTTGATACCACATGTGGCATGCATATAATGGCTAAAAATAATGACATAATTTCTCCCAGGTTACAACTTAACAGGTAAAGAATCGCTTTTTGGATATTTTCATAGATTCCTCTGCCCTCTTCCACAGCTTTCACAATGGTCGCAAAGTTATCATCTGCCAAGATCATATCACTCGCCTGTTTACAAACATCGGTTCCTCCCTGTCCCATAGCGATACCGATATCTGCCTGTTTCAAGGAAGGCGCATCATTGACTCCATCTCCCCCCATGGCTACCACCAGATCATTTTGTTTAAAAGCCTGAACGATGCGTACTTTATGCTGCGGTGTCACGCGGGCAAACACACGATATCCTTTTACACTGGCACACAGTTCCTCATCACTCATCGCATCTAACTGATTTCCGGTAATCACTTCTGTCTCTTGTTTGGCAATCCCAAGTCTGCGGGCAATTGCTAATGCGGTTAATGGATGATCTCCGGTGATCATCGCCACACGGATACCGGCTTTATAACATCGGGCAATAGCATCTTTCACTTCTTCTCGCGGTGGATCCATTAAACCAACAAATCCAATGAAGCACATCTTATTCTCAACATCATCTTCATAAGGCGATTTCAATGTTTTTCTTGCTAAAGCCAAGACCCGCTGTGCATCTTCACTCACCTGACGGCTGGCTTCTAAAATACGCTGTTTTTCATAATTTGACATGCGTACTGCCTTGCCATCCTGCCAAACACTGGTGCACATCGCTAAGATCTTTTCCAATGCTCCCTTCGTATAAGCAACAACTTCTCGCTCATGCTGATGGATTGTCGTCATTCTTTTTCGATTAGAATCAAAAGGAATTTCATTGACTCGGACATACTTCATATCCAAGTCCTTCTTATGAAAGCCTTGTTTTTCACCAAAGCATAACAATGCTGTTTCTGTTGGCTCTCCTAATACTTCATTTTGCGATATACTGGCATCATTGCAAAGCACCATACCTTTTAATAATTCCTCATTTACTTCCTGCAACATGCCATTGGCATAACTGCTGACCACATGCATCTTATTCTGTGTTAAGGTTCCGGTCTTATCACTGCAAATAACACTAACAGAACCCAGTGTTTCTACTGCATGCAGTTTGCGCACGATGGCATTTTGCTTACTCATGACCTGAACACCTAATGCTAACACAATGGTGACAACGGCTGGTAAACCTTCTGGGATAGCCGCCACTGCCAAAGAAATGGAGAGTAGCAGCATATCAAAAAGATTTCGTCCTTGTAATATGGCAACCACAAACATAGCCGCACAAACTCCTAACGATAGCATTCCTAAAATCTTTGATAAATGTGCCAACCGTTGCTGCAAAGGCGTCATATCCTCTTTTGTTTCATCCAGCATGCGGGCAATTTTGCCAACCTCACTGTCCATCCCACAGCGAACGACCATCCCTTGTGCTTTTCCATATGTAACATACGTCGACATGAACACCATGTTGCGCTGATCTGCGATATGCATCTCATCCGGATAGACAATATCTGCCTGTTTTTCAATAGCCTCACTTTCCCCAGTTAGCGTACTTTCTTCCACCTTTAAATTGGTACTGGTGAGCAAACGCATATCGGCAGGTATATAACGACCTGCTTCTAGCTCTACAATATCTCCTACAACTAAATCTTCGGAATTGATTTCTTTCAAATAGCCATCTCGCAGGACATACGCTTTTGGCTCTGATAACTTTTCCAAAGCATCAATCGCTTTTTCTGCTTTAAACTCTTGAATGACACCAATGATTGCATTTAACACGATTACAACCAAAATGATACAAGCGTCCATATATTCCTTTAAAAATATAGATACGATTGCCCCAATAATCAATATAATGACCATTGGATCCTGAAATTGTTCCAGAAACATTTGTAAGAGCGTTACTTTCTTTTTCTTATTTAAAATGTTTTTCCCTTGCTCTTTTTGTCTTCTCCGTGCCTCTTCTTCACTCAATCCTTTATGAAGATCACTTTGACAAGCTGTTTCTATCTCCTGAATCGTCTTTCGATACGGCATACGATCCCTCCTTCAGTTACACCTTATGATGCTTTCATGCATGCTATGTACACTTCGTCAAAACATGACAAAACTACTGAAAAAAGGTGTTTTCACATAGGAAGAAGGCGCAAGTGAGTTCTAAAGAAAAAAGTATAAAACAACCGCAGCTATTTCATACTTTCTTATCATTTAATTTATTTCATCTTTCTTTTTCTTCATGTCAAAGATTTTATCCTGAATGGCTTTTTCTAGTTCTTCCACCAGAAAATCAAAATTTTCTTCCTCATGATGATCTACAAACATATCCAGATAAATCCGTTTCGCTTTTTTTTCTTTTTCATCAAATTCCACGCAAGTACCCGAATATGCATGCTGAATTGGATAGCCCTCAATGGCCGCATACCCAGTATGCAAGGTTCCACAAATTCCATCCACATCAAATATTGCTGGACTGCGAACAATGGAAATATTCTTACATTCTTCTAGGAACTTACGGTATCGTCCATTCTCCTTATGAGCTGCACTCACCAAAATCAATTTCACCTGATTTTTACGTAAATGGCACAAAAAGCGATGACGAATTTCTTCTTGAAATGCCCCGGCTTCAAACATAGCATCATCTATGTAATAAAACTTCATCATTATCTTCTTGTGAAGAAGGAAGGAATCCCTTCATTGTCATCCTCTTCCGCATCATTCATGCGTGAAGTTGCATATACTTCTGGTTCTGATGCTTTTACACTTTGCTTCGGCGCAGCCTTAGCAGCAGAATAGGAGAATGCTTTTTCTAAGACATCTTCTTCATTCTTATCAGCGTCAAAACCTGTAGCAATGACGGTAACAATGATAGAATCTCCTAGTTTTTCATTAATCGCAACACCAAAGATAGCATCAATATCATTACCAGCAGCCTCTCGTACTAAAGCCATAGCATCCTCAGCATCAAATAAGGTGATAGATTCTCCACCGGTAATATTGACAATAGCATTGCGTGCACCAGTAATCTGTGCCTCTAGCAATGGGGATTGAATAGCTTTTTCAGCTGCAGCACGTGCTTTGTCTTCTCCTTCTGCCATACCAATACCAATTAATGCAGAGCCTTGATTTTCCATAATTGTGCGAACATCCGCAAAGTCCAAATTGATCAATGCCGGTACGGCAATTAAATCCGTAATCGTCTGCACGCCCTGACGCAATACATTATCAGCAGCCTGGAATGCTTCCGTCAATGGTCTTCGTCCGATGACCTCAATAAGGTTATTGTTAGAAACGATAATCAAAGAATCTACGTATTCTTTCATTTCAGCCAAGCCTTCTTCAGCTGCCTTCATACGTTTCTTACCTTCAAAGGTAAATGGTTTGGTTACGATACCTACAGTCAATGCGCCTTCTTCTTTTGCTATCTTCGCAAATAATGGCGCAGCACCAGTACCAGTACCTCCACCTAAACCGGTAGTTATAAAGACCATGTCACTGCCTTTGATTGCCTCACGAATTTCATTTTCATTTTCCTGTGCAGCTCGTCTTCCCATTTCCGGGTTTGCGCCTGCTCCAAGACCTTTGGTAATCTCACGTCCAAGCACCAGTTTATTTTCTACAGGAGAAATATTTAATGCCTGTAAATCCGTATTTGCCACATAAAACTCGACCCCTTTAACACCTTCGCTCACCATACGGTTCACCGCATTACAGCCGCCACCGCCGATTCCAAACACTTTAATATTTGCTACCTGTTCAAACTGTAAATCACTCATCTTTATTCCTCGCTCTCTCTTCTTTTATCGATCATTCAACAGAATGCTTTTCAATTTTTTCGTAAATCCGCCTTCTTCATCCTGTGTGGACGTCTTACGGCGTATAGTTTCCACAACCTGTTCTACTTCTGCATCAGCACAGCTTGTACGTTGATCATTGCGAATATCTATCTGTTCCTTCCAACTGTAAAATAAGCCTAAGCAAGTTACTAAGGAACAATCTCTAGCTCCAATCGTCTGTGGCACATATAGCTGCCAAGGCGCATTTAATTCATCAAACAACGGTTCCACTGCCTGAATCTCACAGCCTTCTCCCGTGATTAGATAGCGAACATCGCCACTCTCAATAATTGGTGCACAGGCTTCATTAATGCCTTGGATCCATTCATGAATGTATGGCGCAACCAGCTGACATACTTGCTTTTCACTCAGCTGTTTCTGTTCTTTGCCTTCGCTCCAAACATAAATAATCGTATCCTTTGCTTCATGTTCTTTTAAACAACAAGTATTTTGTACCAAGCGATAACCGACATGTGGCGATAAATGGTTTTCTTCACAAAGCTTTGCTAACCATTTGCCATATCCATCTTCTAATACCTCGCAGTTTACAAGTTTACCATGCGTAAATAAAGAAAGTGTAGTATTCTGTCGAGCTAAATCAATTAATATGACATATTTATCAACCGTCTGCTCAAAAACCGCTGCTTCTTGGGCAATGGCATAAGAATCCAAACATACATCCAGAATTTCTAAGCCAGCTTTTTCGATACAGCGTGCATAGGAATACACGGTTTCTTTATCCGCGAATAGTAAATCAACATCCATGATCAACATATCACTTGTTTCATCGATTGGCATTTTTCTTGAAGTGATGCCATTGGTTATGTATTTGATACAGCCGACATTCACCAGTTCTAATTCGGGATCTGGTTTATAAGTAATCGCTTCATTCAGTCCTTTTTGAATATCACTTAAACGAATACGTTTACTGCTTGCCTGTGGCAATACATGAACACGTTTATTATGTCTGGCCACATTGACGCTAGGTAACGATACCAATGCGCGTTCAATATGATAACCAAGCGATTCCTCCGCCTGTTTCACAGCTTTTATGATTCCATTTACAACATTTTGTTCATCTATAATTTTCTTTTTTTCGATTCCAGTAATCCCTGCTCTTTCAACCCGCAGAATATTAAATCTGGTATCATAAAATTCTCCAACGATCAGACGAATTTCATGATCGGCAATTTCTACGGAGGCATAGATTTCCTTTCGATCCATAAGGTTTACCCCCTTACACACGTTTTCACTTATACTCATATATAATATCATAAAAATGGTGGATAAAAAACATTTTACAGGAATTTGTCATATTTTTTTCAGATTTAGGAATTTCCGTGCTCCATCGTTTTAAAAAAGAGAGAATTTTAGAAATTCTCTCCATCTTCTTGCTGCATTTTAACCAAGCTTTCGTGCTCTATTTCAGCACTTTTTGATAATGGTTTTCCCTTCACATCAATCTTATTGAAATGCTTTGGTTTACGTTTCTTGATACATATGATAAGAATAGCCAAGAAAAGGATAGCACTCAATGCACAAAGACCATACACGATCAGTTTCAGCTGCTTCGTTTCTTCCTCATGTGCTTTCAGTAATTTTTCATATGCATTCTGCGTAATTGCTGCACCACCGGCATACCGCTGTAAGGTATTCCCTGTTTTCTCATATTGATAATACACCTTATCACCGGCATCATTCATTACATAAAGCAATGCGTAATCAGCAAATGCCTTATCTTGATATGTCCAACCAGGAAGTTCTTTTCCATCGACCTTTACTGTCGTAAACACCATACCAGTACGTTTTTGCAACGCTTTGGGCACATCGATGATCGCAATATTTTCTCCAAGTAAGCCCATCGGGCGATAAATGGATGTTACTTCTTTCTTTTCCGTATCATAAAAATAAAAGTCTTTTTTATCATCGTTTTCTAAATACAACAATGTCATATGTAAACTTTCATTTGTCCAAGCTGGTACTACTTTTCCATCAATGGTAAGCTTTGTTTCCTCAAATAATTTCTTAGACAATTTCGCAGCTGAATGTGAAACGCCAAGTTTTTTCCCTTGATAATTTACAAAGACTAGTGGTTTTTCATCCACATGTACCTTTATCGTATAGGTTGTTGATGTCCCATTTTCTGCAGTACATATCACTTGAATCGTATTATTACCGGGTTTCAACTTCTTTTTTCCGATTCCACTCAGTGATGCCTTGCTGTTATTTGCTGCTGCACTGACCTTTAGGGTATCTACACTACCAGGCAGATCAACCTTATATGAAGTTGTTCCAGCTTGAAATGCCGGGGATAATTTGCCTTCACTGACACTTAAAGACTTCAAGAAACTATCCTTATTTTTCTTTTCTTCTTCTTTTGGTTTCTCTGTTTTATTACTAGGCTCATTCTTTGGTGTATCATTATTGGAAGGAGCATTGTTATAATCATCATTATTGTTCTGTGAAGTATCATTATTTCCTGAATTACTTGAATTATTATTATTGTTGTTTGATGGTTTGCTGCGTTCTTTTACCACCACGGTACAAGAAGAAGACAATGACTGATCCTTTTCCGTATTAAAATCGGCAATCGTTCCTGAAGCATAGACGCTAAGACTGCCAGCACTAGTTCCTTTTACGGTATAGGATCGAGAATTATTTTCAAACCAATCAGAATCATTTGCAGCACCACTCACAGCCACCATACCTGCTCCACCAGAAACACTGACCGTAAAGGTCACAGTATCTCCAACATAAATTGTCGAACTACTACAAGATACGGATAAGCCTGCTGCAGCAATATGTTTTTTAGGCAGATTCAGTACTGTTACTGCTAAAATAGCAACACTGATACCTGCCAGAAATTTTGTTATTTTCTTTCTCATCTTTACCTCCACTATTTCCCCATGATCCTGTTCTTAACGACTACATAATCAGCTGGTGAAATTTTACCATCTTGATTTGCATCCGCTGCTTTTAAAGGCGTTCCTTTTAATTTTGTCACACCCATGATATGATTTTTGATTTTCACATAGTCAGCAGGAGATAATTTCCCATCACCATTTACATCTCCGGGTAAAACTTTTTCATCTGGTTTATCCGGTGTGTCAGGCACCTTATCATGGTTAGCATCTTGATTGCCTTCATAAATGACCATCATCGAATCTTTCACCTTTATGTATCCATAATTGTATGTGTAATCATATAGACCATTGGAATCATTATTCTTAGCACTGCGATCTGCTTTTAAGATGCAGTCTGTACGTATTTTATACCATGTACCTTGACTGTTTTTTACCGTATCTAACACAACAAATGGGAATTGATGAATGACCTTGCTATTGCTATTTCCGTTTTGATAATATTCTTTGCTGGAGGTTTTAGCATCCTTATATATACTGATTGGTTTTACACCGGTGTCAATCACAAGGGTGTACTTATCACTGTCCTTTTTACCAGAAAGATCTTCCAAAAAATAACCTTGTGCTGCCGCTTTTTCCCCCCAGTAAGGATCACTAGCATATTGCACATTCATACCGCTTTGTTTATCCCCAAGATGAGGTCCATAATATCGCCAATCATATGGATCTGTATAGCCAAGCGACACCCAGTTTTTCGCAAAATCATTGATACATGCCGCAACTGAGGCGAATGTATTCGCTGAAGTTCCCGGACTGGTATCCACAGCATTTAATCCAAAGATGTTGTTTTTTTCCTGTGCGATAGAGCTATTGCCCCAAGCACTTTCATTCACTGCCAAACCAAAAGCCAAAGCTGCATTTGTACCATATTGTTGTGCATTGATAAAATCTACGCCACGATTTCGCAGCTTTGATTTCGTATTTGTCGTACCTTCTAACAAACGTTTATTTAAATGATCTGCTGTAAAACTAGATACCGTACGCATCGAAAGAAACTGATAGTAATTATAATAAGGTGATTCCTTATTAACCGCACGGCTGTATACATCCTTTTGATAATCATTGATCATGGTTTCAAAAGCAGTATAAAAATAATGACCGTCATAGCTGAAATATTTTGTATTCTCTTTCAAATACGCTGGCGCATTTCCAACGCGCTGAGATGAACTGTAATATGGTGTAAATATCTGATGATAGAGTTTATTCTTTGTCACATAATAATAACTGACATTCACCTTTGCTGTATATTCCTGAATGGTAACATATTTCGCATCCACCAAACCGGTAACTCCGGCCATACGAAACTTGACCTTTCCATCCACCGTGCCAAGATAGGCTGCATCTACCGCATAAACGGCACTCGTATACCCACTGATATTGGTATCGACTTCCTTATATGGTGTCGTCATTCCACCATCCAACACTTTAAATTTTACGATAGATGGTTTGGTAGTGCTGCGTAATACATTCTTACTATACACAGAAACATCCACATCACTATTTGCTGAACGCATCATGCTGCGTGTTAGCTGTAACATATTTGCTGTCTTTACCGCATCCTCAATGGTATCATAATGGCCAACCTCTGCACTAGCTCCATCTTTGGTTTCCATTTCCACATCAAACGTTACCTCTTCATCTGTATCTTCCGGCAAGGTAATGTCCTCTTTGACACCCTGTGGATTCGCTTTTACATAAGTAATTTTTCCATCTTCATCCATCTTTAAAAACATACCTGTTTGATCGCCATAAGAAGAACCCTTCCTAGTTTCTGAATGTTCTTCTTCCGCAAACAGCTTTTTTTCTATATTTGGCAAAACGTTAACTGCCAGTAAACTTACCCCAAGAAAGATTGTAAATACCTTTGTTTTTCTCATACCATCATTCCTTTTGTTATAATAACTCAGTCTAATTATAGAACAGCCCTTTCATGAATGCAATTGGTAAATATTACACATCCTTACTACTAGCCCGTTATCCTTCCTTAAAATTGATTGAAAACCCTTTAAAATCACCGTTTTACAAACATATCCTTAAGGGTGATCAACAGATAAATAAAAATAAAAAATATTCTTGCATTTTATAATCTTAAATGGTATGATATTTAAGCGAATTATGTTAAGTATTATACGGAAGGAGGTAAACGGTATGTCAAAAGTTTGTGCAATTACAGGTAAAGGTCCTTTATCAGGTAATAAACGCTCTCACTCTATGCGTGCATCTCGTCGTAACTGGAATGTAAATTTACAGAAGGTTAAAGTCGTTGTTGATGGGAAACCTCAAACGATCCGTATTAGTGCTCGTGCATTGAAAACATTAAAGAACAAAAACGCTATCTAAGAGTGATTTAAACAGGGAAACCTGTTTTTTTTATTTCTCTAAACCTTCACGTACAATCTAAAATTGAATGTGACATCAGCAATCCAAAAGAGCAGAAGTCTGCTCCTTTGGATTGCTAAAATTACGATACATCAAAGATGCTATTCCCAATAAATTCTGCCAGAATAGAGCTGCGTGGAATGGCTGAGGAATCCCCAGTCAAGAAATAGTCTAATAGCTTATGCAGACGATTCGCTTCCAGATACGCTTCTTCCTTTATGTCAACTTCTTCTAACAAAGGAAGAACAATAGGCTTTAATACTGCTAATTCATAGACCATAGAACTATTGAAAATGGCATCTGCTTCTTCTTGATATGGATAAATATAGCGATCCTCGCCATAACGGACATTTTTCCATGAATGAATCGTTTCTGCAGCACTCCAACCGCGAGATTGATAATCTCGTGCGATACGACGTATTAAACGATAATCACTTGTTGGAATACGATTATGATCATCTAAATTGAGATGCGTCAATGCATTGATATAAATACGGAATTTTGCTGAATCCGGTATATAAGCACTTGTCGTTGGATTCAATCCATGAATGCCTTCAATAATTAAAAGCTGATCCTGTTGCATGCATAACGTTTCCCTCCACTCACGTTTTCCAGTTTTAAAATTAAAATGCGGCATACGAGCTGGAAGGTTATGCAATAACTTTAACATCGTTTCATTAAACAGCTCCAGATCCAAAGCTTCTAACGATTCAAAGTCATAACTGCCATCCGGCAATTTTGGACAATCCTCACGATTTTTATAAAAATCATCCATGGATATAGCAATAGGTTCTTTCCCATGTATTTTCAAATGGATGGATAAGCGCTTTGAAAAAGTTGTTTTCCCTGCTGAACTAGGGCCGGCTATTAAAATGAAACGAGTACCTGCATGTTCTTTTAACATTTTCACTGCAATATCCTCTAATTTCTTTTCGACCATCGTTTCACTCATTAACACCAACTCATCCATCTTTCCTTCCATAATTTTCTGGTTTAGCTGCGCTATATGCGATACGCCGATGGCTTTCCCCCAGGCCTCAAATTCTTGAAATACTTGAAACATCTTTCCCTGATTCACAAAGTGTTCTTGTGGTGATAACCAAATACCGGGAGCATAATAGCGCAATGCAAAATGCGTTAGATAACTAGTGTTTGGCAGCATGATACCATAAAAATAATCATTGACATCTTCTAAATGATATATACTACTTGTTTTACTATGGCGATTTCGCAATAAGCTTGCCTTATGCAGCATTCCGCATGCTTCAAAAAAAGCTACGGCTTCTTTTGTAGGCACGACGCTGCGTAAGATTGCCAGCTTTTCCCTGGTCATTTGTTTCATGGTCTGTTCAATCTGAAAAACATCCTCAGGCGTTAAATAGCTTTGCTGTTCCACTTCACAAAACAAACCATTACTTAGCGCATGTTCAATACACACATGCGCTTTAGGGTATAAGCGATGCACAGCCGCAATAAACAAAAAGCTCAAAGATCGTTCATAAATTTGTTTCCCTATCTCACTATCCGCATAAACAAAGGAAAGATCTCCTTCTTCCTTTAAACAATACTTCACATCATGGAGCTTCCCATTGAAGACAATAGCATAGACATTTGCTTTTTCTTCTGCCGGAATAAGCTTTTCCACTGGCGTATCTTTGGTAATTTCTATTATTTTTTGTTGTAACGTGATTTTCATATTCATCCTTCTTTCACTGTTAGGATATGTCGTTGCTACCCTTATTATAATACAGAATAGCTGTTCCTCAAAGAAGAACGATAAAACGAAAGAACCACTCTATTTCATATACCGTTTCATCCTTAATAACAACTGTATTTTAAACAAAGTTTGATGTACTACATATTGCCTCTTCATATTTATATGCTAACCAATATACAAAATTTGCTGCTATCAACCATGAACAACACAAGATAGCTAAAAACTACCCATAAAGTTTTTTAACATATTTTTCTATCTCACATCCCTTTATCCACAATATGAAAACCGGCTAAGCTATGTCGTTTCAAATTTTTTAAACAACAGTTACAGATCATATCATTTGCTTTCTGAGAATTTGCATCCATGAGCCAAGCAAGGACAACTACCTAATTACCAAAGATTCCATGTTGTCATAAGAAACTGTGTTTTTTATTATGAACAAGCACCATCTGTATAAACAAAAAGCTACATGTGGTAAAACGTATATGAAAAAAACTCCATGCATTTGGTTATCCAAACTTTGGAGTTCGCTTCATCATATTTTATCACTTGATTCAATCATTAAAAAGCTTCCTTTATGTACAATAATCTCAGCATACTCATTTAGGATTTCATTACTGATTGCATATATATCTCTTGTAGATAAACAGCGTTTGGATAACGGATAGGCAACGCCGATTTCTGTTATCTGGGAGTCTTCTAAAGCTAGAAACGACAAATAGGTATATTCTTTAGGTACTTTATAAGTACCTTCTTTTATTACACGAATACGATTTTGTTCATTGACCAGGGTGATGGGATAATTGCGATGCATTAAAAGATATAAATTGGCTAATTCATGATCTAAGCGCCCACCTAATGCACCATAGACCCAAATATCATCATAACCATGTGCAAGAGCGTACAGTATCGCCTCTTCTGTATCCGTCTCATCCTTATGTGAAGGAAGTTGTTCCATTCTTTCTGCCATCTGTTGGATTTGGATAACCTGCGTTTTATTCACACTATCAAAATCGCCAATGGCAGCTTTCATGACAACGCCTTGCAAAGCACAGATATAGGCGCCATGATCTACCCCGATGATGTCATAGCCTTCTTTTGTATACACCCGTTCAGCTAATCCACTGATTAGAATTACGCCAAGCATAATAAGGATTCTACCGCCTCATGCACATCTTGTTTAAATACATAGCTTCCCGCAACCAGCGTATCACAGCCAGCTTCAATCGCCTGTTTTGCTGTTTTCGCGTTGATACCACCATCAATTTCTATGCGTACATTTAACTCATGTGCATCAATATAGCTGCGCAATTTTCTTACCTTATCCAACTGATCTTCCATAAAAGATTGACCGCCAAAACCTGGTTCTACACTCATGATCAAGAATACGTCCATTTCGTGTAGATATGGTAATATTTCATCAATCGGTGTTTTAGGGCGCACACTCACACCGGCTTTCGCACCTAAGGAGTGAATGGTTCTACACAAGGCGACACATTCTTTGATAGATGCAACAGCTTCATAATGAAACGTCACAATATCGGCACCGGCTTTAATGAAAATAGGCGCATAAAACTTAGGATCACTCACCATGATATGCACATCCATCACCATATCTACTGCTTTTTTAAAGCCTTTTAAGATATCCGGGCCAAAGGTTAAATTCGGCACAAAGTGTCCATCCATCACATCAAAATGCATCCATTCTGCACGTGTTTTATTCAAATCGGCCAACTGTTCACTCACTCTTGCATAATCTAATGATAACACCGATGGCGCGATTACTAATTTTTGTTTCATTTTTTTCCTCCTTTTCTTATATTAGATTAATACTTAGGTTTTGCTTGTTTGATCATCTGCACAACTTCCAGATAATGTGCATAGCGTTCACCATTGATTTCTTGCTTTTCCACGGCCTCGCGAATGGCACAGTTTGGTTCTTGCACATGAATACAGTCATTGAACTTGCATTGATGCAGATAAGGTGCAAAATCAGGAATACGTTCAGCCAGCGTTTGAATGTCCATCGTTGTAAAATCCATGGAAGAAAAGCCCGGCGTATCGGCTACCCATCCACCGGCAATCTCATGCAATTCACAATGTCTGGTCGTATGTTTTCCACGTCCTAATGCCTTGCTGATTTCTTGTGTCTGCAAATGAAATGTTGGATCAATACGGTTTAGCAACGAACTTTTTCCAGCACCACTTTGTCCTGTCAAGACGGAGATTTTCCCTTTCAATATTTGTATGAGCGCATCACTGGCATACCCTTTCCCACTGACATAAACATCATAGCCACTATCGCGATACGCCATGATTTTTTTATGAATTTCATCATCTTCCTCGATAAGATCCATTTTCGTAAAGCATAAGATGGGATGGATCTGTGCGTAACATACTTGAAAAATCAAACGATCTACCAACACCGTAGAGAAATCCGGATCTTTACAAGACATAACAATGATTGCCTGATCGACATTGGCAATTGCCGGACGCAGCAATTCATTTTTTCTAGGTAAGATTTTCTGAATACCGATTTGTGCGTCAAATCGCTGAAGCTTTACAACATCGCCAACAACCGGCGCTTTATGCTTACGCAGCTTGCCCATGGCAATGCAGGCTAAATGCTCACCCTGTTCATTTAATACCTCATACTGATTCGAAATGATTTTAATAATTCTTCCTGTTTCCATCAATAGTAGTACAATGTGATCGTATTAGAGCCCTCCTGTATGTACCAACTGCCTTCTACAGGATCACTCTTGACCACAACTCCTTCCTCAACATCTTCTTCATCCTCTGGTTTATCCATTTGTACCAATACCGGGATGATTCCTTTATCCCCCAAGATGTTCTGTGCTTCTTCCACTGTTTTACCATTCAGCTGAATCGTAAATTCCACGCGTTTTGTTACCGTTACATATAATTCACAAGGTTGCTGTGGATCCAGCTTTTCGCCAATATTTAAACCACTTTGTTCGATAATGTACCCTGGTTTATACTCTGCATTCTCTTTTTCTTTAACAATGAGCTTCACCTTAGGTGCATATTCTTCTAATTCCTTTTTCACATCTTCATATGGACGATTTTTGTAATCTTCGACGATATAATACGTACCTTTTGAAACCGTTAACGTAATAGGATCACTAGTTTTATACTTACTGCCCGCTTTTGGATAAATATCTACTACCGTACCAGAACTTTTATCATCGGTTAATTTCTCTTCGATTTTGATCTTATCCTTAGCAAATCCTGCTTCACTTAATTTGGTGATAGCTTCATCTTTCGCAAGATCAATAACTTCTGGAATGGCCGCTTCTTTCGGCGACATGATATTAGTGAAAATCATGAAAGCCACAAGTGCTCCAATAGCGATACAAATGCCAATTATGAGTGGTGTTTTGTGCTTTTTCTTCTTTGTTTTTTGCTGTTCCGCTTTTTGCGGATGGTCATCTTCATCCGGTATTTCCATCACTTTTGCTTGTCGCGGTTTATGTTGAGTCACCTTTTTTTGTTCCTTCATGATCAGGGTAGGATCTTGTTCCTGCGCAAAGCTGAGTTTTTTTACATGCGCATTTGATGCATCTAAACAATGTTCTAAATCATATAACATTTCTTTGGTGCTTTGATAACGCAATTTGCGGTTTTTTACCGTCGCATGGATAATGATATTTTCAATTGATTGAGGCAAGGTAGGATTAAATTCACATACACTAGGTACTTCCTCACGTAGGTGTTTCATGGCGATCTGTACCGGATTATCACCGCGGAAAGGTACGCTGCCTGTCAACAATTCGTAGAAAACAATTCCTAAAGCATAAATATCAACCTGATTCGTAGGTGTTTCCCCTCTGGTAGTTTCCGGTGCTAAGTAATGCGCACTGCCCAGTACTGCATCACTTTGGGTCAACTGTACTGAATCATGTGCCAGCGCAATACCAAAATCCGTAATCTTGATTGTTCCATCATCCTTCACTAAGACGTTTTGCGGTTTGATATCACGATGGATGATGTTATGCTCATGCGCATGCTGTACCGCACTGGTT
The DNA here is from genome assembly GCF_004341945.1 of Longicatena caecimuris. Lineage (GTDB taxonomy): Bacteria > Bacillota_I > Bacilli_A > Erysipelotrichales > Erysipelotrichaceae > Longicatena > Longicatena caecimuris. The sequence goes on from NZ_SMBP01000005.1 coordinate 51,408, forward strand.
AATTGAATCATAATATCAACGGCCTCTTCCTTATGCAAGGCTCCACGCTGACTGATCAACTGTTTTAAGGTTCTTCCTCTGACATACTCCATGACAATATAATGATGCCCATCATATTCTCCTACATCATAGACATCAACGACATTGGGATGCGAAAGCTTACTGACCGCACTTGCCTCACGCTGAAAGCGCAATAACGTGACTGGATCTTTGCTTAATTCTCCACGCAGCACCTTGATGGCAACCTCACGATTCAAGATCGTATCCTCAGCCAGATACACATCTGCCATGCCGCCTTCTCCGATACTGTCTTTGATGATATAGCGTTCTGCTATCATTTTTTGCATTCTATTCATCTGCTGCATCCTCCTTATCCACAAGGATGACACTAACATTATCATAACCACCGGCATCTAATGCCGCTTGAATTAATAAATCTACCTTTGCCTGTAATGCACAATCACTTTCCATGATATGGCGGATTAATTCTTCACTTACATAGCCATGAAGACCATCACTGCACACTAATAGCATCTTATAATCTTCTTTGACCTTATTGATATCAACCTTTACACTATCCCAAATACCCAAAGCATTTGTCAGCACATTGCGATTAGGATGATGCTTCGCTTCTTCTTCACTCACTTCACCGCGTTTTAATAAATCAGCCACATAGGAATGATCTTCTGTCAAACATAAAAAATCATCTTCATATAACCCATAGGTACGAGAGTCCCCGACATTAAACACATAGGTCGCATCCGGACAATGCAAGATACCAACCATGGTTGTTCCCATACCACGCTGTTCTTCTCGTCTGGTTGCCTGCGTAAAAATCAAATCGTTTGCTTCCTGAATGACACCTTTCAGCCATTGTTTTACTTCTACATCATTTTTATGGCATAATACTGCTTGTTCAAAGCTTTTTTTCATATGTTCTGCGGCCAATGCGGACGCCACATCACCGGCTTTACCTCCGCCAATGCCATCACAGACAACGGCTAATAAAGCATGCTGTTGATTTTCTGCCAGACAGATACTGTCCTGATTATTTTTACGACGCAAGCCGATATGACTCTTTCCATAATACTTCAAGCTAGTTTCCCTGCCTTTCTTTTGCTTCTTTGCGTAAATGCTTCACTCTTAACTGTCCGCATGCCGCATCAATATCCGCTCCATGTTCCTTACGAATCGTACAGCGAATCCCTTCTTTCATGAGGGCATCATAAAAGACCATTGCATGGGCATGATCAACACCTTGAAAACCTTTCTCATCCACTGCATTGTAAGGAATCAAATTTACATAAGCATTTAAACCACGCAATAGTTTTGCCAACTGTTTCACATGCTCTTTTTGATCATTGACACCTCTTAATAAGATATACTCAAACGTTAAACGTCGATTGTTTTCTGATGCATACTGACGAATTGCCTTCATGAGTTCTTCCAAAGGATAGGCGTGATTGATCGGCATCAGCTCATCACGCAGCGTATTGTTAGGCGCATGCAAAGAAATCGCTAAGTTATACTGGGTATGTTCCTTTGAAAATTCATAGATCTTAGGAACGACACCGCAAGTCGAAATCGTAATATGTCTTGCCCCGATACCTAAGCCACGATCATGATTCACCGTACTTAAAAAATTCATCACATTTTCATAATTATCAAATGGCTCTCCAGTACCCATAACAACGATATGGCTTAAACGCTCTTCTTGTTTATCCAAATCCTGTTGTACATACATCACCTGTGCAACCATTTCACCACTGGTAAGATTGCGTTTTTTCTTCGTTAAACCACTGGCACAAAACGCACAGGACATATTACAACCAACTTGGCTTGTTACACAGATGCTTTTTCCATAATCAAACTGCATTAAGACGCTTTCGATCAAGGAGCCATCTTCCAAGGCAAATAAATATTTTGTTGTACCATCACTGGATACTTGTTTATCTTTTAAAGTCAATGGCTTCAAAGCATAGTTTGCTTTTAGAATTTCTCTTGTTTCCTTTGACAAATCACTCATTTCATCAATAGAGGTTACCCGTTTGCGATACAGCCATTGAAAAATCTGGTGTCCGCGAAATTTCTTCCATTCATGAGAAAGTGCTAATTCTGCCATTTGCTCATAGTTAAAATCATATAAACTCTTCATGTTATCACCAACCGCCTTTTATTTTACCATAGAATTGACCATCCTACCTATTAGATTGAATGGATTTTCAGGAAGTTTTAAGATTTTCTTTAAGAAGCTGAATGAACAGAAAGATTTGTTTATGCAGGTGGCACAAGAATAATAGATGAAAAAATAAAAACAACACTTTTTGAATATTACTTATTTAAACTTAACAATTCAAAAAAAGAGTTTACCTGTTTTGGAAAACTCTTCTCTATGATTATTTACCACTTACAGCAATGGTTTCAAATAAAATACTTGGTGTACCGACACCGCTCATTCCCATCTTACAGTCGTTGCCAACCATTTTAATATGTTTCATCATATCTAAGAAATTACCAGATATCGTGAATAGGTTAATTGGTTTCACAATGACACCATCTTCTACATAAAAACCTTCGGATTGTAACGAAAACTCTGTTGATACTGGATTTAATCCGGCATGCAGACCATTCAGATTGGTGACAATAACACCTTTTTTCATCGTTTTAATCATTTCTTCATAGCTTGCTGTACCATTTTCGATATAAAAGTTTGTTGGTGAAATACCAACTGGTCCGCCATAGCCACCTTTAAAGCCGTTGCCAGTAGAAGTTGTCTGCATCAATTCTGCTGATTTGCTATTATGCAGATACGTTTTTAATATTCCCTTATCAACGACTGTTTTCGTATAGCATGCTGTACCTTCATCATCAAAGGATGCTGAATTTATGCCATCCTCCATTAAAGGATCATCAATTACACTAATCTTTGCATCAAAGATAGCTTCATTAAGCTTATCTTTCAAAATAGAAATGCCTTTAAAGGCATTTTCGCCATCAAACAAACCTGCTAAAGCACTAAACAATGAGGTCATAGCACTTTTTTCCATCAATAATGGATAATTGCCGCTTTCTATCGTATCCGCATGAAGCTTATTGATGACCTTATCACATAATTTATGCGCAAAAGCAGGTATATCCAAGGCTTCCAGATCTTTTATATACAGCCAATCAAAAGCACTCTTTGTATCTTCGCCGTCCTTTGCCAATACTTCCACATAAACTATGGAACAACTGTCACTGTCACAAAGATCCATACCTTTTGTATTTACAATACTGCGTACTGCAACACTTTCTTCATAGGTGGTTGTCATGACTTGTGCAATTCGTGAATCCATTTGTTTTACTGTTTCTTCCAGTTCTTTAAGTTTCTGGATCTTTAAACTGTTTTCTGTTTCTAATAATGTGTTTTTATGCTTTTGTATTGTTGGATAACTTTCTGCTGGTGCTAAGATCATTACTTTATCTTCCGCAGTAATAATAGAAGCATTTTGTTTAATCTGATCTAATACATCGTCTATCTGCGCATCATCTACTTCTTCTAAGAAACAGTTTCCCATTTTCCCCTGATAAATCCCACGCATGGCAATCCCATCACAATCACTGATACTAAAGGAATCTACCTTTTGTTCATAAACATTAATAGAAGTTGAAGTGTGTCGCTGTTCATAGATTTCAAATTGTTCTAATCCGGCTTTTTTTGCCGCATCCATCCATAACTGCTTATTCATTTGCACTTCCTCCTTCCTTACCACCGACAATCATCGCACTTACTCGTAATGGTGGTTGTCCTACATCAGTAGGAATAGAACCGCTGCTTGCCCCACACATACCAGGTGCACGTAATACATTTTTTCCTACCATATCTATTTTCATCAAGACATCAGCACCATTACCAATCAAAGTAGCACCTTTCACCGGTTTACTGATTTTACCGTCTTTGATCAAATAGCCTTCACGTACTGAGAAGTTAAAATCTCCGGTACTTGGATCTACACTTCCTCCACCTAAGGATTTTGCATATAAGCCATAAGAAATACCTGCAATCATATCTTCTAACGTATCATTTCCCTCTGTAATAAAAGTATTTGACATACGGGAAGTTGTTTCATATTTATAAGATTCTCGACGAGAACTGCTGGTACTTTCCATACCCATTCTGCGACCATTGAGTCTATCGATCATATAGCTTTTTAAAATACCATTTTCAATCAATACACGACGCTGTTGGAAGTTTCCTTCATCATCAATGTTTTCAGAACCCCATGCATTTGGTATCGTTCCATCATCGACTGCGGTAACACACTCACTTGCTATTTTCTGTCCTAATTTACCACAGAATACAGACTGACCTTTCGCAACTGCTGCAGCCTCTAAAGCATGTCCACACGCTTCATGGAAAATAACGCCGCCAAAGCCGTTTTCAATCACGACAGGCATTGTGCCACTAGGACAATCATCGGCATAAAGCATCTGCATTGCTGCTCTAGCTGCTTCTTTCCCTGTTTCTTCCGGCAGTGCTTCTTCATAAAATTCCATGCCCTTGCTAGATCCTGGTGCACAGCTTCCGGTTTCATGCAAATCGCCGTCTTCTGCAATTACGGTAACTCCTAAACGGGTATGCACACGCGTATCTTGAATATAGCGCCCTTCGCTATTGGCAATTGCAACATGCTGTTCTTCATCCATTAAAAATGACATGGCTTTTTGGATATGTGCATCATATGCCATGGCAGCATCATTAGCACGCTTCAGCAATGCAACTTTCTTTTCCATTGGAAATGTCTTTGGATATAACGTAACCGGATGCGCATTCTCATAGGTTACTTCCTGCAGTTTGACATGTTCAATGACTTGTTGATCATCAATAGCGGCAGATAACTGCTTCGCTGTTTTTATCAAATTTTCTTCACTTAGATCATTGGTATACGCATATACCGATTCTAAACCATGATAGATACGCAAACCAATACCTCTGCGTACTCCACTGTTAACATCTTCAACCTTTCCATTCAGCATGGAAATAGAATTACGATAATTTTTTTCTTCAAAGATTTCCGCAAAATCGCCTCCGGTTTTCAGAGCCGTTTCCAGAACCTTTTCTAACACTTTTATTTCTAGCATCATGTTCACCTCGTTATTCAGAATTATACTCTGAAACATTTCATTACGCAATGAAAAAGATTCCAAATATAATGTAAAATATCAAGCACTTAACTATCTATGTAACACAAAAAGGTGAAAGATCGGCATGCTCATCTCTCACATTTTATGGTTTTTAAATCCTATTAATTGCGTAATCTATGCCAATTACGTATTATACGCATCTACAAAATCAGAAATAATCTTTTCTACCCTACCCACTTATCTTTGATTCTCATAATCTATCCCCCAATTTTGCTTAATTAAGCTTTCTTCTCCATCTTCGCCATATAAAAGCCATCACTGCCAAACTCAAAAGGAAATATAGTTCTCTGTGATACTAAGGTAAACTCCTCATGTTTCTTTAAGAACTTTTCCACCTGCTTCTCATTCTCTTTTTTATTTAAAGTACAGGTAGAATAAACAAGGATACCGCCTTGTTTCACCATTGTGCTTGCTTTTTCTAAAATAGCTGCTTGTAAAGGAATCAATGTATCCATATCCTCACTCTGCATATGATACTTGATATCGCTTTTTCTTGCTAAAACCCCATAGCCGCTGCAAGGTACATCACATAACACACGATCAAAACTAGCTTCCTGTAATCCTTGTAATTTCGTCGCATCCATGACAACAGGATGAATGCTATGCAGCTGTAAACGATCTGCACCTTGTTGAATTAGTTCCACACGATGTTCATGAATATCACCACAGATGATTTCTCCTTCATCCTGCATCAATTCCGCCATATGTGTAGACTTTGTCCCTGGGGCTGCACATACATCCAAGATGCGCTCCTTAGGCTGAGGATCTACAAAATAAGCAACCAGTTGACTGGCTTCATCCTGTATGGACAACATACCATCTTCATACCAGGAAGTATGGGCTAAAGAGGTCCCTTGATAATATACAGAAGAAGCTAATTGTCCAACTGTAAATTGATTGTCCTGTGCTAGTAATTCTTCACGACTCATACGCATGAGATTCACTCTGGCGCACTGTTTACGCGTTTCCATATTACTTTCACAGATGGCGCGGCAAGTTTCCTCTCCGTATTGCGCCTTCCACATTTTGATGAGCCAATCTGGATGTGAAGTTTTTATTGCCAACTTTTGTAGCACATCCTTTGGCAATTCTCTTTGCCCTCGCTGCATGACCTTATGTAAAACGGCATTTACTAATGCTCCCTGTTTTTTACCACCATGTTTTTTGGCTATCTCTACAGCTTCATTGATGATGGCATATGCCGGCAGTTTATCCATATAAAACAACTGATATGCACTCATATCCAATAAGACTGCTGTTTCTTCTTTTGGTAATTTCTGTACCATATCTTCCCATTGATAGCGACATAAGCGATAGTTTTGTAAGGTTCCATATACAATAGTCGTGATGAGTCCTTTATCCTTATGTTCAGCCTTATCTAATTCTTTACGTAAATAAAGGTTACTATAGGTTTTATGGATACAGATCTGACAAAGCGCTGTGTAAGCAAACATTCTAGCATTCATAATACTTCTCTCCTTCGATAATATCTTCGATAAAACAAATACCAGCTATAGGTCATAAGAAAGCCGACAGCAGTATCACTTAAAAAATGAGCACCCATGGCCATACGTGAGATAGGCATGTATATAATTAACATCCAAATGATGATCGTACGCACGATTGATGATTTTTCATAACGGTTTTTCCGCCACTCTAAGAAACACAGGATGCTAGTAAATCCGCTCGTATGACCACTAGGAAAAGAGCGATTTCCAGTAACACCTTGTGGGAGATACCATTTTATAAAATCCTGTGCATTTGTTAAATCACGATAGCGAATTCTGCCCCAAAAATGCTTTATGATGGTTGTACACGCTGCGGCACTTAACATCACACAAGTAAAAAAGATAAAGAAAGGTAGCCGCTGTTGCAACAAATGTTGATCCATTTGTGATAATAGAAGCAATATTGTAAAAAGATAGAGAACTGCCAATATAAGAAGTATGCCATATAACCATAGAGCGTCTATGCGCATCCAGTAATGTAAGGCATCCTGTACGACGTAAATAGAAGCAATCATAGCACAAAAAAGATATCTATATTTTCGTTTTACGAGATACAACATCGCAAAGGTTACGATGACCATAGATTGCAAAGGAATTAAAATCAATCGTTCAAAGAAAACACCACTATAGGGCAATCGTCCATGCAAAGCATTGGTAATCTGATAATCATAAAAGCTGCCAATAAGCAATAATACAATTGCTATACCATAGGGCAACACTGTTTTTAAAAGTTCTTTTTTCATATTTACTCCAGTACCACCGGTGATACATCAATATCCAATCGTGTTCTAGCTTTTTTGGTTATATGGTTCTGATAGACATCCCATGCATAATGATTCAATAATGCTTGATCCTTTCCTTTTAAGAGGATCCGCATGCGATATTCGTCACGTAGCTTGTTTAAAGAAGCCGGGCCTAAAATCTTACCGTTTTCTTTCTTTTCTAAAATCTGCATGGCTGCTTTCACATCCTTTTCCACCATTTTTTTTGTTTTATGAGAAAAAACCAAAGACACCAAATAACGATACGGCGGATATCCGGCTAAGTGACGATAACGCATCTCATGCTTAAAAAACATCAGATAATCATGATGAAGGGCACTTTGTATAGCATAGTGTTGCGTATCATATACTTGCAGGATGACTTTTCCTGCTTTATCACCACGCCCACTTCTGCCACTTGCCTGTTCTAATAAATCATATGTCAGTTCTCCGCTGCGATAATCACTTCGATTCAGCATAGCATCGCCATTCACAATGCCAACCAATGTAACATTGTCAAAATCTAATCCTTTTGCAATCATCTGCGTTCCTAAAAGAATATCTGCCTCATGATTCCCAAAGGATTTCAAAATGTCTTCATGGGCATGCTTTTTTCCGGTAGTATCTGCATCCATACGCAAAATACGAGCCTGTGGAAATTTGATCTGGACAAATTCTTCCAACTTTTGTGTACCTATACCTAAATACCGCCAACTGGCTTTACCACATGTAGGACAATAGGCAGGTACTGACATCGTGTGTCCACATGTATGACATTTTAGTACCTGTTCTTCTTTATGATACGACATTGCCACATCGCAATGGGGACACATTTGAACAAATCCACAGGAAATGCAGCGTAAGATTGGCGTATAACCACGGCGATTTAATAATAAAACAATCTGTTCTTTCTTTTGCAGACGCTCATAAATGGCATCCAATAAGTCATTTGATAGTAAATAGCTTTCTGAATTACCGACAGCTTTGCGCATCTCTACCAATTGCATTTCAGGGAAACGGGCATTGATGCGTTTTGGCATTTCTACTAGCTGATAAATACCTTTATGAGCTCTGGCATATGTTTCTAAAGACGGTGTTGCACTCGCCAACACGACTTTGGCATGATGATACTTTGCACGCCATACAGCGATATCACGGCAATGATAGCGTGGTGTTGCATCCTGTTTATAACTGGTATCATGCTCTTCATCTAAAATAATCAATCCCAAATGATCAAATGGCATAAAAATAGCACTGCGTGTACCAACGACAATTTGTACTTTATGCTCTTTTACCAATTGATACTGTTCATACTTTTCCTGAGCATTTAATGCGGAATGATAAATAGCTACTGCTTTCCCAAAACGTGCTTTTACCCGTTGTACCATTTGGGGAGTCAATGCAATTTCAGGGACCAACAACACAACCTGTCGTCCTGTTTCTAACACTTTTTTGGCAAGTTGTAAAAAAACCTCGGTTTTCCCACTTCCTGTCACACCATGTAGTAAGGATACCACCTGGGTTGCATGTAAAAGCTTTTGCATAGCCTTTTTTTGATCCGGCTGTAATGTCTTTTCTTCATCCTGCTCACTTTCCAGCAAGCTTGCCTTTGCTTCTTGTTCATAGCTTTCGACAATACCATATGCAATCAATTTTTTACCACAAGATTTAAACATTTGATAAAATGTGCTGCGCCGCATGCAGCCATGACGCTCAAGCTGTTCATAAGCAGCCTGTTGTTTTTCCGTTAATTTCTGTGTCGGCTCTTTGCAAATCCGTACCCATGTTTCCATTTTGATCTTGCCATGTGTTGAACTTGGTTTTAATTTTGCCGGCAGCATACATTGAAAACATGCAATACGCGGAGCTATATATGTTTTCCCCATCCAGTCAGCCAAAGCAAACAGTTCTTCATTAATCAATGGTTCTGCATCTATAATCTTTGTAATTTCTTTTATTTCATAAGGATATTTTGCAAGCGTTTGTTCATCTGCTTCTTCTACTTTACTGACAAATCCAATGATACTTGTCTTATGAAAAGGCACTTGAACACGGACACCACGTTTCACATTGGCATCGTAACAACGGTAAGTAAACGTATGGTCTAAATGTAATATTGGATGTTCTACAAATACATGTACAAGCCTCATCAGTTTCGCCTCGCTTTTTTTATGTAGGTATTATATCATGTTTTCTTCTTTCTTTTCTTATCCTTTTACTTATCTTTTACCATTCTTTCCGTTGAAACACTCGACGTTTGCTTTTTCCTATCCCACATGATTACTTATATGCTATAATAACCATACGTAACTGCTAATTCAGATTGTATGGAGATGAGTATATTGATACGATTACAAACGATTAATGAAGCCAATTATGAAAGATGTCTAGCTTTAAAAGCAACTGTCGCAAATACGAATTTTGTTGACACGGTAACATATTCATTGGCAGAAGCATATGTTTTTTATCATGATATGAAACCATTCGCCATTTATGAGGATGATACAATGATTGGCTTTGTTTCTATGTATGTAGGTGAAAAAAACTATCAAATTATTAATTTCTTTATTGATGATGCTTACCAGAAGCAAGGATTTGGTATAAAAGCGGCGAAAGTCTGCATTCATTTCTTACAAAAAGAATATAATGCAGCAAGAGTTTCTTGTCCGGTAGATCTTCATAACAAGGATGCGCAAGCCTTTTGGAAAAAATTAGGCTTTCAATTCTCAGACACGGTAGAAAATGGGTATGTTTTTATGCGGTTTATGATACCCGAAGATAAAAATTCCAGCTTTTAGCTAATATATAGAGAAAGGGTGATGTTATGTTTTCACGAAAAGAATTAAAAGACCGCTGTAAGGCAGTCATGCAGCGCAGCTATTGGAGGATGTTTCTCGTTTCCTTTATCGCCATGTTATTATGTGGCAGTATCAGTGATTCTATTGCCAATCAGGCACATCATGTATCCGATTATAAGGATGGTATCACATTGGGTGTTGGATCTTTAACTTATACTTTCCATGATGCGACGATCTTTGATACCATTTGGCTAAACAACTTTTTGGGCTTTGCATTTTTAATTGTTTTTATTATTGGCATTATAGGTATTCTGTACGGTATCTTTATCGCCAATCCTTTACGTTGCGGTGTCAATCGCTTTTTTCTTCAAAATATACAGGAAGCGCAAAGTATCGCCGTTATCTTTTCAATTTTTTCGGATAATTATCTCAATGTCGTAAAGATTATGCTGTTAAAAAATATCAAAATCTTCTTATGGACCTTGTTATTTGTTATCCCTGGCATCATAAAATCCTATGAATATCAGATGATTCCATATCTGTTGGCAGAAGATCCGTCAATGAGCAGTGAAGAAGCCTTTGCGCGCTCCCGTCATATGACAATGCATCATAAATTCGATATGTTTGTACTTGATCTATCCTTTATCGGTTGGCGTATTCTAGGCAATTTATTGATTATCGGTAATTGGTTTGTCAATCCCTATTATGAAGGCGTATTAGCTGAATTATATCTGGACCTACAGTTACGTAATGGATATGACAGTACTCATGATTTTTATTAAGTAACGATAATTTCCAGCTATTTTAAGACATCCAGATTGAAAAAGGTGCGTGATTTCTCACGCACCTATTTTACTTCATAGCCAACTTCTTCAATGGTTTCATTAATATTTTCTTCTTTAACCTTCGTTTCATCAAAGGTAATGACTGCCTGATTGTTCTTTGCGCTTGCTTCACAGCTCGTCACTCCATCTAGTGCCATAACAGCATTTTGAACACGTGTTTCACAATGTTGGCACATCATACCTTCAATCGTTATTGTTATTGTTTTCATCATCATCACTCCTCATCTATAGTGTAGCACAAGTTCTTATCATTTACTGTTTTTTTGCCTTAGGATCGCGCTCTTGCAATTTCACATGCACAGAATCTGAAGGCTGTTTGTTGATTATTGCACGAATATCTTTGCGTAACCCTAAAATATGACAAGGGGTCTTCATCTTAACTAAACTGCCATCATAAGGTACATCATCAAACCATGCATGAACATAAACACGTCCTTTGCCAAATTCTTTTTTCACATCAAAGGGAATCTCGACATACGCTCCATCTATATCTTCCACTTTTTTGATAATGGCATCAAATTCATAGATTTTTTCCTTCATATGTTTCACCTAGTAACAATATGCCACATAAAAACTTTACTATACATTATAGATTGGATCAATTTGTTTCAATTCTTTAAATGTATCTATTTCCACAATATCTTCCTGATGAACCGGTTTTACCATAACCTTATGATGATGCAGACATTCCGCTAAAGCCACCTCATCCCAATATTTTTCTTTACCTCCCGGCATTCTAAATACGGTTTCAATATCCTCAGCCATCGTTTTGCCATCTTCCTTATTCCAATAAGAAATACCGACCATCTGATGACAATCTTTCCCCCCGACACCCAATTTGGTTATATATCCTTTTTTCGTATGAAAACACCAATCATCGGTAACATCTACTTTAATCCCACAGTAATTGGTCGCATATTCATATTTGCGGATAATTTCCGGATTGTATAATAGCAAATCACTTTCCAACACATATGCACCTTCCATCATATCCTTGATCAGATACGCACTGGAGATATTATTGGTCTCATTATACAATGGATTTTCAATAAATTTAATTTTCGGATATTTATGCAGCAAGACATCAAACTGCTCACCTAAATAACCTCGTACGATTGTGATATCCTCAATACCGGCTGCGACGACCGCATCCAATAAGGTTTCAATGATGCGTTTCCCATGAACAAGTACTAATGGTTTTGGTGTATTTAAAGTGATAGGCACCATACGAGAGCCAAAGCCGGCAGCTAAGAAGATAGCTTTTTTCACCCGGTAAGGTTCTAAGGTTTCATAGCCTTTCAATGTCACATCATACACTGAATTGCGAATACTGCGCAGCATTTCACTTTCCAATAGCTCTGCCAGTGTTTTATTAACAACACCCAGTGATACATCTAACTGTTTTGCCAATGCTCGCTGTGTGATCTTTGTGTTTTGATGACGTTCTATGTAGACAAGTAATTCAAATTGATTTAATGTTAGCGTCATAATTCCGTTTCTCCTTTATGTAATCGTATTATAGCATTTCCCTTTGTTCTTGCAAACTACTTTTCTTTTTGTAAGGAACGCTTTAGTAAATAAATAATCAGCTTCATTACCAAATTCACGCTTAAGATCACAATGGAGATAAAAGCCGTTGCTTCAATGAGTGATTGTGAATCAAATTGTGGGATCAGCAAAGATAATGGCATGTTGCGGAAATTTGCCAAAAAAGACACCGCCGATATGGTAACCATACAATTCACAAAGATATAAGAAAACATTTCAATGATGGTTGCTTGCGTACATGGAATATATACATCTTTTAACATTCGTAGTTTAGAAATCCCCATCGTAGCTGAGATATCTTCCAAATTGCTGTGAAACTGCTGTAAGGAATTATAAGCAAGCAAGTATGGATTGGCGAAAAAGTGTGTAATATTGACGAGTACCAGAATGGAAAGTCCTCCATAAAGTAGGCTTCCTTTATAAAACAGCACATAGCTCAAACCTAAAACCACACCAGGAATGGCCAGTGATATCATGGAAATCAGATGCAGCGCCATATTGGAAAAGCTATGATGGCTGCGGGCGGTAATAAATGCCGTAAAATAGGTTAAGCACACACCTAGGATACTGGTCAATAAGGCAATTGCTAACGCATTTTTAAGATACATGCGAACTCCCAGATCAAAAGCCTGTACTACATTATCCAAGGAAAAACTCATATCGGTAGGATATTGTTTAACAAAGGATAAAATGGCGAAGGTGATAATCGGCAAAGAGATAAACACCACCGTGGCAATGCAGATGATATAGGCAATGCGATCACGTTTGCGATTTGGTGTTATGACATAGTTTCTTGTAACCGTAGAACTATTTCCTTTATTATCATTTTTAAAATCAATGATAAAAGCGATAAAGGCCGGTATTAACAGCAATATCCCAATGATGGCCCCTTTTGAAAAATCAAGCAAGCCGATTACTTCTCGATACATATAAACCGGCAATGTCATGGATTTCCCCCCAACAACCAGCGGTACTCCATAATCGGTAAAGATCATGGTAAAAACAGAAAAAATCACACTGATCAAAGGTCCTTTCACATTGGGCAAAGTAATTGTAAGAAACTGTTGTTTCTTACTTAGTCCTAAGACAGTTGCCGCCTCATAGGTCGTATAATCCTCATATTGAAAGGTATCACACAACATGAGGAAAGCAACAGGAAAGGAGTATAAAATAGAACCTAAGATGATGCCATTGTATCCATATAAATAAAACTTCATATGCAAAAGATTACTGATGAGTCCATTATCGCCAAATAATAACACCAAGCCCATGCCATGAGAGATGGAAGGTATAAGCATCGGTAACGTAAATAAAACGGTAAATATGGAACGATACCGAAGATTGGTACGATTCATGAACCAGGCCAAAGCAAAGGCTAGTGAAACAGAAAAGATCGTAGCCAGTGTCGTCGTTATCAAAGAATTAATCAACATCGGCGCGAATTGCGGACTGTGGATGACCTTACTGATATCTTCACCATCAATATGAAAAAACAAAGTGAAAAGAGGCAGTAATACAGAAAAACATAAGAAGATGAGCACCAACAGCTTACCTGCGCGAAAACCTCTATTTTTCATAAACATTCTTCCCTGTGCACACACACAACGATGCCAGCTTACTATCTAAATGAGCAATGACAAAATCTTTGATATAGTCATTAGCCGGATGTTCATAAATATTTCTCGGTGTATCGATTTGTTCAATATTGCCTTCGCTCATGACCATGATACGATCGGATAAATAAAAGGCCTCTTCCTGTTCATGGGTAATAAAAATCATAGTTGAGTTAAATTTTTTCTGAATATCCTTTAATTCCTTTTTCATAACCTCGCGCATGCTGACATCCAATGCGCTGATAGGCTCATCCAATAATATAATCTTAGGATTTAGGGCAAGCGTTCTGGCAATCGCTACACGCTGTTGCTGCCCACCGGATAATTGGGAAGGACGTTTATCAATCTGATCCAGCATACCGATTGCCTCTAAGGTGGACAGAGCAATCTTACGACTGTTTTGCTTCAAATCAGCACGCAGTTTTAAGGCATATTCCACATTTTCCAAGACACTCATATTTGGGAATAACGCATAGTTTTGAAAAATGATGCCCATCCCACGTTCACTTGGCTTTAAATGCGAAATATCTTGAGCGTCTAATAAGATTTCACCATCATCTTGTTTCTCCAAACCAATCAGAATACGCAATAAGGTTGTCTTTCCACAGCCACTTGGTCCTAATACACTTAAGAATTCCCCTTCTTTTACAGCAAAGGAGATATGTTTTAAAATATCCTTTCCGTCAAAGTTTTTATATAGATCCTTAACGATGAGTTTTGCATCCTTTAGTACTTCCATACTTCTAACAACCTTTCTTTTTCATGTATATCTTCGATTCCGGTCATATCCGCATAAGGAATATGTTTCGGATAATTGGGTATTGTATTTTTTTGATGCTGCAAGATCTGCTCCGGTGAGAAATGTTCCTTATCATATAATAGAAAATCATTTATGATAAAATCAAATACACGTTGTACATCGGCATCATTACTGCTATGTTTCATCATACCAGTGCCAGTCAATGAATATGGAGAACCTTCTTTCGGATAGACAATTTGAAATGGTGAACCTTCATTGATCTGATTTACTGCTTGAAAAGTCAGCCCTAAACCGATTCCAATTTCGCCCTGTATTAATAATTTAATAGGGCCACTGCCACTTTCACTAAATTGCTTCACATTATATTCCAGTTTATCAATATATGCTAAGGCATTCGCTTCTCCCATGGTATTCACCAAATTCTTATAAAAGAAATAGCCGGTACCACTGGATTTCGGATCGGGCATGGCGATAAGATTATAATATTTGCGATCTAACAGCTGTTCATATGTTGTCGGAATAGGAAGATGGTGTTTTTTTAAGACTTCGGTATTGATAATGAAAGCCCCTGCCTGACGTTCCCAGATTACATAGCGATTATCAAATTTATCCGGTTGTAATTCACGCAGATAAGATAATTTGCTATAACCTTTGATATCCGCTAATTCCTCTTTGATTTTTTCCATATAGCTGGATTCCAATCCTACGATGATATCTGCATCACTTTGATCCTTTTCCACATAGATTTTTGCTGCGGCTTTGGCGGTTGGCACATACATCACCATGGCATGCAGATCAGGAAATTGTTCATTCAATTGTTTTTGTAATTCTTCCCCACGGAATTGTTCCATGGAAGAATAAATAATGATGGTTTCTCTTTCCTGACGAATGCTCAGCAACAGAATTGCCGTAATTAAAAACAATGCCACGATTGCCTTCCTCATCTTTCCACATCCTCCCTTTGTTCAAGTTATATTCATTTTAGCATATAAAATGAACAAATCAACCTTTTAATTCTTAATTTAAGTTCATATTACTTCCGATGATTTTACATAAATTGAACAATCCATAATAATGAAAACGCTTTTTTGATCTTCCTAGTGAACGATTGTAGCAATAGCAAGTTCATAGCGAATGCCTTCAGATTGAGATTTGTGATAAGAAAAATCCCTTATCCACTTTTGCATGAAGACCATCGTAGCATACATACTAACCTTAGAAGGAGGGTAATCCTATGAAAAAAATTTATACAGTCTTTCTCATGGTGTTATTTTTATTTATCTTAACACCTGTACATGCAAAAGATACGCAAAACATCCTCATCACCGGAAAGCATCTTCCTTATATCATGGTAGCCAGTATGCAGGAAGATGATTCTATGGATATGTACCTTATACCAACATCTTTGACCTTACCGCTTTCGCAAAACCCCCAGCAGTTGCGGCCATTAAATCAATACGATAAGCAAGAAGAGATCAATCGCATACGTGAAGTGATTCAGCGATTCTTTGAGCTTCCCATCACCAATACCGTGTATTTACATATGGATACTATTCAAAAGGATATGGGAGTCGCTTATAATGAACAAACCTTTTCTGATGTAAAACATATGACCGCTTATTTCGCAAAGGTGGTCAAACAATTAAAACTCTCGATGATTTTTCATGCGTCTGATTATCTAGAGGATGATTTAAATATCAGTGATTATTATGCATTCTATAAGATATTCCACGATGGTTATCCAAAAATACGCTATCATTATGTAAATTATCTGTATATTGATTCTACCGTCTGCTATCCATTACATAATCAATTTTCATAAGGTAATATATCACATACGAATGGTAAAGTAAGATTGGGTAAAAACAGAAGTTGCCTTTCTTTGCTAGCTTTTGCTAACATCCATAACTCCTCCATCATAAAAGGAGCTATGGATTTATTTTTGCACATCTATTTATTTTCTCATGAAAAAAATTAAATTTTTTTAAATTTCTGCTTGCATTTTTTGTATTTTATTATATAATGTTATAGCACCGATGATGTGGGGCAATCAAAAATAAATATAAGGTTCCGTAGCCAAGTGGTAAGGCAATAGACTGCAACTCTGTGATCATCGGTTCAAGTCCGATCGGAACCTCCATTACTTGGGGTAGTGGCGAAATAGGCAGACGCAACGGACTTAAAATCCGTTGGGAGTTAATCCCGTGCGGGTTCAAGTCCCGCCTTCCCCACCAACTTACGAACTAGCCTTTGCAAAAAGGCTTTTTTTATGTTTTACCATTTCAAAAAAAGCATAAAGCCGTTTGCTCTATGCTTCTTATACCATGCAGGTAAATATCATTTTTCATATGCTTGCATGGTTTTTTTATGCTTTCCACATCAAGTGATATACCTGAACATTTATTTCTGCATCGTTTTCTTTTGTTAAAATAGTAAAGTGTTCCCTTTGATAAAAACGCAATGCTTTTTCATTCTTTTCATATACATGCAGGTGTAAAATTGTTTTGTGTTTTTTTAATTCATCCATTAACTTCTTTCCAATGCCCCTATTTTGCATCGCTTCACTAACAAAGATACCCGCAATATACGTATCCTGCAATCCGACAAACCCCACAACAGCACCATTCTCCTCATATACATATACCTCTGCTTCTTGTATGGCTTGAGAAACCATCGCATACTGCTTTTTCCAATAGGTAGGTGATAGAAAGGAATGCGCTGCTAGATTGCCATGTAGCCAAATATCCATAACAACGTCATGGTCCATAGCCTCCATTTTTCTTATCATACTACTTCCTCCTGCAAGATAGGCATGCCATCGCTCGTTTTTTATGTGCAACTTTTGTTTAATCTATGATTTCTTTGATACTTTGTATAGTATCAATACGCAGCATGCGCACGATTTTTTTTCGTTTTGTCATGGTTTCTATTAACAACCATTCATCATCTAAATCACATAAAACACCTTCTATGCTATACATTGCATCCAGTGATACCAGCGGTTTTTTTAAGACGATCGAGCAATTCTTCTTTAAATATTGCGGCAATATGGCTTGATAATTTAATGACGGTTGATCTTTTACAGTCTGTTTTTCCTTTTCCCCATGTGTCACTATTTTCATAAGATAGCACAATAACACAAGGATGATTAGCAATAAAAATATCGTCATGCTGCTTCCTCCACGATCATAAAGCCATGGATAGCCCTTGTATCAATAAGTTTTATCAATGTTTCTTTTTTGAAAAAAGCATTGCTTCTTCCTCTTGTATAAGCCACTCGTATCCATTCCTCAGTAACCTCCAGCACTTTTGCTTTCTCGTTATAGGAATTTAGCATGTAATCAAAATCCTCACAATCTAATATAACCGTTTTTCCCTGTAAAGCCTGTAACACATGCAAATCCTTCTTTGTTTTTTCTTTTGCGATAATCTCTAATCGATTATCCGCAAGATCATCTAAAGAAATATGATAGATAGCCGCCAACTCGATAGCTTTATCAAAAGTCGGTGCACTTTGCCCATTTTCCCAATTTGATATGGTTTGTCTTGTTAAAGACAGCAAATCGGCTAGCTCTTGTTGACTATAACCACTTTTTTTACGCAATGCAATTAACTTATCTTTTAACATGAATACCCCTTTCTACGTTTTGTGTGGTTTTATTATAGCGATTGTGCTAAAAAAACACTAGCAAAAATCTTTGGCATTTCGGCAAATTTCTATAACATTTCCCTAAACTACTGGCCCTTAAGCGTAATTTTAACAATTTCAGAGGTTGTTCCTATACGTATCGGCATGCCCCAAGTGCCAGCTCCACTGCTGACGATCATCGGATATGGCTGTTGATAAGCTCCATAATCATAAGGATATGCCAGCTTTGTGAAAAGGGTATTAGGAAAGATTTGTCCTTGATGCGTATGCCCGCTAACTTGTAAATCAATCGCATGGACATCATCAAAGCATGGTCGATGATCGATAACGATGATTGGCTTGTCTGCTTGACAGGATTTCATTAAGGTGGCAAGCTCCATACGTTTTTCCTTTTTGTCCTTGCGTCCAATCACATAAAACCGATGATCTACGAGGGCTGTTTCATCTTTTAGAATATGGATGCCACTTTGCTTCAAGAGGGTTTCATATGCTTTACGATTCTTACTCAGCAATTCATGATTGCCGGGACTGTAATAAATTTTATCATGAAAGGAAGCATTACGACATTTCATACAAAATTGCTGTAAGTCAGAAGTTGGTGTTGCTTCATCAAAGAGATCTCCTGCCACCAACAAAGCATCCATTGGCTGCTTTTCTAACATCGCAAACATTTGATCCATGCGGTGCTTGTCCACTCCACTTCCTAAATGCAAATCACTAAGTAAATAAAACTGCAGATCTTTCGCTATGTTCATTTTCGCAGTTACGCTATAGCTACGCAAGACAAGCGGTGCTGCCTGCCGATAACCGATATACACAAACAAGGCAGTAAAAAGAATACATCCACCTAGAATATAGCGCAAAGATAACTTATACGCCCTTCTTTTATCTAACAAAAAGGCAATCCCCTGCATGAGGGCAAATAATATGAGCCATACCAGCACAATTGTTGATATAAGCAAAAGCAATGCGCGTAAAGACTCTTGCTGCAGACGATAAAATTGATTGCTGAAGCGATAAAATAAAATACCATCACCAATCACTAACAACACCTGCAGGCATCGATAAAAAAAGCCTTGTACTTGTTGATGTATCCATCGCAATTGCAGATAACTCACAATGCACACCAACACTCCCATCCCAGCTAAAAACACACCCATCATGATTTTATCCTTCTTTCGTCTTTTGTCTATTATCATAGCACATTCTGATAGAAAGCACAGGTTTATACACAAAAACAGTGTGTATCATTATAACATTAGACAATCAACGGTAATAGTATTACAAATGAAAACGTTTACTACACTTTCATAATTTACACGGTCCAAACGGTTGAAGTTACGAAAAAGCTGTGTTATCATACAAATAGTTGAATAGTCAACTATTTGGAGTGATGATATGGAAAGCAACAATTATTTATTGATGAATATCTCCATTCTTTATCGTTGTGGGCAAAAATATTATGATAAACAGTTAAGTGATTATGATATCAATGCCGGACAGCTTCCTTTTCTGATTTTGATTTATGAAAATGAAGGAATCAGCATGCAGGAACTGGCAGTGAGAGGATGTTTTGATAAAGGTACCATTACCAAAAGTATTGGTAAATTAGAGGATGCCGGCTATGTTCGATCTTGTGCCAGTACGACGGACAAAAGAGTGCGCTTGCTCTACACGACCGATCGTACAAAAGACATCATTTCAAAGATTTATCTCATTCGACGAGAATGGTGGGAACGCTTGACTCGCGACATGAGTGCGAGCGAATGCGCTAATACGGAAGCTTTGCTAGATGCTTTGACTGAAAAAGCTAAGCAGTATGATGCCATGGAGGATGAAAAAGAAATTAAGCTCTTTGGCTTGCAGAAATTGACTCTGTTGGATTATCCGCAGAAGATGGCAAGCACAATTTTCACCGGTGGCTGTAATATGCGCTGTCCGTTTTGTCAAAATGCCGATTTGGTCTTCTTGAATGAGAATACCTCACAAATACCTACCAAAGATATTATCGCTTTTTTAAAAAAGCGTCGTAGTGTCTTAGAAGGTGTCTGTATTACCGGTGGTGAACCTTTATTAAATGATACCTTAGAATCTTTTTTAAGAACCATCAAAGAATTAGGTTACCAAATAAAGCTAGATACAAACGGCAGTTATCCAAAGCGTTTAAAAGAACTCGTCGAGAAAAAACTGATTGACTATGTCGCAATGGACATTAAAAATTGTCTAAAGCGTTATCCTGAAACAACCGGCATTCACAATTTTGATGTGACACCAATCAAAGAAAGCGCCGCATATTTAATGGAAGATCACATCCCTTATGAATTTCGGACAACGATTGTAAAAGAGCTTCATACCTTAGCCGATATGCAGGAAATCGGAAAATGGCTGAAGGGTGCCAGAGCGTATTATCTGCAAGGCTTCGTCGATAGTGAACGAGTAATTCAAAAAGGGCTACACGCTTACGATGCCCAAACCATGAAACAATTACAAGAAGCTGTTATTCCATATATTGCAAATACACAGCTTAGAGGCTTGTAAAGGAAAGGAAGAAAACTATGTACAAAGTAATTAAAAGAGATGGAAAGGTTACCGATTTCGATATCGCCAAGATTACCATAGCCATCACCCAGGCATTTGAATCTGTCCAGCGCCAATATCATCCAAGTGTTATTGATATGTTGGCATTGCGTGTCACCAGTGATTTTGAGCCAAAAATCAAAGAGGAATGCATTCATGTCGAAGACATTCAAGACAGTGTAGAGGATGTATTGATTCAGGCAGATTATGCCGATGTCGCAAAATCTTATATCCTGTATCGTAAACAGCGTGAAAAGATCCGCAATATGCGTTCGACGATCTTAGATTATAAGGACTTAGTTGACAGCTATGTAAAAGCAACCGATTGGCGTGTCAAAGAAAATTCGACGGTCACCTATTCCGTAGGCGGTTTGATCTTAAATAACAGTGGTGCCATTACCGCTAACTATTGGCTTTCTGAAATCTACGATGATGAAATTGCCAATGCTCACAAGAATGGCGATCTGCACATCCATGATTTAAGCATGTTAACTGGTTATTGCGCAGGTTGGTCATTAAAACAATTGATTCAGGAAGGTCTTGGCGGTGTGGTTGGCAAGATTACCTCAAAACCGGCTTCTCATTTAGCAACGCTTTGTAACCAGATGGTAAACTTCTTAGGCATCATGCAAAATGAATGGGCAGGTGCACAAGCCTTTTCTTCCTTTGATACGTATTTAGCACCATTTGTAAAAGTTGATAACCTTGACTATGATCAGGTAAAGAAGTGTGTGGAATCCTTCATTTATGGTGTTAATACCCCTAGCCGTTGGGGCACACAGGCACCTTTCTCTAATGTCACCTTAGACTGGACCGTTCCAAATGATCTGGCTGAAATGAACTGTATCATAGGCGGCAAAGAAGTAGACTTTAAATATAAGGATTGTAAAAAAGAGATGGACATGATCAATAAAGCCTTTATTGAAGTCATGTTGGAAGGCGATGCCAACGGACGTGGTTTCCAATATCCAATCCCAACCTATTCCATCACTTCTGATTTTGATTGGTCAGATACCGAAAATAATCGTTTATTATTTGAAATGACAGCGAAGTATGGTACTCCTTATTTCTCTAATTATGTAAATAGTGATATGGAACCAAGCGATGTGCGCAGCATGTGCTGCCGTCTGCGCCTGGATCTGCGTGAATTACGAAGAAAATCTGGTGGATTCTTCGGTAGTGGAGAAAGCACAGGTTCTGTTGGTGTTGTAACGATCAACCTGCCTAGAATCGCCTATTTAGCTAAGAGTAAAGAAGAATTCTATAATCGCTTAGATCATTTAATGGATATCAGCGCACGTTCTTTGAAAACAAAACGTACGGTTATAACCAAATTATTAGATGAAGGTCTGTATCCTTATACAAAACGTTATTTAGGTACTTTTGAGAACCATTTCTCAACCATTGGTTTGATTGGTATGAATGAGGTCGGCTTAAATGCCAACTGGCTGCGAAAAGATCTGACTCATAAGGAAACACAAGAATTCGCAAAAGAAGTTTTAAATCATATGCGTGAACGTCTGGTGATCTATCAGGAAGAATATGGTGATCTATACAACCTGGAAGCAACACCAGCTGAATCTACGACCTATCGTCTTGCAAAACATGATAAAGCACATTATCCAGATATCATTACCGCAACAGAAGAAGGCAATAGCCCTTACTATACCAATAGTTCACACTTGCCAGTAGGCTTTACGGAAGATATCTTTGATGCTTTGGATGTACAGGATGAATTGCAAACATTATATACATCAGGAACGGTATTCCATGCCTTCTTAGGTGAGAAACTTCCAGATTGGAAAGCAGCTGCATCTTTGGTACGCACCATTGCCGCAAACTACAAACTGCCATATTATACTTTATCCCCTACGTATTCCATCTGTCCAAACCATGGCTACATCACCGGTGAACAATACACTTGTCCTCACTGTGGTGCTAAGACCGAAGTATGGAGTCGTATCACAGGATACTATCGACCAATCCAAAACTGGAATGAAGGTAAATCCCAGGAATATAAAGAACGTAAGGAATATGATATCGGCCACAGCGTCTTAAAAGGAAGAGATGTGTTCGCCCCTCAAAAAGATGAGGAAGCGAAAAAACCAGAGGTACAACCTAAAAAAGTCATGCTCTTTACCACAAAGACATGTCCAAATTGCAAGATTGCTACCACATGGTTAGAGCAAGCAGGCATTCCTTATGAAAAAATTGATGCTGAAGAAAATCAGAAGCTGACAAAACAATATAAGGTCATGTTAGCTCCAACCTTGATTGTTGCCGATGAGCAGGACTATCAGGCATATGCCAATGCCAGTAATATTCGTAAGTTTATAGATGCTCATAAATAAAAAATATCTTTTCAAATGTGATTCAATTTAAGTAGTTAAAAAGAAGATTGCAACTATGATAAAAAATAGCGGACAATCTTCTTTTTCATATCTCTACTAAGTTAGCATATCCTTTACTATCCTTACGAAAAAGTATCTTATAAGTTATTAATTAAATAGATCCTAACTCCTGTATGAATTGCTAAAACTCTGGTATAAAGGTTTAGATTGAACAGCTGTTTATCAGCTTATGACATAACCATTGAACAATCTGTTGAAATACTCGTTCTTCATTGTCTATAAATTCAATAATAAGAATATTCCCATGTTTAAGACCTCCTATCACATATCATGCTTATTATCCATTTTTTCTTTAACCAATCTAGCATGATAAAAGTAGTTGATGTATTTTAGGTTTAACTCATCGCAATAAACATTTATAGAGCTTGCTAAATTATCCCAATAAGCATTATCTTTCTGCAAAAATATTTTTCGATACTCATTTGCCAGATTGCTATAATATTTATCAATATAAGTAAGTATAGTTTGTTTATAAGAACCTCTAAGGTTTAGATTTTCAAACCAATATTCATTTACAATATAGCTTGTTTCTTCTATGATTTTCTTCCAATCAGTAATATATGGAAAAATAGGAGATATAAACAAAACAGTATATATTCCTGCTTCATGTAGTCTTTTTATGGTATATAATCTATTAGCAATCGCACTAGCATTATCCATATCTTTTCGGAATGTTTCATTTAACGTATTCAGAGAAAACGCCACTTTAAGATTTGGGATTTTTTTTAGAATCTCAATGTCACGTAATATTAAATCTGATTTAGTGGAAATGGTTATTTGACAATCGATATTTATTAACTGTTCTAATATTTTTTGAGTTTTGCAATACCTTGCTTCATATTGATTATAACAATCTGTTACAGACGCTATGAATACCGATTTACCTTGAAGCCTTTTTTTACTTATAGGTTTATCACATTCCTTTATATCTATAAAAGTTCCCCATTCCTCTGAATGGCCTGTAAATCTTTTCATAAAACTAGCGTAACAATATTTACAGGCATGAGGGCAACCAACATATGGATTTATGACATAATCACTATCTGGAAGATTTGATTTTGTCAAATAATCTTTTGTATTGATTTGCTTTTCGATAATTTTCATCAGCTTATAACGCCTCCATGAAAATAGCATTCATAAATTTTCTCTTTCAAATAAAAGATTTCTTCATATCCTTGAAACCAAACAAATTCGCCTTCAACTTTGCAATGATAATGATAATCGCCCTTTACAAAAATTTTAGGACCCCGATAAGGTGCGTCAGCAGAAACACTTAATAAGGCTTCTTTTAAAAAGTCATTATCAAAAAAATCTCCTGTTATTCGTCCAGCATAGTTCATGCTCCAAATAGGCTTATCAAGATACCAAACAGCCTCAGAACCAGAAAATTTCTCTCCCCCTAAATATGTATCTAGGTACTTATATCCGTTTTCACTATAACTATAATCATGAGATTTTGTTCTTGATGAAGCAACTTTATTTCCATTTATTGGATAAGTGTTTTTTTTGGCATAGATTAAAAAAGAAATCATTTCATTTATGTCTATTTCTGCACCTTTATAAATGGGTAGATTACATTCATCATCATCTTTAACAATTCTATCAATCGCTATACCGTATAATTTACTTAATGCTATCAATCCATTTAGTTCTGGAATTGCCTGTCCATTTTCCCATTTGCTTATAGTTTGACGAGCTATACCAAGTTTATCGGCTAATTGTTCTTGCGAATATCCATTCTTTTTTCTCAATATTTGTAACTTTTCTTCTAATTTCATAGATACCACCTCTAGTTATTATTATAAAGGTTTATAGAGGTGTAATCTACCATCATACAGACACAAATATGTCACTAGTAATAGACAATAAAGTGCTTACTTTGATTATAAAGAGGCTTTTATACCTTACGAAACTGATAAAGCTTTTAAATATTTAACGATATTGCTATCTTTTCTTTCTTGTTTCATCCCTGATGGATAATTTCCCTGTAAATTCTCTGCTAGCTGATTGCCTTTAATCTTCAACATAATGTAGTTTAATACCGCCAAGAATAATCTTGTCCAATGCAAAGTGCTGTACCATATCTTTACATATCTAAAAATATCAACATAGCAAGGTTTATTAAATAAGTAGTAAAATGACTTCTTAAATCCTTTGAACATGCTGATAGACACTGTATTTAGGGAATCATCAATTTTTTTATTTTTTCTGGAATAGTCTTAGTTTCTCCTAATAAATATTTAAATTTATATTGGCCTAGCCGCGTCTTATTTAGATAATTTATAATGTTTTTTGCATCTATAGTATTTTAAAAGCATATATGTTATCATTACCATAATATCATTGAAAAGCCAACTAAATAGAAGTCAATAAGTCAAATGACTTTCTGTTGGCAATAGATGAAGAATTTGAAAAGAAATATATGTATACTGAAAACAATGAACACACTGCTAAACTAGGAGATAGTAAAATGAACAGACCACTTACCACCCTCTTTATGTTAATGAGCGTAGATGGAAAAATTAGCACCGGTGCAACGGATGAATTAGATGTTGATCTTGATTTTCCTAAACTGAAAGGACTCAAGGAAGGGCTACATCAATATTATGAAATCGAACAAACCACAGATCTATGGTGCTTAAATTCCGGACGTGTACAAGCTAAACTTGGAGTTAACCAGCGACCAATGCCACAAAAAACACCGGTATCTTTCGTAATCATTGATAACCGGCATTTAACCCTACAAGGAATACGCTATTTCTGCGCCTTATCAAAAGAATTTGTACTCGTTACTACGAATCGACAACATCCTGCATTCACCCTGCAAGAAACTAATCTGCATATACTTCAGCAACATGAACTTGATTTATCTGCAATTTTTAAAACACTTTATACCGATTACGGATGTCAACGTCTCACCATCCAAACAGGTGGTACCTTGAATGGACTTTGCCTTAGAGAAAAGCTGATTGACTATGTAGATATCGTTGTTGCTCCGGTACTGATTGGCGGTAAAGATACTGCTACTTTGATTGATGGTACTTCATTGATGTCAACGAAGGAACTATCTCACTTAGGTATCTTAAAACTTCTTCATTGTGAGGTTTTAGAAGATTCCTATCTGCGCTTATCCTATCAAGTGATTTCTTGATTCTGAATAATTTTCAAGACTTTGATTAAGATGTATACCAAGTGTTCACCAAAAAAGAACCAATCGGTTCTTTTTTGGTTTTTGGCTATCGTTATGTGCATACGTAATTTGCTATAGCAAATCCTCTAATGCTCTTTGATTTAATAAAACCAGATTATGTCCATCAATGCGAAAATATCCTAAAGCTTCCATACGCTTGATTTCCTGGTTTAGAGAAGAACGTGAAACACGCAAGGTATTTGCCCACATCGTTTGTGACTTTGGCAAAGGAATATGTTCATTTTGCGAAAGATTATTCATGCCAATCAACCAATATGCGACACGCTCTTGAATCGTCTGATAATTTAAACAGTTTAACAACATCTGATTCTTTAATCCACGTTTTGAGATATAGAGCATAAAGGAATACATCATTTCGGAATCTTCCTGTAACATACGCTCAAAAACAGAAGTCGCTATCCATGCAACTTCTGTTTTCTTAACTGCTGCCAATGTATACGTATATACTTTTTTGCCAGTGAAGTAGAGAAATTCGGGAAACACATCACAATCTTCAAAGTAAGCACTGCACAATTCACAGCCATTTACGGTATACAGATTTGCCTTTAAGATGCCATCCACCACGATTCCGAATTCATCAATCGGTGCTCCTGTTGGATGGATGATTTCTGCTGTTTTATAGCTTTGATAACGAAAGGCTTTCCCATATACGGGATGATGTAAACAGCGATATGCGAAAGGTGTCTGTTGCGATATACGGTTTTCCAAGGAAGTCTACCTCCTGCCTCATGTAGTTTTATGCAAATGCCTGATCTAAGAAATCACAGACATCATCGTAATCCCGTTCTCCATTAAAGCGTTGTACTTCTTTTCCATGACGATAGATTGCCACAACAGGAATCCCCTGTACATGACATGCATCCACAATGTCCTTATTTTCATCCACATTGACATAGCGGATATGGAAACTGCTGTTAAATTCATCCTGCAAAGCTTCCTCTAATACCGGATGCAACGCTTTACAATGAACACAGCGTTCAGCACCAAACAAGACAAGCACTGGTTTATCATTTACCTTTAATACTTTTTCATTCCAATCCGCAAAGCTGTTTACCGGTTCAAATAAATCCGTATCTACGCTAAATACTTTCTCACGCTTGCTCATGTCTTCTTCATCATCGGTCGCAACACAAAGAGCTACATCCTGATAATAAGGTAAAGTTCCCTCTACATCAATAATCTTCTTAGCACCAAAGGCACCGGCATTTGGTACACGATAGGTAATATTATCAATTTTAGGAATTGCAACTTCCTGTGGTGTTGGTTCTTGCGGTACATAACTGTATGGATAACGATATGCACGATAGATCATATTATTCTTTGGTCCGGTTTCATTATGGGTATAATAAGGTGAAATCCATTCCCAAACAATTTCATGTTCTGCCGTTACTTCTATTATACGACCATCGCTGCCTTCTGTCACTAGGGTATTTCCATTTGGCAAACGCTGGGCACTGGATACATAAGGGCTGTAAAATTTACTAGCATCGGTAGGAATTGCATGACCGAGTTCTTTTGGGGTCAGCTTCCAAACAACTTCCAATGTAATTGGATTGAATTCTAATACACGGCTATAATCGCGCAGCGCATTTTTAGTTCCGTTTTTAGAGCCTGGATTAGGAACGCCATAACCTCCCCAACCACCATTATCAAACACTAACAGGTTGCCTTCACCAGGAAGACCTTTAGGAATCATGTGGAAGTGATGCTGTCCAATGATCCAACCTAATTTCTTCAATTCCGGTGTTGCGTTAAAATCAGGACCGATACGCCAAACAATCTTACCGCTTTCCTTATCTAAGATTGCTAAAATATTGGCTTCACGACAATCAAAGATAATATTATCCGGTTTGAAACGGTTATCCCCTTGATCATACCATTTGTTAGGTCCAAGATAGCTCATGCAATTCACATGCAGATAATCACCGACACCGCCATCAGATGAACGCATATTCGGATCTCTTGAAAGGATATTTAAGGCTGCTTCATCAAAGCCTAATTCATCAAAGTGATCGGTAATAGACCATTTCCATAAGATATTGCCTTCCCAATCGACTTCGATCATACAATCATCTAACAGCTTTTTATCTGAAATCTTAGGATTATGCACTGTTTGATGTACGAGAATCAACGTATTTCCTTCTAATGGTTTGGCATCCATGCCTGGCACATAATAGCCGACAGGATTTCCTTCACGCTGGTAATCGTGATGCTGGCGTGCCATCCAGCGATGATCTCTTCCCGGGTCATTGATTTCTTCAAATTTATCAAATTCCCATACAATATTTCCATCATAATCAATCTCAATCAGGTTAACACCATCCTGCATACCATAGTCTGGATGACGGTAACCGGAAAGGCCCATCACATAACCTCCTGGCAATAATTTTGGTGGCATGGCATGCATATTCCAACGACGGATTTCATTTCCATTCATATCAAACAACAAGACACCATCATTAATCAACGGTACGATCGTATACCCACTCCAACATTTTTTTGGATCATAAACAGTAACTCCATGAGGGAAAACACTTGGCTGTCCCATAACTCATTCCTCCATTCTTTCTTTTATTCATCAGCATTCTTTGCTGTATGAGCCATTTTTCTATTTTCTTTATAAAGATTCTTCGATGCGTTCTACTTGGCCGTTTTCATAATAAGCGGCTGCTGGTACATTGTGCATTTGCAAGCGTTCATACAATAAACTTTGGCGTGTGATATCCTGACGTATGACATGATATGTTTCACCAAGCTTTTCTTCCATCTTCGTAAGAACATCAATTTGTGCACTATCATATGGATTGTAGAACAGAAAGGCTACTTTGCCACTGTCCGGTGTTAGGATAGCATCAATCTGTTTCTTTTCTTTCACATAGCGCTCACTGGCCGTTGCCGCAATCGCACCATCGGCGGCAGAAGTTACAACCTGTCGTAAGAAAGTTTGAGTACAATCACCAATTGCATAAATGCCAGCCACATTGGTTTCTTTCTTTTCATTTACCTTGATATACCCTTTCTTATCACAGGCAACCAAGTCCTTTACAAATTCGGTTTGCGGTACCATGCCGACAAAGAAGAAGATACCATCGGCTTTTACTTCCATGCTTTCATTGGTGACAACATTCTTGATGACTAGGCTTTCGACTTCCTCTTTCCCCTTAATTTCCTGTAAGGTAGAATTCCAAACGAAGTGAATCTTTGGATTATGGAAGGCCGTTTCTGCTGCGACTTCATTACAATCAAGATGACCTTCTTCATGTAAGACGATGATGGTGACCTTACTTGCAAAGTTTGTCAGATAATCGGCTTCTTCAATTGCCTGATCTCCGGCACCCAACACATAAATTTCTTTGCCTTTGAAGAATTCCGCATCACAGGTTGCACAATAGGCAACACCATGTCCAGCAAATTCAACTTCACCAGGAATACCTAAGATTCTTGGTTTTGTACCGGTATCTAATAACACGCACTGTGCTAAGAAATCTCCACGGCGTTTGGTATGGATCACAAAGCTTCCATCCGTTGCTTTTTCAATGCCGGTAACCGTTGTACGCTTGAATTCATTTGTTGCATAGCTGCGTGCATGTTCCTTGAATTTTTCCATCAATCCAGCACCGCTATCAGAAATTGTGCCCGGATAGTTACGAATCTCTCTAGTGTCATTGATTCTTCCACCATAGCTGCCTTTTTCAATCAGCAGTGTCTTGCGCTGTGCGCGGCCTGCATAGATAGCAGCTGCTAATCCGGCAGGGCCGCCACCTATAATAACAACATCATACATTTCACTCATCTTTCACCACTCCTTTGCATATGCAAGCTATGTTTCACTTTTTCTCTATGTCGGCCCAGACCAAATACGACCCAGGCGATACAGACAAGTGTTAACAACAAACAGTAATATGACGATATAAAGATTTGCCACGGTGTAACATTCGGCAGCATTGGATTTTTCGCTGTCATTTCCGCAACGACTGTTACAGCACCCATGACAAAGGCCGAATTGATTGGGACAATGGCAGTCACATTGGTTGCCATCGCAGTTAACAGAATACTTCTTCGACTGGCAGGAATCTCAGCCTTTTGTCCAACGGTATCTGCCACATCTTTAAACATGATGATCGAAGGTAAGACACAGCCCGCCAGTAAGACATTTACCACACCTACACCGATGGCGATGATGCCTTCTGCCCCTGCCGGCTTTTGGATCATCTTACGACTTAGCAAAAAGTCACAGCATTTCTGCATCATGCCGCCTTCAACTGCGACCTGAATCAAACCATATAACAAAATGGTAGATAGGATGATATCCGTTACGCTAGTAATACCATCGAAGAATACCCCATGCAGCTGTTGGGTCGTTGTATCAATGAAGAAGATATCCGACATTTGGAAAATGCCGGTTACTAAGCCAATGACGATACCGGTAAGAATACCTCCACTCACTCCCATGAACAAATCACTTGTCTTAAAGCAAATAAGCAATAAGACAACGATAGGCAGCAGCATCCATAAGCCTGAACGATTAGAAAGCTTGCTTAATTCTGCCACATGCTCTACCGCACTTGTATCACTGCCTAAAAAATAAAAGAGAATCATGGAAACAATACCGGCGAAAAGGATATACGGCAAACGTTCTTTCATCGTTTCGATTAAATCCGCGCTCTTTTGGGTATGGGCATCGTGTTGCGAAGCAATGGTCGTATGGATAACCTGCGAACTTGGTGATAAAGCATCGCCAAAGAAGATGCCACTCATCATTGCCCCCAATAACACAGCAGGATTAGCCCCTAGCATGATACCGGCCGGATAAAAAATCGGTACCACCGCTAATAACGCCGCAATCGGTGCACCTGCGCCCATTGAAATAATACTGCAGCCAAGGAAACAAAAGACCACAAAGGCACCACCATGCAAATCTAAATGCAAACTGGCCCAGATAAAGCCACCGCCGATGCCTCCTGTCACTAACACCTTAGAAAAGATACCAATCACCATAAAAATCAGAATGAGCCGAGCATTTCCATACTGTGCTAATCCTCGTACGATGGCATTCCAGTATTCCTTTTTCTTACGGCAAAACAAATAACCAATAAAGATGGAAACGATGGCCGCAAAGATCAGCACTTTCATAGAATAATACTGAAATCCTATCATGATAGCTCCTCCTAAAACCACATAAAGGAGAATAGGAATCATCGCCAATTCTTGACGACCGTAGAAGGTTAGGGATTTTGTCTGTTCGACATTCATAATCGCACCAGCTCTCTTTTAACCAGTTCTATGATAACACTCTTATTTTTATAAAACATGTTGGATATCCAACACTTTTTTACATTTTGTGAATAAAATATCAATTATTTGTAAGCGCATACGGTGTGATTTCCGGTATGTCCCCATTTACCACTTGAATGATGATGGGAAGTTCCATTTTCGTCTTATATTCACTCACACTTAAAAACGTGATGACTTGTGCATCCACATGAACAACAAGGGAAATCTTAATCATCGTATTATTGATACCATAAGGTTTTGCCTCTGTTTTGATTTCTCCGGTGACATCGTTGAGCATCTTCATACGTATCTTAACCTTCGGTCCTTTATCATAAAACAAATAAGTTTTCGTAAAATAACCGATTGGTACTTCATATAAGATTCCATCTTCATAAAAGACCTCTTTAGTTGTCGGATCTTTTTTTCCATCCTGCGCTGCCAATAAAGATTCATCAATTGTATTTAAAGCGGAGTACAATAGCGCATTTAGTTTTGCCGAATCATACTCTACACTTGTAATCTGATTTGCGCTATTACGTTCCACGCGCAATAGATCGTCACTTTTATATTCCATATCACTTAATACCTCTTTCACGATATTATTGATAGCAAAACCGGTATGCTGCTTGGCAATCGCCTGTAGCTGAGGTTCAATGGTATGGTGAAAAGCTGTTATCATTTGAAAAATGATCAATAGAAGAACGATGAAAAGAAGTAAAAGTTTTCCTTTTTTATATCGTTTGATCCTTACCTTCTTCACAAAGAATCACCGCATCTTTCGCTTTCATGCCGATGGTAACGCCTTTTTCCTTCGCTATGTGATTCATGGACATAATCTCACTATCTAAAATGCCGGCAAAGCCAAAGGTATAGCGACATAAAAGTACGGCTACCGGACGATCCAAACGTTCAAAATAGTCCATGGAGAAATTATCCTGTGCTAAGATCGTATGTGTAGAAATGATAAAATGAATCGGATATTGAGGCAGATTGATATAAATACCTGCGAAATGATACTGTCCTACCGTAATACTTTTGACTTCAACCATATACGCATTCCTCCTGTTGTATAGTATATGAAAAAACAAATAAATCTTGTCAGTGAGATAAAGGTAAACAAGTAACACGAGGAACAATCGTATTTTCATCAGGCCTTTTTTAATTGCGAAAAAGGATATAAAAAAACACCGTCACATGAGACGATGTTAGGTTTCCATAACGTTCTTGATAAAACTTTATAATTCATCTAAGAAATCAAAACGATCTAACGTATTGCAATCAGAAATCACAACCAAATGATCCTGTGCTTCTATGCGATACTCGGCATCCGGACATACATTCAAATGTTCTTCTAAATAGCCACGTATTCCTACGACGTTAATACCATACTTACGACGCAGATCTAATTCAATCAATGATTTCCCTACCCATTGTTTCGGTGTCGGTATTTCCACAATACTATATTCACTGTCTAAATCAACAATATCAATGATATTTTTTCCTAAGACACTTTTCGCAACCTGTTCGCCCATTTCTTTTTCCGGACGGACCACTTTATTAGCTCCCAATTCAAGAAATATTTGCATATAACGTTTATTTTTCGCCTTGGCAACAATATAAGGAATACCTAATTCTTTTAGATTGATAATTCCCATAACACTTTCTTCCAAATGGTTCCCCATACTGACAATTGCCACATCACAATCCTGAATACCGGCAGCTCGCAGCTGATCGATATCTGTGATATCACACTGCATGGCCTGTGTGACAATATCGGCCATACGATTCACACATTTAATATCGCTGTCTACTGCGATAACATCGCAATTATAACGACTTAATGTTTTGGCAACGGTTGATCCGAAAATACCAAGTCCTAAAACGGCATATTGTCTGTCTGTATATTTTTTCATATTTTTTTCTCCTTTTAACCAACAATGATATTTCCATTAGGATAGGAAACCTTCGTACTTTTATCAAGGCCAGGTTTTGGTCTGGTAAGTGACAAGATCAGTGTCGAAATACCAATTCTTCCCACATACATCAATAAAATGATGATCAGTTTTCCACCTACTCCTAAAGTAGCCGTAATGCCTAAAGATGAACCAACGGTCGCCATAGCGCTCACCGCTTCAAAAGCGAGTGAGATAAAAGGTTTTCCTTCCACAATATTTAATAAGAAGATACCTGTTAACAGCGTTACCAGATTAATAAAGAAAATACCCATCGCACGTATAACAATACTGTTGCCAATCGTTCTGCGTAAGACAACCGTCTTTTCACGACCCTTTAAGGCACTCAACATATAAATAACGATAACAGCAATCGTCGTCGTTTTAATACCACCGGCGGTACCTCCGGGAGAACCACCAATGAACATGACGACCATCATCAAAAGATCGGTTGCAGGTCGTAAACCACCATAATTAATCGTAGTAAAACCGGCTGTACGCAACGCGATGGATTCAAACATCGCCGTCATTGTCTTTTCGAAGATATTGAAATCACCAAGCGTATGAGGATTAGCAAATTCTAACAGTAAAATAAGCAATCCTGGTACTAAGATCAGCGTCAGACTGACCGAAATAACAATTTTCGTATGCAATGATAAAGAGTGTTTAAACTTTTCAAAGCTAATTTGTCTTTTTACTAAAGGCTTGATCTTATCACGGATATCAAACCATACGGCAAAACCAATACCGCCGAGTACGATAAGTCCCATAATGGTGAAACACATGAGCGGATCATGAACATACTGTTGCAGACTGACTGATCCTAAGGTATCAAAACCGGCATTACAGAAAGCCGAAACAGAAAGAAACACCGCCTTAAACCCGCCATCGAGTAAACCAAAACGCGGAATCATGCGAAAAGCAATCAAAATCGCCCCAACAGATTCAAAAAACAAGGTATAATATAAAATATCTTGCAGGAATTTCTTCATATTGACCACATGATCCTGATTCAGCATTTCCCGCATAACGATTTTTTCATTCATGGATAAGCGATTGCGAATGATTAGGACAAAGACAGCCATAAAGGTCATTAAGCCCAAACCACCGATCTGAATCAAAAGCAGAATGACGATTTGTCCAAATGTATTAAACGTATCCGCAACGGTCACCGTAGAAAGTCCTGTAACACAAGTTGCACTGGTTGCGGTGAATAATGCATCCAGCGGATGAAAAAAGCTTCCATTTTTTGTCGATATCGGCAACGTCAACAATAATGCCCCGCAAAGAATGACCAATAAAAAACTTGCGGCAATTTTTTGCGCAGGAGACATTTTTTTAAAGTTGAGCAGCGAATGTATGAAGTTCGTCATAGCTTGTTCTGACACCTTTTCCCTTCGTTAAATATCTATTTTAGAAATTGGATTGAATTTCTTATGTTCTTGCTTAAGATGTATCATATTCATTTTACACATTTCCACATTTTTTACAACACTTGCATAAACAATTTTTACAAGAAATCGTTTATGGTTTAAGGAAATGTGTTTAAAAGCTTCTCTTAAACATATAGAAAGTACTGTTCCTCATCCTACACTACCTTATATATATTTAAGAAAATTGCTATTATGATTTTAGCACACTCTGTTACATAACAGGAATTTTTTTCGAAACATTACCAAAAACAAGATACTACCAGATAGAAAAAAGAGGATACCGCCTGGATATCCTCGATAAATTTACTAGTAATTCTCGTTACGTACTTCAAAATAAGAACGTGGATGATTACAAACCGGGCATACTTCTGGTGCTGTTTTGCCAGTATGCAAATGACCGCAGTTTAAGCATTCCCAAACCGTTTCTTCACTCTTTTCAAAAACGGTACCATCTTCGATGTTATTCAATAATGCCGTATAACGTTGTTCATGTGTTTTTTCAATTGCCAAAACACCTTCCATTGTATCTGCGATATCATCGAAACCTTCTTCACGAGCTTCTTTTGCCATACGAGCATACATATCTGTCCACTCATAGTTTTCACCGGCAGCGGCATCTTTCAGATTCGTCACAGTATCAGGCATACCATCATGCAATAATTTAAACCACAATTTCGCATGTTCTTTTTCATTGTTAGCCGTCTGTTCAAAAATATTGGCAATCTGTACATAGCCGTCTTTCTTAGCCTTAGAAGCATAATACGTATATTTGTTTCGTGCCATGGATTCCCCGGCAAATGCTTCATTCAGGTTTTTTTCCGTCTTTGTTCCTTTTAAGTTCATTGGTAGATCCTCCTTTTCTTGATGATGGATACAACCATGTATATGAAAACTCCTTCACACTTATACCTTGGTTACGCATCATCAGTTTCTATACTTATTGTACTCTGTTTTTTTTGATTTTTCATCTTTTTTGCTAATTTTTTTAAACTATTTGTTATGTTTCTTCCTTCCTCTGCACTGATATTTCTAACATTTCTATAGCATTTCGCTATACTTTCGCTATACTTATAAAAAAAGGCGGTACTGTTTATATCAGAAAATCTTCACGATATCTCCTTTTATCTTATTTTTTTCACATAATTAGCGATTATTTTTTGAATAAGAACCATTATTTTAGAAAATTAATGAGAATTTTCTTAATTTTTTTGAATCTACTATACATATTTAAAAAAATAAAGTAAAATCAATACATAGGAGGATCAAACTATGACAGAAAAACACCCTTTTGATGATTTCGGTATCAATTTGTTTAGTGAAAGCGTGATGAAGGAATGTCTGCCTCATCCCATCTATACAAAATGGAAAACAGCCACCCGTAAAGAAGATGCTTTAGATCGCAATACAGCCGATGCGATTGCCCATGCGATGAAAACCTGGGCCATGGAAAAAGGCTGTACCCATTTTACACATTGGTTTCAGCCTTTGACTGGTTCAACAGCAGAGAAACACGATTCTTTTATAGAACCAGGAGATCATAATCAACCCATTTCACGTTTCTCAGGAAAATCGTTGATTAAAGGGGAAGGTGATGCTTCTAGTTTTCCAAGCGGTGGCTTGCGGGCAACCTTTGAGGCACGCGGCTATACCTATTGGGACTGCACCTCTCCAGCGTTTATCAGAGATAACGTATTATGCATTCCGACGATCTTTGTATCTTATAATGGGGAAACCTTAGATAAAAAAGCTCCCTTATTAAAGAGTGCGGAAGCCATCAGTAAACAGGCTACCCGTATCGTTAATCTGTTTAAAGATAAAGATATCAAACGGGTCAATGCCATGGTTGGCTTGGAACAGGAATACTTTTTGATTGATAAACAGCAATATCAAAAGCGTATGGATCTTATGCATACCGGACGCACCCTGTTTGGCTCCATGCCGCCCAAAAGTATGGATATCCGCGGTCATTATTTTGGCTCGATTCCTGAGCGCGTACAAGCGTTCATGAGTGATGTAGATAAAGAGTTATGGAAACTGGGAATCTATGCAAAAACCGAGCATAATGAAGTAGCACCGTGTCAATTTGAAATTGCCCCTTTATTTATTGATGTCAATGTCGCCATTGATCAGAATCTGATTATCATGGATGTCTTAAAGAAACAGGCTGATCGCCATGGCTTTGCCTGCCTGTTGCATGAAAAACCATTTCAAGGTGTGAATGGCAGCGGTAAGCACAATAACTGGTCTTTGGTCACTGATGATGGACAAAACCTGTTAGAACCCGGCGATCGCCCACATGAAAATATTCGCTTTTTGCTCTTTGTATGCGCCATTATTGAAGCTGTTGATACTTATCCGGAATTATTACGTATGGCAGCTAGCTGCTACGGCAATGATTATCGCTTAGGTGCCGATGAAGCCCCTCCAGCAGTTATTTCCATCTGTATGGGAGATGAATTAGAAATCATCTTAGAAAAGCTGCGCAAGGGTGAACATGAATTAAAGAACGAAGTAGAAACACAACCTTATGCGATTGCCAATTTGTCCTATGTGCCAAAGGATACCAGTGATCGTAACCGTACTTCACCATTTGCCTTTACCGGCAATAAATTTGAATTCCGCATGGTTGGCAGCAGCCGCAGCGCATCCACGACAAACATCATTCTCAATACCATTGTCGCAGATTCTTTAAGTCGCATAGCCGATGAATTGCAAAATTATAAATATATTGATGATATCCGCAAGAAATCCTTAACCATCTGCCGCAACATTTTACAAAAGCATCACCGCATCTTATTTAGCGGAGATGGTTACAGCGAAGAATGGTTAAAAGAAGCTGATAGACGCGGATTGCCAAACATTGCACATTATATTGATTCCATTCAAGCATTGATTGATGATAAAGCCATTGCTATGTTTGAAAGAAATAAAGTATATAATGAATTAGAATTACAAGCCCGTGTCGATATTTTAACAGAAGAATACCGCAAATCAGTGAAAGCAGAAGTATTGACCTTGTTGAATATTTCTAAAAAAGAAATTCTGCCGGCTTTAGTAAAAGAAATCAAATTTTATAGTGATGCCCAGAATTCACTAGGAATAGAAAATGCTTATTATCAGCGAAAGATCAAACACCTGTTACAATTATTACATGATTTTGATGAATATTATCACGAATTAAAGGAAAAAATGGAAAATCGCGAACAGCATCCGGAAAACCGCGCAAAAGCAAAATATCTGGATACTGTCGTATTACCTGCCATGGATGCTTTACGAACGGTCATTGACAATATTGAAGAATCAATTTCTCGTGAACATTATCCATTCCCGACGTACGACGATATGTTCATGGCAATGTAGAACATTTCCTCAGAATTGAAAGAATGTTAAGGAAAGTCAGAAGGACGACGTCTATCTGGGTTTCCTTTTCTTTTCCCTTTTCATTCGCAAACTTTCATAGATTGAAAGAAACTTTGAAGTTAACTATCATAAAGCAGGATC
The DNA here is from genome assembly GCF_004341945.1 of Longicatena caecimuris. Lineage (GTDB taxonomy): Bacteria > Bacillota_I > Bacilli_A > Erysipelotrichales > Erysipelotrichaceae > Longicatena > Longicatena caecimuris. The sequence goes on from NZ_SMBP01000005.1 coordinate 90,433, forward strand.
CTTTCCAAAAACCTTGTAAAATATAACAGAAACTATTTATAATAAATGCATACTCCTTCTAGCAATTCATGTAAATTACGTGCAGAACAATCGTTTCCATCTTACGCTACAATACCTGAAACAATTACGAAAAAAAAGCAGTACACCATTTCGATATACTGCTATTGGTCTTTGCCTCGTTGTTCTACATATGCTCGATGTTCAAGTAGTCCACGATAAGAGCTATGAACTCCTTGTTTGTTGGACGTACTTTACGGCCGTCAACCGTATTATGAAAGATGCACATAATCTCATCCATATCACCGCGCAGCCATGTGATTTCAATAGCAACACGAATCGTACGCTCCACACTTTGAATCGATGTATGATGACGCTTTGCGACGAGTGCGTATACATCATTGATGATATGGTTTAATCTTGTGATATCTTGATACACTAGAATAATGGCATCTCTTACATAATAAAAGCCCTTGATATGAGCAGGCATACCAATATCATGTAAAATATCGGTAACTTCTTTGATTAATATCTTCTTTGTTTTTATGACCATCCTATAAATCCCCCTTTGTTGAAAGGCAAAGACCGCTTTAACTTTAATTATTCTGAGCAGATAAATAAAGTCGATTTGTAGCGATTTTTATTTTTTTGGGAAAAATACCGATAAGAATTAACTATGAAAAAACAACCTTTTTTCATTTCAGTTATAGAATAAAAAAAAGGAAATGGAGCAATATTCGAATAAGAGCACAATAAAAGCGATTCATAAGTAAAAATGCATAAAAAAGATATCCAAATTGACTGTCAAACAAGTGTCCTTTATAAAATTTGCACATTTTCCATCTTATCGATAAAATAAGAAGCCATTTATTTTTTATATGCTTTAGATTACAAATACCGTTCAAAAATTCACCAATAGCCAATTTTTTTAAATCATCATATGATTATCATCCTGTTAAACAACCAGCAAACAAACCTTTTCTTGCTTTTTTTATTTTCCTGTGAAAAATTAACAGACTCTTAACAATACTTATATTGTAGGAACTTAAAAAGTCCATTATACTTTTACTGGATGTAAACAGGAGGTTAAAATTCCATGACTTTTAACAATTTACTCGCCTTATTAGGCGGTTTAGCTTTATTCCTTTATGGAATGCATATGATGAGTGCCGGTTTAGAACAAGCTGCCGGTGATCGCATGAAAGCAATACTGGAAAAGCTCACCAGTAACCCTTTCTTAGGCGTTATCGTAGGCGCTGTCATTACAGCCATCATTCAAAGTTCTTCTGCAACTACGGTAATGGTTGTCGGCTTTGTGAACTCACAGTTAATGACATTAAATCAGGCTGTCTGGATTATTATGGGTGCCAATATCGGTACGACGATTACCGGACAATTAATTGCCTTAGATGCCAGTAAGATTGCCCCTTTGGTGGCAATACTCGGTGTTGTGATGGTTACGTTTATGAAAAACAAAAAGGTCAATGCTTTTGGGGAAATACTGGCAGGCCTTGGGATTCTTTTTATCGGTATGGATATGATGAAAAATGCGATGGTCCCTTTACAACAATCCGAAGCGTTCATTCATGCCATGACAACGATTTCCAATCCTGTCTTAGCAATTCTGTTAGGTGCCGGTTTTACTGCCTTGATCCAAAGCTCCAGCGCATCGGTTGGTATCCTACAAGCATTGGCAATCAGTGGATTGATTCCTTTAAGCTCTGCAATTTATATTATCTTTGGACAAAATATCGGTACCTGTATTACCGCTGTATTGGCATCTCTTGGCGCAAATCGCAATGCCAAACGTACCACGATCATTCATTTATCCTTTAATATCATCGGAACAATCGTCTTTTTGATCTTTGTTCATCTTGTGCCGTTTGTAAGTTGGATGGAAACCATTACTTCCAATCCAGCTGCTCAAATAGCCAATACGCATACCGCATTTAATATTGTCACCACCTTATTATTGTTGCCATTTGGTAATAAGCTCGCAAAACTGGCTCAACTCATTCTGCCGATAAAACCAGAGGAAATAGAAGATGCCGGCTACAACATTCCATTGACTTTTATCGATGAAGACAACATCGGTAGTGTCCCTATCGCGATTTCTTCCTTACGTAAAGAAGCCTTAGCCATGTTAAAGCTGACAGAAACCAATTTGCAGGAAAGTATGCAGGCTTTATATGGAGAGCCATTTAAACTAGATAAAATCAACAAACGAGAAAAACGCATAGATTTCATTAATTATGAAATCACCAACTACATGTCAAAGGTCAGTTCCTTAAAAATGAACGAAAGCGATTCTACCACCTGTAATGCTTTATATAAATGCTTTGCTGACATTGAACGTATTGGCGATCATGCCATCAATATCATTCAATATGCCATAGATGGCAGCGAATATAAACTCAGCAGCAGTGAATGGATCAAGGATGAAATAAAACAACTTGAAGAGCTGTTAGAAAAAAGCTTCGCTCTTTTGTTTACCTATCGTTTAGATTCACAAAATGATTGTTACGAAAAGATTGAACGTATTGAAGATCGTATTGATGAGTTAACCGCAAATTATCGTCAAAAACAAATCGAACGTTTATATGAAGAGAAAATCAATGCGAAAGATTGTGTCATCTATTCGGAAATCATGACGGATATTGAACGTGTTAGTGATCATATCATGAACATCATCCAAGAATGCAAGCGTTGCAACTTCACATTGAGTGATGAATTATTTGAAAGTGGTATTGCTGCCTTAAATCCAGCGTCTTAAGAAAGGACATTACGTCCTTTTTTATTTGGGATAAGCGTCATGCGAAGCTTACAAAAAAACGATAACACGCACTGTTGCTGTCTCATACAATTTGAAGCAGCAAAGGAAAGCAAACCTTGGTTATTTTTTCTAAAAGCTTTATAATAGAACAAAGGAGGTATGCATATGCCATGTCGTTTTATTAATATTTCCAATGATCTAAAAGCCATTACGAAACTTATTCAGAAGGAATTGGGTTATGGGGCAATGAATGAAGAAGATGTCTTGATTCAGCTGAAAGCCATGGAAAAAAGCGATCAGTATCAAAGCATCGTCTTTGAAAAAGATGGTGAAGTGCTTGGCTTTGCAGGATTGGCATATCTTTATGCATATGAAACCAAAGGACAATACGCAAGATTAATTGCTCTGGCTGTACGCGAGGACAAGCAGCATACCGGTATCGGAAGCAGCCTTTTAGCCTATGCGCAAACGTGTGCCAAAGCACATGCGGCTAGTGATATTGCCATCAGCAGTGGTTTATGCAGACAGCAAGCACATACCTTTTATGAACAAAAAGGCTATAAGAAAAAAGGATATACATTTACAAAACAATTATAAAGGAGTTGATGAGCATGGAAATGAATGCCCGCTGTATTGCTTGTTTAATTAAAAAACAGGATGAAAAAATACGAAAAGAAAACGATGAAAAAAAGAAGCTTTCTTATATGAAAGAAGTTTTGCATATCTTAGGAAACAGCAAGGATGAAGAAACCATGCCTTGGCTGTCTAATCAAATCGATGCTTTATATGCTAAAACCTTTCCACATGCTGTATTGCCCTATGCCGCCATCAAAAAACATTATAATGAAATGATGTGTGCGATGGAAGCGGATATCCGCAAACAGATACAGTGCAAAGAAGATGCACTTGCATATGCCATCCAATTGGCAAGAGTCGGCAATTATATTGACTTCGGTGCTTTGGATGAGGTTGATGCGAATTTCTTTTTAGATTTATTAGCAAAAGCCGATGAAGATGTGTTGGATTCCCAGAAATATGCCGCATTAAAACAAGATTTAGCAAATGCCCAGCGTCTTTTATATATTTGTGATAATTGTGGTGAGATTTTGCTTGATAAATTACTCATTGAACAATTGCAATTCCAATATCCTCACCTTAGCATCACCGCGATGGTACGTGGGGGTGAGGTCATTAACGATGCCACGATGATAGATGCACAGGATGTTCATCTGCAAAGTATCTGTCATGTGATTGATAATGGTATCGCCATGGCCGGTACGGATATTCGTCATATCAGTCAACAAGCCTTCCAGGCCATTCAGGATGCAGATATCATCCTTGCTAAAGGACAGGCAAATTTTGAAACCTTATGTGGTAATGGATTGCCTGTCTATTACTTGTTACTATGTAAATGTGATTTATTCGCAGAACGCTTTTCCTTACCTAAATATAAAGGCGTATTATTCCATGAGGATTCACCTTCTACATCACAATAAGCCAAAAGAGAAGAACAGCCGACAAGATCTATTTGATCATTATGCGACTGTTCTTTTTAAGTATTCTTTATTCATCATCACGAATAATTTCTTCAAATTCCTCTTCTTTTTGTTTAGCATCCTTTTGGGCCTGAAAGCTTAGTTGTTCCAAAGACAGTTTTTTCTGTTTTAAACGATAATTCACAAATTCACGAACGGCAGCATAGATAACAGCAAAGCAAGGAACTCCGATAAACATACCGATGATTCCAAATAAACCTCCCCCTACACATACCGAGAATAAGATTCCAATACTTGGTAAACCAAGTTTATCACCTAAGATCAAAGGTCCTAAAATATTGCCATCAAATTGTTGTAATACGAAGATGAATAAAGCGAAATATAAAGCTGTGATCGGATGAATGATAAAAAGGATCACAATGCCCGGCACAGCTCCAATGAAAGGACCGAATACCGGTATCATATTCGTAACACCGACGAATACAGACAATAATAAAGCGTATGGGAACTGAAAAATTAATGAACCAATATAACACAAGATGCCGATAATCAAAGAATCAATTGCCTTTCCTACGATGAAGTTATTAAAAATATCCCCGCTGGCAAGTGTCATACGATGCAAATATTCCGCTATTTCTATTGGGAATAAGGCATAATTGATACGTTTTGCATATCCCATTAAACGTTCCTTATCAATCAGCATATACAAACCAGACATAATGCCTAACACGATGTCCAATAAGGTCGAACCAAATTGATATGTATACTTTAACATTTTTGGTACTGCATCCGTGACAAACTCTGTCATTCTGGTCAGCAGATTATTTTGTGACAGCATCTTTGTGATTTCCTCTGCCGCAATTCCATTTTCTTCGATAAAATCATTGATAAACTCCTGCGTATCTTCCATATAGCCAGGAAAAGCCTTTACTAAAGATAAGATGCTCTCCATCAATTGCGGAATCAGCATTGCCAAGAACGCCCCAACAATGATAATGCCTAATAAGACAGCCAGGATTGCCGCAATATTGCGTCGATGCTCTTTTTTCAGCGGTAATTTTCCTAATAACTTATACTCAATAAATTCCATCGGTTTATTTAACAAAAAGGCAATAGCAAATCCCAGAATAAAAGGTGTTGTTAAAGAACAAATACTTTTTATGCCATTCCATAAAAGTGAAAACTTATCGAATGCGAAAAAAATGGTAATGCCTGCGGCAATGACAATAATGGCCATCCACATCTTCTTGCGCATTTCTTGTGTTATTTTAATTTTCATACAGTCCCTCCATCCCTTTTATTTTAGCATAGAACTTTGTGAAGAAATCTTAAATTTTTGAAAGATTAGCCACCATATTTCTGTTTAAATGCAGCAAGCAAGCTTTGATCTTTATGCATTTGTGACAGCTTACGATTGGTAAAATTATCATGATGGACACAAATAGCCGGAGGCAATTGCAATCCTTTAAAGGCATTGCGCTCTTTCGTAGTTAAGAACCATTCTAGATCCTTAATAAACGCTTTCGGATCGTCTAGCCCATAATAACAGACCCATCGCCAAACTTCCTCATCCAGCGTCTTATCCTCATAGCGTTTTAAGTATTGTGATACACTCATATCTTTTCCTAAATGTTCCACCAGATAATCATGATAGAACCATTTCATAGGATCTAATTGATCTTCCTTTAATTCTGCACTAGGGGGCATTTCCCAAGTGATAGCATCTCCTCGCACATCAGGTAATAGCGCATGTGGCACAACTTCTTTCGCGAATACGTCATTTAATTCTTTTGATAATGCAAACAACTGTACCTTGGTAAGGTCTCCAATCAAAGACAATGCACCGATGCTATCACCATATAAAGTACAATATCCTAACGCTACTTCTACCTTATTGGCATTATTTACAACAACGCCTCCTAACATACCAGCAAAGCTATTTAATAAATAACCTCTTGCTCTGGCCTGCAAATTTTCTTTTACCAAGATAGGATATTGTTTCACATCGTAACCATATTCCTGCAATAAAGTTGTTTCTGTCGCTTCAACAAGTGCTTCTATGGCCCCTTCGCGATAAGCGATCCCTAAAGCTTGTGCTTCTTGTCGGGCATTTGATTTCGTAATATCGCGATTATGGCGAGTAGCCAGATTATAACCATAAACACGTTGTTTGCCTAAAGCATAAACAAGCAATGCTGCTGTGACACTGGAATCCAAGCCACCGCTCATTCCAACGATCCAAGGAAGCTTTCCTGCAAAAACCTGTACATCAAATTGTTGAATACCCATGGTTAATGCCGCTAACAAAGAGCGTGGTTTTTCTTTATCTTCTTTCTGCGATGCAAGATCAACCAAGGCATAATCTTCTTGAAAATAAGGCGCCTGATAAAGACATTTTCCATTATGAAGCACACAGCTTCCACCTTCCATCAGCATGACGCTGTGATCCATATTTTGCATCCCACAGGCATTGACGTAAATGACATTTCCATGGGGATGATATGCCTTCTGCATATCATAAGGGCGTGCATCCAGATTGATATTCATATCCGCAAGTTGAATCTCATCACCAAAATTCAACGCAAATACCATATCCTCTTTATATTCTATCGCACTATTTATCGGATTTTCTTCAAAATATAAGGCATCCTGCATATAAGGCAAAAGCTCATTTTGTTTCACGCGCATATGCGTCTTTTTCTGATAAGCAAAAAAAGCCGCATTAAATCGCCGGCGATTACGATAACGGATATTCCCCCAAACAATCGCAATATCCTCACTTTCACGAATCAATTCATCATTAAAACTGTCCGCATACCGACAAAAATCCTCATCTAACCAGACATCGCCTAACAAATAACCGCTGACAGCATTTTGAGGAAATACAATCAAATCAGCTCCATCTTCCTTTGCTCGCTTGATCTGCTGTTTCATATATTGCACATTTTCAGCGCATTGTCCTGCTTTTACATTCATCGTCACAAGTGCTGCTTTCATAGTCATCCTCCTGTTCATACTGGTATTAGTGTACCATTTTTGACGCATGAAGAAAAGAAAAGTCCTTGTAATTTGAAAGAATTATATTATAATGGTTAAAAGAAATGAGGAAGTTTATGGAAACCTGTATTGTCGAAGGAAATATCAGTGTAAAAGCAGTTTTATTAGGAAAGAAACGCAAGGTTCATAAGATTTTGGTTGATGCCAAAAAGAAGGATAAGGATACTGCTTTTATTTTGCATAAAGCAAAAGAAGCTCAAGTGGATATCGCCTATGTGAAACGAGAAGAGATTGATGCTCTTGCTACAGGAAAGACACATGGAGGCATCATCGCCTATTGTGGGCAACGCAAGTATCAAAATTTAGAAGAGCTTGTTAATAAAAAGCAGGTATTTCTGGCATTGATAGAAGGAGTAGAAGATCCCTTTAATTTTGGCTATGTTTTACGAACCTTATATGCCGCAGGCTGTGATGGTGTTCTTGTACCTTTGCGTAATTGGACAACGGCAGCCGATGTCGTTACCAGAGCAAGTGCTGGAGCAAGTGAATATATGAATATTATTATCGCAGATGATATGGAAGATACCTTAACCTATCTTCATCAAAAAGATATCACGCTTCTTTGTGCGCAGCGCAAAGATGCAATCTCGCTTTATTCCTACACCTTTCCTGAACGCATCTGTCTTGCTATTGGGGGCGAAATGCGTGGCTTAAGTAAAGCTGTTATGACGCACAGTGATCAAAATCTCTATATACCTTATCGCAGTGATTTTCGCAATGCCATGACGGCAGCGGCCTCTACCGCCATTTTTGCCTTCGAAGTCGTACGTCAAAAAGAAAACTAATTAACCATTTATAGCGAATAGAATGAAAAAGCCAGAGGCGCTCTTTATCAGAATGCCCGCTGGCTTTTCTTATCGCATACAACTATACGCGCTTTTTTCTTTTCAATAAGGTAATAATAGCTCCACCAGCAATGATCAGCAAGCCTGCAAATACACCTGTTGCACTGGTATCCCCTGTAGGAACATCAACCGTATCCTTTGTTCCCTCAGTTTTGTCTTTATCACTTACATTTGTATCTTTATCACCTATAGTTGTATCTTTATCTTTTAATCGTATAGCTTTTTGTCTTTCTTCTTTTAGCAATCGTAATGCTTCATCCAGTTCCTGCTGATTCTTAGCAGTTTTTTTCACATCTTTTGCATGTTGGAAAGCATCTTTAAGTTTTGCAACCGAAGAAGGCTCATATCGATCAATATGGTTAAGCATATCTTCGACAATGGTAATTTCACGATCTAATTTCGTTGTATCCAGCCTTACTTCCAGCTTTTTGATGGCCGTTACCAAGGTGTTATGCATTGCTTTTATATCTTCAAGCGTTGCTTTTTCGTCCTTATAAATTTCCTTGGCCTGTTTTAAAGATGTTTGTAGCGCCTGAACACTCTTAGATGTCATTTGCTTAATATCTTCACCCTTTAACAATACATCCGCATATTGTATCATTTCCAGCAGCTGTTTCTTTGCCGCTTGAAGTGTCAGATCCTTTAACGCTTGAATGGCTGTAGATAAAGATAACACAACTTCTTTGGTTTCCTCATCACTCATATTAGATGGATCTTTTAATAAACTTTCTGCCAATGTTAAAGCCGTTTGCACGTCCTTAAATTCATCTTTTGTATAGATATCTTTTAATTTCGTACCTTCTTCAACAAGTGTTTCTAATATCTCTACACTTTCCTTGCTTGCTCTAACGACGAGTGCATTTTTCGCACTTTGTAATTCAAGTTCTGCTTTGCTTACTTCATCTGCACTTGGATTTGTTTTTTCCAATACCGCTTTAGCATCTTGCAATTTCTTGCTAAGTGCTTCATAGCTTTGCACCGTATAAAGATCAGCTGTTACCTTTTCCACTTCTTTAATAAGTGTTTGTAGTGCCGTTGTATCAGGCGTCACTGGCTCTTGTGGTTTTAATCCTTTTACTGCATTCACAAGAGTTGTATGAGTCGTCTTAATTTGTTCAAGTGATGCTTTTTCGTTTGCTATTACTTCCTTCGCCTGTTTCAGCGCCGTTTGTAATGCCTGTACGCTTTCTGCAGTCATTTGTTCAATAGTATCTGCTTTTAACAGTGTATCTGCATACGTAATCATTTCGGTAAGCTGCTCTTTCGCTTCTTGTAGGGTAAGCTTATGCAATGCATCGATAGCTGTAGATAAAGATAGCACGACTTCTTTTGTAGTTACTTCCGCCATATTTGATGGATCTGTCAATAAACCTTGTGCCAAATCTAACGCTGTCTGCACATCCTTAAAGGCTTCCTCAGTATAAGCATCTTTCATTTTCTTGCCATCTTCAACAAGTCGCTTTAATACAGCTACACTTTCCTTGCTAGCTCTTACAACTAACGCTTTCTGGGCATTTTGTAATGCAAGCTCTGCCTTTTTCACTTCTTCAGCACTTGGGTTTGTTTTTTCTAGTACTGCTTTTGCTACTTGTAACTTTTCAGCAACCACTTTATAGCTGTTTGCTGTATAGTCTGTTTCTGCAAGCTGTTCTACTGCCGCAATTAATGTTCTTAAAGCACTCGTATCAGTTTTAATTGGTTCCAAACCTTTTATAGCCTTTGTTAAAGTGGTTTGTGCTTCCTTGATATGTGCAAGAGTTGCTTCTTGATCTTCATATACTTCATTGGCTTTTGTCAAAGCTGCCTGTAACGCTTTTACACTCTCTGCCGTCATCTGTGCAATAGTTTCATCCTCAAGCAACGCGCGTGCCTGCTGGATTGTTTCTGATAATTGCTTTTTCGCTTCTTGCAAAGTCACGTTTTTAAGTGTTTCAATAGCTGAAGATAACATAGAAATACTTTCTTTCGCATCTTCTTCACTCATATTAGCAAGATCTTTTAACAAGCTTTCGGCTGCATCCATAGCCGCTTGTACATCCTTAAAGGCATCTTCAGAATAGGCGTCTTTCATGCCTATTGCCTCTTTTACAAGACTTTCTAACTTAGTTACACTTTCAACACTTGCCTTTTCCACCAAAGCATCCTTAGCACTCTGCAATGCAAAGGCCACTTTCTTAACATCCTCTTCACTTATCTCATCTTTTTTTAACAATGCTTCTGCTACTTCTAGCTGTTTAGTCACTATCTGATAGCTTTGTGCTGTGTAGTCATCTTTTTTCAATGCTTTTACTTCAGCAATCAAAGCTTCCAGCGCTGTAGTATCCACCTTTACGATGGCACTACCCATGATCTGTAATTCTCCAACATTATAAGAACTACGTTTTTGATCATCGGCTTCACGTTGAATATTCGTTGTCACCATCTTAATAAATTTTGCTTTTACCTGTTGTAAAGCATAAGAATCCTCTGCTTTATTAGGTTTATTCTGCGATGTTTTTTCGCCGACTTTCACCCATTCATTACCATCAACGCTGGTATACAATTCATAATTGTGCCATAAATTACCACGGGAAGCACTGAATTGCACATTCAAATCACTAATATTGTAAACATCATCCAATTCAATGATAACCCATCCCGGCATGATTGGATCATCCTGATATGGTTTTCCTGTTGGACTCAGGCGTCCGGAATTCCAACCAGTCTCTATTTCACCATCTACGATATGTTGAGAATTACCAGAAGGATCATTCATTGCCGTTACTTTTTTCACTTTGGTTAATCCAAGATTGATCAAATCACTTAAATTTAAATTCAAGATGTTATCATATAATGCCCAATACACGGTATTCACATTATCCAGATTTTCATCATTCTTAATTGCTTCTTTTGCAGCCTGCAATGCCTTTGTAAAGCTTTCCACATACATAGCATCACTCTTGGTAAGATCAATCGTATCCGCATAGGCAACAAGTCTTTGCAGTTGTTCCATAGTAGCCAGCACCTGTTCTCCATACACTCTGATTTCCTTGTAGGTAATCGTATGTGTATCCTTACTATTTTCCGCAATCGCCGTCACCTTCACAAAACGGCCGATTGCATCACTGACTTCAATAACATTTCCCTTTTCGGCGATATCTGCTGCCGCCACTTCCCCTACTTTTTTCCATGCTTGCTGATCAACACTTGTATAAATTTCGTATTTATCAAAGGTACAAGCGTCTGCGACTACTTGAATTTGTGATAATTGGAATTCACCAACCAGATCAATACTTGTTTCTACTGCCGCTTTTCCATCTTCATTCTGGAATGTCACCGTATTGCTCTCATCCCCATCCGTGACATTTTTTAAAGCGCCCTCTAATTTCTTGGTATCTGTTTTCACAACCCGATGAAGTGCTTTATTTCCAGCATTTGGATCCATTTCACCGGATAACATGCAGTTATCCAACACTTCCTGAATAACAACCTGCATTTCTTCCGGACTGTCTTTGGCAACTCTGGTATACGTTTGATCACCTAATACCCATTTCCAATATACTTCAAAGTTAGCGGCAAACGTAATCGGTGAGCCATTTTCTAAATTAGCTTCCACTTGATCTAAATAATCAATCCAGTTTTGTTTATATAAATCAATAAACATGCCCTGATAATTACGCCATGCATAATCCTTTAATCCACCGGCGCTGCTTCGAGATGCCCAAGAAGTAATCAATGCTTTCGCATTCATTTCAAACGCATCTTTCGCAAAATCATCATAATCAGCAGCTCGATCTTGTGCTTTCCCAATCCACTCTCCAGCAAGCTGATCAACCTGTGTTTCCTGAATATCGTTTAAAACATCAAAAGACTTCAAAAATTTTGCTTTCTCTTCTTTAAACTTTTCAATGTTTTTATCCTCACGCGCATCAATAACATTGTTATACGTCAAGGTTGAATAATTACTTACCATCTGACGCATAATTTCTGTCAGATCATAACGATAACATTCACTATCTTTAAACTTATCATAATCTTCAATTAATAAACGGAATGCCGTTTCCAATTTATCAGCACCATATGAGATATTTTGTTTCCCATAATCTTGTGGTGACTTTCCTTTCATACCATAAACTTGTGCAGTAAAACGCACTCCATGATTATAATTGGCATTCTTCATGATTTTCCAAGCTTCTTTGGCATTATCGCTCGTTCCCCCATAACGCCTTTCAATATACTTGTTTAACCATTGATCTAAGCTGAAATCATCATCAACCCATGCCAAATCAAAAATCAAATCATATAAAACGGGATTATCATACTGCGCTTCTGAAATAATACCCAAACCAGCCATATGTGTTCGTTCTTTTTTCGCCGTTTGAATATCATTGACCATTGTTTGCATCTCGCCGTTCATGGTTGGATTGCCTCCAAAACCACCGAGTAATCCCCATGCCCAACTAGTACCTTTAAATTCTGATTTATTGTACTTCGTCCATGATTTTATAGGATATTTAATCAAATCAACAATCAAGACATGATTTTCTCGATATTCTCCCATACCATTTAACAAACCATCGGTTGGATTGCTCTGCCAAGCCTGTACGACCCATACAGCATCTTTATCATAATCTAATAAAGAATTCAAAACTTCTCTTGCCACTGTCTCATCACTCAAGCCTTCTGGACGTGTACCACCTTCATGATAAGGATCAACGGCATAATAATCTGAGGTTGCCCCATATATATATTCTTGTGCTTCATAGAATAATTTAGCATATTCATCATAATATGGTGAATCTGTAGGTATCATGCTTGGTCTTGCTAAGCCGCCCCAGCTTTTTTGCGCCGTTAAAGGCACATTTGGTTGGAATTCACTAAAGTTTGTTGGAACCATACCGGCATATCCCTGTAATACCGTATTCATTCCTAAAGAATTTTTCCAACGCTGTGTCGTTCTTGCCAATTCTACACGATCTACAACATATTGATCTGGAATCGGTCCACCAAAGGTTTCAATATTTTGCATAAACTGCCATGCATAGTAAGAAGGACCTACTAACCAATCTTTTGCATCATCAAAAGAATATCCAAAATTCATTAAAAATTTAATCCAAGTAGCTTCTTGTCCTGCAACATCTAATACGACATTAACTCCATTTAGCGCTAACCAATCGTTTTCTCTTTGCCACTCTTCTTCGCCAAAGAATGCAAATGTATAACTGAGAGTACAATAGTTATAAGCATAGCGAACCTTATATGGTGTTTCTTTTCGAACAGTGCCTTCCACTTTGACGATTTCTTTAGGCATGTTCACCTGCATTGTCTGTTCCGAAATCTGAACCTTCAAATAGTTTTTAAAATAATAATTCAAACCATACGTAATAGAGGTTCCGACATTCCCTTTGATATGTATTTTGCCATCTAAATTACTCAATTCGAAATAATCCATCTTTGCATCTGCAGTCGGATCTAATTCAAAGGTAAACCAATCACGATATTCGGCACCAATCGTACGATCGATAATACCATAAATATTGTCATACGTTTCCTGTTTTGTAATTAAAGCTGCATAAGCAGTATCTTCAAATGCCTGAATACCTAAGATATCTTCAAACGTTCCCTTACGTAATTCTTCTTCATTCGTATTGGTCTTAGTCCCATAAGCTCTGACTTCAGAAACATATGCCGCATTTTCGCCTTTTGTATATTCCATATAAACACGAATGATACGATAAGATTGCGGCTGGTCGAAATGAATTTTATCTCCTTGTGCAAGGGCTGGCTGCTGTTCTCTTGTCTGGTAAAGTTTATCGTAATTTTTACCATCATTGCTTCCATAAATCGTATAATTTACTATTTTTCCTGTTGGAACAAATAATTTAAGATCTGTTAACTTATAAACATCCATTAAATCAATGTCCACATAAGATGGATAGAATGTACCCTTCCAATACGTATTCACATCTCCATCCGTTACTTTATATACTTCTTGCTTTGCCAAATTGCTTCTAGTAGGCTTTTGATATGCGATATTATCCGCATCGTTAGGATCTAATACACTTACAAGATTTTTATACGCATTTTCTAATTCCTTATAAACAACTTTGATTTCATCGTTTGTTGGATTTTGAGCAGCCAATACTTTATTGGCATTGACAAGCTTTTCTTTTAACACACTGTATGTATCTTTTGTATAATCACTTTCTTTTAATGCTGTGCATTGTTCAACCAAAGTAGTAAGCATCTCTTTTGTATATTCATCAAAAGAGCCAATTAATTTTGGTCTGAACTCAGCAGGTGCTGTTTCTTTGGCATGTACTTGTATTGACATGCCGCAATCTGTATCGCCGGTACCAAAAATAGTGATTTCTTCCACACCATTATGGATTAATTCTAAGACCTGATCAGTCACATCAAAAGACATTGTTCTTTCATCTTCTGTTTTAGCCTCAAAATTTTCATCCTTAGCAATTTTGAAACGGAATAATTCCTTTTCAGCATTACGTTTCATAAATGACGGTTTTGTATTCCACGTCAACGTTTTCTCATCCCAATTTGTGTCTGAGGAATAGTAATAAATATATGTCTGATCCCCATTTTTATAACCAGGATTTCGAATCATGTGAAATTCAAATACAAATTTATTAAATTTTTTTTCTTCTAAATCTTTTTCTGTTGGAAGTTTTACCTTCATTGCACTGATGATTTCATCTGTTGGCGCATATTTGGTACTAATAGACTTGTAACCTTTCCCAACATATTGCGAACCATGCGCACTGGTAATTTCTTCATAATCATAATTTGTATTTGGACTTTTGCTTCGGATATAAGCATCTTGTGTAACTGGATATTCAAATGCATTATCCGCTGTTTCATCCGCATGCACTTTGACAATACTAATATTAAAATTCGCAATCATCATGCACGCAATGATCATGAGTGAAAAAATACTTCTACTGATTTTTTTCATACGTTTCTCCTTCTCTTTAGAATTACGATCATCTGTTTTTTTATACAGAAATCGTATTTCCATATTCTATTCCTTTCCATTTTCATTATATTTTTTATAAATGGTAAAATATTATGATATAGGAGAAATATTTAAGATTCTTTCGTTTTTACTAGAGGATACATGAAAAAAACCCACATGGGGTTTCTTTCATATTACAACATTTTACACGTACATCCTTATTGCCTTAATCATAATAAAAGACAAGACCATAATCTTCTTTTATTGCAGCTTGTATACCTTCCAGCAATGCTCGTTTCATCGCATCCAAATAATATAGATAATCATTGCGATAAACATGACGATCCTCATTCCGCAGCTTTTCTAATACCTCTTCCATTTCGATCTTTGTTAATCGCTTACGCAATTCGATCAAGGTCTTCGTATCCTCTATACATAAATAATAACCCTGTTTCTTCTGATCATGTACCTTTTTACTTATATATCTTCTTGGATGATCTTGCGTTATGATCTTCCATATGCTTTGGAAATCGTGTTCTTTCATTTGGATCTGACCATGTACCTCAGAGAATAACTTTAAGCATAGTTGCTGCTCTGCTATCCCTGTCTTCTGTTGGCATATCTCCTGCATCTTTGATATCTCGATCACATACATCTTTATCATGCTTTTATGCCCTCTTTATACTTTCTGATCAATGCTCCATCTTCACTTTCTTCCGCAATGCCACAAGAGCTCCTATACTTCCTATCATCGCGATTCCTATCAGTACATAGATTCCTGCTCCTCCGGTGATCGGTATCCAAAAATGCTTATCATTGTATACCACCATATGCAGCTCGTCATTCTCTCCTACCTTCTTCGTCTCAATCTGGATCTGCTCATTCCCTTCGCTTTGGCCATACTCCTTCTCGTTTATCTTCACCATCAGCTTCCCTGTTCCTTCTTCTCTTGTGATCTCGATCTTGATGACCCCTTCCATGAGTAGATAGCCTTTTGGTGATTGTGTCTCTTTCAGATAGTAGGTTCCTGCTCGCACATTTTCAATCATGCACTTCTCTTCCGTTTCGCTCTCATAGCTTGCGATCGCATTCGTCAGTTCTTTATCCCTATACAATGTGAACTTCGCTCCTGCTATTCCTTCCTTTTCGCGATTTGCCTTCTTCAGATATAGATCGATCGCTTTCGGTGTATACTCATTCGTATATAAGAATTGGATGTTCTTTTCTAATACTTCTTCCTGGGCCTCTGTCTTGATGGTGTATTCCACATTCGTCTGTTTCTCTTCTACCTTATACGTTTCTTTTTGTTTCAGCTCCCTAAATAGTGCGGTCTGATTTCCTTTTATCTGAAATTCACCTGCTTCATTCGTCTTATAGGTGCTTTCAGAATCACCGAGCGCTATGACATAGTTCGCATTCTTGACAGCTTCGTATACGTCTCCGTTCTTTCTGCTCAACACAAAGGTGAACTTGATATCATCCATCGGTATCTCATCCGTCTTATTCTCGATCAGCTTCGTTACCGATAAGATTCCTTCTTCCTTCATCTTTTCATTGACGAACGGCAATATCTCTACATTATCGCCTACGACCTTGTTCTCATAGCCTTCATTGCTTACCGGTGTCTTTTGGATATAGCCTGGTTTTACTATTTCCTGTACATCATACAGGATCCCCGGTGCTATCCCTAAGAACATGGCAGTCTCATTCGCTTTCAAGGTGAAATGTCCATTCTCATCGGTTGTATAGGTTACATTATCTACACGTTTTCCACTCACACTATCATACAGTACATACTTTGCATTGCTCCATGCCTTCTTCATATGATCCATCAACAAGAACGTAAACGTTTCTTCCGATGTGCTCTTATCGCTCATTGTCTTATTGACCCCAAAGGAAGCGATCGCATTCGTATATTGTACTGCTGTTACCGGTGCCTGTGTCGCTCCGCTTTGTTTTACATCTCCCAATACTCGCCAACCTTCTGCGTTTTCCTCAACGACCTCATAGTCCACATCTGCCTTGACTTCCTTAAAGACAGCACTCTGTCCGCCTTTTAAGGTAAACCTGCCGTTTTCATCGGTTCTTGCTTCTTTCACTTCTTCGCCAGTATTGCTATCCTTGATCGTATATGCCTCATCCGCATATGCTTTCCCTTCCAGCTTCAAGGTAAAGTGAAAGCTATCTTCTCCATCATATACATAACCTTGTGGAAAGGAGATATGCTTTGTTACGATCAGATCCGTTGTCTTCTGCTCAACATATGGCATATACAGATTCACAAATTCAACTCTGGCACCATCTGGTTTGATCGTACCGATGGCAGAGGTCCCCGCTGCCGGAGAAACCTGTTGAAAGTTTTCTTGCGGCAGCTCCAAGATCTCATAGGATACCCCATTGCCGACATACTCAAATTTTGCAGTATAGCCACCATATAAGGTAAAGTTTCCATTACGATCGGTCATGAAAGGTATCTTATTGGTTGTTTCTGAAGATATCGTACCATCCTGATGATTGTATACCTCATCACCGTTTTCATTAAACACACGGTATTGTTCCTTATTGGCAAGCTTTTCATTTAGCTTCAATACGAATTTGAAAGCTACATCCTTTGGTACCTCATAGCGATCATCAGCACTTTCCACATGCTTGGTGATAAAGAGGTCAGGAGTCTTATTCTCTTCATTGGTAAAGGTCACTCTCGTTGTTTCCTCTGCCTGTATAGCTTGCGTACCTGCGACCATACAGAAAGCAGCAAGCAATAGTACGCTGATTCGTTTTATATATTTCATAATATCATGCCCCTTCTCTGTGATGGTTGCCATTCGATAGTAGCATCATAAGCTCCCCAAGGAGAACCTAAGATTTCTCCTTCAAATTTACCTTGAATGATGATTTTTTCAAGATTGTCACACCTTAAGAATGCATAATTTCCTATGCTTGTTACTGAGTCTGGGATTATTAAATCTCCTGTGAATCCACTACACCAAGAGAATGCAGAATCACCTATGCTTGTTACTGTGTTTGGAATTATTAAATCACCCGTGAATCCGCTACAATCATAGAATGCCTTATTTCCTATGCTTGTTACGGAATTTCCAATTGTCAATGAGCCTGTGAAGCCGCTACAATCAGAGAATGCAGATTCTCCTATCCTTGTTACGGAATTTGGTATTACTAAATCTCCTGTTAATCCTTTACATTCATAAAAGGTAGAATTCCCTATTTCATTTACTGTTTCAGGGATATCAATTGTCGTTAAGGATGTACAATTATAAAATGCACCCTCACTAGCATAATACATTGGCGAATAATCGCATTTTATACTTATTAACTTATTTGGTAATTTAACGAATTCTAATGAAGTACAATTAGAAAATGTACCACTTTCAATTGTTTTTACTTCATCAGATATTGACACATTTATTAATCCTTTGCATCCTTTAAATGCTGATGCGCCTATACTTATAACAGAGTTTGGAATTGTTAATGCGCCTGTAAAACCTTCACAATAACGGAATGCAGAACTTCCTATGCTTGTTACTGAATTTGGGATTATTAATGAGCCTGTGAAACCTTCACAATAAAGGAATGCAGAACTTCCTATGCTTGTTACAGAATCTGGAATTGTCAATGAGCCTGTGAAGCCTTTACAATAAGAGAATGCATCATCTCCTATGCTTGTTACTGAATTTGGAATTACTAATGAACCTGTGAAGCCTTCACAATAAGAGAATGCCTCACCACCTATGCTTGTTACTGAATTTGGAATTACTAATGAATCTGTGAAGCCGTTACATCTTTTAAATGCAGATTCTCCTATGCTTGTTACGGAATTTCCAATTGTCAATGATCCTGTGAATCCACTACAATCAGAGAATGCAGAATCTCCTATATTTGTTACCGAGTCTGGAATAATTAATGAGCCTGTGAAACCTTTACAATTATAGAAAGCAAAATTTCCTATGCTTATTACTGAATCTGGAATAGACAAATCTCCTTTAAAACCCTTACAATTATAAAATGCTGAATTCCCTATATTTTTTACGTTATTGCCAATTGTCAAAGTTTCGTCAAATCCCATACAATTATAAAATGCATATACACCAATATATGTCACCGTATTAGGTATAATAAGCTTTCCTTTCAATTTACTACAACCATAAAATGCAAAATTTCCTATTTCTTCAACTGTATTAGGTATATTAACAGTTGCTAAGGAAGTGCAATTATAAAACGCTCCTTCATCTGCATTATCTTTATTAGTGTTATAATAACCTTCAATTTTAGTTAATTCATCTGACAATCTTAAAGATTCTAACGAAGTACAGCCAGAGAAAGTCCCATAATTAATAACTTTAACACTTTGAGAAATTTCCACTTTCTTTAAACCACTGCATTTTTTAAAAGCATAATTACCTATACTAGTTACAGAATCAGAAATAATTAAATCACCTGTTAATCCTTTACATCCATAGAATGTGTATCTTCCTATACTTGTCACTGAATTTGGAATATTCAAATTACCTGATAATCCTTCACATTGATAAAATGCTTCATCACCAATGCTTGTTACTGTACTAGGAATAGCAAGATTATTTACCAAACCACTACAATTGTAAAATGAACAATTTCCGATTTCATTTAACTTAGAAGGTAATTGAATCTCTTTTAAAGATATACAATTATAAAACGCTCCATCTTTATAATAGGTTCCAACAGTATTCATTGGTCCTTTAATAGATGTTATTGTTTCAGGAATATTAACCTTTGTGATAGAACTACAATTGCTAAACGTACCCATTAATATAACATCTAAACTATTTGGAATAGTAACCTCACCCGTTATATTAACACAATCTGAAAATGCATTCGGTCCTAGACTATTTATGTTAGAACTTATACTTAACGTACCATCAAAACCTTTACATTTGGAAAACGCATGAGTTCCAACGCTTTTTACTGAATCGGGAACAATTAAATCACCCGAAAAACTAGAGCATCCTTGAAAAGCATATTCTCCAATGTATGTTACAGAATTTGGTATGACTAAAGCACCGGTCAAATTACTACATTCACGAAAAGCACTCCCTCCTATTATTATGACGGAATCAGGAATGACCAATTCCCCGCTTAATCCTGTACAATTTGAAAATGCCTGACTACCAATAGAGGTTATAGTATTTGGTATCTTAACACTAGTTATATCTGTGTTATATTGATAAGCTGCAAATCCTATTTTTGTTATAAAATATGGATAATTATTCTTAATTATGATTTCCGGTATTTCTACATTCCCTTTATTTAATACTATAGGTTTTCCTGTAATTGCATCTACAACACCATTATCGACCATGCTAGATGTTAGTTCAATCGTTCCAGCTATGTTTAAAGCCTTATTTTTTTCTATTACTTCACCCGTTTTCTTGTCTGTATATGTGAATTTCAAATTAAAGACAGTTCCACTATTAGGTATAATTGTTTGATCTATTTCATATTCATCATTCGATAGTTGCTTTGTCATTTCATCAGAATAGATAGCTGTTACTTCAAAATCATCTTTATCTATTTCACTTCCTTGCATAAAATATTTTTTATTAGTATTAATAGATAAATTAGAAAGGATGATTGGTGCCCTTCCTTGGATGATCATAGCATTATCAGATAATTTTTTGGTATTCTCGTCATTTCCAGATATACCCGTTAATATATATGGGGTATCCTGTTTCTCATTCACTAGCCAGATCGTTCCATCTGCTATTTCTAGGCGTGTAAATTGATTTCCTTTCAGCTTGATCTCACCTGTGATGCCTGTATTGCCTTTCCCGATCTCTTCATTGCTCTTGCTATCATAGATCCCATAATCTATATTGGTTCCTATCCGCGTTTCCAAGATTTCATCTATTGATTCGATCGTTTCTATCTTTGATTGCATCACTTGTTTCAATGTAAACGTAAAGTCTTGATTGCTTTCTACATCTAGCTCTTTCGCTATCTCTATCGTTGTCGTTCGATTGCTATTGACGAATGTATTCGCATCTTTGATATCTAAACTGCCATTATAGCTTTCTGCTAGTCCGATATAGCCTGATAACATTCCCCATTCTTTATCGCTTTCTTCTATCAGTTCTCTGATACGATACGTCCCTTCTTCTACCTTGCTTGGATTGATCTTTACATCCTCATCCGTAAAGTAGACGATCGGATATCCTTGTTCTGTCTTTTCAACGACGATCTTTCCATCTTTTTCTGTGACCTGTGACTGCTTATCGATCCATCCGCTATCATCTCCAACAATATAACGTACTTGTTCTGCTGGATTCCATACCTTTCCATCATAGCGTTCTACCTGATATACCAATCTTGCTCCTGTTGCTACTTCATTCGATCCTAGATGCATCTTCTTCTGGATCGATGATTCCTGGTTTCTTCCAACGACCTCATTCTTTATGATCGCTAATGGACGATCTCCTACCGTACCACTAATCGCTTCATCATTCTTTGGATCTTGTTGCGAGATTTCTATGAAATTACTGCCTTTCTTATAGAGCTTATGCTGATCCTTCTTATCTTCACTTAAACGATATCGTACATCCTTATCCAACGTATCTACAATGACTTGTTGCCAAGATTCCAGTTGTATAGTATCCCGACCATACCAATATTTACTGCTTATCTTTCCGGTCAAGGTATTTATGACCTTAAAAGTACTACTAGATGATGGAAAAGTTTCCCACTTACCAGACGCATTTATCCTTTCCAGCTTTAATGTTACCTTCTCATTGGCACGTGCTGTTGCGTTTGTCTTAAGTTCCTCTACGTATGCAGCTCCTGCTCCATTGTCTTCTTCTCCTGCTACATATTCCTTGCCGATTATTAAAGTGTTATCCGTTCCATTGATGATGGTTACTTTTGATCCTCCTTTTTCAATTATACCCTCTGCCGCTTTTCCTTCTGTTGGATAGATCTGTGGATATTGGGTGTCTTCTTCCTGCAGTTCCTGTACAGTATACTTCGTACCTGCTCTTCCGATTCCTTCAAAGACTGCGGTCTGATTGTTCCTGATCGTGAATTTTCCTTCAGCATCGGTTTTTGATATTTCCAAGATATTTCCATTCTGCATGAGCGTATAGTCTTGATCTTTATATAGTTCTCCATTAACCTTGATCTGCATCGTAAATTCTGTTTCATTGATCTCTGTGATCTTATCCGCACTCATTCCTGTTGAATCATAGGTTACTATCTTGGATACGCTTAATGGGCGTAACAGATAATCATTCACGATCACTGCATCGCTTTTTAATGCATACAGTGGTATGGTTCCTTCTGCTGTTCCTGTGATCGGTTCATAATCATCGCTTTCATCTTCATCGATCTCTATGATCTTAAACTTCGTTCCTGCTTCAAAACCTTTGATCTTTACGGTCTTTCCTGCTATTACAGCGCTAAATCGACCTTCGCCATCGGTTCTTCCCTTTGTTTCACTTTCTGTTCCATCCTCATTCAGGATGACCCATTCTGCATCCACGAATGGTTCTCCATTGCTCTCTACTTGAAAGGTGAAGGCCTGCTCACATTTGTCCGCTTCTTGATGTTTCAACTCTTTTGTCAGATATACATCTTTCCATTTATAGTAGTTGGTAATTCTCGCCGTGTTTCCTTTGTTTACCATTATTCCATTGACTGTTGTATCATCACTAAACCAGTCATCACCTGTTTGCATTTCTTCGATCTCATAGCTTGTTCCTTCTCCTCCTGGGAACAAGGCGATGATATCGTTCTTATGGATGTTGAATTCACCGTTCACATTCGTACTTCCTATTCCTAGTTTCTTAGGAACGCCTCCATCTAATCGCACGCTGTCTACTAGCCAGTATTCTGCATTTGCTAAGGCTTTCCCTTCTGCGCTTGCCTTGAAGGTGAAAGTGTCCTTGCTTACATCCATATCCTTTCTATATCCTTCTAATTTCTTTTGAATATATAACACCGGGCGATATGTATTCTTATATGTCCTTATCTGGATCTCATCCTGTTCCTTTATTTCTGTTTCTACTTTCCAGAATGGATTTTCTTCTTCCTCTACCGTTAACTGATTCTTATCCTTCACCTGGAAGACTGCTTTCTCTTCCGCATGCAGATAGAAGCTTCCGTCTGCTTCCGTCGCATAGACGCGATTCGTTCCCTGACGTTCCCAAGTTCCATCTATCTTCTTGAATAGCTGATATTCTTGTGTGGCATAGCTAGATCCATTATAGCTTGCGATAAAACGGAACTCTTCTCCTTTCCTGCTTTCTGGTACCTTTCCTTTATATTCCTTTACGATCTCTACGGTTTCCGGATCATGCTGTGTCACCTGTACCGAGTTCCCTATTACCGTTTGCTTGATCTTCGTCTCTTCTGTTTCTGAATAGAATCCTGTATTGTTATAGGCATAAGATGCTGGTCGGTCTCCCTTGGCCGTATTGCTATGTTCTGCATCTTCTCTTGACTCGTCTTCCTCTGGTGATACCATATGGATCTGGAAGCTTATTGATCCCATCTCCTTTATCGCAAATCCTTCCTTCCTCAGATCTACCGCTACCGCCTTTACCTCTTTCAGCTCTTTCTTCCAGCTGCTTGCCTCGATCCAACCATTCTCTTCCGTCAATACGCTGCTTGGATCTTCTGCTTCTTTCGTTATCCTTGCATCCCTTTTTTCATTATAATAGATGACCGGCTTTGCTCCCGCTTTCTCCAACGCTGTCGTTATCACTCCATCAAAGCTTCCATACCACCAGTTTTCTTCAAAATCTTCCTTATGTTCCTTGCTTGACAGATGGTTCGGTGCATCCTCCAACAGATCATATACGACGATGTTCTTTAGCGTTCCCTTCGCATTCTTTACCGTGATCTCATAGGTATAGCCTTCTTTGGGCTCTACGATTGCACTCTTCGTATAGATGCCAAATCGATCATCATCTGCTCGTACATCCTTCACGATCTCACTGCTCGATGCTATCGCCATATCATCATAGATCGATGTGCTTGCATACAGGACGGTCTTTTCTTCAGTATTTCCATCATTATCAATATCACTTCCAAAGATCTGATATTCTTCCTTCATCCCGCTTGGATACGCTTGCCCATTATCCTTCATGACCTCGTTGTCCTGCCCTAATAATGCCGTATCATCCTTCTGTGCAGGCATGAAGGCTGAGATGTTCGTTGCGGCATTGCAGATATCGATATCCTTCCAGTCATAATAGGCTCCAAAGCTGATCCCCCAGCCTTCCATCCACAGCTGATCGCTTCCATAGCTGGTCAGGACCGTTGGATCTTCTCCTTCATAGTGTACATGGAATCTTAACATCGTCCTTCCGCTGTTCTTATAGTTCGTGATGATATCTTCTTTTGAGTCGAGCGTTACCCTTACCTGTCCGCTGTCCCAGGTCTTCTCTTGTCTTACGGCTCCTTGATCTGTGCTCTTGACCCTTCCTGCCTTGATATCTACGCTAGGATCATATTTTACCCCATATGGCAATAGGTCATAGAAGACGACTTCCTTTCTTCCCGGTTGCTGTGCCTTTCCTTCCTTCAGCTTTTCGACGACCTCTCTTCCATATACCTCATAGCCATCATATGCCATGATGTTATACTTCAGATTGACCCTTCCATTTACCGGATCGTTCCAATTCGTTCCATACTTATATGATCTTGCATGCTTGTCTGCTGAGTACAATTGAGCATATGCATTATCACGGATCAATAGGTTTCCATCATATAGTGCTTCCGTCAGTTCCTTTAGTCCCGGCTCTGCATAGTTCGTCGTTCCGCTTGTGGTATCCGTTACAACATATTCTGTTTCTCCATCCTGCAGCTTTTCTGTCATGACACCTGCGATGTTTTCCAAGGTCAGGTTCTGACCTTCCTCTTCTTCCTTGATGAGAGCATTGAAGATCGGTGAATCATGCCTGATCGTTACCTTCACATCGATCGTACAGGTCGAATGATAGTTTACAGATTCATGTTCTACCTTTACCCTCCATGGCCTTCTTGCTAGCTGTTCCTTGCTAAAGGTATAGCTCATGCTTCCGCTATCCTTCCATGCAACTTCTTCTACTTTTTCCCAACCTTTCTCATCTGCATGTTCGCTTGGTATTTCATACATCGCATAAACGATCATGCTTCCTGATTCTTCCGGTGCTGCGGTTTCATCTTCCCATGGATCATAGCCGGTATCTTTCTGCTGGATGGTTACCTGATTATAGTAATAGTCTTTACTGTCAAGGATCTTATGGCTCGTTGATGTCCCGGTATTTGGATAGACATAGATGAAATCATCCACCGTCGTCATCTTATAGGCAGCCCCTTCGATCCTTTCTCCCAGCTTATTTTCTTCATTCGTGACATGATGTGTCATCTTATAGCCTCTGGTCAGACTGTTTACATGGAATGGTATATTCCCCATATCCTGTCCATTTTTACGATTTGCCTTGAAGACCTCTACCCATCCTCGATAGGTATCTCCTCCTGTCTTATTGACTCCTACTGCATCATTTGGATATTTCCATTCATAATCCACATACTTCCAATTTGCTGTGCTTTGCTTTGTTTGCACACTATCCCTTAGATCTGCCGGTTCTGCGATCACATCTACATTATTTACAAATTCTCCGCTTGGTTCTGCCCCATCCTTTGGATATGCCGTAACAGCGATGATGGAAGTTGAACTTGACTTAGCTCTTTTTCCCTTATAGATCTCATGATATCCCTTATATTTGCTACTGGAAGAAAGCTGATAATCAGAATCATATCCTACCAGCTCACCATCCGTTCCCGGTGTTTCCTTCAGATAAAGGTTCCATGGCTGTGTGGCACTCATATCGATATTTATTTTCCATGCCACAAAATAATAATCATCAAAATTATCCAGATACTTTTGATCGACCTTAGCTACCGTCTTTTGCAGCTGTTTCTTCGTATAGATTCCCGGATAATAGCTCTTTCCTGTCGTATAAGGGCTTTTCTTTACGTTCGTAAGATTGATCTGTGTATCGATCGTTCCTTTTAACGGTGTGGTTTCTTTTACTTCGGATCCTTCCCCCTTCTTTACCGTGATCCTCGGTGTCAAACTCCAGCTTGTTCCATCCTCGATCTGCATGATCTCGATGTTCTTATAGAGCACCTGAAAGGCTACATTGGACCCAGCAACAATATCCTTGTAATTAAAGAAAACTAATTCATTGGTATTTTCATCTAGATAATAATTAAATGGTGTGATCTTACTTGCTACCGGGTTCTCCTTGCTTCCTTCCGGAATGGCTATGCTGTTTGGCATGATCTTTTTTCCATCACGATCGATCAATAAAGCTGCCGGTATCCGGATCTCTACATCATTCGCCGCAAGATCTCGATTATTATGAAACTCCATCTGATATTTCAGATTGAAGTCATTCTTTTTTTCTATTTGATAGCTATCACTTTGTCCTACATAATACGCATGAAAGGTCCAATCCTCTACATCCAGCACTTCATTCAGGGCCTTGATCAGATCGCTATCTGCTCCATAAGCTGCACCTACTTGGGTTGCTGCCAGCTTATGCAATTGGGGAATGCTCTTGCTTGTTTCTTCTTGCTTTGTGGTTTCTTCCTTTGCTGTTTCTGTTTGTTTTTTCACTACTTCTTGTTTGCTTGTTTCTTTATTTTCTGTTTCAACTTTTATTTCCTTACTTGCTTCAGTTTTTGATCCATTCTTCGTTTCTTCTGGTTCTTTCGCCTCTTTATATAAGGCTGCTTCCAGTTCTTTTCCTTCTTGGATCTCAACTTCTTCTTGATACAGGATCGTCTTATTTTCTTTCTCAGTTCTCTTTATGTCTGTCTTTTTGTTAAGCTCTTTTTCTTTATCGGTTGCTTTTGTTATATCCTTCTTCTCTTGGATGATCGTATAATCCTTCAGATCCTTCTCGCTATCCATGCTCTCATATTCGATGCGATAGCTTCCTGTTTCTACATCCTTAAGACACACTTCTCCCTTGATGTTGGTGATTGCCTGATAGCTTGCCTCTTTTTCCGCTGTCCCTTCCTGCATCTTATACAAGCGTACTTCGATATCGGATACACCTTTTTCTTCCTTATCTTTCTTTTCATTCTTATTGGCATCCAGATAGATCGTTGTTTTGACTTCTACCGTCTGAACAGCTTCCTTAGCCTTTGGTGTTTCTGTTTCTTCTTTTGGCTCCTCTTTCGTTTCTTCAGGCGGTGTGCTTCCTAAGAGTGCCTGCTGCGTTGGGGCATAGCTTATGCTAGATGGTTGTCTTGGTTTATCTGTCTGCTCACTAATTTCTTCCCCTTTTACTTCTTCTTTGGCAAACAACGAGGAATTCGTATTCATGAACAGCATGGATGCTGCTAATAGAAAAGCAGTGAATCTTTTTTTATTTTTCATCACCTAATTCACTCCCTCTCCTATGCTTATTATAGATGATATACATACCAAAACCGGATAACATGATCAACAAGACATACAGACCTCTTCTTGTCGTATCTCCTGTTTTCGTTTCCTCTGTTTCTTTCTCTGGTTCTTCTGGTTTTGATGGTTCCTTTTGTGGTGTCTCTGGTTTATTGGGTTCTTTCTGCGGTTCATTGGTTTCCGGTACGTTAGGTTCCTTATCGGGTTGATCCGGTTCTACCGGTTTTTCTGGTTCAACAGGTTTTTCTGGTTCTTCGACATCCGGAACCTCAGGATCATCTGGATCCACTGGAGGAACTGGTTTTATAGGTTCTTCATTGGGTGATGCTTTGGGTTCTATCTGCAGCATATAGGTAGGTCCTTGAATAGCATTGTTTACTTCCTCATACATTGGCAGCGTCACGATAAAAGGATCGATCCTTCCATAGGCTTCCATATGAGAGGGTACAAGTAGATAGATGCCATTTTTGACATTCTCAAAAGACAGACAGCCATTCTTATCGGTCGTCTTCTTTTCAATGAGCTCTTTCCCTTCTTTTGCGGTAAGCTTTTTGGCGATCTTCTGCAATCCTTGGGCATCGCTTGGCAGGCTCATGTCATACTTGGCATCCAGTTCCGCCTTTCCATCATCGCTCATCTTTCCTACCTGATATAGCGTAAAGACCACTCCTGCTTTCTCATCCCAATCGCCAGGCAGATCTTTCAATTGGATGTTTATCCTTCCGCTGTTTGCCTGTATCGGTGTAAGCATGATTGCTAAGACCATTACCACACTCATCAGCAGCTGCAATTTCTTTTTCATATGCCCTTCCTCATTCTACTTTCTCTTTCACTTTCGGTTTTCTATTATATTGATATAATAAGATTCCCAATACACTTAACAAGACGATATTCACTGGTACCCACCACCAATCATAATACCAAGGCAGTCCAATGCTATTGTCTGTTTTCAT
Source organism: Longicatena caecimuris (assembly GCF_004341945.1). Taxonomy (GTDB): domain Bacteria; phylum Bacillota_I; class Bacilli_A; order Erysipelotrichales; family Erysipelotrichaceae; genus Longicatena; species Longicatena caecimuris. The sequence continues at coordinate 118,954 of NZ_SMBP01000005.1, forward strand.
TTCTTCTTTATATTCTGTTCTTTCTCCTGTTACATACAAACGATGTGAATTCACTCCATATGGTGTACATGTAATTAATGTTACCAGGTCTTTTCCTTTTTGAATGTGTAAGGCTTTAATGTCACTTGGTAAGACTATCTGTATATTATTCACTTTATAGGCCATTTTTCTTCCCAGGACCGTAATCAGAAAAATATCTCCTTCTTTTAATTCATCTAAGCTTGTAAACATCTTTTTGTTTGGCAATCCACGATGTGCTGAAAGACATGCATGTGTCGAGATCCCACCAATCGGTAAGGAAGTGCCTTCCAAATGTCCTGCCCCTTTTTGCAAAACTTCTTCTGATGTTCCATGATAAATAGGTAAAGAGACATGTAGTTTAGGAATATCAACAACCCCCATCACTCCATTATTGGCAACATTTAAAAGCTGTGTATACTTTTTCTCCATGCTATGATCTTGGGCAAAAGCATCTATAATTGAGATACCACTACCATTACTTAGTTCTTCATTATACTGTTTCGCTTCTTTGAAAAATTGTTCTTTTCTGTTTTCATCCAGCTTTGCGCTTGTATCATCATATTCAATAATGACTCCATCATAGTTTCGTTGATTAATTAATCGTGACACAAAGGGATAATCCATGATACCTAAAAAGAACAAAAATACGAAAACGAAACAGACTGATACCATCCGCTTCGTCATCTTCATACTTATGCCTGTTTCCTGCTCTTCTTCAGCATTACGATACTTATGCCTAAGATTCCTATGCCACCGATTGCTAAGAATATCGTGATTCCCATTCCTCCTGTGGATGGCAACGTAAATCCTTTATGGTTCTCTACTGCTATATTGGCTGTTCCTGCTTCCTCATCGATATAGCTGCTATATTCTCCTGTTGTCGCATTTACTTCCTGATCGTTTACCTTCACTGTAAATCTTCCATTTGCTTTCTTCGTCGTTTCATCTTTTTCTGCTATGATCTCTACCTTGATTGCTTCTGCCAATAAGGTATATCCTGTAGGGGATGCCGTTTCCTTTAGATAATAGGTCCCTTCATCCAATTTGCTGAAGGCTATCTCACCATCTGCATTTGTGCTCTTTTCTTCCCCGATCTGTGTTTTGCCATCTTTCTCTAATAAGACGAATTTAGCACCTTCCAAAACTTGTGGTGTTCCTTCTTTCGTAAATTTCTTTACATTGATTCCAAAGCTATATACATAAGCTGTTTCTTTTTCACTTGTTGTGGTGGCATTTGGCTTATGATTATATACGATCACTGCCGCATTTTCATTTCCAGCATTTCCCTGTATGGCCTTCTCTGTTACTTTCGCATAATAGGTTACTGCTACCTTTTCTCCTTTATGCGCCTTTAGGAAGGCCTTTGTGAACACGATCTTAAGATCTGCTGTCTCTCCACTTACATTTGCTGCTGTTATGGCATAGGTCGTATCGGATGCTTCTATGACAGCATCATTCACCTTTACCGTAATTGCATGATCGCTATCATTTTGTATTGCTAAGCCATCATCCATCGTATCCTGAATTTCGAAAACGACTTTATTCTCACCTTCAAAATAGTCATCGGTATAGCTTGGCATCAGCGTCGTTATCTGATATTGTACAAAATCTCCAATTGCTACTGAACCATCACTTTCTGCTGTGAGTTCCTTATGGATCGTCACTTTCTCATTTTTAGGTGTCGCAGTTACATCATAGACCCATTTTGTTCCTGCTGCATTCTCATCCGTATAGTTATCACTGGAAGGCACGGCAATCAAAAATGGCTTTCCTGCTACATATCCATCCGGTGCAGAAGTCTCTACTACCAAATAATATCCCAGGTCAAGATTTGCAAAGGTAACCGTACCAGATGCAGGGGTTGTCATGCTTGCAGTAGCTTTTACATCTGCGGTATTGGCTGTTGCCGTCAAGGTCGTAATAAGTTTCTCCATTTCTGTAGCGGAATATGTCCCTAGTTCATCCGCCTTGATTCCTTGTAATGCTTGCGCAAAATCCGTGGTTGGTTCATATTTGGCAGAAGCATCTGCCGTTGAAGGAGTGAAGCTCATAACCTTATAGATGGCAAAGGTTGCCCCTGCTAGAGGCTGCTTATCCTTTGTCTGTTTGTTGACCGTGATACTTCCGGTTCTGTTTTCAATCATATTCATATCGAAAACCGCTACATTTTCAAACGCTCTTAAAGAGATGCCGGATGCGATTTCTCCTCCCAGCATAGAAACAGTCGCAACTGTTGCGACCAATACCTTCATACTTTTCCTTTTCATGTTTTCCTCCTGATCATTATTCTCTGTTATTAAAACTATTTGATGTGATATGCCCTTATGTCATAAACACCTATATGATAAAAGCCCATGTATGGGTTTTATCATGAAGTACAAATACAACCTTGTAAATATTGCTAATAAAACAGCGATAATCACATTTTATAACCTCGCATTTTATTCATAAATACCTTTCACTATCAGGATACAAATATTTATGTAGATATATAGGTTAGTTTTATTATGATTAAAATACATTATTTAATTCCTACTTACAGAATATAGAAAAAGATAACCAGTGTCAATAAATTGACAATATATTCTAAAAAATAGAGCAATATAAATAAAAAAGTACTTTTTCACTAACCATAAAAAAGAAAACGCGAATAAAATTCCGGTAAATCACCGATAAAATATAACAATTCTTTGGTTATCTTTTTTTCGCAATTAAAAAAAGCCGACCCGTATACAGATGGCTTCTTTCCTTGCTTCTAAACGCTTTTTAATTTTCTTATTTATCCATACAATCCTTCATGCATATGCTAACCCTCATACTTCTTACAACATAAACGGACAAAATGAAAACAGTCATTTATATATCATTCATCACATGCATCTGTTTGTATTCTTTAGGTGTATAGCCTGTTACTTTTTTAAAGGTTTTCGCAAAATAATTTTGATTCTGAAAACCCACCAAACTGGAAACCTCTTTAATCTTGCGATTGTTTAATAATAATTGCTTAGCCTTTTCAACACGATACTCTGCTAAGATATTGGTAAAACTATTTTTTGTATGTTGTGATAAAAGAGAGCTGATATATTGAGGAGTTAAATCTAAATAGTTCGCTAAATCATTTAACCCGATAGAACGGTGGTAATTCTTACCGATATAAGTATACGCATCCAAAACAATCTTGTTCATTGATTTACTGCGAGATTTGATAATGGCATGGATTACATGCTTAACTTCATAACGAATGTAGGTTGCCTCATCCTGAGTGGGATTATCATAAGAGATACCATCGATTTTCTCACTTAGCAATGCCACATAATCCTTCATATCCTCACACTGGTTCATTTTATTCTGCAGAATATGAAAAAGCTTCACCAATATTTTACGTATCGCTAGAATTTCATTTGTTTCCGCCTCTTTTTGAATACGAAGCACAACATCCGGAAACACTTTTGCCTGATTATAACGTATTGCGTGCAAAAGAGCATCTGCCATATCATTTAAGGTGGTATCTTCTTGCTTATCTGTCAAGGCATGCTGGAAAGCATCCTGTGATGTTTGTCGCAATTCTTCTTTTGCCTCCACATAAGAATTGTAAAAATCATGCACCTCTTCCTTTATGCCTCCCACACCATAATGCACAATGGTATGCTTTATCATGATTGCTTTTATACGTTTCAGTAATTGTTTTTGTTCCATGACATCCTTATGGAAAATAAAAATAACGACATTTTCAAAATATGTTTCAAAGAAACACTCGTCATACCATGTATGGAGTTCTTCTACGATCGGAAGCAATGCTTGATTTGTAATATCTTCTTGATACAAACAAATACATGCTGCACTTGCCACCTGCATATGAAAAATGGAAAAATACCCTTGGATATTCTGATGTGGATTATGATACAAAATCGCATAGATCAAATCGCTTTGTAAAATAGATTGCATCTTACGATAACGTATGACATCTTCAAAATGACTTCCTCTTTGCTCACGCTCAATCAACTCCATCACCCGACGTATACGTTCGCATAAATCTTTTTGCGTGGCTGGCTTTAAGATAAAATCATCAACACCAATACATATGGATTCTTGCGCATATTTAAAATAATCATAGCCGGTAAGAATGATCGTTCTTGTATCAGGATCACTTTTTTTAATTTCTCTTAATAAAGATAGTCCATTCATGCGTGGAATATTGATATCTGTGATGACCAATTGATACTTTTGTTGATGAAATGCCAGCAGTGCCTGTTCTCCATGATAAGCAGCTGTTAACACATGAATCTGTTTAGAAAAGTTTTCTTGCAGCAGCAGTATGAGTGCCTCTCGTTCTAATTTTTCATCCTCTACAACCAACACATTCAACATACTAGTTACCATCCTTTCATGACCGGTATCGTTATCACGGCGTCAAATCCACAATCTTCATAACTATTTACAGTAATCTTTGCAGCTTTTGAATAATACATATCCAAGCGACGCATAAGATTATATAAGCCTAGATTTTCCCCCTGTGAAGCACATTTATACTGGTTCATGATCAACTGTTCCAAAGCAACAGCACTCATTCCTTTTCCATTATCGCTGACATGAATGATGACTTGATCATCTTTACATTCCACATGAATAACGACCAATCCGCCACTTTCTGTGTTTGATAAGCCATGCTTAATGGCATTATCTACTAATGGCTCTATGATCATAGCAGGTATTTTAATATTCGGCAGTTCTCGTTCTTCTTCTAAGATAAATTCAATTCTACCTTCAAAACGCCGGTTTTGGATATACAAATAGTTGCGCATGAAGTTTAATTCCATCGCCAGATTGCTGATTCTGGTGTTTTGAGACAAGGTATAACGCATGCATTCTGTCATTTTTTCAATCATTTCTACCGTGATATCCGCTTTTTCCAAAATTGCCTGCTGATAGATCATATTAACCGTATTAAAGAAAAAGTGGGGATTGATTTGATTTTGTAAGATTTTCAGTTCACTGCTTACTAACAATTCATCTTTTCGCAGATTTTCATTCTCTTTAATAAGCAATTGGTTTTTCAGCTCTGCCTTTTCTTTTTCATATTCAATGTTTCTGCTAATCGTATCTGAAAGATCCTGTAAGGCGAAACATAGAACTTGAATTTCTTCACTGCTGGCAGGTATCTTATGAAAATCAAAAGTTCCTGCACGAATCTCATGCAAATTATCAACGAGTTTGTCAATCGGATTCGTTATACTTCTTAATACGATGATCGTATATATTGATAACCCTATGACACTGAAGGCCACGATACACCAGGAGAATACGTCGGTTTCCTGTTTGGTCACCTCAATTTTTTCTAGGATCTTATCAACAACATTCGTAACCAATTGATAATAATCATCCGAACTTTGGATGATCGTCTCATTGATCTTTAATAGTTTTTCATATCCTTCGTTATATTTATGATCTTGTATCTTCATCAATAAGATTACTTGATTAGCTTGTTCCAAATAGCTATCCATCATATTATCCAGTAGGGTAAAACGCCATATGCCAGCATTTTTTTGCGCACTGTCATTTAATATTTGAATATCTTCTTTTGCCTGATGAAAAGCTCGTTTGAAGTTATCGTATTCCTTTTCCGATTTGGTATATAAATAGTTTTTTAAACTATCATGAGCAAACGATTGGGTATCAAAGAAATCATTTAAATATTGATAGAGAGCATAGGATTCATTATATTGTCTGATCAAACTGCGATTCACACCGGTATAAACGCCCAGAATTAAAATAATGATCGAGATTGTGACCAGACTGAACAAAAACATCTGGCGTTTATATGTTTTTTTCTTTAAAAACGTTTTCATTCTTTTAACTCACTTTGATATGTATCCACATTATCCTGATTCACAATCAAAAGTTTGACCTCATTGTTTAAGGAAGTCGGTTTCTTACCGGTTTTCTTATATGCATACATCTGATAAACTGTTTTATAGCCATATTCATAAAATGACGTAACAACACTGGCGTCGATATAGCCCTTCTTAATATAGTCAATCGTAGAGTCCATATCATCTACACCATAAATATGCAGTCGTTTCTTAATATTGAGCGTTTGCGCTATTTCCGCACAGGCATCGGCAGACTCTGCCGCAAAATTAATGGTGACATTGATATCAGGATGATTTCGTAAAGTATTCATCCATTGTGCTTGCGCGCGTATCTTATCCGACTTTGATTCCGTTATGGCAACAATTTCGTATCCGCCCGGATGGTTTTTAAATACCTCACGGATTTCTTGTATTTGATCCTGGGCAATTTTAAAGTTTAATTCTGCTACTTGAATAGCAATTACCAACGGTTTATGTTTAGGAATCTTTTTTTCTATTTCATTTAAGAGCAATTGTGCCTGACGTTGAAAGTTTTTCCCATAAAACGTAAACTTTTTTCCATCCTCGATATTAGAATCGACTAAGACAATGGGAATATCCAATGCCGCGGCCTCCTCCAATAAGGCTTTTTTTATGACCCCCTGTGTGATAATACCATCAACTTTTTCAATGAGCCCCTGAGAAATCACTTCTTCCATTTTTTCCGTATCAATAACTTTTGGACCTATCCAATCACATTTCACTTTTAATTCATTACATGCCTGTACAAATCCTTCTTTGCTTTGCAGCCAAATCGGGTGGTCAGCTAAGGGGGTAGCATATAAAAAGTAAAGAAATTCCTCATTCTTTTCTTTTTTTATATTCTTATCAGTTCCATTGGTACAGCCGAATAGTAAAAGTAATACTACAACGATCAATGCTTTCCTCTTCATCATCTTACTCCCATCTCATATCTATAGTATGCAATAAAAAATATATAAAATATTAAGATAACAGGTAAATATTTCATATGAAAAGAATCATATGGAGTTTTTTTGTTTATCGTACTGTATTTTGTTATATCATTATACATATTAAGTATACCATGAGATTTCTCATAAAAAAGGACTTATATATTCTAACAGCCATAAGAAAAGCCTTGAATCATCAAGGCTTAACACTTTTTTTGTTTATTTCTTTTTCCCTTTTTTTCGATCATTTGCACGCTGAACAGCCTCACGATAGTACACATCATCACGGATGCGATAAACGCTTGTAAAGCCGAATAGTTTAATCAGTACAAACATAACCAACAACAAGCTGATCAGTATGATGAAAAACATCAGACCAAAATAGATAAATTCTGCCTGATTTGGTAATATCGTATGTAAAAAAGCTTTTATATAATCACTTGCTAAAAGAAACACGACAAACAAAATCATGTACATGCTTGTTTTGGTTTCAATATAAATTTTCTTCTGACACTTTTCACAACATACGGTGGAATTAAAGCGAAAGATAGAATAGGTGAATTCATGACCGCAATGCGGACATCTTACGTTTGTATGAAACATATCATTACCTGCTTTCTGTATCATAAGGCCAGTGGATGATCCCGCCGATATTATAAGCATTGGCATAGCCTGCATCCTTTAGCCTTTTCACTGCCGTACGTGAGCGCTGTCCACTGCGGCAATATACATACAATGGCTTCTCTTTAGGCAGTTTTGTATAGCTTTCATGAAATCGGCTCAATGGCAGATTGATTGCCTGAGGAAGATGACCCAATGCATATTCATCCTCTTCTCTGACATCGATTAAGACCATATCCTGATGCTCATCCAATGCCTGTTTAACCTCTTCCATCGTTTTATCGAATTTTAAGAAAAACATCTTGCTCCTCCTTTAATCCACGAATAGATAACCGCAGAAAATATACAGCATGTTCATATAAAAGGCATCAATTCCAATCAAAGTGAACACATTTTGCATAATTGGCAAAGTAAAATACCCCAATTGCATAAAAAGCATCAAAATCACCACAAGGATTGCCACAACTTTTTTAAACACGGCATTGCTGCGTTTCTTACGGCTCTTATTTAAGGAAACACCAAAGAGGAATAAGGCACTGACAATGAGAATAACCATTAAGGTATGCACAAAGCTTCCATGCAGATAGGTTTCCAACAAGCGGGAAAGAAATGCGGATAAAACGATGATTAACAGTGGAAACCCAAGACGTTTCACATCTTCCATCGTTTAGTTTTCCTCCAATAAAACAACCTGCTTCATGACATCGCCATTGCGCATTTGACGTACTGCACCCATATTATCTGTCACTTTACCAAATACGGTATGCACACCATCTAAATGTGGCTGTGGGCAATGACAGATGAAGAACTGACAACAACCGGTATCTTTACCACGATGTGCCATGGACAAGCTTCCTTCTTCATGACGGTGAGGATTATTCGCTGTTTCACAAGGAATCGTATATCCTAAATCCCCTGTACCATTTCCATAAGGGCAGCCTCCTTGTGATACGAAGTTTTTAATGACACGATGGAATGTCTTTCCATCATAATAACCTTCTTTTATCAATTTCACAAAGTTTTCGACAGTGACAGGTGCATCATCCGGATATAATTCAAAAGGAATCTCAGCACCATTTTCCATCACAATTTTACCATGTAATAACATAATCAATTCGTCCTTTCTTACTCATTTTTCTTACCTACTATACAATAAATAATGACAAATTACAACTGCCTATACAAGCAGAACGACCTGTTTACTATTAATTAGGCGAATCCTTCTGCCTTTAAAGATTTCATTACCAAATACCCCATCAAAAGTAAAGCCGTTAAATAAATCACAGCGCCCACTCATCGTATCCTTTAAAGTGATAGCACCACGATCTAAGGTCACCTGTAGCTGTTCCACAATTTTCATTGGGAGTTTTTCAAATCCATGCACCCCAAAGCCCATAGCATGGCCTTCACAAATGATTTGCAGCTGTTCCTTTTCGATGAACTTATCAGAAAGCCAGCTCACTTTAGAGCCACTGTCAAATCCGAAAAGTGCAATTTCTTGATTCTTCTTTTGACATAAAAAAACCGGAAAACTACCCATGATCATATTACGACAAGGAAAACGGAACTTATTTTTAACGACCTTAAACTGTTTCGCAATATCATCCATTTCAAAATCAAGCTGTGATAAAACATCCCAGCCGATGATCCCATCAAACCCCATCAGATCAATGTTTCCAAAACGCATGGCAAAGTCTTTCTCATCCAGTATGACCATTGGCATATGATGATATTGCAAAGCGCCCATACGCAGTTGTTTCACGATGCAGCCGCTTAAAGCTTTTTCTTTTCCGCCAATACTGCCGATTCCGATACGACCAATAGCAGTCATGGCTTCAACTTTTTTTACGCAAGACGATCTCAGTCCACTGATTTGTGCACCTGTATCTAATAAAAAGGTACATGAAATCTGATTCACTTCAACCGGTATTGCCAAAAGGCCAAATAAATTGCGTTTCATCGGTATTGAAAAAGTTTCTTGAAACAGCCTTCGCTCAACCACATAAGGCTTTTGTAAAATGGCTTCCTGCGCTTGTTTACAGCCATTTAAAAAGGTGGGTGTTAAGATTTTATTTTGTAGATTGTCATAGGTTTTGTTGTCTATGAAAACCGGTGGGCAGGTTCTTGTTTTGCATCTATGCATGTCATCACTCCTGTATGTATGATTATAACATATCTTACGTAAAACACTTTGTTTTATGATGGCTTTTCCCTTACTTTTTTGTTTAAAAATGCTATAATGATGTACAGCGGAGGTATAAAAAATGAAAATGAATAAAGATCGTCTTGTCGTTATGAGCGTGCAAGGCAGTGTTGACCATCCAAGCATGGCAGGAAATGCTTACCGTGTTGGCTATGATGGTTTTGGACGTATACCGATGGCAACCGGCGGCATCGTTTACAATTATAAAATCAAAGATTCCTGTATGGGTATTGCCGGAGATCATGTCGAACCAGGTGTAAGCTTAAAAAATCCGGTGGAAAGAGAAAATAATGCTTTGCAGGCATTTGCCTGTATCGGTAATCAAGCGCGCATCATCAGCGGTGATGCCAAAGGCCGAATCGGCTATGTTACAGGTAAGCATGGCGGTATAGATCATGTCATGGTCTATTTTGATGAAGAAACATTAGATTTAATGACCTGTGATGATAAGGTGCATATCAAAGCATGCGGACAGGGTTTAAAGCTGTTAGATCATGAGGAAATTCATGTGATGAATATTGATCCTTCTTTATTAGAAAAGTTAAACATCAAAGAACATGAAGATAGCATAGAGATTGGTGTAACAACCATTGTCCCTGCGCATTTGATGGGAAGTGGTTTAGGCAGTGCCACGACCATGTTAGGGGATTATGACATCATGACACAGGATAAAAAAGCCAACGAAACCTATCACATCAATGACTTGCGTTTTGGCGATATCGTTGCTGTTTTAGATCATGATAATCATCATGGACCTCATTATCTGGAAGGTGCCATCACCATTGGTGTTGTTGTTCATTCGGATTCCTTTACCAGTGGACATGGGCCAGGCTTAACGGTGATTCTTTCCAGCAAGACAAAAACAATCAAACCATTTATTGATAAAGATGCCAATATCGCAAATTATCTAGACATTCAATAAAAGAAAAAGAAATCCTGACAGGTATTCAGAGAGCGTTCCATACCGTACGGATTTCTTTTTTCTCGTATTTGATTATTGAATCTTGACTAGCTGTACTTTGCCCCAGCTGCCATAATGACGCACTTTTGCTGTTGTTACATAACTGCGCACCTTAATTTGATATGGTTTACCACTGCTAAGTGTATGCAGTTGATAACAATTCCTGCTTGTTTGGTAATAGTTCCAATGCTTACTGCCCTTTCGACAGTAAGCAATTTGAATACCGCTGGCCCCGGCAGCCTTTTTATAAGATACATTGACAGCTTTGTGTTTTGTCGTGTTGAGATGTAGATTGGTCGGCTGTTTAGGAACAATGGTAAAGGTTTTACACATACTGCCACCATAACCGCCTTTTCCAACAATCTTCAAAGTAGCCTTTCCACATGTTTTATTTGTGCCATATTGCAACGTATAATCTCTATTCTTCTTTAACACCGTTTTGCCATACGTTAATGTCACATTGGGTTGTATGGCTTTTCCGGTGTAGCTTCGATCCTTTAACTTGCTCATGGTCACTGTGGTAATATTACGTTTTTTAATTTTAAAAGTCTTTGTCATACTTCCTGTATAATTGCCTTTTCCCGTGATTTTCACAGTGGCAGTACCCGGTGTGACATTGTTTTTATAAGTCAAGGTATAATGGATACCATTTTTTAATAGCGTTTTACCGGATGTCAGACGAGGAATCGGCTTTTGGGCACAACCATTGTATACGCGATCTGTGATATGACTAAGCTTAAGCGTGCTTACTTTGCGTTTGGCAATGGTGAAGGATACCGTCTTGCTTCCTGTATAATTGCCTTTCCCCTTTGCGATAACCTTGGCTATTCCAGGATTGACATTATGAGTATAAGAAAGTGTATAATCTCTTCCGTTTTTTAAGGTCACAGAACCATCCTTTAGCAAAGGCAATGGTTTTTGAGCAGAGCCAGTATAAGTCCGTGTTGCTAAGGGCTTACTGCTCGCAGATGTCAGTTTACGTTTATGAATGCTGAAATTCTTTGTAATACGGCCACCATAATTACCTTTTCCTTTGATAATCAGCTGTGCCGTACCGGCTTTGATGTTATTTTTATACGATAAGGTATAATCGATACCGTTTTTTAATCTTGTCGTTCCATAGTTTAAAAGTGGTAATGGTTTTTGGGCAGAGCCAGTATAGGTTTTAGACGGTATGGCATCCACGTGAATGCTCTTTGCATAAATGGCCCGCGGTAAGATCTTATAAGTGACATCTTTGCTGCTCGCATGAGCATTTGTGCTCTCAATGTGAACAGAAGCCGTACCGGCTTTCACATTATTGTGATAGGTCAGTTTATAATCTTTCCCATTTCGCAAGGTGGTTGTTCCATATGTTAAGGTAAGTGATGGTGAATGTGCTTTCCCATCATAAATATAAGAGGTTGCAGATAATTTGACCTTTGCCTTTGCCATATCATAATGATGCTGAATCGTAAATGCTTTTAAACGGAAACAAGCATTAGCATTAGCCATATCATGCCAATCATGATTGATATAGAGAAAGCTTTGACCTGGTTGAATCTGTTCTGTGAAATTGATCCATCCATAATCTTTATTTTCTGCCACATACAAACCGGTCGTATCTCCATAATGATTCTTACATGTCACAACGACTGCATAATAAGTATGTGGTTTTACACAGACATGATGCGTTAGTGGGATTGTGTAAATACCGGCATATTTTCGATAACCTTTCACCGGTGTCGATAAAGCTTTGCTGCCACTGTATGGATCTTGTTTGTCTTTCAGGTTGGTGTATACTTCCACCTCATAATCTGTATCTGCTCCTGATAAAGCAAGGGAAACGGCCTCAACATATTCAGGAGAAACGCTCGTTCCTTTCTGTACCTCAAACACATTGGCAACCGTCATATTTCCACTGGTGGTATATTCGGAAAGAGCTGCGGAACCATCGTAGAAATAATTATTTTCATAAGTATCTTTCGCCATATACTGATAGGCTACTACAGCATTCACTGGCTGATCATATGATAAATAGAAATAGCCTGCATCATTGGCATGTATGCCCCAGCTGTTCTTAACGATCCATGCTCCATCATGTTTCGGCTTCATAGAAAATTTATTTTTAGAAACTGTATCATCATAACCAACAATTGTCACCGCATGATCAAAGCGTTTGCTGCCGTCATAGAAATATTTGGCATATACTGACATTTTTTCCACGGCTATACCAGCTGATACACTGCCATAATTAAGAATGGCCTGTTTGATAGAGGTGATATCATCATCGGGCAGGAAAACAGCATCTTTCATGACATAGGTAGGACGGTAGGCATTTGCTTTTTTAATATCTGCTAACATCGTTGTGTCATCATGCGTATAAGGTGCATTATCTTCATCTGTGGGGCTGATCCACTGTGATAAGGCAAAAGCACTTGTCCAGTTATTGCCTCCATTATCTAAAAAATCTAGTTTACCGTTTGAAGTTGAATGATTGGCATCCCCTGCGGTGTTGCCCAATGGATCATTTAGGCGGTTATAAAAACGATACGCAAATTGCAGTTCTGATAAATCAATTGCCTTTGGATCCTTTACAAATCCACTTTTTAACAGATTTGTTTCAGCGGCTGCCATGGCTGAAAATGCCCAACAGTCTCCGTAAGGATATTGATTCTTAATCGATGTAACCTCGTGTTGTTTTCGATCATCGTAGGATGTAGGAAGAGCAGAGCGATACAATTGTCTGCTAATGTTCGGCTTTTGTACTTCATAATCAATTGCATGATAATCATTCTCCCCCTGTTGAGGACTGTCGGTTTGCTTTGCTGTTAGAAGCTGCATATTTCCCAGAAACAAACAAAGTAATAAAACAAAAGACCATAACTTCTTCATAACCTCACCTTCTTTCACTCATCATAACACAAGAATGATAAATGGTGAAGTTAAATGTGATATTCGTGTGATTTTTGTTATTAAAAAGCAAGTTAAATGACACATTTGAGCAAATATGTTATACTTAAAATCAAGAAAAGAAAAGGAGGTTAGCACATGGCAGTAACAGCATATATTTGTGGAATTTGCGGGTATGTATATGATGGTGAAGACTTCTTAAAAGAAGCTGACGATTATCGTTGCCCATTATGTGATCATGGAAAAGATGCCTTCAACGAAAGAAGCTTTGACCATGAAGTAAATTTAGCTAGTGATGAATATCACCGCGTGAAAAAAGAAGAAACGAAATAATGTTGGATGTCCGCTTTGGTACATCCTTTTTTCTTATCATAAAAAAGATAAAAAAAGGCATAGCCTGAAACAGCTATGTCTTAAAGTGCTTAATCTCTATTTCCTACAAAGCGTAAGATATATAAGAAGATGTTAATGAAGTCCAGATATAAATCAAAAGCTGAATAAATTGACAACTTGCTCAGCATGCTTTCATCACCTTCATAGCTATGATACAACGCCTTCATTTTTTGTGTATCATATGCTGTTATACCGGTAAATAATAATAAGCCAATTGCTGTAAAGCCGCGTGTCGTAATATCCATACCTAACAATGTCATCACAACTTCTACGATAATCAACGTTAATAAACCACCCATCAAGATTGGTCCAAAGCGCAATAGGTTCATCTTTGTCGTATAACCGATCATGACCAGACAGCCAAAGTATACAGCCGTAATACCAAAGGCAATACCGATAGAACCTAAGTCATAGACAAAGGCCAGTGTGGAAAAAGTGACTCCCATTAAGATGGAATATGCCACAAAAAGAATACGTGCCGTCGCTGCTTTCATTTTCGCCAAACGTGCCGCAAAAGCAACGGCTACACCAAGCTGCGCAAATAACAGCAACATAGGCGCTATTGGATACGATACATATAAGCGCAAAGTCATGTTCGTTGTTACCATGCCAAATGCTACCAAAGCCGTAATCAATAAGCCAAGTCCCATCCACGCAAATGTTTTTATCGCATGTTGTTGTATGGTTGTGACATGATATCCGGTTTCAAAATTTAATTCATCCTTGTTATGAAACATACTCATACCTCCTGTTTAAGTTATAGTATACACTTTTTTGTGTAACTTGAACACTGAAATCCTCTAATTTTTTAATCCAAGTGCTTTTAAAATACCTGTACTGATGGCCTGTGCAATTCGCTCTTGACCTTTAGCATCACTTAATATGGAAGCATCCTTGGGATTAGAGATAAACCCAGTTTCCACCAAGATACTAGGAATTTGATTATAATACAACAGTGATAAAAAAGCTTCCCTATCATCCCGCAAGCCACGGCTTTTGGTATAGCCATCCGCGCGTAAAGCAAGTTCCATATGCTCAGCGATTTTCTTACTGTCTGATTGACGGGTACTGTACCATACCTCACTGCCCGCTGTCTTATCCTTTGCTTCATCACTATAATTGGTATGTATGGAAACAAAGATATCCGCTTGACTGGCATTCGCCATGCGACTGCGGGTATTTAAATCATCTACATTATTACTTTTCCATGAGACTGTATCACTTTCTCTTGTATACAACACCTGTACCCCTTCCTGCTTTAACAATTCCCCCGTCTTTAAGGTAATGGATAAGGTGATATCTTTCTCTTTTTTCCCTTCTTTACTTTCACTCCCCGCATCATATCCGCCATGACCGGCATCCAGCATCACTTTAAACTTTGCCGCCTTTTGTTTGCGTTGTTTTTCTTTCGCAAGCTTTTGTTTCTGCTG
The DNA here is from genome assembly GCF_004341945.1 of Longicatena caecimuris. Taxonomy (GTDB): domain Bacteria; phylum Bacillota_I; class Bacilli_A; order Erysipelotrichales; family Erysipelotrichaceae; genus Longicatena; species Longicatena caecimuris. The sequence goes on from NZ_SMBP01000005.1 coordinate 134,295, forward strand.
TTTTTGATACTCTTCCATCAATTTTTGCTGACGCTGGGCTTCTTTTTTATCCATTCTATCCTGTGCATAAGATTCACGTATCGCAGGAACAATCAAAAAGCATAGCACTATCAGCGTAAAAAAGATGGCATGGCGCTGTACGATATTGCGCTTCATGAAGACCTCCTTTCTAAATCCTGCAAAATGTCCATGATGATATCGTAAGATTCACTTTTTTTATCCAGCTTATTTTGATAGCGTAAAAAGATCTTGCGCGTTTTTTCTTCATCATCATCTAAATAAGCCAAGCCATAATGCAAGATGACATCCGTAGGATCACTATGCGTCTTTAATAACTTTAAAAACAGCTGTTCTCCCTTCACGGAGTTTAATGTAAGATAGGCTTGCGCCTGTTCATATTGTAGCATGACTTTGGTGAAGGTATTCGTTTTCGTGAAAATTTGTAAATATTTATCCACAAAAGCGACAATGCGTTTGGCATATGATTTTTCTTGTCTTGCCAATTGCTGCATGGTATCTAGCATTTCCACCAGCATGCTCATGATATCAACACCATCATTCACCTGATAAACGATACCTTCAAGACTATCCAAAGAAAAGGTTTTGGCCAGTTTCAGCACCTTGCGAAAGTTCATTTCCAATGCATCCACTCTTTGCTGATCATCCGATAGTTGCATAGCCTGTACAAAATCACGGGATACTATCCCATAATGGATGAACGAAAACGTTTCGCGTCGAGCAATTTCTAACACAGCCTCATCTATGAAATCTTTGGGATACGGGCTATTGTTGTCTTGTATGACACAGCTATCAAATATGGCATCCGCCACTTGCAGATCATTGAACGTTTTTTTCAGGCTTTCATAAATTGCTTCATAACTCCAGTCACAGCCTAATAACTGTAAATGACGTTGCAGTTCTTCCTTTGACATTTGTTTCAATTGCACCATCATAATGTCATAGGGGATTTTTTTATGTGTATTCAATTTATCACTCCAATAACTCACATACAACAGCATATAAAGCTTTTAAAAAGGCTTTATCATCTTGTGCCGTACGCTTTTTCATATGACCATAGCGTTTTCTTTGACGGCGTATATTCGCTGCGTCACTTCGCTGATTCAACAAAGACAGCATGTTCTCATCACGAAAGCGCAAACCGTTTTGTGATAAGGCATGTGCCTGTCTGCTGAGGACCAGTGCGGCTAAGCCATAGTCTTGAGTTATTACAATATCATCTTTTTTTACTTTTTGCAAGATAACGAAATCCGCGCGATCCTTTCCTTTATCGGTAATCACCACTTCACAAGCATCATGCATAAAGCTATGTGAGCTGTCACACACCAATATGACCGGTATAGAAAAATGCTCTGCGATCATAAGCGTTTCTTCAATCACAGGGCATCCATCTCCATCAATTAGGATCTTAAACATGTTCCACCATATGTGGATGATAGCCATTTTCTTCCAAAATATCCAGCACTTCGTCAATATGTGTCTGATTGTTTGTCTCAATCACCACCCCAACACGACACTGATTAAATAAGATGCCATTCTGAATACGATTATGGTTTACCGAAATAATATTGGCTCCGGTACGTGAAATCAATTCGATCATGCGCGATAAATTTCCCGGTTTATCGGTAACATTCATATTGATCACCGCCTTGCGTCCTGTTTTGATCAACCCAAGGTCAATAATCTTCGACAGCAAGTTTACATCAATATTTCCACCGCTTAACACAGCAACGCATTTACGATGAATAAGATCAACCTTTCCAAACATGGCTGCTGCCACACTGACGGCACCAGCTCCTTCTGCTACCATCTTCATTTTTTCCAATAAAACCAGGATGGCTGCCGCAATTTCTTCTTCACTTACCGTTACTACTTCATCTACATACTCTTTACACAATGCATAGGTCAGTGTTCCCGGTGTTTTTACAGCAATTCCATCCGCAATCGTACTGACCTCTTTTAAGGTCATGATCTTCTGTTTCTCTAAGGATGTTTTCATGCTCGCTGCTTTTTCTGATTGTACACCGACAATACGGCAATGTGGACGCAAGGTTTTGATGGCATACGCAATGCCACTAATCAAGCCGCCGCCGCCAATCGGTACGATGACTGTATCTACATCCGGCATTTTCTCTATGATTTCCATACCGATGGTTCCCTGACCGGCAATCACATCTTCATCATTAAATGGTTCGATAAAAACAGCTCCGGTAATTTCCTGCAGATTCTTCGCATATTCATAGGCATCGTTAAAGGTATCTCCTTGCAATTCTACCTTGACGCCATATGCCTTTGTAGCTTCAATTTTGGAAAGAGGTGCTGTTTTCGGCATTACGATGGTTCCCTGAATGCCCATTTTCATACAAGAATATGCAACCCCTTGTGCATGATTACCAGCACTTGCCGCAATGACCCCTTTCGCCTTTTCTTCCTCATTCAAATTCGAAAGCTTATAATAAGCACCCCGCAGCTTAAACGCTCCTGTGCCCTGTAAATTTTCGGCTTTGATCCATAAATTTTCATGAATCTTTGTCGCATGCACCAATGGTGTTTTACTGATGATTGGTTCTAAGACACGTTTTGCATCTTCAATTTTTGCAATTTTCATATCGCCCGCTTTACCTCCGTTATCGATAATTTTATTGTACTATGTTTTTCTCTTCATGAAAAGATGTTTTTCTACAAAATAGATACATTTATTAACAATTGTACTTATATCGCGAACAAACTCATCAATTGAATGAACACAGCAAATCACGTATGCAAGGATAATCAAAGCCACCAAAAGCACAAAGATACCGACCCAAAAAAAGACACAATCCATTCAGATCATGTCCTGTTTTATACATTAGTCCTTTTCAATAAAGTCTAACAACTCTTTTGCAGCCAAATTAATACCATCACGGTTTTCTTTATCAAGACCTAAATGGGTATAAATTTCACCAACAAACACCCCATTATCACGCAGTGCCGTAAAGACCTCATCAATCAATGGATCACAAACATCCTGTTGTTGCATTGGTCCAAATGGATTCGCAAAGTATGTGGTAGAAATACCGACTTCCTGTGTCGTTCCCTTCGCCATACGCTTTCCTTCCTTACAGGTTGCTTTGGCATCTTCCAGATTCTCAAAGCGATGCAATCCGGATTCATTATCATAATTATTAGCATAGGCGAATAAATCAATCTTATGATTCATTGCGACAACTTCATATGGTGCTGCTGGTGTAATGACACGCGCATTATTGCTAGACTCCGGATTCATAAAGATTGAGCGATCCATATCACGATATGGTGTACCCGGATCTAGATCATCCAAGCGAATGAAGGCACCGATTTCCGTCCCTTGTCCATATGGAACGCCATCCTCGATATGAATGGTTCCCATATCATCAAAGACAACTTCAATATCTTTGATAACATCTTTACCCGCAATCTTTAAGGCTTCAATTGATTCTGACTTTCCTGCGCCAGAATCCCCCATTAACATAATTCCCTTACGTTTGCCATTGTGTAAGGTGATATTAACGAAGGCACCATGGATTGGCAGCCAGCCATGCTGCATCTTTCTTAAATTGTGCAGCGTCAGACACATTTTTTTCATGTAGCCGAAATATTCGATCTTTTCATCATAAGTCAGGCTACCTACCCAGATATCATCAGTTGCATCATAATGGAAGACTGTTTCATTCTTATCATCTTGATTACCAAACAGACAGATTAAATCTGGTTTTTTACGGCATTCATCTTCCGTAGCCAGCTCAAATAAATTTCCTAATGAAACGGCACTGGAGATAAAATCACGATGGAAGTATACAAAGGCTAATAAAGTTCCGATTTTGCATGGGAAGCAGAACCATTCTTCATCACTGCCAGTGAAATACGTAATTGGATTTACATCTGTTTCCGTAAACATACCGGTACGCTTGTTTGATTTTGGATGTAGGATCATCGGTGTGCGCAGCATGATGGAAGTAATGAATGGAATATCTTTTAAGGCATCATACGTATTTGATAACTTCGGCTGTTTTACACTTACCGCAATCGCCGCATTGGTTCCGGCCTGCATTTGCCGATATACGCGGTTTTTTCTCCCCATTAAAGATTCTTCTAAATTACGATATAATGTCAATACCATATTATTGAAATTTGAGTCCGCCGTCACAAAGCTGATATCCTGCAAAGCACTTGCTGTTCCCGCCGTAACAACGGAAAAACGCTGATGCTTCTTCCAGAAATTATACATTTCTTCTAAAAACTCTAATAATCGTCCTTTATCATTCAGATAGGAAGATTCAATTTCATCAATTTTAAAGATACGCATCATACGGAACAGACGCAAAAGATCAACGGTTGCCTCGCGTGCTGTCTTTCCGCCTACGGCATAATAATATAAGTCTTCATTGTTCTCTTTCAGATAATCAATAAAATTGTGTACATAGTTACTGAAGGTACTGGAATTTAAAAGCTGATCTCCAGTGGTAGCATATCCGGCGCTGAAATTGACAATCGCCAAATCGTTATTTAAATATAATGTTTCTTTCATAATCTGCTCCTTTCAACCTTTTATCTTTGTTAAAATAAAGTTTTATCAACCCTATCGTTCTCTATTATACAATAAAGCGAAAAAATAAGAAAGTGTTTTTTGTAATATTTTCATAAAATGTAAATTCTTTCATGAAAATAACAATACCACTTTCTTACCTTCTTCTTACTTTACTATTTCCATCAGCTTCGCTTTTGTTTCACTGATCAGCCATTCTTCGTTTTCTGATGCTGTACGCGCGCGGAATTCCACCTTGCCATCCACAGCTCCTCTTCCTACTGTTATGCGATAAGGGATGCCAATCAGCTCCATGTCCTTAAATTTTACGCCTGGGCGCTCTTTTCGATCATCCAATACGACATCAATACCAGCAGCACTCAGCTCTTCATACAAGGCAGTTGCTACACGCATCTGCTCTTCATCCTTGATTGCTACAACGACGATAGCCACTTGATAAGGCGCTACACTGGCAGGCCAGATGATACCGGATGCGTCATTGTGCTGTTCCACAATTGCCGCCATTGCTCTTCCTAAGCCAAAGCCATAGCAGCCCATCTGTACCGGATGCAGCTTATTTGTTTCATCCTGATATTCTAAGCCAAGACTTTCTGCATATTTCGTACCGAGTTTAAAGGTATTTCCTACCTCAATTCCTTTCGCAAAGGTTAAACGATGTCCACATACCGGACAGATGTCACCTTCTTTTACCTGTGCAATATCCGCAATCATAGAGACTTCAAAATCTTTCACATTCACGTTTACGATATGGTGATCGGTCTGATTTGCGCCGACAATAAAGTTTTTCATATGCGTAACTTCACGATCCATGATGATCGGACATGCAATTCCAATCGGACCGGCAAAACCAACCTTCGCATGTGTAACACGTTCTACTTCATCAAAATCGGCCAATTCCATTTCATTTGCCTGTAGCAACTTCAAGACTTTTGTCTCATTTAATTCTCTTGTGCCCTTTAACAAAAAGGCATAGGTCTTACCATCAATCTTATAAATCAATGTCTTTACAAAGTCATCGGCTGCTTTCTGAAAGAAGGCTGCCACTTCTTCGATCGTCTTGGCATCCGGTGTTTTCACAACTTCCATTTGACGAAGTTCTGCCGTGTCATCCGATGCCTGATCCACAACTTCCGTAATTTCCAAATTGCTGGAGAAATCGCAATGCTCACAGCCAACAACTACATCTTCTCCGATTGGAGTAATGGCCTGGAATTCCTCTGACAAACTTCCCCCCATTGCCCCGGTATCTGCCTTAACGATCTTATATGTTAAGCCTAAACGCTCCATGATCTTTTTATATGCATGAAACATCTTCATATAGGATACATGCATACTTTCCTCATCCACATCAAAGGAATATGCATCCTTCATGATAAATTCACGCACTCGAATCAAGCCATAACGAGGTCTTGTTTCATCACGAAATTTGGTCTGAATCTGATATAGATTATAAGGGAAATCCTTATAAGAGCTTCCTTTCATGGTTGCCGCTATGGTGAAAAGTTCTTCATGCGTTGGCCCCATGACATAACGTTTCTGGTAACGATCTTTCAAAGCAAACATATTTGCCCCAAAGGCTTCCCTACGTCCGCTTTTTTCGTATACTTCTTCAGGAATCAGTACCGGCATCAACAACTCCTGTGCACCGGTTGCGTCCATTTCCTCACGTACGATTGTTTCAATCTTCTGTAATACGCGCTTTCCCATAGGCATGATCATATAAATACCGGAAGAGCTTTTCTTGATCATTCCTGCTCTTACCAGTAAGTTTCCACTGACACTGTCTTCATCCTTCGCATTTTCACGGATGGTATAAAAGAAACTGTTACTCAATTTCATACTGTACTCTCCTCATCTAACTTTATGATTCATCTATAATCTTCTGTATTTTAGCATGTTTTAGAATAAATGTAAATTTCTGCTTTTTTTCTTGTTGATATTTTTAAAACCGGTTAGAAAAGGCATTATTTCAATCTGAACAGCTTTGAAACAATGCCTCATGTGACTTACCATTCCTGTGAAGGTATCGGCTTACCATAATAATATCCCTGAATCAGATAGCAACCCAATGTTTTTAATATTTCCACTTGTTCTGCATATTCAACTCCTTCAGCCACAACCTCAATCTGTAAAGCCGCACACAGTTCCACCATGCTGGAAATGATGGCTCTGGCTTTATGGTTACTGATGATATCATCCATTAAGCCCTTATCCAGTTTCAGTACATTAAACTTAACACTGGATAAAAAGGCAATATTACTATATTTCGATCCAAAATCATCTAAAGACAAACGATAGCCTGCTTCTTTTATTTCTTTACATTTCTTCTCCATGGTCGTTCTTTCAATATCACCGACGCTCTCTGTAATTTCAATTTCGATCCATGCACGTTTGCAGGCATAGCTTTCACTGATGTTGCTCATCCGCTGTGCCAAATTATCTTCTAATAATGTCACGCGTGAGAAATTTAAAGAAATCGGCACACATGCTTTGCCTTCCTTTTCCCATTTACATAAGATTTCATGAACCTGCCGGAACACAAAGAAGTCAATATAATGAATAATGCCTAACTTTTCCAGCATTGGAATAAAGCGATTTGGTGCTACGATCGTTCCATCCGCATCCTGATAGCGAATCAAAGCCTCGGCCCCAATGATGGCATTGGTTTGTGAATTTACTTTCTTTTGCAAATACACCTGGAAACGGCCTTCCTTAATTTCTTTTAAAATGCCTTTTAAGACATGGGTATTATGTTTGGCGTGTTCGCCTTGCAAATAGCTGTAATTGAATTGCTTATTGATCAGTCTTTGCTCATCTGCATGGGCAATCAGCTCATCCAACTGCTTATTCGTATCACTCCATACAAAGCCGATGGATACATCACAAATCTTTTGCATACGTTTTTGCAATTTCACAACATGATTGGTAAACATCTCATTGCTCATATCTTCTACGATCACCAAAAACTCATCCCCGGTAAAGCGATAGACATTGCCATTTACGAATATCTTTTCCATTAAATGTGCAATGCGACGGATGATATCATCACCATAAGCGTTTCCGTATAGGTGATTAATATCCCGCAATCCATTGATATCCAATGAAACTACACCCAATGAAATTAATCGTTCTTCCATGAGTTCCTGACGGTATTGCTGATAACTTGCTCGATTCAAAGCACCACTTAGATAATCATGATAATGCATATACAATTGTTTCTTTTGCAGTTTCATCTTCGCCAATTCATTGCTTAAATAATAACTTAACATCCGTAAGAAACCGGGATGTTCCTTATGGCACGTATAATTGTCGATGCCAAGATAACCAATAATTACTCCATTATCCTGCATACATGCCAACATACTGCTATGAATGCGTAATTCTTTTAAATATGCATATATCTTAGGATCTTGCTCTTTTAAGCTTTCTACATCCTCTAATACTTGTACACCAAACAGCAATTCTTTTAAATTCGCATTATGAATGGAATTCGGCTGTAGTATATATTCATTCAATTCTTTGATAGAATCCATACCATCCTTGCGAACTTCATATAATTGCATAGTATCGCTATAATCAATCAAATATGCGCGATCTCCGCCATAATAACGCATGAGTTGCTCAACGGCACGATACAACGCTTTAGTAAAAGACTTTTCCAGATTCATTGAATACAGTGTTTTTAAGAGCATATCCTCACTTGCCTTATCTCCTGTGAAAAGCTCCTGCATAGTCAAAGGCTGTGGTAAAGGCTGTTCGACTTCTTTTAGCACATAACAATTTCCACCTTTTTCTTTGGCTTGATGAATGGTATCAAAAGCAATATGAAAGAGTTCATCACTTGTTTTTGGCTGATGCAGCAGGATAATGCCACAAGATAAGGTAACCTTAAAGTTCATATCAGAAAACATATAAGGAATGCCGATCGTCTTACGAATATATTCGACGATAGCGCAGATATCCTGTTTGGTTGCCTCACTGCATAACCATAACGCAAATGTTCCATCTTCCATGCGTCCTACGATTTTTCGGCATGCAAAACCAGTTAGTAACAAGGCTGCCAATTCTTCCTGAATACGCTCGACTCCGGCCATATCGATACGTGAAAATTCTGATTCATGATCGATTTCAAATAGTAAGAAAGCTTCTTTTTCCTGTGCTTTTTTCCGCTGTTTTAAGGTTTCCTTTAACACTTCTTTAAAGGTGTTTTCTTTATATACATTTGGAAATACATCCATTTCCGGTTTCTTCTTTAATGCCAGTTCAATTTTTTTACGATCATCTATGTTCACTAGAATACCATGCAAATATAAATCACCGTTTTTGGCATCCATGAATAATCGACCTACACTGTTGACCCAAAACAAATGCCCATTTTCATCTTTACAGCGATATTCACAATTGATGAGTGATTTTCCTTGGGCATATGCATTTTGTAATGCTTCCATATTCAGCAGATGTAAAAAGCGCAGGCGATCTTCCTCAAAAGCCACATGCTGTGTGTGCAGCTGCAATAAATCTTCAAAGCTTTCTACCTTTTGCTGGGCGGCTACCATTTTGCCTTCGATTTCCATCATACACTCTTGCGATAGATTCATCCGAAAACGTAACAACATAGTATCGGAAATAACGATATGGCGCTGCATTTGATGCTGATAATATGCCTGCGCTGTTTTTTGTTTCGTTACATCTTCGCCAACGGCCACCGCATAGCGCGCTTTTTTCTGCTGATCGTAAATGGTCGTATAAGTCACTCTTTCCCACCACCAGCCATCATGGTTTTTCTTGGCTGTTAGAATATCTCTTTGGATATAAGGGACTCCGTTTTCAAGCTGTACATACATATCTTTCAGCGTCGGCCAGCTTTCCGGATGAATCAGATGCTGCTTCTGCAATGCTTCGGGCATATTGCGAGTGATCGTTTGCATCGCATGACGATCCTTACCATTCTCGCTCATATACATAATTTTCTTATCAATATCATATTCCCATACACAGATTTGGGCTTCTTCCAAAGCCGTACGATAAACCATTTCTTTGTGTGTCAATGCCTCCATCAGCGCATGCTCTCTTGTATGATCCAACATAATACCCTTCATCTGCCATTGCTGATGTTCAGCTTGTTCTAAAGCACCACTGAAAAACAGCCATTTTTGATTACCTTTTCCGGTAGTAACCAAAAACTCGCATTTGATAGTTGTTTCTTCCTGTTTTAACGCTGCTTGCAACAACTTTTTTATCCGCTTTCTATCATCTTGCTGCACCATGTGTATCCATTGCATATGATACGTGTCCTGCATTTGCTGAGGTGTTATTTCTAACAACTCATAAAATGATGCATTGGCATAACGCAAGGTGAAGGCTGCATCCAAAGTGATGATAAAAACAGCACTGCCACGAAAACTCTGATATAGGTTCAGCTGATTCTCACATGTTTTTTGCTTCTGTATGTTCACACAAAGCATAAAAACCGCATCTTGTTCTTCACTGTAATGGATTCGTTTGCCCTTACCACTGATCCAAATAACCTGATTGAAGCGATCGCAAATACGAAAAGATACCAAAAACTCCTGCTTTGTCTGCAGTTGTTCGCGAATGCTTTGTTCAGTTTTTAATCGATCTTTGGCTAAAATCGTTTCTAAAAAATGACCATTAACTGCCTCACGATATGTTTTTTCATCCTCAAAACCCAAAAGCTTCAGCATGTTGTCATTGATATAGTAAATAGGGAATCCTTCTTTTACATACCATCCAATCATACCGTCCAAAACAGAATCTGCCATAAACTGCACCATGGCCTCATCGAAAAACGTTTTTGTAATAGGTGGTTGGTTTAAGATGGCATAAGAATGCTGCTCTTTTTGGGACTGATACACACTATAACGATTCTTTCCTTCTTTTTTCGCTTGATACATTGCCCTATCCGCTGCCTCTAACAGCTGATGAAAGCTTTTCCCATGTTTTGGATAATAGCTTATACCAATACTGCAATTGACCTCATGGTGTAATTTTTGCATCATATGATGGCTAAACATTTGCTGGATAGCTTTGATTTTCGTAATTGCCACATCTTCATGAGGAATAGCATTGAGACATACAACGAATTCATCTCCGCCAATGCGAGCTGCCGTATCTTTTTTGCGAATCAGCTTTTGTAAAGCTTCCCCTAAAAAGAATAAGGTTTCATCGCCAATCGTATGTCCATACCTGTCATTCACAAGTTTAAAATCATCCACATCAATCAATATAAACGCCATCAATTGTTCATGCTTGCTAATATATTCCTCAATTCTTCGTACACATTCGCGGCGATTATATAAACCGGTTAAAGGATCTAAAGCCGCCTCTTTGCGTGATTTCAAAATTTCATTCTTTTGTTCATGGATATCCATGATCACCCCTAAGATTTTCATTACCTTGCCACTTTGATCACGCAATGCTCTGGCCTGCGCAAATACCCAGCGATAACCTTGATCTTGATATTTCAGGCGATATTCACAGCGCATGGCATCTTTACCATGAAGTATAGATTGGAAAGCATCTCGTAAGGTGGAAACATCTTCTTGATAAATAATATTGGCTTCAAATAAAGAATCCGGAAACCCTGTTACCGGTATCTGATAACCAAACTTGCGTTCAAAGTTTTCAGAATAATAAATTTCTTTTGCCGTTACATCGTATTCAAATACGATATCCTGTGTCAAAGATAACAAAAAAGCTAAACGTTTATCACTCAGCTGTAAAGCTTGCTCAGTTTTCTTCTCGTGACTGATATCGTGAAAGATACAATGAAAGGATGTCGTATGATCATTGGAATGTGTAAGTTGTGCACTGATACTCACCCATTTTATCGTTTTATCTTTGCATGCCAACTGACTTTCACACATAAAGACATCACCATAAGACAGTTGCTTGCGGATTTCACGATGGAGCTGTTCATCTTCTGCAAGTAGGATGGAGAATAAGCGATTATGAAATTTATCCACAAATTCTTCCTTGGTATAGCCAATAAAATGATACCAGGCATCATCTGCATGAAGTATCGTAAAATATTCATCACTGCAACAGTCAATGACACCGCCTGTTAATGGTTGCTCTACTTGCTTCGCCTTTCTCATGCTCATATCTCCTCGTATGGATTCCATAGTACTTTTATTATACCACTCTTATGTTAGGAATAGGCGTTTATTTTATCCAGTCATTAAATAACTAAAAAAATCAGCTTCTTTAGGTAAGAAACTGATCCCCGTCTTTAGAAGTTAGCACCATGTTTCTTTAGGAGCAAAAAAACAAATGTTAATCAGAGCCCGTATTTATGCGGGTTTTTATGTGCGAAAATA
>NZ_SMBP01000006.1 GCF_004341945.1 Longicatena caecimuris
TTCAAATTTGTAGAACAATTATATGATTATGGAAGTGATGTACGACGTATTATGTATACCACTAACGCGATAGAGTCGATCAATTCAAGTTTTCGCAAAGTAACGAAAAAAGGCGCCTTTCCAAATGAAAACGCCTTATTCAAATTATTATACTTACGCTGTATAGAGCTAGAAAAGAAATGGAATAACGGAACCATTCACGATTGGTCAAAAGTGTTGAATCAACTTATGGTTAATGAAATTTTTACATCTCGTATTGAAAAATATCTTAAATAGATGTCTTAATCAATTTTACTTACACACTTTTCTTGACAAACCCAAACAATACAAAACGTAAAAAGCGCCCTATCTAAAGGCGCTTTTCTTCATAGTACACTATTCAAACTCTCCATTGCAATCATTATATTAAACTCATTTGTTTAATATTTTATGTATTTTATTCCTTTTTCTTTATTATTTTATGTCTATCTTTTATATTATACAACCAATTGGTATCAATTTGGTATCACAATATGGTATCAATTTTAAACCTTTTTTTGCTTCAAAAGTTATTCAACTACATCAACAGAATTATGTATTGAGTAAATAAGCTTCATAAATTTTACTTACTATTTTTTGTTGTAAATTATTAAAACCTGCCAAAAAATCCAACGCCAAAACTTCCATAAAACCGAATAATTATTCACTATTTTATCGTTATAGAAAAATTTCTATTTGCGACAGCATTATATGATTTTATAAAATTCTTTTTAAATTCTTCTACAAGTTCTTTATTATCGGTAGCCCAAAAATCATACAACTTCGTTGAATCAAAAATTGCCTGATGATCCTCAAACCACTTTTTATACTTTTCTCTATCCTTTTCTAGGTTATATCTTGATGAATCAGGGCCATTCTCTTTAAAATAAATCCAGTTCATATCAACTTTAGCAGCATTCTCCCAATATGGATGCTCTGGATCTAGTGCCGTTATATAATTATATATTACTTCCTCTGGTCTTACATCTCCTGGTAACTTAATTATATTATTTAAACGCTTTCTTAATTGTTCAGGGACGATTTGTAATTTTTTATCTCTCACGTCACCATCAAGTACAATCAATACATTTCCAAAATAAGATATGTCACCTGTATACAAACTTAATAATTGATCACAACCGATTTTAATATCTAGTATATCCACATATGGTATATATTCTGGCACTAGTTTCCTTATAAACCACCTATTTTCTGCATCTTCTGAATATACTTTTACTTTATTTGAATTTTGCAACATAGATTCCACCAACAAATCATTTTCAATTGTTGAATAATCGGGATTTCGTTTCATTTCTAAACGTCTATTTCCATTTGTAAAATAATACAATTCAACATCATTAATCTTATTGTCATTATTATACATAGTCTTTTTGCAAATATGCTTCAATAAATCAGAGCTATGCGTTGTAACTACAACTTGTATATCATTTATCTTAGCTTCCTTTATTAATAAATCGACCAATCTTTTCTGTGCAGCTGGATGAAGAGTTGCATCAATCTCATCAATTAGTAAAAGGCCTCCTGTCCACTCTTCTCTTTGCTTTTTTAATCTTTTGAAAGAAAGAATAGACATTAAAATCTGCCCTAAATTATCCTGTCCAGATGAATTTGTAAGGTAGTCATATTTATCGGTTTCTATTCCTACGCCCTTTTTCTTATCTGTTTCTCCAATTGAATAATTGCTAATATCCGCAACAGTATCATACAACGATAGTATTTTGGTGTATTGTTCAACGAACCATTTCTTTTGTTCATCATCCATAAACTTTATCTTATTTTCAGTTATATTATCTTCATTTGCTTCACCTATAGGAAACAATCTAGATAGTCCTAAATAAATTACTGGTATTTGCATTTTCGCTTCTGTTTTTTTACCATCGTCAAACTGTTTTAATGGGATAACTCTAAACCGGTTCTTTCCATTGTCGTTTTGCCAGGCAGTTCTAAATTTTCTATAATCTATTCTATTATCATTTTCATCAACTATATCGATTTGTATTCTATCTGAACCTGATGCATCATATTTTTTACTTCCATGAAAAATCTCGCTAAATTCTGCTCTGAATTTTCCATCTGAATATGTAGTTCCATCTTTTTTCTTCAGTTCACCACTATTGGCCAGAATACCTAAAATTGTAGATTTGCCTGTTGAATTTCGTCCAGCTAAGCCAGTTAATCTTTTCCCTAGTAAAATTTCCATATTTTTAAATTGTCTAAAATCATTCAATTTTAATAGCTTATACATCTCCGTTCTCCTTTATCGTAAATTCACACAAACTCCACTACGTTGCATCTGGCTTTTTGTTGGTATCATATCCTGACTTCTAAATATTATAATCTCACTTGCTTTTCTCTTTACAGAAGCACTATAATTCAAATCAAATCTTCTCAAAATATGATTTTGGTAAATATCTGCAATTTCTTGAACATCATCATATGTAATAACCCAATCGCAATTAACTTGATTGTTTATCATCCTTTCGATCCTTACATGATCATCATATGAAAAGAAATTTAAATACAATTGCTTACCTTTACCAAAATACGGTGGATCAAAATACACAAATGCGTTTTGCTGATACTTCGGCAAGTAATGTAGAATAAAAGAATTAACATCCTTATTGTATAAATGAATATTTTTTTTTCTTTTTTTAATTTTTATGATACGCTCAATTAAGACTTCTCTATTAAACCTCGCATCCATTCTCCAATTACCTGACTGTTCAGTACCGCCAATTACTCCTCCCTTTATTATTCCTGATCTATTCGTCCTATTCAAATAAAAAGTTGCAAACCCAAGTTCATAGCTATATCGATTACAATTATCAATTACTTGCCGCTGCCTATCCCATTCGTTAATTGATAGTTCCACATTTCGTATATCTTCTATAAATCTATCTGTTTCTGTAAGAATTGCTCGCCAAAATGAATAAATGCCTTTATCCAAATCGTTGATAACTATATCATTCACAATTTCTTTTTCCAATAATTCTAACGCGATTCCTGCACCACCAGCAAAAGGTTCCACATAAGTTCCACCCAAATGTCCTGTTTGCCTAATCAATAATTCCATAAACGGCTCCAATTTTCCTTTACCACCTGGATATCTCAATGGAGAATAAAACATATACTTTCTCCTTCCCAAGCATATTGTTAAAGTTTTCTTCAAACAACAGCTACTCTCATCTCACTTATAAGTATACAACATCTTTCCAATAACTTCTACCTCTATAAAAAAGCCAATAACAATGATTACAAAAAATATTTAAATTTAACACTTTTCAATATTTCTCTTCATATTAGTATCTTTATTTGAAGCGTTCATTATCTTTTTTTATATTATACAAGATATTGATATCATAACATGGTATCAATACTAAGCTTTTTTTTATGTTTTGAAAGCTATTCAACCACATCAACTGAATCAATAAGATTCTGTATCGAGTAAATAAGTTTCATGAATTTTACCTTTCTACCATCACTCAACCTCTCATAAAAGCTTATGATTTCATCTATATTACTATCGCCTGTCTTATTAGCATAATACTCCCCATAATCATACATCTTCATGCTTATATGTTTTGCAATACCTAGCAGATTAGAAATAATGCACTCTACATCATCATCTTCCTCTACATCTAATCTTTCACACACCCTTCGGTTTGCATCATATACTTCATTATAGGCACTATCACAATACATGCCTTCTTCAAATTCATTTGTCACAACTTCGCTTTCTTTCACTGGATAATCTTCCAAATTCCTTGAACCCATCATTAAATCATAAATCAAACATTTGAATTGTTCTTTATCTTTTTTCATACAACCTTCATCCTCCTTGAATAATCAATATGGTTTTAGCACAAAATGTTCTAAAATATAATAGAACATAGTGTTCTAATATATAATTTTTGAGGTGATGGAAGTGACATATAAAAGACTACGAGATTTACGAGAAGATCATGACCTTTCTCAAGCGGAACTTGCTAAATTTCTAAATGTTTCACAAAGAACATACTCCTATTATGAAACTGGAGATAGAAGTGTTCCAGTAGAAATCTTAGCAAAATTAGCCAAATTTTATAATACAACAATCGAATACCTTATAGATAACAAGAACTCAAATTAAATACAGACCACATTAGAACAATATGTTCTATAAGCGATATCAATCACTCTTTTCATTTTATAATTTTTAAGAGGTGATATAAATGGTGTTTGTAAGATTGAAAAATTTAAGAGAAGATCATGATTTATCCCAAAGTGATATTGCCAAATACCTAAATATATCACAAAGAACATACTCTTATTATGAAACAGGTGGTAGAGATATTCCAATTCAAATACTAATTAAACTTGCCGATTATTATAATACCTCTATTGATTATTTAGTTAATCGAACAAATTCCAAATGACCTATCTGAGTCATTTTTTTATTGCCCACCATAACGAAAAAAAGAGCTTGTTTGCTCTTAATTGTAAATATATTCATCATAGATAATTTCATTAATACAGGCATCGATATTATTCATCTCCTGTATCCATAACATTTGATTTTCTTCTTTTAATTCTTCTGTAATATTTCTTTGCCTTTTCATATCAACCAACAGCTTATCATATAATGCATTTGCTTGATGATCAATCGTTTCAACATATTCATACAAACCACCACTTGTAAGCAAATTTGTATAAAGTATTTTTTGATATTTCTTCATATACTGCAACTTCATTCTGCCATATTTTGATAAATTTATTTTCTTTTCCTTTACCGTTAAATTTGGAAAATAATATTCGCCTACTTTATCATATTCTATTTTCATGCTTGCTCCTCCATTATCTTTATTTTTTTAACAGGGTATTAGGGATTGCCCTAAATCTTGGATTGGCTATCCAAATCCAGTGCTTGCTGGTACTGTGTATCAGCAACAAGCGAATTGTGTCCCCACAATTCAGTGCTTGCTACCATACAAGACATAGTCTTTAATGACGGTATGACGATTATAACGTATCATCCTCAAACACTTCCTCAATCGTCATTACCAACATACACCATCTCAATTAATCTTGCCATTGCTTTTCTAGGGGGATAACTTATTTTAATAAAATTATCATCAAACACGCTCTTGTATTTCTTTATTTTACTTGATAGTTTTCTACTTGTAATTTTCAAGTTTAAAACTGCACATAAGTTTTCATGCGTTCCAGAATATTTCTTTTTCTTAACAATGTAATGAATAACTTTAGTAATATCTTCATCATCTGCTTTTTCATGTTCATCATTTTCAACAACAAAATACGTTAAGTGATTGTCTTGTTTTAAAGATAATTTTTCTTCAGGAATATCTTTCCCTATGGCATATAATTTTTTACTTTCCAATACGTCTTGTTCTTTTAATATGACCATCATGCCATCTGCTGCAGCAGTTACTCCTCTGCTCCCATAAATACTGTCAAAGGGATTTAAATAATCAATATGTTTGTTTACATGAGTTACTAGAAGAATTGCCAAATGATATTTAAGTGCCATATCATGGATTTTTGACACTTCATCATATTCTAAAAGATATTTAGCTTCCGTATTTTTATCTCTTATCTTAGCAAATGTATCTATAACAACAAGCTGTATATTCTTATGTTTTGAGGTGAAATAGTCAAGTTCATATTTAATATCAAAACTATAAATACCATTGTTAAATATGAAATCAATTTGTTCACTCGCTTGAAAACCATATAATTCATAACGCTTCTTAATCTTTTCCTTTGTATCTTCTAATGCGCAATATAACACTCTACCTTGCTGAACAGTATGTCCTAGAAACTCATCACCACTAGCTATTGCATTACTTAACTGTAAACAGAAGAATGTTTTGCCAATCTTCTGTGGTGCACCTAATATTGTTACACCAATGGGTAGAAAATCTTTGACAACTTCTTCACCTGTTGTTGTAACTACATTTATAAGCTCACTGCCATTAATATATTCAGACATTTGAAATTTCATCGGTTAGCCCACTAATGATTTTCAACATAAACTTCATAACCTCATAGTCATAATTCTTCAATTCTATAAAGCTTTGATTTTCCAACAAGTCAATAAAATAATGTAATTGTTTTGATAAGCATTTATGAACATAAGGATTTGGTTTCACAGTAATATCTTTTTGTAAGACTCTTTGAATTAAATATTCCTGTTTGCTCAATCCTGATAATGAAACAAGTTTATCAAGCATCGCATTCTCTTCAGGTGACATACGAAAAGCAACAATTTTATTTCGCCATCTTCCTTGGCTATCGAATACTTTTTTACTCATATTTGGATTCTCCCCTTTCAATATTTAAACGATTTGCTATTTTACCTTGTTTAGATGGGAATAAGTGTGCATATCGGTAAGTAATATCAATGCTTTCATGCCCAACACGATCAGCAATTGCTACCGCATCAAAACCCATCTCAATAAGTAAGCTTACATGTGAATGTCTTAATCCATGGATACGAATTCTTTTAACTCCTGTTTCCTTACAACCTCGATCCATTTCATGATGTAAATATGATTTAGAAATCGGAAATAATCTTGAGTCGTCCTTACACCCATAAAATCGTACTATATAATCTTTCATTTCTTCTACAAGAAAATCAGGCATTAATACGATACGATTACTCTTGTCTGTTTTAGGTGATGTAATTAGATCCTCACCTTTGATTTTTTGATAAGATTTTGAAATCGTCATTGTTTTTTTATTAAAATCAAAATCATTTGGTGTTAATGCCAATAATTCACCTAACCGTAAACCACACTAATACAGGATTTCAAATGCATGATAAGAAGCGTCCTTATCTTTCATTGCTTCTGAAAACTTCAAATATTCTTCTTTCGTCCAAAATTCAACTTCCTTGCTTTTCTCTTTGCCCATGTTCCCAGCAACCCTTGCGGGATTATTTGGTAGATTATAGAGCTTTACAGCATAGTTGAAAATGGCACTTAGCTGATTATGAAGTGCTTTTAAATAGCAAGGTGAGAATGCTTCTCCCTTGTCATTACGATACATCAACATTTCATTTTGCCAATCTTTAATATCTGATGGCTGGATTTCATTTATTTTCTTTTCTCCTAAATAAGGTAGAATTTTCATTTTTATGATATATTCCTTCGTATTCAATGTATTAAGTTTGACACGATGAAAACAATCTTTTAAATAAATATCTACAAAATCTTTGAATGACATATCTAAGTTTTTAGATTCCTTTAATAGGAACGTACGCTCATACTCTTGTGCTTCTTTTTTTGATTTAAATCCTCTTTTTAGCTTTCTAGTATGTTCACCTTTCCAATATAAATATCTGATAGATACATACCAAGTGCCTTTTTTCTCATCTTTGTATACAGGCATAATCATAAACTCCTTCCTACTCTGTAATTCCATAAAAACGTTCTTCAAAATACTGCTTACTAATTCTTCCACGAATTGTGAAATAGCCTTTTGCTTCTAATTCACTATTTAGCTGTTTAATCAGCTTATAAGCGTACTGTTCAGACATGCCCGTAACTCGAGCAATATCTTCAGCACTCATGAATAAGTTGTCTTTTTCCATCTTTCACACCTCCTATTTTTATGTATATAGGAAGTAATCACTAAGCATATTTGTTTAACACCAGCAACCACAGTATACTAAACATTTTTGTTTAAGTCAATATTATATTAAACTTTTTTGTTTAGTTTTTAATTTACACATTATATTTGCTTTGCTATAATGTATTAGAAAAAGGATTTGAAAGGAGCAAGCTCATGCCAATAGGTACTAGAATTAAACGTATAAGAACACTTCGTGGTATCACGCAAAAAGAACTAGGAGTAAGATTAGGCTATTCCGAAAGGAATGCTGATATTAGAATCGCCCAATATGAATCAGGTAAGCGCACTCCAAAAGAAGATGTCATAAATGGTATTGCTTCTATATTAGAAGTATCTCCTGAGGCTTTGAAGATACCTGACATCGAAAGTTATCATGGCTTTATATTTACTCTTTTTGAGCTGGAAGAACAATTTGGATTAACTATAGATATGACAGAAGGTATGCCAAATCTTCATCTTGATAAAAACCCTACCAATTACGACCATAACATAAAAGGAATGCTTGATGATTGGTATAAGTATAAATCAAAGTTAGCGAGTGGAGAAATTTCCATCGAGGAATATACCAATTGGAAACTAAATTATCCTGAAAAATCTGATCTATTATTAGACAGTAAACCGTCTGAAAAATAGTCAAAAGAATCGTTCAATTTTTATTTGTGGTATCAAAATGGTATCAAAAGCTCCTATAAACGCAAAAAAATGCCCTGAAAAAGGCATTTTTTTAGTTCTGTATACTATTCAAATTCTATCGTTGCAGGCGGTTTGCTCGTCACATCATACAGCACTCGATTCACATGCTGCACCTCATTTACGATACGTGTCGATATCACATCCAACACCTCAAACGGTATCTTCGCCCAATCCCCCGTCATGCCATCAATGGAAGTCACCGCACGAATCGCCACCGCATAATCGTACGTTCTCTGATCCCCCATGACACCAACTGAACGCATATTTGTCAAAGCCGTAAAGTACTGCCAGATTTCTCTTTGCAGACCCGCTTTACGAATCTCCTCACGCAAGATATAATCTGAATCACGCACAATTTGCAGTTTCTCCTCCGTAATCTCACCCAAGATACGAATACCCAAACCAGGTCCTGGGAATGGCTGTCGCCACACCATCTCATCCGGCAAGCCAAGCTCACTACCCAACGCGCGAACCTCATCCTTAAACAACGTATTCAACGGTTCAATCAGCTGAAATTGCATATCCTCAGGCAATCCACCAACATTATGATGGCTCTTGATCGTCTGCGCCGTCTTTGTACCAGATTCAATTACATCCGTATACAACGTGCCCTGCGCCAGCCATTTGATATCCTCACCGGCACTGATTTTCTTGACCTCTTCATCAAAGGTATACACAAACTCATTACCAATGATCTTACGCTTCTTCTCCGGATCACTTACACCAGCCAGTTTTGATAAGAAACGCTCCTTCGCATCAATCTTCACCAAATGCACATTCATCTCACGACCAAACGTTTCCATCACGCTCTCCGCTTCACCTTTTCTTAACAATCCATGATCAATAAACATACAAATCAACTGATCACCAATTGCTTTATGTAACAAAGCTGCCACAACAGAAGAATCCACGCCGCCGCTTAGTCCCAGCAATACCTTGTCTTTGCCAACCGTCTTACGAATCTGTTCCACCTGCATATCAATAAAGTTATGCATAGACCAGTTATTTTCTGCATGACATACTTCAAATACAAAGTTACGCAAAATGTCATTACCATATTCTGTATGGCGCACTTCCGGATGAAACTGCAGCGTATAAATCTGCTTTTCCTGATTGCTCGTAGCTGCATACGTACACGTTTCACTATACGCATCACGCACAAAGCCATCTGCCATCTGATCCACCTGATCGCCATGACTCATCCATACAATCTGCTTCTTAGGAAGATTCTTAAACAATAAAGAATCATTCTCTACCGTAATTTCCGTTCTTCCATATTCCTTGGCTTCACATGCCTTCACACTTCCACCATTCATATGATGTGTCATCTGCATGCCATAACAGATTCCCAATACCGGAATACCTGCTTCAAAAATGGCAGGATCACACGTAAATGCATCTTTGTCATAAACACTGTTAGGTCCACCACTGAAGATGATACCTTTGACATCACCTAAAGCCTTGATTTCATCCAGCGTCATCGTATGTGGGTGCAGTTCAGAGTAAACTCCAAACTCACGGATACGACGTGCAATCAGCTGGTTATACTGACTTCCAAAGTCCAGTACGATAATCTTATCAGCCATAACATCCTCCTTGAATTAAGAAACCGATACTGTTACCTGTAGTACCGGTTTTTTACGTTTACTATAATAGCATTAATCGCCTAATTTTAAAATATTTTTCCTAAAATTTTCTAAGTTTTCACTTTTCTTCCTTAATGATCAAAGATATGTTGTTGATGAAGGGGGCTCTGCCTCTTATCAGCATGTACCTTATACATCCTATTTCATAATCATCATTATCAACACCTATTTATAAGGAAGAAAAACTTTTTATACTATATATAAAACGACTTCATTACTAAGACAACTACATCACTACATTAAATAAGGTAAAGCAAAGTATAAGACAAAGATACAAATCAATCCCCAAACGGTTGGATGCACTTCTTTTGCTTTTCCATTTGCTAGCATTGCAACAGCATAAGCGATAAAGCCAAAGGCGATTCCATTGGAGATGGAATAAGTTAAGATCATAGCGATGACCGTCACAAAGCCAGCAGTGGCAAATACCATATCATCCCAATCAATCCCTTTTAACTGCTGTGCCATCATAATACCGACTACAACTAAAGCCGGTGCAGTGACCGCATTGGTAACAGCGGATAAGATAATAGGTGCAAACAGAATAGAGATGAAGAATAAAACCCCGGTTGTACAAGAAGTTAATCCGGTTCTTCCGCCAACTTCTACACCAGATGTTGATTCCACAAAAGAAGTAACCGTAGAAGTTCCTAAAACAGCACCTGCTACTGTACCTACAGCATCTGCCAATAAAGCCTGTTCAGCATGTTCTAATTCCCCATCCTCATTGATTAGTCCTACGCGATTACCAACTGCTACTAACGTACCGGCAGTATCAAAGAAATCGACAAACAGGAAAGAAAACAGTGCGATGAATGCCTGGAATGGATCGGCAAATAATTCACCAAAGCCGGAAGCAAAAGCGCCAAAGCCATCCAGCTTCAGATTGGTTTCTAATATGCTAGATGGTAAAGCTGGCATACCTTCTATACCACAAGCACCACAGATGATACCAACAATTGCCGTGATGACCATACCAACAAAAACAGCTGCCGGCACTTTCTTTACTACAAAGGCAATTGTAAGCAAGATACCAAAGATTGCTAATAAGACAGAAGGTGTGGAGAAGTTTCCTAAAGTCACAAAGGTAGCTTCACTACCGGCAATAATACCGGCATTTTTTAAACCAACAAAAGCAATAAAGAAACCGATTCCCGCACCGATAGCCAGTTTTAACTGTTTTGGAATAGCATTAATGATGGCTTTACGGATACCGGTAACAGAAATTACCACAAAGATAACACCGGATACAAAAACGGCTGCCAAAGCTGCCTGCCAGCTCATGCCCATCTGTCCGCAAATCGTATAAGCAAACAATGCATTGACACCCATACCGGCTGCTAAGGATACCGGATAGTTAGCCAATAATCCCATTAAGATTGACGCAAAACCGGCAGAAATGGCAGTTGCCAAGAAGACACTGGATACATCCATGCCGGCATCCTTTAATACTAATGGATTCACGCCTAGGATATAGGCCATAGCCAGAAACGTTGTCAAACCTGCGATAACCTCAGTTTTCACATTGGTATGTTTCTCTTTTAATTTAAATACTTTTTCAAACATAAGTTCCTCTCTCTTTCTTTTGTTCATTGTAAAAGCTATGAAAACATCTTTTACTTGCAATCATTACTTCAAGAACTTCTCTATTATATAAAAATTATAATCACATGACAAGTTTTCCTCCTTTTGTAAGCTTACCTTCCATTAATTTCCAGCATATTTATAAATTTTTGCTGATTTATAATTGACATTCCAGTTTATGGAACGTTTATAATAACACTAGAAAGAGGTGGAACTTATGTTGATTCGTGAAGTAGAAGAGCGTTGTGGCATTAGTAAGAAAAACATTCGTTTTTATGAACAGCAAGGTTTGCTGCAGCCTAAACGTAATGCATCCAATTACCGCGAATATGAGGAAGCAGATCTTATTGTGTTAAAGAAAATAATCTTACTTCGTAAATTAGATTTTTCACTAGAGGAAATTCATCAGATCTTACAAGATGAAACAGCGTTTGCCCCATTGTTAGAGCAACGCAAAGCTTCCCTTATAGAAGCTGGAGAACAGGTAGTTACTATGAAGAAAATCTGTATGCAATTGGAAACCACAATTACTGGGGGAAACACGCTCACAGAAGAGCTTTGCGATGACTTTTTGACCCAAATAGCGACAAAAACACAATCCACTGCTACCTTTTATGACTTGGCTCAAGATGCACAGCCTTTTCCTAAGATAGATCCGGTAGTGGCAAGAAGAGAAGCGTATGTCCGCAAATCGCTACAGCATAGCGCTAAAAAATCGCAACAATATATGAAGGATTGGAATTCTCTTGGAAAAGGTATGATCCTGCTTCCTCTTCTTCTACTTTGTTTTCTAGGCTATCGCTATATTGACCATAAACAGCATATAAAAAATCCGATTGCTGCAAAAATCAGTTTTACGATTGCCGATGCGACATTTGATGATCATGATACTGTACAAAAATATTTAGACGTTGACTTCTACATTGAGGATGAACAGGGGAAAAAGATATCACCAACCACTTCATATGCATCGTTAAAGAAAAATGACATGGAGAAACGTTTATATCTAAAGAAAGGCAATAGCTATCTTGTAATTACTTGTGACTCTGAAAAGGATACTTCTTTAAAGGACATGGTACCTAACAGTTTTACCTTCTATCCGGATTCTCATGTAAACCGGCTTCCCGATGGTGCTCAATTAACCTTTACTATTGAACAATTCCAGCTTTTTTATCAATCCTATCAAAATGCAGGCGGCATGTTTTCAAAAGTAGAGCCATTAAAACCATACTGTGAAACTTCAACAACTTGTTTTGTTGAAACAAGCAAGTATCGCATTGAAACCCATTATGAACAGGAAAAGATGCAGTTTCTTCGCTACGTGATGGCATCTTCCTGATGAATTTGACATGTTGTCACGATCCTTGTTAAAACTTTTCCTTTACAGTAGTTATGCATTGTTTATTCATTCTTATACTTTATAGTATTTATGCATTACATATTTTTTCTTATCCTTTATAGCATTCCTGCATTGCATATTTATTCTTATCCTTTATAATATTCATACATTGCATATTTATTCTTATCCTTTATAATTTTCATGCATTGCATATTTATTCTTATCCTTTATAGTATTCATGCATTACTTATTCATTCTTCTCCTTTATAGTATTCATACATTACTTATTCATCCTTATCCTTTATTACAAAAAAAGACTCCGCTACTTGAATAGTGCCATCTGCATGATACAGGTGTCCATTCATGGTAGGAGCCTTTTCTTATTTTCGTAATAATGAAAAATCAATTCCAATGCTTCTCTCAATGTTTCTTTGCTTATTCCCTTAGCCTGTCTTCACCGATGTTACCTGGTGTTGTTTTCGATCATCATAGGATATAGAAAAACAGAGCGCAATATCTTATCACATATAACGCACGTTATCATCTTCCACACAATAAGCATGCTGATCTTCACAACCATAGGTAGCATACGTTGGATATTGTTCACTGGCTTGTTGAAAACTTTTGCGTTCTTCTTCTTGATAATGCGGACAAAATAAGCCTTTTACCAATTCACAGCCTTTTATAAACCGCAAACCATCCGCACAGGCACTATAGCCATAGGAAAATAATACATTTGCTCCTGCACTGTATCCACAAATGACGATACCTGCTTCATATGCCTGCTGTAATACACTTACTAACTCATGCAGCTGTAAGGCTTCCATCAACATCTGTGTATCGCCGCCGCCAAGATAGACAATATCCGCAGCAAGGACTTTTTGGGCAAGTGTTTCTTTATCCAGTTTTGTATGCCATAAACGCAAAGCTTCTACTTCACAACCCAAACTGCGATAATATTGTTTAAATCGTTTGGCATAACCCTGATCATCATGTGAAGCAGCCGGAAGAAAGAGCACTTTAGGATGCGTCTTGTTCACTCGTGCGATTGCGTATAAATCTAAATGGCGAGTTTCCGCTTTTTGAAAACTGCCTCCACCAATTGCCAATAAGGTTTTCATGAAGTAAAGAAGCCCGATTTCTGCACTGCCTGCAAAGCTTTTTCGATGACCTCTTCGCTTTGCACAAGCGCAATACGCACAAAACCTTCTCCATATGTTCCAAAAGCACTGCCCGGTGTTACCAAAATACCCGTCTTTTGGAGTAAGGCAATCGCAAATTGTTCACTATTCGCATAGGTCTTTGGTATTGCCGCCCACATAAACATGGTTCCTTTAGGGGAAGCAACTTCCCAGCCAGCTTTATGAAAGCCTTCTACAAGCATATCTCTTCGTTTTTGATATTGTTCCCTTGTTTCTTCGACAACACTTTGATCTTGTGTCAATGCCGTGATAGCTGCCTTTTGGATTGGCAGAAACATCCCATAGTCGATATTACTTTTCAATTTTCTAAGCATGCCGACAATTTCTTTGTTACCGACACAAATACCGATACGAGCACCGGCCATGCCATATGTCTTAGAGAAAGAGTTAAATTCTATACCGATATCCTTTGCCCCTTCATAATATAAGAAGCTTCTTCCTTCTTCCCCATCAAAGACCAGATTACTATAGGCGGTATCATGAAGAACAATAATATCATTCGCCTTCGCAAAACGAATCAGCTCTTCATAAAAAGCATCCGGCGCCGTAGCTCCTGTTGGATTATTTGGATAAGAAATAATCATCATTTTCGCCTTACTGGCAATATCCTTAGGTATTTCATCAAATTGAATCAGATACTCATGTTCCTCGCGCATGGGCATTTCATAAATTTCTGCTCCGGCAATCTTCGGTCCATTGGCAAAGACAGGATAGCTAGGACTTGGAATCATTACAATATCCCCTTCATCACAAATAGCTAAGGCAATATGAGCCAAGCCTTCCTGTGATCCTTGCAGCGACAGGATTTCCGTATCTGCATCCAATTCTACTTCATAGCGTGTTTGATACCATTTTTTGACTGTTTGACGTAACTCATCAATATCATGCAGTGCATACATGTAGCTTTGCGGTTGTTTGGCGGCATCGATCAAAGCCTGAATGATTTCCTTTGATGGCGCTATATTAGGGCTGCCGATCGTAAAGTCATATACTTCTTTCCCTTGTTTCAGATAACGCTGTTTTTCTTCATCTAATGTGGAAAACACTGATGTTTCTAAGCGCTCCATTCGTTTTGAAAACTGCATGTGATCCCTTCTTTCATTTGCCCTCATTATAGAGGAAAATATGCATAACGGCAATAACTATTTCGCTTATGGAAAAAGAATTACACATCTTCTGCCATTAAATTTACGCTTCTGCTTTTTGCATGCAGAATGCATCTATCACTCAAAGTATCAACACATCCTTTTCATTAATACCGCTATTTTGCATATATAAAAACAACATAGACTATGGAAACGATTTTATTTTCTGCAATAGAAAATAGATATAGAGGATATCATTTGCGCTTTCATAAGTTAAAGAGTACAATAAGCATATAAAGTAAGCGTTTACAGAAAGGAAATATACTATGAGTAAATATATTTGTGAGATTTGCGGCTATGTCTATGATGAAGCAAAAGAAGGAACTCCTTGGAGCAAGCTTCCCGCTGATTGGGCATGCCCCTTATGTACAGCACCCTACGGCTGTTTTAAGAAAGTAGAGGATGATGCAGCAAATGAAGAAGATAAAGTGACTGGTGATGAAGGTGGCTCGCTCGCTATTCAAGAACATGCCAGAACACGTGATGATTTAGAAAGTAACATGGAACTGATTCATGAAATGGCACAAGGAAAAGGCAGTCGCATTGAGGCCATGCGGACAAGAAAATACGTGGTAGGTTTTGATGATATCTTGCTGCTAGGTGGACAATTGGCTCATCCTCCTCTGCCTGATAAAGCTGAGGTCAGCACAACGACCATCATAGGTAAAAAAGCAAAGAAACCTATGGTTTTAGAACATGCTGTCTTAGTTTCTCATATGAGCTTTGGGGCTTTATCAAAAGAAGCCAAAACTGCCTTAGCTATGGGAAGTGCTGCTGTACAAACGGCACAATGTTCAGGAGAAGGCGGCATTCTTCCGCAAGAACGTGACCATGCGTATAAATATATCTTTGAATATGTGCCTAATAAATACAGTGTAACGGATGAAAACCTAAAGGCTGCGGATGCGATTGAAATTAAGATCGGGCAAGGCAGCAAGCCGGGTATGGGTGGCCATTTGCCTAAAGAAAAGGTAACAGAAGAAATCGCTACAATTCGCCAAAAACCATTAGGACACGATATTATCTCTCCTTCTCGTTTTGAAGAAATTACCTCAAAGCAAGCTCTCAAAGCATTAGTAGATGAGTTACGCAGCCGTAGTGAAGGCAGACCGATTGGCATTAAGATTGCCGCTGGACGTATTGAAGATGATTTGTCTTGGATTCAGTATGCGGCGCCAGATTTTATTACGATTGATGGAAGAGGTGGAGCAACCGGTGCATCTCCTAAGTATTTAAAAGACAATGCTACCGTACCAACTGTCTATGCCCTGGCAAGAGCAAGAGCCTATATGGATGCGCATGACATGCCACAGGAATTGATCATGACTGGAGGCTTTCGTACATCCGGAGAAATGATGAAGGCTTTAGCGATGGGAGCCGATGCCATAGCAATTGCCAGTGCAGCGATGATGGCGATTGGCTGCCAACAATATCGTATCTGTCATAACGGTAAGTGTCCGATGGGTATTGCCACGCAAGATCCCGCATTGCGCAAACGTTTTGATATAGAAAAAGGCGCAAAGCGCTTAGCTTGTTATCTGGATACATTGAAAGAAGAATTAAAATCCTTTGCCCGTGTCAGTGGTCATGATAATATTCACGATGTAACCCTAGCTGATCTTTGTACAACCAGTGAAGAGATTGCACGCTATACCGGCATTGCCCATTGCGGTTTTCATGAATAACCATTGACATCAGCATAAGAATTGCCTCACTGTGAGATTCAAAAAAAATGATAGACATCCTTTTAAGGTCCTTCTTCATCATCCGCAAACCATGATGAAGCAAGAACCTTTTTTTCGTACCCTATCATCTTTTTCTTCACATTACATTATCTTGCTTTTATATCTCTTAGCGATAATCCATAAGGCATGCTGCCCATTTGCTCTATTCACCACATTAACCATCTTATGTTCATACATATCCTAGTCAACTTTTAAAGTTTCTTTACTAAGGCATTCATACTTTGTTTACAAGCAATGAAAGGCAGCTTCATCCTATCCATTCGTATAGGATTTTTATGCAACTTTTTTATTTAAGATGCTGTTGCATCCAATCGGTAATTTCTTCTAAACGTTTCACGCGATGTTTTGGTTTCCCACTGCGGCTTAGCTCATGATTTTCTCCTTTAAACATACAAAGTCTGGCTTCTATGCCATGCTCCACAAGCGCACTATACATTTGCAAACCTTCACTGTATGGGCAGCGATAATCCTCATTGCTATGAATAAACAGCGTTGGTGTTTTTACCTGATTGGCATACTTCAAAGGAGAATGCCACCACAACTCTTCTACGCTTTCCCAAGTATCTGCTTGCTGCTGATCTTTAGTGAAAAATTCCCCTATATCAGAGGTATGCGCAAAGCTGATCCAATTCGCAATCGAACGCTGACTTGCTGCTGCCTTAAAGCGATTGGTATGGCCAATGATCCAATTGGTCATGAAACCACCATAGCTGCCACCGGTTACCCCAACACGTTGTTGATCGATTGCCGGATAACGTTCTAAGACAACATCCGTAAACTTCATGAGATCTTCATAATCAATCGTTCCATATTTCCCATTGATATCCGCAAAGCCATTGCCTCTGCCATCACTGCCACGTGGATTCATAAAGAATACAAAGTAGCCTTGATTTGCCCATACCTGCATTTCATGATAGAACACCGTACCATAAACCGTTCTTGGTCCACCATGAATATCCAAGATTGCCGGATACTGTTTTCCATCTTCATAGCCTACAGGTTTCATTACCCATCCATACAAGGTGATATCATCCGATATGAAGTTACATTCTTCTAATGGACAAATAGTCTTTGTTTCATGCACCCACATATTGTAATCAGAAATGCGTTGGTAGGTTTTATTCGTTATATCCATTTGGTATAACTCTTGCAGTAAGTCCTCTTGCATACCGATAAAGATAAGACCTTTATCATGGATATCAAAAGCATCCACACTGCCGCTAAGTTCTAAAACCGCTTGGATATCACCCTGCTTATCCAGTGCATAGATGTGTGCTTCATGCCTTCTGGTCGTAATAAAGTAATACTTATCTTGATATAAACAAGAACTCTTGCCACCACCGAGGCGACAGTCACTGCCAACACTTCCCCATAAGGAATCTTCATTTGCCGCAAACAATTCCAGCTTACGCTTCTTTAAGAAATAGAATTGTGCATTTTCATTGATTCCATAACGTCTGCCATCACTGGCAATCACCAATAGCTCTTCTCCCCATGGTTCAATGCCGGAAATCATATATTCCCCTTGTTCAAGGATACACTTTGATGTGCCGGCCTTCCTATCATAAACATAAATACCTTGTCGACCTGTCTGTTTATGTTGGATTCTTACTTCACCGGTATAATACAACAGCTGCTTTTCTTTATCCCATTTCACATCCATTACATCCATGATATCCGTGCTGATGCGTGTCAGTGTATCACTATTTTCTTCATATAGAAATAAGCTATTTCGTTTCTTATTAGTATAACCTAAACCATTTCCATAAAAAGGAAGCTCATCCAGGATCTCATAATCCTCCATGTCTTTCTTTTCTTTTAATGCCTTGACTTTTTCTTCCTCATCCAACGAATAGCAATATGAGTAATTCAGATCGTAATCTACCGTACAGGCATAACAGCCATCACTTACTTTCTGGATGCCGGTTACAACTAGCGGTATTGTAAATGCTTTAATTGCTTCTCCTCCATGTAAAGAAATACGATAAAAGACCGTACGTTCTTCTCCATTTTCCACAGCTTCTTGATCTTGTTTATCACGCAAAGAGGAAAATAATAGGGTATCTTTATCTTCCCATAGATACATACTTTCCTTACCCCCATTGGTAAGCTGTTTATGTGCTTTTCCATCCCATACATACAAACGTCGTTGATACGTATTATGTTTCTCATCACAAGTTGCTATGACATACGCCGCATGTTCCCCATCGGGTGCATAGGTTACATTGGATACAAATCGATACTTCAAAAAATCCCTTAACTGTAATGTTTCTTTCATACAAGCTCCTCCTGTTACATAGTATCATTATAAGCTTTTAATTCCAGGAAGACAATCAGAAGATGCCTTGATAATACAGTGAAAAGCTAACGAAGTTATCTTTCCCAGACGTATTTGTAAGTAGGAAAAAGAAGGTGTTTTTATGGTAACATTTTTTTCATCCTACCCTTCTTACGTAAGCCATCAAAGCTCCTCAACCTAAAAAAAGCTTCTCGTAAAACACAATCTTTTACTAGAAGCTTTTTAAGCTTTATTTTAATAACCGCAAGGGATGTATTGCATGCAGGCTACGCATCAATTGATAACTGAATTCTTCTAAATTTTTTTCGGTATTCGTTATTGCGTCAGGAAGCGTAACTACGCCGGGTTGAATAGAGAAAACACCGTTAAAATATGTATCAAAAGATGAGACTTCTCCTTTTTTCTGTCCACAGACTGCAATTACCGGTACCTGCATCTGCTTTGCGATGGACGCTATACAGACCGGCAGTTTTCCTTGTAAGCTTTGCTCATCCATTCGACCTTCTCCGGTAATTACTAAGTCCATATCTTTCATGCTGTCTTCAATATGTAAATAAGTATTCAAAAGCGTGAATCCAGAACTTACGCTTGTCGCAAATAGTGATAAAGCTGCTGCAATACCTCCACCAGCACCATAATAAGGCTGTTTCAGATCACGTTTTAGTAATTTCGCAACCAATTGTAATTGATTATCTAAGAAAACAATCTGATCATCTTGTGCTCCCTTTTGTCTTGCGAACATAACAGCCGCACCTTTTTCGCCATATAAAGGAGCATCCACATCGCATCCTACTGCTATTTCTACATCCGCAAATTGTTTTAAAACAGTATCCAGACTGTTTTGATCAAGCGTTTTAATCTTTAGCAAGGGATTTTCGTTTAAACCAAGTTCGCGATGATCCTTATCATGCAACCGGACACCTAATCCCTGAAGCATTCCTAAACCACCATCGGTTGTAATTGTGCCACCTATAAAAATTATAATTTTTTTATAATCATCCATTTGCAGCTGCTTTAATAAAGTGCCTAATCCAAATGTAGATGTTTGCTTCACTGTATCACGTGATACCTTTTTATCATGCAATCCGAAAATGGCCGCTGTTTCAATTGCACAAGTTTTTTTACCATTGTCATAAAAACTCAATACTGCTACTTTACTATCTTCAAAAAAAGCATTTTTACATGAATACCAAACCCATTCATAATCTGAAAGTGCATGAGCTAACGCCTGTAAACTATTCTCCCCTCCATCTCCTACCGGAATCACCACTGTGTTATCGGCATGATATTTCTTAATACCTTTTTCTATGGCAGTTCCTGCCTGGATAGAAGATGTAGCGCCTTTAAAAGAATCTATTGCTATTACAATCTTCATTGTTAATCATCACCCGACCTTTTTCTAATGATCTTAAAAGGAAGAAGTGAAGTGGAACGTAAATTGATCTTGATCATTCACTTGTAAAATGTCAATTGCATCACACTGCCCCTTTTCCTTGCAAGAGGTATTATTATCTGAATCATATAGCCACCAAGGACCCTTTTTAAAATCTTCTGTTCTTACTCCCAGCATTCCCATTAAGGTTGTACCATACTGTCCTTTTGTTGTTTCTACAGCTAATTCATCCGCATGTTGTAAAAAATCCTCTAATGTATGAATATTGCCCTTTACCGTGATATCTTTGTTCATTAATTCTTTCTTTTCCACTTCATGAATGACTTGAATATGCAGAGTGATTTCTCGTTCTTTTTGATCAGATTTCACAATCTTTTCATCTTTTTTCATACATCCGCTTACGCATAGGAAACAAATAATAAGGAATATTTTCCACATCTTATTCATATAAAAACCTCCTTTCGATTCGCTCTAATACCGATAAAACCGGTCTGGCACACACCAAATATAAACAAAAAGATAAAATGAACTGGATTGTTGAAGCCTTGAGTCCAACGATGAAATAAGCAAGCGCAAGATGCTTCGAAAATAACATAAATGGCAATTGCAGAAATTGTCCAGTGAGAAAAGAAAATAGTCCGCATAAGAATGCCGCAAGCAGAAAATGCTTCTTTAAACACTTAGCAAATACACTGATCACTAAGCTGTATAATGGATATAACAACAGATACATGAATGACCAAGGAGTCACTCCCTGTATCATCATGTTTAGTGTCGTAAATACAAATGCTGCCAATACCGCTTGTTTACGTGGGAAGATCAAGGCAAATACAACAAGTGTAAACGTGATACATTCTAAATATAGGATGTAGGAAAAGGAAGTAAAAATCAGCAGTTCCAATGCAGCCATAACCGCTATACAACTAAGATTTCGTGCATGCATAAGATTTACTTTCAAATACTATTTCTTCCGTATCCGCTTGCTGATTCTCATATAAACACATCATAAAAATGATATTTGATAAAAAATTCATAAAGTCCCATAAGATAGGATTTACTGGGATTCCTTCTTGTTTTACAGCATTTAAACAGCGTATGACGACCTTTGTTTCTGTTCGAAGGGTATGCAGCCAGCATGCTTGAAGACTTCCGCCGGGCAATACAAAGCACTTCATTTCAACATAGTACTTTTCATATAATCTCTCCAATTGTTGCATATCTTCTTGCGTAATTGCACAATTTCCGCGAATAGATCCATTCGCGTGATAGATCATAGATGTCAGCAGTTGAAGATCATCGCTATCAATTACTTTGACATAATGGGCACATAGCGCTGCTAAAGATGCCAACTTATCGGTCGCTACTTCATAATCACATAATGATGATGATTCATCTAAATAGCTGTATGCGCAATATTTCATCTGCATGCACATTCCTCCTCTTGATGTACTTCTTGTAATTGTTTGAAACAATACTCTGGTTTAGGATAATGTTGGCCAATACTCTTTGTTCGCCTCCATTAACTCATCAAGAATTTTCTTTGCTACAGAAGCACTTGGCACCGTTTTACTAAGTGTAAGCGCCTGCCACAATTTTCCATAGCTACCCTCGATCCAAGCTTCTACAACAAGTTTTTCCACATATAATTGTTCATTGATCAACCCTAATTGAAAGGATGGAATTTTACCTACCGTTAATGCTTCCGCTCCTGAAGATCCAACTAAGCACGGTATTTCAACCATTGCCGTATCATCCAGATTCGCTATCGCACCATTATTTTCAACAATTAGCAGCATTCGTTCTTTGGTGTTATAACGAATGGCACAAGCTAAATCGACAATAAAGCTTGCATGAACACCAACGGCAAACGTATCCTCTTTGGCTGTTCCCTTAGCTATAATGCGCTCTGCGATTCCGAAAACTTCCTTTTCTCTTCCTTCCATGACTTCATTTGCTCTTGTATAAGCTGGATTGCTATGTGCAACAACTTCATCCGGGAACAGATAATATTTTAAATATGTCGATGGAATCGTGGTAGGATCTAAGGCATAAATATCTTTTGCTTTCTGATATGTTTCTTTCCAGCTAGCATCTTTATGCTGAAAATCCTTCGCATTTGTCGCAAAACCGTTTTCTTTGATGTAGTCTTTCAAAATCGGCATCACATCTTTTCCATCTTTTGTATGGATATCTGTCCACCATCCAAAATGATTTAAACCATAATAGCGAACTTCAAAATCTTTTCTGGTATATGTTTTTCCTGTACGTTCACTAAGTGCAGCAGCCATCATCGTCTCTAAAGCAACCGGCATATCACATATATTGATAATATGTTTTCCCGGACGTAAACGTCTTGTAGCTTCAGCGACAATGGATGCCGGATTTGAGTAATTCAAGAGCCAGGCATTTGGTGAATACTTTTCCATGTAATCTGCTATTTCAATGACTGGTCCAATCGAACGCATGCCATAAGCAATTCCTCCGGGACCACATGTCTCTTGACCGACTACGCCGTATTTCAAAGGAATTTTTTCATCCTTTTCCCGCATTTCATATAGACCTACCCGAATATGGGCCATTACGAAATCAATTCCGGTAAAAGCGGTTTGGGGATCACTTGTCCAATTAAATACGATATCAGGTGCTTTCTCTTTCATCATGATCGCACATGCTTTCGCAAGTTTCGCTTGCCGTTCTTCATTATTATCATATAGCGTTATGCGTGAAATCGGAAAGCGATCTAAATTATCTAATAACATTAATACAATACCGGGCGTATACGTACTGCCCCCTCCTGCTATACAAATTGCTGATGATTGTTTCATTTTTATCTTCCTCCTTACGCAGAAACTTTTGTTCTGCTATTAACAATTTCTTTTGGTGATATGATCACGGAAACGCCATCAGGAATGACGTTAATGCTAAACGTTTCGTTCGGTAACATTGCTTTTGCCAGATTCATTGCCTCATCTAAGCTATGTGCCGGTACCATATGAAAATTGCGTACAGTTTTATCGTCTAACGAGGATACTAATATTACACGAGCTTTTAATAATACACGCACCAACACCTGAACTTGCCATTGATCAGGTACAGTATCTTCCGCCTTTATCGCCAAGATTTTCTCCATTAAGGCTGCTAAATCACGTTCTTCTTCAAACATGCGATAAAACATTTCGCCCCCATGCCCATCAATGGCTTCTGCTAATAAAAGGATTACCCCACCTTCTTTCACGGCTCTTTCGGCAGCACTTAGTCCTTTGACTGCCTGATAAAGATTTTGATCGAGTGGATAACCGCCATTTGTTACAATGACAAGGTCTGTTGGCTGAGCATATACCTGATTATACTTCCTTACAAATGCCACACCGTTTGCATGTGCTTTCTGCACATCGCCGGCAACCGCATGAATAATCTTTTTCTGCTCATCTAGAACAACATTCACGATAAATGCCAAACGTGCCTTACGTGCTGCATATAACATATCTTTATGAAGAGGGTTGTCTTTTAAAATGCCACATCTGGCATACTCGCTGGAAATGAAGAAAGAATTATGATTATACATAACACTTGCCCTTGAAGCTACCCCAGGCAATACACTTTTCCTTCCTCCTGAAAAACCGGCAAAGAAATGCGGCTCAATAAAGCCTTCCGCGAGCAATAAATCCGCATCTGCGGCTATCGCATTGATCCATAGCTCACCTTTTGATGGTAATATACCAAGAAAACGCATGTGTTTTTGATCATCACAGTCATGTATGATGATTGTTTCTTTCTCAACAATTTCTTCACCAAACTTCGCAATCAATTCTGCACGTTTTGTTTCTCTATGTAAACCAGTCGCAATTAATATCGTGATTTGCGCATGTGGATTGCCTTTTCGTATCTCTTTAAGTATGAGTGGCATCAAGATGCGGCTTGGCACTGGTCGTGTATGATCCGATGCTATGATCACAATCTTTTCTTTATGCTCCGCCAATTTATCCAATCTGCTGGAACCGATTGGATTTTGCAAAGCTGTTTCCACTATAGCCGCTTCTGTCATTGTAGGTGTCACCCTCATTTGGGCAGATAGTATCTGCTTAACACATGCATTTTCGATATTGAGTTTTTTATATCCTTTTCCATAAGGCAATGATAATTTCATAGGTGCTCCTTTCAATTAAGGTGATAGCCTCCTTGCAATAAAAGATTACATGCTTGATCAATATTCCAGCCTCTGTGATATTCTGTTTCATTGCACTCATCTCTTGGATTACTTCCACACTCTGCATACAATTGATTAACACCGGCAAGAATTCCGAGAGATCTTGGTTCATGCATATTCATGGAAATTGATGGATTACATACCAATCTGGTAACTGCCGCAATTTTAGCAAGCTCAAAATCATCAATTTCTCCATACTTCTTCAACGCACAATCTGAAGTGTTCACACGCGCCATTACCGCCATCACCTTGACATCATATTCTCTGGCACGTAACATTTCTTTTACTATTTCCTCATAGGTGTGTTCCGGTCCTATTGGTTCAATACAATAATATAATTCTAAACCGACGGATTTGATTGCATCCAATGTTTGAATTCGTTTTTTCACTGGTATTGCCGTATCAATTCCTTCACGAAGTCTGACTATATGATAAGCACCGTAAAATCCTGCATCCTTTAATGCTTGAGCCTGTGTTAAAGTAAAATCTTTGATATTCGCTATCAATTTGATATGTGATGGCAGCAAACACTTCACAGCTTTTCCGATATCAAGAAAACGCTGAAAAGGATAGTCTGCCGTTGTCATTAAAAATAAAGAATCAAGTTTATGAAAAGGTAAGGATACTACCTTTTCAATGACTTCTTCTTTTGATAGTTCCATTTGCATGTCATCATGAAATCCATCCATCCGCATTGAACAAAATTTACAATTTCCGGAACAAGGTGCAGCATTCAAACCAATTTGCAGAAATACATATCCCTTGCTTTGATAATGTGCTTTCGAAATTGCATGTGCTGTTGATAAAAGTTCAAAATAAGATGTAGATAAATTCGTTATGGATAAAAGTTCCAACGCTTCTTTTTCATTCAAAACCTCATTGTTTGTTGCTTTTTTCAGTATTTGTCGAATCATTCTCACGCACCTCCCATATCTTTGAATGTAATGTAGATAAATTCGTTATGGATAAAAGTTCCAACGCTTCTTTTTCATTCAAAACCTCATTGTTTGTTGCTTTTTTCAGTATTTGTTGAATCATTCTCACGCACCTCCCATATCTTTGAATGTAATGTTGTAGCTATTTCAGAACTTGATGTGAAACGTGCAGAATACAAAATGACAAGCAGATTATCTTTCTTTCCATCTATGCTTTTCCAAGATAATTGATCCCCTGCAAGTTCTATATAGAAAGCACCCTCAGCTAAATGTAAATAACCTTTTGCTCGAAAAATTTTATCTTGTAATGTTTCCAAATATTTAAGTAATTTACTTAAAGACATATCTTTAGCAATTAGGCACACTGTAGAAGATAAATCCATATATTTCTGATGAATTATTTCTTCATTTGCTTTATTTGTATAATGATCGGTTAAGATTTGTAAAGGAATTTGACAATAATCCGTTTCTATTATTGGTGTCTGATAGATACTCTCTAAATGTATATGTAATGTTTGCTTTTTTTGCTTAGTCACGAAAGATATTTTATTTATTATAATATAATCCGACTGTTGAAGTTGACGATGTAATAAAGGCACTACCCGACTCCATTTTTCAAACGTCACTGCATCTACAACAGTAATATTGCATATTGAGAATATATATCCCTGTTTCCTTAAATAAGCAAACGTTGATTTTTGCGTACTTGGATCACTGAAACCGCTCGTTTCAATTACAATATAGGACAAATCAAAAGACAACATCTGTTGCAACTTATCTAGAAAATCATATTGACGACAAGTACAATAGATAGAACCATGATGAATCTCTGTCATAGGAATCGACATCCCTTTAAATTCTTCTTGATCAATGTTCACACTACCAAACTCATTGATACAAAGACCGATTCGTTGTCCTTGTAAAAGATGGATGATGTGCTTGATCAAGGTTGTTTTTCCACTTCCTAAAAAGCCATGGACACAAATAATTTTCATATATTTTCTTCTTTCATGACCTCTACCATATCATAAAGACAACATATCTTATTTCCCTTTCGCACATGGAGAAGTCCTTGCCCATCTTTTGGTAATAATATATTTTTCAGCTTATCCAATGTTCCCTCTATTACTTCAACTTTATGAGTTTCCTTTAAGTTCGCTATATTCTCATTGTCTTTTTGAGTATGAAACGTGACGTACAATAACGTTTGCTCATGATACAGCATATGCATTACATAATCTGCCATTTCTTTTCCATAGCTTTCAATATAAGATGCATATTCCTTATTTTGATCATTGCCATCCATATTTGATAAGCATCTCCAACATGCATTTTTAACCTGTAAATCCTCAGCACAGTTATCATCACATAAGAGCGCAAAACAGTCATGTACCCTTGGAACATACATATCACAGGTTCTGGCACAAAGGCCTTCAATTGCATTTCCACAAATGCCATACAACAAAATAATTTCATCTGCATCGTATGCTTCATCACAAAGACTCTGTAGTTTATCGTGAAGCAGTGAAGGATGATTATGTGATGCGATGGTTACATAAGTTACCGTATAGGCATATGGCAGTTGCTGCTTGATCTTATCAAAAAAAGGACGAAAAATTTCACATGCTATGATTTGTTTCATAAGAACCACATATGCTCCATATAGGTATCCATGAAGCCTTCTTGTTGTGCCAATTCCACACAGACACCTTCTTTCTGTAAAGTTTCTGCTTTTGACAGCGCATTTGTTTGCATGATTTGAATAGTTCCTTGCAAAGCACTGTTACCAATTATGGAGCAACGTCCAAGAAATGCTGCCGGTAAGATACCCAGAGTAATCAATGTCTGTATCTTTAATGCTTTTCCAAAACCACCTGCGATATAAACATGTTGAATATCCGATGCTGTTAATTGACATATGGCTAATAAGCTTTCGATACCGGTACGAATGGCCGACTTAGCCAATTGAAAATTGCGAATATCTTCTTGTACAATGGAAACATTTGCAGTTAATTGACATGTTTGTTTTAAATAACCGGTTTCATCCATATCTTTCATTCTTAATAATTCAGCAATTCCTTCCATATAGCCACTACCGCAAATACCGATTGGTTTCGTATTTCCAATTGTGTTAAAGCACCAACCGTTTTCGTAACGAATTTGATAAATCGCACCATTGGTTGCTGCCATTCCATGTTTCATATTCCCACCTTCAAAGGCAGGTCCGGCAGCCGTTGACGTCACATACATCTTCCCGTGATGACATAAGACCAATTCACCATTCGTCCCCAAATCAAGCAGCATCGTATGCTCCTTCATACGCGTACTTAAGGAAATAATACCGGCTAAAATATCGCCTCCGACAAAGGCTGAAAAATGGGGTAAGATCGTGATAGGTACCGTCATAGGTAATTGAAACCAATTATCCGTAAGGATCTGTGTTTCTGTAATAGGACAAGTATATGGATATTCACTGATTTTTCTGGGATCAACGCCTTGAAAGATATGCGCCATGGCAGGATTCCCGCAAACATACATGCAAGATATTTCTTTTTGAAAGCAGCTTTGAAATGTTTGAATGCTCTTTTTCATCCGCTGCAAGAGAATACTTTGTAATGATTCTACCCCATGTTCATTACAATATTGAATTCTCGTTATGACATCAGCGCCGAAACTACGCTGTGGATTTACAAAGGCATCTTCCCATAAAACCTCCCCGGTTTTGCGATCGATATATGCCATTACAACAGTAGTAGTTCCTAAATCAATCGCAATGCCGATGCCCTTTTGTGTTTTATTCGCAAATACTTGTTTTTGCAAAGAACCCAGAATGCGAAATCCGGTTTCTTGATTAATTGAAATTGCTATATCTTCTTCAGCTTTTTCATGACAGCACGCCAAACGTATTCCGGCCTTAATTTCCTCTTTGCTTAACAGCCTTTTTTCCGTATCCGTTATTGGCATCGCTCCTTGTACAAGCGTAATACGGCATTTCCCGCATGTCTGATTTCCAGCACATGCCGCAGACAGACAAGAATTTTCTGACAACGTTGACCAAAACGGTTCCGCTTTTTTAAAGCTTAGTTTCATCATACTATCTTTCTTTATCTTATGATGATAAGTCAAGCAATCGCTGCGCTAAGGTTATCGCATCGGGTTCATAAATATCGGCACCAATTTGTTGGCAATATGCCAAGGTGACGGGTGCTCCCCCTACACAAATCTTAACGCTATCGCGTAATCCGGCAGCAATTAATGCTTCCACCGTTTGTTTCATGGATGGCATTGAGGTCGTCAGCAAAGCCGACATGCATACATAATCGGGCTGATAGGTCTTTACCGCTTCAACAAATTTTTCTGGCGCAACATCTACCCCCAGATCAATCACTTCAAAACCTTTTGATTTCAACATCAATCCTACAAGATTTTTACCAATATCATGTAAATCCGTCTTAACAGTACCTAATACAATGATTCCTTTCGTCTCAACGTTATGTTTCAATAATTCAGGGCCAATTAAATCCAATCCTGAATTTAAGCATCTGGCAGCAATTAACACTTCGGGAATAAACGCTTTGCCCTGTGACCATTTATCAGCAACATTTTGCATAGCTACTAAAAAGGCGTCATTTAATAATACGGTGGCCGGGATTTGTTCACGCAATGCCTCTTGGACATGCTCATTAAAATCCTTGATCTTTCCTTTTTGCAATTCTGTAATAATTGCCTTTAACAATTCTTCTCTTGTCATTGTTATCTCTCCTATTCATCTGATGTGGTAGTTGCTTCTATCCCATACCATTTTTCTTTATCTGCATAAGCGGGAGATGCATGCTGTCCATTTCCCTTTTGTTCAATCTGTGATCCATAGCGATATGCTTCTTCCACAAATGCCAAATAGTTTTCCAAAGGTACATTATCCCCAATACGGTTACTGATGGTATAAATCATCTTACCTTTATGCGGCTGCCAAAAGGTATCTGCTAAGAATCGTGTTTCTGCACGAATATCTTCGACATTGCCAAATGGAAATAAACGCTGCAAATCAAATCCACACCAAAAGGCCAAATCATCTCCATATGTTTCCACGATTTCTTTTTCATCCATGCAATATTTTTGAACAGGATGCAATACATCAATTCCGGCTTCTACTAATGATGGTAATAATTCACGGATGTCTCCACAGCTATGGAACCAAACATCAATACCTAATTCATGGGCACGCTCACAAACTTTTTTATAGTAAGGTAAGTAAAATTCATCAAATAATTCTTTGGACATAAACGGCCCTGTCTGCATTCCGATATCATCTAACACCGTGATCCCGTCAATATTAGCTTCCTGTACCCCACGTTCCATCGTCCGTAAAATGTATTTCAAGCGTTTCTGATTCAGTTTATGAACACGCTCGGGTTCCAAATACATATCCAACAGCGTATTTTGTAACCCTCGGAATTTTACCTGATACCACATGAAGAAAGGCGTGATTGACATTAAGCGATATCTTCCATCTTCTTGTGGCGCTGTTTCAAATAAATCAGGATGTTCGGCATCCGGACAATTTTCGGAAATCTGTTCAATTACATCCCAATCCAAAGCATTTTCTTCATCAACGGCAACGGATTCTCCCGGCTTTCTTTTCAATGATGGATCTGCCCCTTCTACATCACAGTAGCAAAACTCCCCCTTTTTCCCAAAAATGGCCGGTTTTTTCATATAAAACGGAGCGGCATCACAAGGCATACGTTCATGCAAATCATTGATTGGTTTATGTTTATACTCACTTAATTCATCAACATGAATCCAATGACCATGGATGATAACAGCAGGGCGCAAGGCACCTTCACCCTTAATCAGACTGCGAATTTCTTCCCTGGATAATGGCGGATATTCGGCATTAGGGAATTGTTTATATAATGGCATTTACTTACCTCCTATTTTTTTAATGGTACTTAAAAATTCATCTACTGTAGGTATCCGTGAGGACCATATACAGTTTCCATTTACATAAATACAGGGCAGATGCTCTACATTCATTTTTCGACAACGCGCTATGCTTGCTTTATCTACATACATATATTCGATGTAATCAAAAGCATCACTTTGGCGATGATATGCTTCCTTAACCATATTCATCGTGTAGGTACATGCTGCACATGTTCGTGAATCTAATGTAAATACTTCGACGATTGGCCGTTGCAAATCATCATAGTGTAAAAGCTCTATTTCGACATCATCGAATGTCTGTTCAGGATCATAATATTGTAAAGCTGTTTTAACATTCTCATAATCAGTGACTGCCTGATAACAAGCGATGCCATTCTCTACCGGAACATCAAAGGGCATATCACAGCCCGGTGATATAATCAAATCATCTGTACCTTCACATTGCTCAATAATATCAATGACCGCCTTCATATTGTCCTGTGAGCTACCATGCAGCATAGTAATCGTAAGCTGGATATTTCCTCCTAAAACCACATCATATTTTCGGCATACTGCCAAAGCATCCTTCATACACACGTTTTCATCAACCGAGAGACAATCTGGTTTCATTCGACATAAGACTTCCAGATTCGCCGTAGCATCCCCACAGACAAACAAGCAGGAAGGAACATGACACGTTTTTAAATGTTGAAACAACTCCGCATATGCATCTAGCAAAAACATTTCAATATGCTCAGATGATATTTGCGATAATAAAGGATCGACATAACCGATAATATCCATACCATTTTGCAGATACATCTGTGCAACAGATGCACAAACCTCTTTACAAAAAGCGATTAATTTATGAACATAATCCGCATCATCATACATATCCATAAAGAGCATTTGTCCTCGTAAATGTGATGCCAAGGTAAATGGTCCGCAGATCAATCCATATAATGCCGTATGTTCAGAAACAAGTTCCTTCATTTTCCGCATAGCTTTAAGAACAATCGGAAACCGTCCATCTTCTTCCTTCGGTATCATGCAGCGACATGGTATCTTTTTTTCATTTTCAAAAGGATGTGTACGGACAGTGGGA
Organism: Longicatena caecimuris; assembly: GCF_004341945.1. Taxonomy (GTDB): domain Bacteria; phylum Bacillota_I; class Bacilli_A; order Erysipelotrichales; family Erysipelotrichaceae; genus Longicatena; species Longicatena caecimuris. The sequence continues at coordinate 31,891 of NZ_SMBP01000006.1, forward strand.
GGTACTTTCCCTCCCTCGTCCCAGTACAGTTCACAACCTAAAGCTTCCGCTTCTAATTGAAGATCGAAAATAACAGGCTGTCCATCCGGATGATAATATGTGTTAACACTCATCAATGCCTCAACAAGCTTATCTGCATCATGTAAGATTTCATTGGCATCATAGCCACATAGCGAACCTGCATGTACTCCTGCAAAGGGCACCCACGGCGCTCTTGCGAATCCTTTTTGATGTTGCAATACTGACATCAACAATTGTTTATCACTCATATTGCCTCCTTTGACTTAATCTTCTAATCCTAACGCTTCACAAACCCTTGTGCGATGATCTCTTGCGGCAGGTCCATAAATCACTTGAATGTATTTGCCATTCATGGCGATTCCACTATTGCCTGTTTTATTCAGCATCTCTTTATTTACAAGAGTTTCATCCTTCACATCAACACGCAAACGTGTAAAACAATTGCTTACTGCAAGAATGTTATCCTTGCCTCCCAAACCTTCAATAATCAATCCGGTAATCATATCTTTATCAGAAATAGTCACTTCACCATCTGTGTTTAATGCCAATTGAGAATCACTAAGATCTTCTAAATTATCGGTACGACCAGGTGTCTTTAAATTGAATTTCACAATGAGGAACTTAAAGACAAAGAACCAGGTAATCGTCGCAATCGGACCTAAAATCAATGCTAAAGGCCATTTGGTCAATCCAGCTCCTAATACAAAATTCTGTAAGATGGTTTCTAATAATCCACGCCAGTATACTTGTATACCAATCAGATAAGCAACTGTCGCAAATACCCCGGTAAGAACGGCATCGACAACCCATAATAACGGCGCACAGAAGATAAAGAGGAATAGCATCGGCTCCCCAAGTCCAGCCATGACGCAAGCAATACATGCCGGAATCACCAATTTCTTAATCTTTGCTTTATTTTCGGGTTTCGCAGTCGCAATAATAGCCATTGCAATTCCAGGGAAACCAAAGATAACGGAAATATTCGTCTGGAAGAATCGCATGGATTCATGCAAAGAAGTAATACTATTAGCATTTGCTAATTCTGCTAAAGCGATTGGTTGTGCTCCTGCATATACCTGTCCTGCTATTTCAGCAACACCACCTAATTCAGTATAGAATAATGGTGTCCAGATAAAATGATGCAAACCGGTCGGAATTAATAGACGTTTCAAGAAGTCGTAGAGGAATACACCGATACCACCGGATTCTCCTAAGAATTGTGTAATACTATAGATCACGCCGGATAATAACGGCCATACATAAACAGCAATTAGAGAAAAGGCAAAGGCTACAAAAATTAATAAGAAATAGGTAAATTTAGCACCGCCAAATGGCTCTAGCAACCCTTTAAAGGAAGTTGAACTAAACTTATTATGCATATAACCGACTAGGCAACCTAAAATGATTCCAAGGAAGACACCCATATCGGTAATTTGCATGCCAAGCTCCATTTTCTGACCTGTCCCCATCAGCATTTCAGCATCTGACAGTTTTCCAGTCACATTCAACATGGCATTGTTTAAGGACATAAAGGTTAAATACGTTAATACAACAAGAATGGCTGCTTCCATTTTGTTTCTTTTAGCGAAATGTGTTGCCAAGGCAATGGCAAACAGAATGCTCAGGTTTCCAATGATATATGTCATTGCTCCAGATATTTGTTTTGCGAAAGTGCTTACGATGTCTGGCATAAAATCAAACTGCAAAATCTGACAAATAGCCACTACAATTCCCATAAGTGCCGCAAAAAATACAGGCTGTAAAATACCACGAGCAAAGCTTTGCATGGTTCTTGATATTTTTTCTTTCATAATGCTTTTATAACGTTCAATATTTGAATGTTAATCTCCTTTCCAAGTTTATTTGATAAGATTGTTGTTGCGTTTTGTTACTTAACATTGTTAGTGTTGGTTTGTAATCATCCTTTCTTTTCTTGCATCATGTGGCCACTTCTGATTCCAAGGATCTTTATTTCAAAAAAACAAGACCCGATGATAAAGTAGCGCAACTCTTTCCTGTGCGTACTTATCACCGGGTCTGCCTTTTCAGTAACACTCCCAGTACCTATTTCTTTTTCACGTTTCGGTTAATATGGATAGCCAAATAGATACGTTCCTGTTCCGAAATCGTATACCCGAAATTTTCTTTCACATATTTGACTATTTCATCCACACATTTTTGAGCCTCCAGATATTTCCCTTGGAGTAACTCAATAACTTCCTGATCATTTTCTTCCATTTGCTTTAACACGATCCGTTTCGCAAAGAAGTTCAGATGTGTTAATAAGCGTAAATAATCTAAACTATTTTCTTCAAATTCGATTTGATAATACTCTTTTATGATGCGTACAACACCATTGACGATAACCATGACATCCAATGTCTGATTGATGTCAGATGTACAGTTGGTAGCGTTCATAATGTGCATGGCAATAAATCCTGCTTCACTGGAAGGTAAGCGAATATGCAATTTCTTCTCGCAGTAATCCAATACCTTTTTCGCAACATTGTATTCATTCTTATAGATAATCTTAATCTCTGCTAACATAGGACATGATAGATTTAAATGCTCTTTTGCTCTTTCAACAGCAAAGGAAAGATGATCCATAAGCAGTACATAGATTTGTGGATTCAGCTTAATACCCAAATCCTTTTTTACTATTTCTACCGTATAATCGACAATATCAACATATTCTACAGATACACGTGTTAATGTGTTAAAAAGTTTTTTATATAAATCTTCACTGTCCGCGGCAATGAATTTCTTTTCCATATCCTCATCTGAGATATATTCACCGCGTTTCTTTCCAAAGCCTACACCGCCACCCAGAGCTATGAGCTCTCTATCCTTTTCATCACATACAATAACAACGTTATTGTTTAAAACCTTACTTATTTTATAATTACCCATTTTTATTGCTTCTTATTGCAAATACTGGCGATGGCTGTCTTCCCCTGCGTGACTAAGTTCTCACTGTACAACTGAATACGCTCACTTTCGCAATCCATGAAAATTAAAATGGTATCTGTATTTATGTTTTTTTCTTTAAAGAATTGTCTGTCAACCTTGATTAAAGGATCACCGACCTTTACTTCTGCATTTTTTGTCGTCAGCACCTGTAGACCCTCTCCTTTATACATGCATGTATCAACACCTACATGAACAAGTATATTGACACTTTCATTTTTCACAATGACTGCATGCTTCGTATCTGCAATCATCTCAATTGTTCCTGATATTGGGGAAAAAACGTAAGCGTCATCGGTTTTGATAGCGATTCCTTCTCCCATCATCTTTGTGCTGAAAATATCATCCTTCACCTGTTCCAGCGCATATAAACACCCGGAATTCGATGAATAAACCTCAATTTTTTGATTTTTTGGCTTAAAAAAACGTAACATAATTACCTCCATTAAAAAGTATACAAGTTATTACTATAACTCATGCCTGTTTTTAACAGTAACACGTTACAAGTATATTATAAGCCATTTATGGCCATTGTCAAGCGCTTACATAAATTACCATTTAAAATTTTTATAACCTGTTCATCTTATGGGAGTAGCTTCTGTCGATCATTATGATTTTTTTAATAGTGTTTAGACATAGCTAGCTATCGATGTCCTACTTTATAACCGCCATATAAATTCATGTATATGCTCTACAGAAAAAGGACTCTTCTCAATGAAAAGTCCTTATAAGAGTGAAACTTATTTCTTTCCGTTCTTTTTTGGCAGACGTTTCTTTTCCGTCTTTTTCTGAGGTGCAGGCATTGGCTTCTGTTTTCTTTTTTGCTGCTCTGGTTTAGGTTTCTCTGTTTGTCTTGGCGTATCCTTTTTTACTTCCTCTTCTTTTAAAGCTAATACAACTTTTGTTCCCCCAATGTAATCATGCAAAGCACGATGACTCGCCGTATAGATTGCTAAAACGACCGATAGCAATGTAAAGGCAATCCCGATATACTGCCAAATAGCATCAACATATACCCATGTTACTAAAGTCACCAGCTGACGAATATACGTAGATATGATAAATAAGGTTCCTTCCATCAGGAAGATAGCAATTCCTTGACGTAAGATCAATTCCTTTACTCCGACAGCTTCCCCATCTTTGCGTACGATACGCAGACCAAGCAGATGCTTACCAAGCGTCTGTCCCCTCCAAATCTTACATGGTACGACAATATAGTACAGAATGGCTGCCAACAGGCATAAGATACCTGCTATCATGCCCCAATAACGTTCAAAACCTAATGCCTCAAACACATACAAATCAGAAAACATGTCACTTTTACCGGTAATGACACCATACAGCAAGACCGCTGGAAAACCACTGATGATACCGCCTAAAGACCAATCGATAAAATAGGCACCTAAACGTTTCCCCATAGGGATATCATTCGGTGTATGATCCAGCTTGCTGCTTAATTTACGAAAGATACCAGTTGTTTCACTCATATAGTTAACCTCACTTCTTATTTGTTTTTTGCATATAGCCAATTCATGGCTTTTTTAAATCTTTGTAATCCATCCTCTAATTTTGCTCTTGGACAACCACAGTTCAAACGCAAATATTTTTCACCGTTTGTACCATACGTTTCCCCTTTCATGATGGCTACCTTGCCTACATGTACCAAAGCCTCCTGAATCTGCTCACTGGTAAATGGCACATCCCTGCCATCAATCCAAGCTAAATAGGTAGCATCCGGTGCTTTGAAATGGAAATCCGGTAATTCCTTAGCAAGGAAGGTTTCCACATAATGCATATTATCTCTTAAGTATTCCACCATCTGATCGATATAATCATCACACTGTGTATAGCCAACCATGGTTGCATACATCCCTAAGATACTGACAGAATTCAGGAAATCTTTCTTTCTTGTCTGAAAGAGGAAGCCATCTCTGATTTCTTTGTTAGGGATGATGACATAAGAACCAATCAATCCCGGTACATTTAAGGTCTTGGAACAGGAGGAAGCTAAATACAGCTCATCGTATTGATCCAAAAATTTCAAGATCGGGGAATGACGGCGTGCACCGATTTGAATATCCATATGAATTTCATCAGATATGATCTTTACCCCATAACGACGACACAAGGCAATGAGCTTACGTAATTCTTCCTCGCTCCACACTCTGCCAGTTGGATTATGCGGAGAGCATAATAGGAAGAGTTTCGCCTGTGCCAGCTGTGTTTCTAGCTTCTCAAAATCAATTACAAAGCTGCCATCCTCATGTATGAGATCATGCGAAATCAATACACGCTCATTATCCTCAATCACGGTGAAGAAAGAATCATACATCGGATTAAAGGTCACAACTGCATCGCCTGGCTTTGATAACAAGCGAATCAATAAGGATACAGAATACATGACACTAGGACTGTACAGCACCCAATCTTCTTCCATGGCGGTAGCAAAACGGCGTTGAAAGAAACCTGTGATAGCACCTTTGAAATCATGATGATTCCATCGGGTATATCCATAAATTTCATGCTGCGCCACAGCTAAGATTTTTTCCGTGATGGGTTTGGGAATCTTAAAGTCCGTATCGGAAATGGAAAAAGGCAATAAATCTTTTTCTCCAAAACGATCTTCAATATAATCCCATTGCGTACAATACGTGCCTAAACGATTGTTGACTTCATCAAAATTATATTTCATAGCTTATTCCTCTTTTAAGATTATCATATCTTTTGTAGTCTTGTTCATTGGTCTGCCAATACCATCAATAATGACAACATCATCCTCAATGCGAATACCACCGACATTTGGCAGATAGATACCCGGCTCACAGGACATCATCATATGTTCATCCAGGATGACATCCCCCTTCTCATTCAGAATCGGATATTCATCTCCATCACCGATTCCTAAACCATGTCCTAAGCCATGATCGAAGTAATCGCCATACCCGGCTTTGGTGATAATATCACGAGCTGCTTTATCTACATCACTCGCCAAAGCACCTGTTTTCATAGCGGCAATTCCTGCCAGCTGTGCTTTCAAGACGATATGATAGATCTTTTCAATTTCCGGCTGTGGTTTGCCAAAGAAAGCAACGCGTGTCATATCAGATTGATAATTTTTATACTGAATACCAAAATCCATAAGAATCGGTTCATGTGCTTTGATCTTACGTCCGGTTGGACGACCATGTGGCATAGCACTGCGTTCTCCTGTTCCTACGATGGTTTCAAAAGACATCTGCTGCGCTCCTGCCTTGATGGCAAAGTATTGTAACAGTGCACTGATTTCATACTCACTCATCCCAATGTATAACTCTTTTAACACACGGGCATAAATTTCATCCGTGATATCCACTGCTTCCTGCATGATGGCAATCTCTTCATCATCCTTTTGGATACGAATCTTGGCAATTTCATCACCAAGCAGACGAATGGTAACACCTAATTCTTCTACCTGACGATATTCTTTGATCAGCATTTGACTGGCTTCAACACCAAGTGAAGTACAGCCATGCTGTTTCAGTAACTCTTCAACCGTTCCTAAATAGTTACGACCAGTTTTATGGGGAGCATGAAGAAGGATGGTTAGATCATGTTCACGTTGTTTTGCTTCGGTGATATAACGACCATCTACGATCAGATATGCCGCATCTTTTAAGATTAATACCTGACAGCCACTTCCGGTAAGAGTATCCATATACTTCTTCATGGTCTTGCTTTTGATAAGCAGTGCATCTAACTTTTCGTCTTCCAGAAACTTTTGTAATTTCTTTAATCGTTTTGCCATGTTGCACCTCCTTGCTTTCTTTTTAGGGTAAAGTAGTAACTGTTTCTAGGATGCTAGGTGGTACCAATACAACTTGGTAGTTTTCCTCCTGCCTATAATTTTATTCTACTTAACCTTTTTTATCTCTTTAAAATACGTAAGGCAAGCGAAATGCTTGCCTTTGCTCGTAAGATTTTCGCTTTTTACGTAATTAGAAGTCCAAATCTAAATCATTTAATAATGCTTCATCTTCTGCAGAGATGACTGATTTCTTCTCTTCATTTTCATGTTCTTTTTCAAGCTCACGTTTTTCAAATAACTTGAAGAATGGATACCAGATTAGAATTGAAAGAATCAACTGAATACCGTTTGCCACAATTGACATGTAATCGCCATTGGTTAAGAAACCTTCTAGGAAGACACCAACGTATGGAGGGGTAAAGGTAGAACAGCTTACCCAACCAAAATGCATCATCCAGTGTGGAATCGTACCAATGATACCACCACAGATTACGTAAGGAATAAAGAAGATTGGATTTAATACGATAGGTGCACCAAATAGAATTGGTTCATTGATACCAAACAATGCTGGAATCAAGGCAACACGGCCTACCTGTTTCTGCGCTTTTGATTTTGATAATAAGCACCAGAATACCAAACCGAAGGTTACACCGGTACCGGTAAAGTTACCAAATGCAGATTCTACACCAGGTGTGAAGAAGTGCATAGCTTTTCCACCGGCTTTTACCATTTCCATATTTTCAGCCAAGAACTGTGTAGAAATTGGGCTTGTAATAGGGCTTAATACAGATGGATGGATACCGAAGAAGAACAGTAAACAACGTAAGATCTGTAAGAAGGTAACAGCAAATGGGTTATCCATAGAACCAACAAGTGGGGCAAACAGATTCGTAAAGATCATTGGTGGCACAGTGTGTAAACCATTGACACAAACCACGCGGATGATCAGGAAGAAACCAATTACAATAACAGAAATAGGAATCATTTCAAAAGATCTGGATACGAAATCAGGTACTGATTCCGGCATCTTGATCGTAAAGTTTTTCTTTTTACACCAGCGGTATAATTCTACTGCGATAATAGAGGCAAACATTGCCGCAAACAAACCTTTTGGGCCAAGGTAAGTTGTCATGATACCGCCATCTTCAGTATAATCAACGGCCATCATCAAGAAGGCAATGACACCCATGCTTAAGGTACCAGGTACATCCAGCTTATAAGACTGAGCTAGATGATAAGAGATAACAGCGGCTACATATAAAGACATCAACGCCATACCGACATTGTATGGAATATAGATAATGTCAAGGTTTGCTAAGATCCACTGTGAAATAGGATTGTTTTCTCCAATCATGTTTGGAATCGCTTCTGGAATCAAACAGAAACTACCGATGATCAACAATGGTGTCATTGCTACCATCGCTTTTTTAACGGCACTTAAGTGTCTTTGTTTATCCATCTTATTGGCGATTGGAGTCAGGTATTTGTTCATAAATGCTTCAAATTTGTCAAACATACGTTCACTCTCGCTTTCTTATGTGTGTGTATTTCCCCCGATGGAAATTATTTGTTCATGTCAGCTTTTTTTCTTGCGATCAAAGCCATTTTCATGACGGTTGCCCCATCCATTTTTCCATAGGTTTCCTTGTCAACGATGACATATGGAATCTTATATGGATCAATGATTGGTTTGATGTAATCAATCTTGTGGGCAATCTGTGGACCAACAACCAGAACATCCGTGTTTTCTACTTCGGCATTCAGTAAATCTACTGGAATAGCTTTAAATTCAAAATCAGCTTCATTCAGTTTAGCACTGTCTTTTACCGTCTTTTTCATACTGTCCATCAGCATGGTTGTGGAAAATCCACCAGCGCAGCATAATACGATCTTCATCTTACTTTCCCTCCTTTGCTTCAAATACGTTTATCATTTCCTCAATCAGATCTCTTGCCAATTGAGATGTCATGTAATGGTCCTGTGCATGAACCATTAATAACCCAACTTCCGGCTTGTTTTCGCCTCCGGACATTTCCGCTGTAATCAGCTGTGTCTGGATCTTGTGCGCTTCCAAGTCAATCTCTCTTGCTTCCTGTAACAGCGCTCTAGCCTCGTCATACTTACTTTCTTTCACTTTCTTTAAAGCTTCAAATGCTTTTGCTTTGCTGTCCCCAGCGGCAGATATCATTCCTACGATCTGCTGTTCCATTTCATTCATACTTCTTACCTCCTTGAAAATCGATGAATGTTTCGTAACGTTTTTTATCGATTGCCAATGCAAGTTCCCTGACGAGTGCAATGGCATGTTCCAAATCTTTTTGATGCACCAATGACCATGCACCATGGCAATAGCGCAATGGAATACCAATAACGATTGCGAGTTTACCATTTCGTGTTAAATGAGCATTTCCTGCATCGGTTCCTCCACCGCTGAACATATCGCATTGATAAGGAATCCCATGCTTGTTTGCCGTGTCTTTCACAAATTGCAATAGTTTGGCATTCGGTGCCATCGTTTTATCATAATGGACGATCATACAGCCTTTTCCAATCTGCCGATGATTCGTATAGTTTTTTACCAGTTCCGGGTTATTGGCAACATCAATGGCAAATACAATATCCGGATCTATTTGATAGGTTGCCGTCTTTCCACCGCGTACGCCAACTTCTTCACTGCTGGTTGCGGCCATATATAAATCACAGCGATGTCCGCATGCATGTAACTGTTTGAGTGCTTCTGCGATGACATAACAACCACTTCGATCATCCATTGCTTTTCCTGCGATGATCGCATCACGATTTAAAATATCACAGTCACTGGCAAAGCACACCATATCACCGATGGCTACACCAAGTGCTTCGACTTCTTCTCTGGTATCGCAGCCTACATCGACATACATTTCTTTTACAGCTCCCTGTTCATTTTTCGTAACATTCAAGATACCCTGTACTTTCTTTCCCTCTGCGGTTGTGATGCGTACTTTTTGCATCTCTTTGCTTTTATCCAAAACACCACCTAAGGCAATCAAATAAACAAACCCAATATCCGAAATATGCCGAACCAGAAAACCAACTTCATCCATATGTGCCGCAAACATCAGCTTTACGCCATCTTTTTCACTGCCCTTATCATGAAACAGCATGCTGCCAAGATGATCATAAGAAATATCATCACAAGCATCCATTAACTCTTCATAAAGAATCTCACGTACTTCATCTTCCTTTGATGCAACTGCATCCGCATTGCTTAAACGTCTTAGTAAGTCTTCTTTCATAGCGTTCCTCCATCCAACTCTTTCATCACGATCAACAATTCTTCCAATGTACGATTGCGCAATACCCATTGTAAACGTTTTTCATCATTCATCAACTGGTATAACTTTTTCGTAATATCCTTATGCACCTCATAATCCTCTTTTGTAAGAGAAACCATGAAGATGATGGAAGCTTGTTTATCCTCATAGCAAATTGGCTCTTCCAATATGCATACGGAAATCAAATTGCGGTTTGCACATATCTCAATCGGATGTGGGATACAGACACCATTCATATAAATGGTACTCATATACGATTCGCGTTCCATGACATATTGTGCGTAATGCTCACCGCCATAGCCACTCTCTTCAATCTGCTGTGCCATTTCCTGCAATAAGGCAAGGTAGTCATCACTCTTGCGAATTTGAAAGAAGTGTCGATCAAAGATAGAATACAAATAGGAATCCGCATCTGCGATGGATAGAGAATCACAGTTATCATACTGTAATACCTGTCGGATGCGCATGAGATCTAAATCATCCAGAAGTTCTTTGATATAGATGACAGGTGCCGCAAAATCACGATCCAGCGGCATAATGGTAAAGATTAAATCGGGATGATAGCGTTCCAGCTCATCCATTTGCAGGAAGCTAAAGGTTTCCACATCCGCTTGTGAGAATAACGATTCGATTTGCAGCTTGATTAGATATGCACTGCCTCCACCGGAGGAACAGACAACGCCAATGCGATTAAAGCGCAATATCCGCGATTTTCGCTCGCGTTCCATATGAGCCGCAAAATGAGTGGCAATGAAACCCGCTTCATCATGGGTAACCTCCACATTGTACTTTTCCTTAAGCATATCGCTGAAGCGAATGGCAATGTTGAAGATCATTGGATAACGGATACAGATTTCTTTAATTAAAGTATTCTTATAGGAAATCTTTTGATGCAGACGCTCAATCAACAAAGATACATGGGTCAATAAGGATTCCTTAAAGTCCTGATCTTCACTGAAAGCCGTGTTGTACAATTTGTCAATATCCAGTAGGAAGAGATCAACATCTTGACGCAGCTGATCAGAGAAAGAAACCGTTGGCTGTTTTGCCCTGACATTCAAGCGGAGAACGACTTCCATTTCCTGCAAGCTTTCTGCACTGATTGCAATATCGAAGCAGGCTTCCATCATTTCCTTCATCTTCCAGGCGATGCGTTGTATCGCATTCACCGGTTTGCTTGTCATAAACATTTGTTTTTCCACATGGATACGAGCATAAAAGACCGTGATCTGCAGCCAGACTATGACATTCTTTAATTCATTGTAATTGATGTTTAAATCTTCTTTTTCAATCTGATTCACCAGTAAAGAATTCACCTGAGCAAAATCCTTTAAGATATCTTGCATAGCATTTTCTAAGAATGGATTATTTTCAAAGAAGAAGTCCGCCAACATCTGTTTGCAGTCATGAGCAGCACCAATCAGCCGTATGCCGTAATGGCTTTTTTTCTCTAGCTGTAAATGAAAGCTTTCTAATAGCTCCTCTACTTCCCGCATTTCCTTTTTAACGCTTGTTTTGGATATCTGGAAAGTTTCAGCCACCTTGTCCATGGAAACATAATCACTTTGCATAGCTAGATACACAGCAATACTTTTGTTGCGATCTTTGGTATCTATGAGCCGATCACTTTCCAAGGATTTGATAAAATCATTTAACAGCTCTCGATTGGTCACCTCTAATAGGTAACCCCTACCGCGGCGCATATGCAGCTGATACCCTTTCCGTGAAGACATCTGCATCAGATACGATAGATCGTTTTGTATCGTTCTTTTTGAAACCTCATACGTTTTTATGAAATGATCCAGACTCAAATAATCTTTTGCTTCAAGTAAATCATTCATAATATGACAAAGCCTCATAGCAGGTCCTCCTTTCTATCGGTATCGCTTACATTGCCATTATAAAAGCTCAAAGTGTGAAAGAAAAGATTAAGAATTTCACGCTAATGTGCAAAAGCGAACTTAATATTAAAATCACTTGTTTTTATTAATGTTTTACTACCTATGCTAGTATGCTCCACATTTCAATTGTCATGATGATATAGCAATTACTCTCGATAAAAAAGCACTCAATCAAAGTGCAAATTCGTGAATCCATCTATTTTTCGTGTTTATTCTGAAGGGCAGTATTTACCCTTTATGCGCTTTATTGCTGGTACCGGTTTGAAAATCAAAATCAACCATCAAATGTTCTTTTGCTTCTTGGTGCGAACAAGAAAACGCATCCACCGACATAGTTTACATTACCCACAAGAATGCGTCAACTAGAATCAATATCGTTTATGACATTCAATGTTTTCTATCCAAAAAGCAAATGTGTTCATGTTATGTAAGATATTAAAATCTTTGATCCTTTTCCTATTAGGCAACTGTTATGACAGTATGTTGAAGAGTATATAGAGCATGTATCATACCATGTCATGCAGTGCTTTTTCATAGTAGTAGCAAGGTTTCCCATCTTTTATAAAGGTTTGTTTACGTAAGAACCCATTAAATTCCAGAATCTGCATAGAGCCAAGATTATCTGCATAAAGATAAGCGCTTATAAAGGACAGAGTACAATGCTTTTTACAATCAGCTAAAAACATTGCCACAGCATGTTTCCCAATGCCTTTTCCCCAATAGGCTTTAGCAAAGATGCAACAGCTTAACACAGCTTTTTCATCTGCCATATCATGACACCAAATATCACCTATATATTCATTCGCTATAAAAATCGTCTTGCGATATGTTTGAGAATCCTGTGCATCATAGATATCCATTGCTTCCTGTAAAGAAGTCGGCAATTGGTACATATGTTTTCGTACTTCCTGCTCTTGCGTGCATGTAAAAAATATGCGTACATGTTCTTTGGTTTGTTCATGCAAAGAGATGGCATATGCTTTTGTTTCATAACGATTTCCATAAGCTGTACGTGCTATTGCCGTTATATGCTTCACAAAAGCCGTTTTCCCTTCGGTATAAGCATCACGATGATATGGATAAGCAAGCGCTAATTTCATCTTCAATTGTTCATACGCTTGAGCGTGCTCTTCATGCTCCTTCATATAATCACGGAAGTACAATTCATCATGATCATTGCGCTGACGTAGGTGCAAATGAAACACTTTTTCCGCAAAACCTTCTGGCGTATATCCCTTATTAAATGAAATACGTGAGGCATCTTCTGACATACACAAATAGCCCAGCTTCTTTAAGATTGCTGCAATTTCCATACGTTTTTCCCAGGGTGCTATTTCCACCAGGATATCAATGATCGCCTTTGCCTGAATTGAGCCAAATGAGGTAGAACCTATATGGGCAATACGTACCACATGTTCCATAGGAAGGCATTGTGTTATTAAGCTTTTTTCTTGTTCATACCATGTTAGCCATACCTTTTGGTAGGGTTGTAACGCAATCGGGAACAAATGCCATAGCTCTTCTAATGTCATATCTTCCAAAGCTTTCATCCATAACCGCCTCCTCATCTCTTCTTTATTTCCAAGGAAATACATAAGGCAAAACTTTACCTTCTTTTATTCTACTTCATCTTATAAGATGTTTCTACTTGTCATAATACATATCTTTTCCCATGGGAAAATAGCACCCCATCTGTTAACTTCACACATAAAATAATCGTATTCTCATCCTCAAAATCATTATGCCCATTGTCAATCCATTCGGCAAATACATTTTTCAATTTTTCCGCAAGTTGCTGATTTTCCTTCTTTCGAAAATAGCCTAAATTCACAGCCTTTCCATGCGCATTAAACCATTCTCCAGCTATCGCAACCATCGTATGATGCTGCATCTGTCGCATTTTATTTGAAAGGGCATGAGTTATTATATAAAATGCGCCTTTTTCATAATAAGCATTTACATATCTTACATAAGGCAGTTCGTTTTCAACGGTTGCTAATGCAATTACCGTATCTTGTCCAAAACGTTCTGCCATAATTTTTTCAACTTCCGCTGTGCATGGTTTCATAAAATATCCTCCTTGCTTTTTTTCATTGATATTTTCCACATGATCCTATCCTATACCATACTTTTAGAATACCACAGATCATCATGAAATCCTATGTAAAAAGAGGATCTATAGAATGATGGATCCTCATGATTTCAGTGTTTTATCAAAAATTAATTTGAAAGATCAGCTTCCATTATCCTACTCATCTTTTTATAAAGTATCGTATTTGCTTATCACATACAATCAACTTTCTGTTATCTCTACCACCGATGCTTCCACAGCTTGATAACTTTTCATAGCAACCGCGTTCAGTAAGATACATAAAATACCAAACACCAAACATGCGATAGCGATAAAGCGAATAACTTTCCACACTTTACGACTGCGTTGATTCCGCTGAGCAAGCTGTAAATTTAATTGTTCAAGCTTCTCTGCCAATAACGTATTCTCTAATGTATCTTCTTCATTAATAGATCGGTTCAATAACGTACTTACCGATACCTCAAACATCTCACTTAGTGCAATCAACATATCTGCATCAGGTACAGATAACCCTCTTTCCCATTTTGAAATTGTTTGTCTTGTCACATGTAGCTGATCTGCCAAAAATTGCTGGGACATCCCTTTTTCTATACGTAAAGTCTTTAAGTTTTCATGAAACATAACTTAACCTCCTCATGTCTCGTATACTCTATCATAAATCGTTTTGTTTTCCTAGCAACCATAACAAACATTATGTAACATATCGCATACATTGCGCGTATATCCTATCTTATCAACGTAAAGTATCGTATTTTTCTTAACTGAGTTCTTTCATTCAAATCCTACACTTCATCAAGAAAGTGATAAGGCGCAGACATTGGTCTTCCTAATCCTTTATAAACCTTCTTAAATATGGTGCAATGACACTTTCGTTTTGATGTAAGAGTGCTAATGGACTTCCTTGAGCAATCAACTGTCCGCCATGAACGCCGCCTTGAGGTCCTAACTCAATAAGATAATCACAAGCTGCTAATAGCTGCTCATTATGCTCAATCACCAGAATGCTGTGTCCTTCTTCTACCAGCTCCTGCAATAACTTAATAAAGTTTTCCACATCCTGCATATGCAGACCTACGGTTGGCTCATCTAAAAGATATAGATTATGTTTTCCTTTGGTTTGCAAAAGCTCTCTTGCCAGCTTCAAACGTTGCGCTTCTCCTTGGGATAACGTGGTTAAAGATTGATTCAGCTTTACATACCCTAGCCCGATGTGCTCTAACAGTCGCAAGATTTTCTGTATTTCTTTTTCCTCTTTAAAAACAGTTATCGCCTCTTCTACACTGAGCTGTAAAACCTCATGAATCGAATATCCATGATAGGTTACGCGTAATACTTGTTCCTGAAACTGTTTGCCATGACATTGCGGACAAATAACCTCCTGATCTTGAAAAAACAACATATGGCTTTTTATCGTTCCCATGCCTTCACAATGCTCACAACGTCCTTTTTTTGAATTAAAGGAAAAATAAGCATCTGTGAATCCCAATGCTTTTGCTTGCTTAGTTTTGGCATACACCTTGCGTAAAGGGTTGGCAAGATTGGTGAATGTAGCAATATTGCTGCGTTTCATACGTATCGGTGGTTGTTGGTCGATACAAATCGTTTGATCAAACTGCGCTAAACCTTCTACACGATTTACTTCTGTTTGCTTGTTCCCTTTTGCCAATACATCAAATACAAGCGTAGATTTTCCAGATCCAGAAACACCGCATATTCCACAGAGCAAATGTATTGGCAATTGCACATCCACATGTTGCAGATTATGTCGGCAGGCATTTGTGATTTGGATATATGATGATGGTTTTCGATATGCATGTACTTTCCTGGTAAGATGTTGCATGGCATAGGCAGTAGCACTATTCTTACATTTCAATACTTCCGCAAAACTTCCATGCGCCACAATTTGCCCACCGTGAATCCCTGCTTTAGGACCGATATCAACAAGATAATCCACTTGTTGTAAAACACCTGCATCATGTTCAATCACAAGTACGGTATTCCCTAAATCACGCATATCCTTTAAAATCTCTACGATGCCATCGGTATCTTTCGGATGCAGCCCGATCGTTGGTTCATCTAAAATATATAATAAACCAGACATGGTTGCATCTAACAGCGATGCTAAGTGTAAATGCTGTGCTTCGCCATTGGATAGACTTATCATACTGCGATTCAACGTTAAATAACTTAAGCCTAATTTTTGTATACGTCGAAGCTTTGTTTCCATATCCAAAAGATAAACATCACAAAGCGCATGTTCATTTTGTGTTAGTGATGCTCGTACAGCTTGCAGCCAATAAGCTATTTCTTCCAATGTCAGATTTACAATATCCGGTAAACGTTTGTCAAGAACCGTAATTGCTCTGGATGCTTCCTTTAAACGTTCCCCCTGACAGCTTGGACACACAGAACGTTTATAACAAGCCTCAAGACTGGTTGGTACTCCTTCATGCTCTTTTAATTTTCTCCATAAATAAGGGAATACTCCTTCAAAATGTATAGCTGTTGTTTCCCTGTTTGTTTCATCCTTAACATACGATAAAAATTTTTCATCCCCACTGCCATATACAAGTAAACGATATGCCGCTTCTTCATATTGCGCTACTGCTGCTTTTAAATCTTGTTTAATACCATAATATGCCAATGCATTTGCATATTGACTTATCATATACGCTTGATAGCGATGCTTCCAAAAAGTCACTGCACCCTGTGATAAGCTTAGATCAGCATGCAACACCTGTACAAGATCGATTTCCCAGACACTGCCCATGCCCTCACAATCCTTACAGGCGCCTTCTCTGGTATTAAAGGAAAAGTCTGTATGCATCAATTTTTGTACTTTCTCATGACAATGAGGACAATATTGATATGTCATATATTCATCCTCTATGCGTATCGTTTCTTCTGCACAGACGCTGTTTTTATAAAGCTGATGACAATTTGGACATTCTCGAACACCTAATTTTTCATACAACATACGCAGATCCGTGTATAGATTTGTCGCTGTTCCCACACTAGAGCGCGGATTGCGATTACCGCTTTGAGCATTAACACATACAGCAGCACATGCATGTTGAATCCTTTCCACACCTGGTTTTTGTATGCCTTGCATACCTAAAGCTTCTAAATATTGTCGTTGACACTCGTTGAATAAAACATCGATGACTAATGTTGATTTCCCAGAACCGGAAACTCCGGTAACAGCAATTAATTTATTCTTAGGAAGACGTAAAGAAACATCCTTTAGATTCCCTTGATTGGCATGCTCAATGATGATCTCATCCATGATATCCACTTCCTTAACTTTACATGTGATTTCATTTTAGCTTACTTTTTGCTATCTGTATACTTTCGATTATATTTTCAATGGTATCATCCTAACATTATCTTCTTCAAGTACATAAAAAAGTAATAAAATGTTGTTAACATAAACAATATAAAAATAAAGAAATAGCCATCTTATAGAAAATATTCTCCTGTAAGAATGGCTATCTCTTTTGTATCTGGTTACATGTTTTTATAGTCTTGATAATCTGCGGTATGCAGCAATGCATTTGCTCGCTCTATCGTTTCCTTATCTGGAGGTTCAATGCCCTCTAAAGGGTACTCCATGCCAAGCTCTTTCCATTTGTAAGCACCGAGTGTATGATATGGCAATACCTCAAAACGTTTGACATTATGCAATGTCTTCACAAATGCATCCAAACATTTCAGATCTTCTTCATCATCACTGCGCTGTGGGACTAAGACATGACGAATCCAAACCGGTTTATCGATGCTTGAAAGATAACGTGCCATATCTAAGATATTATCGTTGCCCCAGCCGGTTAACTGCTGATGTTTCGCTTGATTGATATGCTTGATATCCAGCAATAAAAGATCCGTATACTGCATCAGTTCTTGAAACTTAGAAAAGAAAGGTTCTTCTCTGGTAAAAGGATTGCCGCAGGTATCAATTACGGTATGTACGCCTTTTTGTTTCGCTAACTTAAAAAGTTCCAATAAGAAATCAATCTGTAACAGCGGTTCTCCTCCACTCACTGTAACCCCACCTGAATGCTTCCAGTAAGGTTTATAGCGCAAAGCTTTCCGCAAGACTTCTTCTGCGGTTTCACTGCCTTCCTTGATTTTCCAGGTATCTGCGTTATGACAAAACTGGCAACGCATGCGACATCCCTGCAAAAAGATTACATAACGTACTCCTGGCCCATCTACTGAACCAAAGGTTTCAATTGAGTGAATGGCGCCTTTTCCATTTTCCATATGCATATCCTCCATAAAGAAAGGTCTGCAGTCAAACGACTTAAAACAGACCTCCTTCTTTTTTATAAATGATCGTGGCAAGTTCTGGAGATTACATCCAGCTGCTGTTCACGTGTTAAGTCGATAAACTTCACGGCATATCCGGATACACGAATCGTAAAGTTAGCGTATTCTTCTTTTTCTGGGTGTTCCATAGCATCCTTTAATTTTTCAATACCGAACACATTCACATTCAGATGATGTGCTCCCTGATCAAAGTAGCCATCTAAGACATTTACCAGATTGTCGATACGTTCTTTTTCATCATGACCTAAGGCATTTGGGTTGATTGTCTGGGTATTACTGATACCATCCAATGCATATTCATATGGCAGTTTTGCCACAGAGTTTAAAGATGCCAATAAGCCATTCTGTTCTGCACCATAAGCAGGGTTAGCACCTGGAGATAATGGTTCTCCGGCTTTTCTTCCATCCGGTAATGCACCGGTTGCTTTACCATATACGACATTTGAAGTAATTGTCAGGATAGAAGTTGTTGGTTCTGAATTACGATATGTGTGACGTTTTTCGATTTTTTCCATAAACGTCTTTAACAACCATACAGCGATTTCATCTGCACGCTCATCATCATTACCATAACGAGGGAAATCCCCTTCGATTTCATAATCCACAACCAAGCCGTCTTCATCACGAATCGTTTTAACTTTCGCATATTTGATAGCACTTAAAGAGTCTACAACATGTGAGAAACCGGCGATACCTGTCGCAAAGGTACGACGTACATCGGTATCGATCAATGCCATTTGGCTTGCTTCATAGTAATATTTATCATGCATATACTGAATCAGATTCAGGATGTTGACATAAAGATCTGCCAGCCATTCCATCATATTGTCATATTTATGCATAACTTCATCATAATCTAAGTATTCACTGGTAATACCGCGATATTCTGGCCCTACCTGTGTTTTTGTCTTTTCATCAACACCACCATTGATTGCGTACAGCAAACATTTTGCTAAGTTTGCACGCGCACCAAAGAACTGCATTTCCTTACCTGTCTGCGTAGCAGATACACAGCAGCATACAGCATAGTCATCGCCCCAAACCGGACGCATAACATCATCATTTTCATACTGCACAGAGCTTGTATCAATGGAAATCTTTGCAGAATAATCCTTGAAGCTTTGTGGCAGCTTGCTGGAATATAAAACAGTTAAGTTTGGTTCCGGTGCAGGTCCCATGTTTTCCAAGGTATGTAAGAAACGAAAATCAGATTTTGTGACCATGTGACGGCCATCCATACCCAAACCGGCTAAATCTAAGGTAGCCCATACTGGGTCACCGGAGAACAGCTGATTGTAGCTAGGAATACGCGCAAATTTTACCATACGGAATTTCATTGTCATATGATCGATTAATTCCTGTGCTTCTGTTTCTGTTAAGATACCTTTGGCCATATCACGTTCAATATAAATATCTAAGAAAGTAGATACACGACCAACGCTCATCGCAGCTCCATTTTGTGTTTTAATGGCAGCTAGATATCCAAAATACAGCCACTGTACAGCTTCTTTGGCATTTGTTGCAGGACCACTGATATCATAGCCATAGCTTGCGGCCATTTCTTTCATGCCCTTTAAAGCTTTGATCTGTTCTGCCAATTCTTCACGCTGACGAATAATATCATCGCTCATGGTTCCACAGCCACAGTTTGCTTTATCCTTTTGTTTCATGGCAATCAGATAATCAATACCATACAATGCCACACGACGATAATCACCGACGATACGACCACGTCCATAAGTATCTGGTAAGCCGGTTACAATCTTATTACGACGTGCCAAACGCATCTCTGGTGTATAGCAATCAAAGACAGCATCGTTGTGTGTCTTATGATATTCATGGAAGATCTCATGTAATTTTTCACTTGGCTCATAGCCATAAGTCGTACATGCCTCTTCACTCATCTTGATTCCGCCATAAGGCATAAAGGCACGTTTCAAAGGTTTATCTGTCTGCAAACCGACAACCTTTTCTAAATCTTTTAATTCGTTTGATATATATCCTGGGCCATAGGATGTCAAGGAAGAAACAATCTCTGTTTCCATATCCAGAACGCCGCCTTTGGCACGTTCTTCTTTTTGTAATTTCTGTAATTCGCCCCATAGCTTGTTTGTAGCTTCGGTTGGTTCTGCTAAGAAAGACTCATCACCATCATAAGGTTTATAGTTGTTCTGGATGAAATCTCTGACATTGACTTCTTCTTTCCAGATACGTCCTTCAAAGCCTTCCCATTCTTTGCGTTCGATGCTCATTTCACATACCTCCTTATTACCGTTTCATTATACGGATTTTTACGTGGATTTGCAATTGAAACGATAGGCTTTTATCGCTTTTGTTGCTATCCCAAAAATAAGAAAAAGAGCCTATACACATCCTGGACTCTTTCGCCCAGACGGTCGGCCCTGCTTTACCATTATACTCCATGTGGTCAATTCCACTTCCGTCAGTCATATAACTGTCTACACTTTATCATGTTCTTTTTGTGCCGTCAAGATATTACATATGTTTTTTTATCATAGAAAGGATGTTTGTTTGCGTTAAACATCATGTGACACCTTTCAACATGTTTTTGCTTCTACTACCAGCCTGTCAGACACCCCATCCCGAATCATTCATATTTGATTCTTTCATAAGAAATTTAATCTTTTCTCGTTAAGTTATCTTTACAAAAAGATTACTATTTTAATGAATTTTCCCTTTCTGCTAAAATGAAAAAAGATCAGAAAACCATAGGTAATGTCGTCTGATCTCTTCATGATTTGGTAACGGAAACACTGTTTATCAATGAATATAAATAAATTGTCGTGCAATATCATCTGTACGTAATGCATCCATTGTTTTGCATAATTCATAATAAGGCTCATTATCCAAGGATATCATTACACAATCACTGCCACAAGCATAAACCTTTTCAGCTAATCGTAAGGCAGGATCAAACTTCTGATACAATAAGATCATTTCGGCACCATGTCTTGCCAGAATGCGTGTCATGCGCTGTCCCAATGTACTATCCGCATGCGATATGACAACCGTCAATCCTTGTTTCTTCATGAATGCCACCTCCTTCATCAGCAATTCGCCATCTTGATGGTTTTCTGCTTCACAGTTTACCTTTTTCTAAAAGAAAAAAGCAAGCGGCTTCACGAAAAATTAAGAAATTCATGACAATTCTCATGGATATCCGTCAATACTATACAACAATGTCAACCGTACCATCTTCATTGTATGTAAACCCTAAAGAAATTATGTTGGTTATAGGATAGCACAGATAATTATATACTGCTATGTTTTATCCATACCCTTATCCTATCCCTTATTGAAACAACCTATAACACAACATAGCGCACATGAGAATAGTAATCGGCAACTGTTTTTAAGGCAAAGCGTAGTTTTGTTTTCACCTTTGCGCCTTCATCGTCTTTTGTTGTATCCTATTTGTAAGCTTTTGATATACAAAAAGGCATGTACATAGAAACAAGAAGAAGGCAAACACCGCCATGATATAGTTTTTTCTTTCATAAAACAAATAGCTAAAACCACCAAGGGCAAAGGGCGCAAAGATATAAAACAGGAATAGATCCACATAATAAAATGCATAAGCCAACAAGCATATTAACGTAGGATACTGCTTAGAATGTGCTATTTGATATAGTTTTTCTGCTATATTTCCTGTAACAAGATCTTTGATTCGACTTTTTTTCATGCTCCTGCCTCCTTATCATTTTCTTCTATACGTCGTTTTAATGCGGTTAGGAATGGTTGATAATCAACTTTCGTAAAATCGCTGACATCAAATTCGTGCAGTTCACCTAGCGCAAAAGCATTGTACTGACGTTCTTCGATTATGGCTTTAAACGCTTCTTTGGTGATCAGATCATCAGCCAAACGATGATCCTGTAATGTATCCTGATATTGATAATGCGTCATGATATGACACAAATGAATATCAGAATACAAATCGCGGTCTCTTCGTCGCTGCCATAATATTTCAAAATCAGCGATTAACCGTATTGTGATTACTTGATAACCATATAATTCACTCAAGGCCTGTAAGCATGGTTTTTGTTTATCACTGAATGGATATTCACTTACGATTATTTGTTTGCCAGCTTCCATATACGTATCTAAGACACGATAATAAAATCGCCATACTCTTTTTTCTAAAGCTTTTTTTTCTTCCTTTGAATGAAACCCTATCGCATCAGCCAGCATTTCCTTACCTTCGTCCGGTGTAATCGTAAATACCGTAGGAAGCATGGTTTTTATTTCCCGAATAAGATAGCTTTTCCCTGTTGCCGGACAGCCGGCAATCAAAATCAAATACTTTTTCATATCATTTGCTTTGCAATGGACGATATAGATTCATGAATAATGCCGCCTTATGCTTCACTATTTCCTTGACTGCCATGTTTGCTGGTATGATGTTATGACGCAAAGATTTGTTTACTTCCGTTTCTTGAAATTTTTCCTTAGCAACACGTGTCCAATTCACAAGCAATTCAGTTCCGACATTAAACTTACGGATTCCATTATCAATCAATTCCTGATAATCTTCTTCTTTCACACCGGTTCCCCCATGAAGAACAAGCGGAATATCGACTGCCGCATGAATCTTCTTCAATAAAGGTATATTCACTTCTGTTTTTGATTGATATTGCCCATGATTGGTACCGATGGCTATCGCCAAAGCATCAACATTTGTTTCCTTAACAAAGATGGCTGCATCTTGTGGCCGTGTATACTTTTTATCATCCTCACTGACACAAATGCCCTCTTCTGTACCGCCAATGGTTCCAAGTTCACCTTCTACAGATGCACCATGGGCATGGGCATACGCAACGACCATTTTCGTTTTCGCAATATTTTCTTTAAATGGCAGTGTAGAACCATCAAACATCACACTGGAGAAGCCTGCATCAATCGCCGCTTTAATTTCATCAAAATCCTTGGCATGATCCAGATGCAAACATACATCTACCATTTCATCTTCGGCCATTTCTTTCGCTACCGTCACCATCACTTTATATCCGATATATTTTGCCGTAGCAATGCTTGTTTGAATGATAATGGGAACGCCTAATTCTTTCGCTGCGCGGATCATCTCCGGCATCATTTCCAGATTATGTGTATTAAAAGCACCAATGGTCATATTTAACTGTGTTGCTGTCTGTGTTACTTCTTTTAACGTTTTATACATAATGCTCCTTCCTTTTCCCCTCGTATGAATTGGCGCTTGTTTTACCCCTTACAATAACAAGCGCCATCGTTATTTTATAAGGGAGAAATGATCTGTTCGATCGTTTCGGCAATGCTGTGTATATAAAACAGATGCAAAGCCTCAGCAAGCATTAATTCATCTGTGTTCACAGGAATCCATACATCAGCTAGCTCCTTTAATTTCCCACCGTTTTTACCCGTAAAAACGACTGTTTTCATCTGTTTCTCTTTTGCTTTATTGACAGCAAGCAGAATATTTTGTGAATTACCGCTGCCACTAAAAGCCCATAACACATCCTTTGGTTTTCCTAAAGCAACTACCTGTTTCGCAAATACTTGATCATAACCAAAATCATTTGATAATGCCGTTAGCACGGAAATATCAGCGGTTAATGCAATTGCCGGATATCCATCACGCTCCCAGTTTTTCATATGTCCTATAAAATCGTTGGTAATATGAGATGCTGTAGAAGCACTGCCGCCATTTCCACATAGTAATAGCTTATTCCCTTGCAAGAAAGCCTCAGCTGTCAGACGTGCACATTGTTCTGCTGGTTCATAATATTCTCTTCCTGCTGTATTCACACTTTCTTTTAATCGTTCAAAATTGGTTGCAAATATTGTTTTTTCCATAATCTTATCCTTTCCTTACACTATGGTTATGCTAATCCAAACATTTTACCAATTGAGTAAATCAATAAGCCGATGATGGAGAAGTCTGTATCTGCGAAGGTTGTACCTGAGAATCCCAAAGATCCGAAAACCGGGAAGAGCATAGAACAAAGAATGTTATTCAAGATACCGGCAATTAAGGCACCAAAGAAAGCTCCGCGTTTTCCACCAGTCGCATTACCGAATACAGCTGCTGTACCACCCATAAAGAAGCTATGTAATAAAGTAGGAACAATGACGGTCATGCCCAATTGCAAGAAGATAAAGAAAGCAATCAGCTGACCAATTGTATAAGCGAAGAAACCAACTAAGACCGCATTTGGTGCAAAGGTAAAGACGGTTGGACAGTCCAAAGCAGGAATAGCATCCGGAACAATTTTTTCGGCAATCCCTTTGAAAGCCGGAACAAGTTCCGCTAAGATCATACGCACACCGGTAAGAATAACCGTAACCCCGGCACTGAAGGTGAAGCCTTGAATAAAGGCCCAAACGACCATGTTGGTATCCCCGGCATACTTCGCTACAAATGGGGCGCCGGCAAAAATACAAGAGATAACCGTTACTAAGAATACACCAATGCCCATTAACAAGACAGGTTCACGGAAGAAACTCATCCATTTTGGGAACTCTAGTTTTTCTGTTGAAGTTGTTTCAGGGTCCCCACCGAGAAGTTTACCTGCAAATCCTGCTACGACATAGCTGGTTGTTGCCCAATGTCCCATAGCAATCGTATCTCCCCCGGTAACCTTACGCATAAATGGCATAGAAATGGCTGGCGTTATGACACTTAAGACACCGACGATAATGGTACCGATTACGACAACAACAACCGGCTCTAATCCTAAGGCGCTCAACATAACGGAAGTCAATGCACCCATGAAAATCGTATGATGTCCACTTAAGAAAATATATTTAAAGCGAGTAATGCGAGCTAATATCATATTCAAGATCAAACCGAAGAAGGCGATTAATGCCATTTGGGTACCAAATTGTTCTGCCGCAATCGCGCTGATTGCCTCATTGACAGGAATGACCCCTTGAATGTGAAAGGCTTCCATCATAATTTCATTTAATGGATTTAACATACCAGTAATAATCGTGCCACCCTGTGACATTACCAGAAAGCCCAGAAATGTTTTAAGTGTACCGGTCATGACACGTTCAAATGGTGCTTTTTGCGCAATCAAACCGATAAAGCTCATTAATGCTACCAAAACCGCCGCTTGTGAAATCAGCGAAGTCAGAATATTCATCATTAAGTCCATACAAATCCTCCTCATCCCTTATTTTCGGGTTTTTGACTTATCTGAAAACAACTACGCACAATGGTAATTGTTTTGTTGAAGATAATGCAATCATCATCTTACTATTTTGATGATACCATTTGTTTTATACTCTTATACGAGTTACAACACTCCCCCCATGATTACGAATGTATATGCATATACGTTGCTTTTTTTTATTGTGCAGACAATATCTTTTGCAGCTGTTCCTTGATATAATTCGCATCCGTATAATTGACAACTTCAATCATGGCTACTCCCATATCACTCAGCTGTTCACAGAAACTGTGCGAAGATACGATAATGTCGGCCTGTGATCCTCTGGCAGTCGAGGTATCTACCACCTCAACCTCGACATCTTTCATATGTAATTGTTTTAATGCGGTTTCCACCGTCATTCTCAGAATAAGACTGCTGCCTAATCCCATGGCACAAACACATGCTATTTTCATTCTTCATCCTTCTTTCCTTGTCATGAATTAAATATCGTCAGTACTTCTTCTACCGTCTTGGCATGTTTTACCCTTTGTACACATGTCTCATCTGACAATATTTGCGAAACCTTTTTTAATAATTCAATATGCGAATTATTATCTGTCGCTGCCAGACAGATAACCAGCTTGACCGGATTATTTAAAGAATCCATAAATGCCACTTCATTGGCTAGCGTCACCACACTGATATCTACCTGATGGACACCGGAAGAACAGCTTGCATGGGGCATGGCAACACCTGGTGCTAATACAAAATAAGGTCCATATTCCTGCATATTTTCGATAATGGCATCAATATAACAGGATTCTATCGATCCTACATCAACCAGCAACTGGCCACTAACTCTAACTGCCTCCTTCCAATCCTTAACCCTGACCTGCAATGCTACTCTTTCTTTATTCAATAAACGCAAATCTAACACCCCGTTTCTTTCCCTGTTATGTTTTTATTCACCCATCTGTGTCAACATTCAACTGCATATCCGCAATAAACTGTTCATAGTTTTGATGCTTAATCAGTTTATTCACACCGGCGTTTAAGATAAGATTGTGATATAACGTTTTAAATACACGCTCCCATATCTGATACTTCTTTTTTGGAATATTCAACAGAAAGATTACTTGTACCTTCTGCTTATCCCAAAGAATTGGTTTCTTTAAGACCATGATGGATACCGCAAAGCGTTCAATATCATTCAGCATGGCATGTGGTATAGCAATCAATCCCCCCATTTCCGTTGTGGAGATCTCTTCCCGCTTAAATATGGAAGCTTTTACTGCTTCATCGATATACCCCTTCTTCATCATGGCATTTGCCATAAACTCAATGACTTCATACTTGTCATGCAGTTGCTGTTTGGTAAAGAATAGTTCTTTTCTAAAGATGGTCGTATAATCGATTGCTTCCGCCTCGCTATCCTTTTGAATGACTTGTGAGATCATCTTAAAATCATCTTCATCCGGAAATAAACCGATCTTAATGATTTTATTGCTGTGCAGATTGCTTAGATCAACCGTCGTCAAAATGAGATCAACGGCATTTAATAAGGCTTCATCTACCTGTTGTGCAGGACTGGTTCTGACAATTTCCAATACATCACCAAATTTACGGATTAATTTTTCCTTAAGCAGCAACGCCATCGCAACACCGGCAATACAGACAAGAGCCACTTTGATGCGTGGATGAGATTGCTGAGGTTGTGCATCGTTATGAAATCCTTTGCGCTCTAAAGATGCCCCAAAATGAATGGTCAGAAAGCCGATTTCTGCTTCTCTTAGTAACAATGCATAACTTTTTTCAATCGTTCTGCCTGCGATAGTGGCGAGCTCAAATGCTAACGGATAAGAATTTTTCAAAATATCGATGAATTCATTGCGAATATTCATATCAAAATGAACTCTTTGCATCGCCGTATTCAAATGCATTGCCAATCCATTAATCAGCTGTAAATCATCTGCCAAATCAATGTGCATGGTTTCTTTAATTTCTTCCAGAATATGAATGACGATATCCTTATACTGATAATCATCATCGACATTCTCAATAAAGAACTTCTGACTGGCGATGAGATGCTGGCTCAGATAGAAAATTTCATTCATTAGGGAGATACCTAATTCTTTACTGATGTTTGTGATGATCGCATAAGCACATTGATATTCCTTTGAACTTTTCAGCATCTGTATATCCTCATGGTTGTACATGACATGCTGTTTTCCCTTACTGCGTTTCAGCATAATCAATGTATGGATATTTAAATTTTTAAAAGCAATATCTGTTAACTTTAAATCATATTGAATGATGGCATTGGTTAAAATATTTTTAATAATTTCAATATCGCGATGATCAAAGATATCCTCATAAAAAGCTTGGGAATATTGAATGACATTGCTCTTTGCATTAAAGACATATTGTGAAATGCAAAAGCGTATCTTGGCTTCATCTCCAACGATATGTAAACCATCCTGTTTCGTATTACTAATCTTTAATCCATATTCCTTTAAGATTGTTTTGATTATCTGTAAATCTTTATGCAAGGTAGAATCACTGATAAAAAGCTGTTCTTCCAACATGTCTGTGGTAAGCAGATCTTTTTCCTTCAAAGAATGAATCAACAGCTGTGATGTAATGTACCAGATACGTTCATCCGCATTGGAAGGTACAATGTTTTTTAATGGACGAAAGCGTTCCGCAGCTTTTATTTCTTCTAGGAAGTTTTGAAACTTTTGGTTATCATTGATTTTAAGAAAATAGCCGATGCCTATTTCTGATACGATTTCTGCATCATATTGAACAAGCAGAGTGTTAAGTTCTTTAATATCATTGCGGATCGTTCGGCTGGATACACCAACGCTCAAGGCAATCTTATCGCCATTGGCAATATCTTTATGATCAAGAAAATAATACAGAATCGCAATCCATCGTTTGTTATAATTTTCCATTGGTACCTCCTTCGATGTTAGTATATAAAAATACCAAAGAATATAATAGGTATCCTTTTTCCACTTAAAAAGGAAAAACAGAAAACAGATGTTGAAGCAGATGCCAAAGTTTGGTATAAACTGGAAGTTAAACCATCCACCTCTTCCAAATCCATTTATTTCTGTATTGTTTTATCATAGCATTTTCTTTATTATCATAAAACGAGGTTTATCATTCTAAAAACTGATAAACTTTACATTATAAATATCATTATTCAAGCCGCGTACATCCAGTACACAAGCATATCGATGCAACTTATGTATAAAACCATTCGATAATGAATTCCAGTATGCAAATAGTCCAAATATCTTTCTAAACCTATAAAAAAACATTATGTAATTTATTAAAGCAGCAAATAGTCAATCAAGTTTCTTACATACAACCATCATGCAGTCTATGTAATAACAATCATGACATTCCTCTCTACCATGATAAAACCATAAAAAAGTAATACACAGGACATTTGCTGTTTCTGATACGCATCATAAAAGGAAGAATACCAAAGCAGTATCCTTCCTTTTGATGCTATTTGAAAAAACAAGTGTTTAATCTATTCATTCCATATGGTTATAAAAGGATGACATTATGAAGAAAGATTACAATCCGCCAATTCATCAGAAGCCGTCTGCAATTTCATTTGCAACAGCAGTTCATAACGGGTAATGGCATCCATGAGAGAAGTGATGCGACAATTTAGGCGGAAAAGTTGTGAGGCAGTAGCATCTTCCATCTGTATAATTTTCTGCATCTTACTGCCTTCTGCCTGGATGAGATTTGCTAATGCGGCTTCCTGTAAGGCAATGGAATCCATAATATCAATCCAAGCCTGACAGCGTGGTGTTGCAATCGGTGTCGTGATCGTTGCTGTATTATTTTCAAGATTGGGATCCGGTGTCTGGGCACTTACGCGTGCCGTGTTGGTTAGTGGTGCAGTTACATCATTCGCAACTGTTGCCCGTAACAGAAGTGTTCTTGTCTCATTCACATTTAGATTTCCTAAAGATAAACTTCCACCCCATGGCTGAAAACTATTACCGCCATCCAACGAAACTTGTGCATTGTTAAGACCTGCAGCCAATTCATCACTCACCACCACATCCTCTGCGATCGATGGGCCTGCATTCGCAATGGTTAGCGTATAGGTGAGTGGTTCATTGGGCTGGGCATTCGTTGGTGAAACGCGTTTTGTAATGGATACATCTGCTAACGTTCCCACAACCGTTACCGCTACTTCATTGGAAGTTACTTCAAATTCCTGTGGAATTCCACCTTCTACCGGTGTATAAGAATATCGCATATCGGCATGATTTAAGGTAGGATTTGTTGCAGGTATGGCATCTGCACGTACCGTAAAGGTCACTACTACACTGCTATGAGGAGCCACATTCGGTAAAGCAAAGCCTGTATTCGGCTGCAACGTAGGTTGCGAAATACCATTCACAATGACACTGCCAGGCACAAAGCTGAGCCCTTGTGGAATCAGATCTTGGAAGAAGACATCAGTTAAGGGATTATCACAAGTATTTTCTAATGTTACCGTATATTCAAAAGTCTCTTGTAAATATACGGTCGAGGTGCTAGCGGTTTTTACCGGAATAAATTCACGAATGAGTATTTCATGCAAAGCAATATCATCTATAGCATAGTCATTACCGATAACTTCAGGCCCTTCACTGAGAAATTCGACAGTTAACGTCGTATTGTTTTGGGAATTGATCACACTGCCGATTTCCTTCCACTCCGGTGCATTTGTATTTACCGGAATTAAAGCGCCAAGGGTAGCACTATATAGGACAGCACCATTTTGATCAAGTATTTCCACACCTAATTCTGGATTAGGATATCCCGTAACACGAAACAGATTTAAGATCCAAGAACTAAAAAGATAATTCGTATTTGGTGTGACATTTACGGTTTCGCGAAAGAAAATAGCCCCCGGATTAAACCCATTTACGATCATCATTCGTCCAGTTTCATTGCCAGAGGTATGATCCGCAATTCTCCACCAAGCGCCGATTTCTGCACTCCTTGAATTATTCATAATATTTTGTACGGTATATTCCCCATCTAGCGGTGTAAAGGTTTCAGGATTTGGCAATACATAGGTGAAATCAGGTGACACCCCGGGATATGGCTCTGTTGGAGCACCTGTATTCGCAGGCGTACCCGCTGGGAAAGTCCCAAAAGTTCCTTCATCTGCAGCTTGAATTAAGTTTTCCCCGGAAATAATGGCACATTGATCTAGAATTGCTTCAATTGGTGTATAAATAACCGGACCATTGAAGAAATTCTGATTTCCGATATCTGCTTGATTCACCGTAATGAAAAGAGTATCCGGCGTTAAAGAATCAATGTTGGTCGCTCCAGTAGGCGGATTGAGTACGGCACTTATCGGTGGATTCGCACCTGTTGGAATACTCCCTACACTGGCATTGGTAAAATCGGCAGGTGATGTTACCCCACCATTTGTTCCATAAGACTCGACGATACGATAACTGCCATTTGGCACATTGATAAAGCTATAATTTCCATTGGCATCTGTTAAGACGGTTAGTCTTGCCCCTGTCGCAACATTTTGTAAAACGATAGGGATATTGGCTATACCACTGTCTCCAGTATTAACACTGAGACTGCGATCACGATCAAAGATGACTCTTCCTGAAACTGTTGCCACTAGCTATCCACCTCTTCTTCTTCGTTAATGTTACATTCCTGGTTGCTTAGCTCTAATTTGGCCTGTAAGACGGTTTCTAAACGTGCTGCGGCATTGATCATATGCTCAACGGATTGATTCAGCTGTAAAAGCTGTTGTGTACTCACAGTATCCATATTGATGATTGCCTGCATTTTTTCCGATTCGGCATTTACGATGTGCGAAAGAGCTCGTTCCTGCATCGCAATGGATTCGATAAGATCCGTCATCACCTGTTCCTGTGTACGGTTTCCCGGGGTGATCGTCGGCATTCCCATATGCATTCCTCCCTCTTTTTATTTGCATTTACTTACATAGTTTATTCTATGTATGAACAAGCGGAAATGTGCACATGAATACGCATGTTTTAAAAATCATCATCATACACTACAAAAAGAACTACCATGGAGGTGATGAATATGGAATATACACTGCAGCTTACGGATGAAATCGCATTACAAAAAGATGACCTTGCCACTTATGAAGGAGCCGCCTTTACCGGTGAAGAGTATTATCTGACAGTTCCTTTAGAACACAGCATCCATATTTAT
The DNA here is from genome assembly GCF_004341945.1 of Longicatena caecimuris. Taxonomy (GTDB): domain Bacteria; phylum Bacillota_I; class Bacilli_A; order Erysipelotrichales; family Erysipelotrichaceae; genus Longicatena; species Longicatena caecimuris. Next base: position 63,687 of record NZ_SMBP01000006.1, read on the forward strand.
GGGGCAGATTTTACATTTTTTACGTCATGCACATGTCCACATGCTTATGCGGCGATTTGCTATGATTCCATAAATTATTGTTTTTGGGTAAGTGATGCCCAACAGCATAATGTAGTATACTGCTTGGACAGCGATTTAAATGAGCTTCAATGCTTTTACGTGCAGATGAACCTAACCGGCGATATTCAACAAATCGCATATCAGGAAGAACGTGATACCTTGCTATTGTCGTATACAGATGGAATTGCAGAAATCACAAAAAACGGAGAGTTTCTGCATAAATGCCCGCTTCCCCTACCAGTCTGTCACACTGCGTTACCCTTTGCGGATGCCTTTGCACTTATTCGAATCAGCCAAAACATGTCTTTTTTTGATATCGTCTCATCGCAAGGCGATATGTTAGAAAGCTATGATCTGCCCTTAGAAGGTGTCATAAAAGATATGCTGTGGGATCATGATAAGATGGCTACAGGCTCATCCTTATGTTTCTTATTGTTGCTGCAAAAACCGGATGGCTGTTGTTTTTGTCGTTGTATCTTAAAGCCCTGCACCTGTAAGCAACCATGCTGTTGCGAAATGGATTGTAAAACCGATTGCATATGTAAACTATTATCATCCATTGCCTGTATGGAGGCAGCCCTTTCTCATATTCTCAATGCAGAGGGTGAAAAACTACAGCGAGCCATAGCATTATCCGATTCTATTTGTGAGTTACTGGAAGTAAATCGCTCTATCATCCAGACCATTACCAATGTTACGATGTTGGAACAGGTACTATATGCCAAATTAACAGCGATACAAGAACGACAAAATGATGTATCGTGTGAATAGAAAAGGAAGGGATGCTTTTTCAGAATCTGTTTCAGAACCCCCTTCCTTTGTAATGAACAGGTTCTTCCTTAATCCAACAAATCAATCAAGGAAAAAACCATTGTATAATAGAGGAAAAGGGTTCACGTTAAGAAAGCTTCTTTCTACAGTACTATAATACTGTAAAAGAAGCTTTTTTAGGATATTTTACTAACATGATTACTAAAAGATATGGCTTATGCACTATTCACTGCGCAAAGCTTCCACCGGATCTTTACGAGCTGCTGCTGATGCCGGGAACAAGCCTGCAATATAAGTCAATACCATACTGATAATGACTAAAATGATAGCACCAGAAATCGGCAATTGGGCAATATTTTCAATTGCAAATTCCTTTTCTACAATGATATTCGCCGGAATACATAATAAGGCTGTTACGAAAACGCCCAACATTCCTGCGGCAAAACCGACAATCAAAGTTTCCGCATTAAAGACACTGCGGATATTGTGCTTGCTGGCACCAAGTGCACGCAAAATACCAATTTCTTTCTTACGTTCAATAACCGAAATGTACGTAATGACTCCAATCATAATACTTGATACAATTAAAGAAATAGCTACAAAGGCAATTAATGCTGCACTAATCGTATTCACGATATCAGTCACGGAAGTCATCATCGTCCCTACCAGATCCGTATAATGAATCGGATCTTTTCCTTGTTTCTTTAAATCGGCATTATAACGATCAAGAAAATTCAGAATATTTTGTTTGGATTGAAAGTTCAAAGGATAAATATTTACCTGCTGTGGTGTATTCACATCCGCATAACCTAATGCCGTCATATTACGTTCATATGTCGTTACCACCGGATTCATCAGCGTATTTAAGAAATTCATCAATTCCTCTTCACTCATATTCATCTGGAAAGCATCTTGAAACGCTGTTGTATCTATCTGAATGCTGTTTTTCAGCTGTGCCGGCAACTGTGCCATAAGCTGTTGCATAACTTGCTGCGATTGTCGCTGTATTTGTTTTTCAACGAGTGTGCTCATTTGTTTGACATACGTCTGCATAACACCTTCCATCTCTGTCTGCAAAGCTTTACTTAGCTGTTTCGATAATTTCGTCGTATCAATGGCACTTCCCAATTGCTGCCCAATCTGTGCCTGCACCTCTGGTTTTGCCAGATACGTGTTGAGATCTTGTGACATCTGGGTAGGATCACTTACACCATTTTTTAATTCTTCCGAAATGAAATTCATCATAAGGGAAGAAAAGATTGTCGAGAGCTGATCGGTTGGTATCTGGACCTGACTGGCAACAGAAGCAAACACCTCTTCCATATTGGCGTTCACTTTAGGAAGCTCATCGTTCGGTATTTCAAATTTATCGACCTTAACTCTTATTTTACTCATATCAAAGGCAGAAGTATCCATTTTGAAAGCATTCTGAATCTTTTGTTCATCAATGGAAACAACATCCGCAAATTCCAACTTCGGCTGCTGATCATTGTTTTCTTGTTGAAAAGATTTCCCTGTAAACACATTAATCGTCGGATTTTTTAATTGTTCCTGGACAATTTTTTGCTTTTCGGCTTCCTTCATTAAATAGCTTGTCAGCTTTGGTGAATAATTAATGCCTGAGGATAAAGAGGAGATAGCCGCATCTGATTCAGGTTTGACAATGCCGACAATTTTCAATTCCACGCCATTCGCTATGATTTTTTTCATATACTTCTTATTTTTTGATTCATCATTCCATATCTTATGTTTTTCATCATAACGATATTTATCCGCAGGCAGAATGACCTTGAATTTAGGAGACAATAACGTCTCATAAGAATGTTTCGTTACTGTCTTTTCCTTTTCCACTTTTACTTTCTTACCATTTTGTGAATCTTCCAATAAATTGCGTAATTCTTCACGGTCGTTGATTCCCATGGAATATAAAACAAAATCCGATACTTTGCCACTGGAGGACAAGACTAGCACCATTTCATCATATTCCTTCGCCCAACGCCCTGCTACTACCTCATATTGATTTTCATACATCTTGGTTTCTTGTGGTAATTCATGAAAGGCATTCATGCTGGTGAAATTTCCCATCCCCATCATGGCACTCATATTTTGTGCCGGATCATTTGCGGTGTTAAATAACAAATCCGGATTCACTTGTTCAATCGTTTTATCCGTATCCTTTAAATAAATCTGTGGTGTGATATTGTAGGTATATTGTATCGTATTAACATAAGGTGAGATTGCTGTTTCATGTGTTTCCAGATATGTTTTTAATGCTGTCATATCGTTTTGTTTTTGATAAGAAAACATATCTTTGATCATGCTGATTTCACTAACGCCTTGCTCATCCTTCTTATCTTTTACTTGCGTACTCTGTCCATGTTCACTCATCATACTGGTAAGATCAATACCACTTTGCTGAATCGTCAATGGATACAGGCTTAACGTTTCCCGCTCTACATCTTCGATATACAAATTGATACCATTCGCTAACGATAAGATTGCCGCGATACCGATGATACCGATGGAACCGGCCAAAGCGGTAATAAACGTACGTGCTTTCTTGGTCATCAGATTACTGAAAGACAACGATATGGCGGTACGTAAAGACATCTTAGCTTTTCTTATCGTGCGTTGCACTACCCCTTCTTGCTCATCCAACGCAAATGGATGACTGTCCGCGGTAATTTTCCCATCCTGCAGCTGTACGATACGGTTTGCATACTGATGTGCAAGTTCTGGATTATGTGTTACCATAATGACCAATCGATCTTTGGCAATATTCGTCAATAGATCCATGACCTGAATACTTGTTTTGGTATCCAGTGCCCCGGTTGGTTCATCCGCTAACAAGATTTCCGGATTATTGATCAAAGCTCTGGCAATCGCAACACGCTGCATCTGACCGCCGCTTAATTGATTTGGCTTTTTGTGTATATGCTCTTTTAATCCAACTTCTGTTAAAGCCGCAATTGCTCTTTCTTTGCGCTGAGCCGCCGGTATACCACTTAATGTCAAGGCTAGCTCTACATTGGAGAGAATCGTTTGATGAGGTATTAAATTATAACTTTGAAAAACAAAACCGATACGATTATTACGATACGTATCCCAATCTCGTGAGGTATATTTTTTGGTGGAAATCCCTTCAATGACAAGATCACCACTGTCATAATGATCTAAACCACCGATAATATTCAGCATTGTTGTCTTACCTGAGCCCGATGGTCCAAGAATTGCCGCAAACTCATTGCTGCGGAAATTAATGGATACCCCATCCAATGCTTTTTGTTCAAAGTTACCAGTCTTATAAGTTTTACGTATTGTATCCAGTCTTAACACTTGCATACCTCCTTGTCTTATTGTAAGCATGGTTTTCATGCCTTATGCATCTATTCTTAAGATAATCATAAAAGATGCTGTTATCAAATGGAGAAGATTATTTGAAAAACAGATAATAATTGATATGCTGTATACAAGAATACAGAGGAATCCTTTTTTATGAGCAACCATTTCTTATATCATTTCATGATGCATAGGTTACAAGATAGATTATACCATATTTTATAATCTAACAAAAAGTAATTCCCCTCAAGATATGTAGTCGGCAACAAGCGAAACCGATATGGAACAAACTGCATCAATACTTTACAGAAATAAAGAACTGCGTGTTTCATTAAGCTTTGGATATAAGAAATGGTAATATCCAAAGTGCTTTTTAATAAAAAGAAGCGGAAATAACTTAAAAAGCATCTTATAATGGATATTACAAGATGCCAGTGCGAATCTTACTATCGTCAGGGTTTCATAAATTCTTATGTTATGCTATGACTACATATAAAAAATCTGATCCTTATATTTTTCGATGAGCGCTTTATTGAACGCATCTCCGCCATCAACATTCGCCGAATGAAAAATCGGCGGCTCTATCTGTTGCTTTAATAACTTTTCTACAACTTGAATGACCAAACTGTTAATGATGGCAGCTCCCGTTATTGTAGAAGTAGGCGCTACTTTCTGCTTCATACCATCCATCAACATGCAGGAATCTTCAAAATCCCCGCAATTATCAATTACGATATCGGCGATTTGATATAAGTTTTTTCCACATGCATGACGACTTTTGACCTGTTTGGAATATGTGACATTGGTGATGGCGATTACCGCAATTCCTTTTTTCTTCGCTTCCAATGCCATATCAATGGCGATTGTATTTCTACCTGAGACAGAATGAATGATCAAGACATCATGCGCTTTCATCTTACTATTATCTGCTAAGATCTTACCATATCCAGCCAAGCGTTCCATTTGCGATGTCTGAATGATCGGCCGTACATCTAGCATGACTTCTCTTGGTAAAATAGGATTTACCACTACCAGACCGCCTGTACGATAAAACATTTCCTGTGCCAAAATACCGGCATGAGATGCCCCAAAAATAAAAATGCTATGTTGTTGTTTTATCGTTTCCACAAGCAAATCACTTGCCTGCTGTACATAAACATCTTGCTCATTGGCAATTGCATGCAAAAGTTCTATCACATGCTCAATATACAATTTGCTATTTTCCATAAACAGCTCCTATAAATTACGAATGCGATAAAAATACTTATCGACTAACTGATCATTATGATCTGCACATTCCGGTTTCATAAATGCCATATGCCCATTGTAATACACATCCGGTTCCATGCCTTCTTCAACCAATAATTCAACCATCTGCACCAAAACAGCATTTTGCAAATATACTGAAGGTATCGTACTGGTAGCGCCAACCTTCATATCAAAGCCTTCAATCGCAACTGCGGCATCCCCAATCAAAGAGCAATTATCCAATACAACATCGGCAATGTCCTTTAATTTTACCCCGTCTTTATGCTTCGTTTTTAAATAATCACTATATGCACATGCCGTAATGCCAATCACCGGTATTCCCTTTTCCTTTGCTCGCAGTGCCGCATCTACCGGCGCAATATTGTTTCCGGAATTAGAAATGATGATCATACAGTCTTTAGGGGTAATACGATGGTAATCTACCATTAACTTCCCGATACCATATGTATTTTCAATGTGATAACTTTTGGTTATTTCGAAGCTGCCGGTTGCACTTTGTTCTAATAAAGCACAATAATTAGCCGGTGTAGCTGCTCTCCAAAACGCATCATCCGTAACTAAATGTGAATGACCTGTACCAAAACCATAAATAATACCGCCGTTCTTTGTTGTATTGGCAAGTATTTTCGCCGCCTGCATAATATTTTCTTCCTGTGTATCCAATACCTTTTGTACTACATCTTGCATTGTCAAAAAATAATTTTTCCAAGCCTTCATGATATCCTCCTTTTGTTCTCATGTTTTTCTCTGCATGGTTTTATGCTGCATGCAGTAAGTAACTTATAGACGACTGTTATCTAAACTTTCGATTAATTCTTGATAATCCTGATTTTTCGCATAATATGTAATGCGCGTCTTTACATCGGCCCAGTTTGATATTAAATGATACATATGATGTACCATTTCTTTATCACTTTCTGCATTCATATTCATAAAAAAGATATAACGCACATGCTGCTTTTCCCATAACATATGATTTTTAAGACTTAAAAACGCAATAAATGGCGTATGGTAATCATAGCGGGAATGCAAACAGATGATGTCATTTCCAACTTCATTTCCTAAATGATAAATACCGTTTACCAATTTCGTAGCTTCCGCTTCCCCCCACATAGCTGCCAAGAGCTTTTCTAGCTCCTTGTACACATCTTGTTTATTTTTACACAACAACCCTTCTTGATATAAAGAAGGCAGCAAATATTTGCGGATAGAACAATTGATATCATATTCACTCTTTAATAACGATAAAATCTCATGGTAATAAAATTCTACCTTTCCCTGTATATATACAACCGGTACTTTACTGCTTGGCATAATAGGGATAGTCGTTATTACGATATCATTGTGTTGAAAAGAGAAATTTTCCAATTCTATGACATCACAAGTAACAATATCATCAATAAAACCTTTAAAATTTTCATTCAGCGTATTCAGCGTCATGATCATTTCCGGTCTGCCATAACCACTTACTAATATTAAACGTTTCTTGATTCGGCTCTGATAACGATTTAAAGCTAGATTGAAATATAGTACCAGATACCCAAATTCATTATGGTCTATTTCAATCTGTAATTCCTCTTCAATCACATCAACAGCTTCCAACGTTAGCTCCACTGCAAATTGATAACGCCGATTATTTTCCAATAATAATGGATTCCGTAAAGTCAATTGCAGGCGAATACGCTCTGCCATGGATGGAATATGCAGCTTTAAGAATTCATATATCTCCGTATCCTTTTTGAAAGATATGGCGAAGCGCTGCTCAATACGTTTGAATACCTTTTGTAATAAAGCATCCATATAGGATAAATCAAATTTGCGGATATCTTCATTTCCCATCACTGTCTTAGATAAGATATGCATCGTTAGATAAATCGTTTCATGTTCAGGCAAAATGATATTCATCTGCTCTTCCAACATTTGCTTCAATTCTATGGCAGCTTTGTACGCTTTATGTTCTTTCATCTGCTGCATTACAGCGTCATCAAAACGAACATATTGATAAAATTTACAACGACGAAGCTCTATAACGATATGTATGACCATATTTTGAATAGAAGCATCTGAGAAATGAATGTTATGTTTATTTAAAACATGCAATAGTGCCTCTCGTATATAACGTATCTCATTTTGATTATATTCACTGGAAAACATCACATTGTTTTGAACAAAGAAATCTTGCATCTTATCTTGAAAGAAAAAATCATTGATACAAATACGTTTCTGAATTTCACTTCCTTCTACGATGATTCCATTGTTGTTTGATTGAACGATGATAAGGTGATAATTATGTAATAAACGTTTCACTTCTTTAATATCCAAAGAAATCGTATTGCGGCTTACGTATAGTTCATCCGCTAGATCATCTAATTTTATCGGATAATCTAAAGATAAAAGCTTTCGGATGATATATATGGAACGTTCTTTTTGCGTATGCGGAAACTGCCGAGGCGATTCACTCTGGATACGATTCTTGATAGGTAAAAAAGCTTCTTCATTCAAGATATGCAACCGATAGCCTACACCACGTTTAATTTCTAATTCAGCACCATAGGCTGTTAATTCCATCTTTAAACCTTTTAATGTACTCTTAATGGTTCGTACACTGATATCCATCTGATCCGCCAGTTGTTTACTGGTGATATAATCTTGGGTATCCTTGAGAATACGGATGATACCTTTTAATCGCTCATTTAACAATATCATATTTCTCCTCCTGCTTTTTCCATAAATATCCTGCTGTTTGGATATTCAAAATTAAGAGTACATTATAGATACCTGTTCTTTTTCAACCATGCATAAATGCGCAACATACCCTCTTTTAGCGTTTCTCTTGGGCAGGCAACATTCACACGCTGATATGCTCCATATGCTTTTCCAAAACCAATTCCCGGCTGTAATTCTACATGCGCTTCAAATTTCAGGCGTTCAGCAAAGTCTGCCGGTACCTGCAATGCAGAAAAATCAAGCCAAGCTAAATAGGTAGCCTGAGGAATTTCATATCTTACCAATGGCATAGTATTGGCAAGAAATTCCTTTAAGAACAGAAAGTTATCATAAATGTATGCACAGCACTCCTCCCTCCATTGATCCCCCTTTGTATATGCTGCAATCAAAGCCTCAATACCAAAAATATTGATGCTAGATAAACCGCTTGCTTTCGCTACGGATGCAAATGTTTCTTGTAACACCGCATTTTTAACAATTGCATACGATATTTTTAATCCGGCTAAATTAAACGTTTTGGTTGGTGCACCTAACAGAATCAAATTGTCATGATATGCACATCGGCATTTTAACGCACTCACATGATGTTGATTCGGCATGATGATATCCGCATGAATTTCGTCAGATACTACCCATACATTATAGCGCTTACACAGTTCCATTACATTGTTAATTTCTTCCAATGTATAACACTGCCCCGTTGGATTGTGTGGGTTGCATAAAATAAACATACGAATGGATGCATCTTTTTTCAAACATTCTTCAAAATGCTGCAAATCCATGTGCCATCCGCCTTGTCCATGTTGTAAAGGATTATAAACGACTTCTCGTTGTAAACTTTTTGGTATATTAAAGAAAGGCGGATATACCGGAGGTTGTACGATTACCTTTTCATCATGTTTTACCAACATATCGATCAACGTATAAAAACCATATACAACGCCTGTATTGAAGATGATTTCTTCTTTTCTCACCTCCACATCATGCTGTCGTTTTTCCCATTGTATGATAGCGTCATACAATTCCTTTGGAGGATCTGTATAACCATATATCGGATGCGCTGCCCGTTTTCTTATTGCTTCACTCACTTCAGGCAGACATTCAAAATCCATATCCGCAACCCATAAAGGAATCACATCTTCTTCTATTTGATAACGGCTCTTATAACGATCCCACTTGGTACAACTGCTGTTCAAACGTGATTGGGCTTTATCGAATTGATACATTTCATCACTCTCCTTTTCTTACATCCGGTTTACGATGCTTTATTTGGTATTATGCAGAATAGGACAGAAAACATCACAGAAGCCGTGATGTTTTCATTCTCATAATTTATTAATCAGCTCCATTAGATCATCATCTGCATTATCTGGTACCTGTTTGCCGGTAAGTTTTACACCACGTCGTGACAATTCTTGAAAATCTTTAATTTCTTCATCTGTTACATTGATACTTTTTTTCACATTTCGCGTTCCATCACGCGCTGGAAGATTTCCAACATTGATTTCTTGAACCTCTACACCATGATCCATCATACGCAAGATATCTTTAGGTCTGCGTACGACCAAAATGACACGCTGACCTTCATATTTACCACTTACTAAATTTTTTGTAGCTTTTTCGATATTCAATAACGATGATTTTAAACCTGCCGGAACAACTAAACGTAACGCTGCTTTTTGAACATCATTTTCATACATGGCATCATTCGCCACCATGATTCTTGTCGCGTTTACAGCATTACACCAATATACCGCTACCTGACCGTGAATCAAACGATCATCAATACGAACATGTACCAAACCTTTTGTCATAACACTACCTCCATCAGCCTAAAATGCCGGCTACACTACAGACAATTCCCAAAATCATCACAAAGATAATAGCTTTAAAAGATGTCATTCCCTTTCTATTTAATAATGTATACACCAATGCTACTAATAAAACCGGAATCAATGAAGGCATAATTTGATTTAAGATGTTTTGTAGTTCCATTTTAACTTCGCCGCTTTTAAAGACAAATGGTACATTGGCATTTACAACACTAGGTATCAAAGCTCCTACGACCGTAAGTCCTAAGATACTTGCAGCTTCTGTTACTCGATTCATCTTATCCCCAAGATTTTGAATTAGTTTTGTCCCTTCACGATAACCGATACGAATAAATTGACCTCGCAAAGCAACACGGATACAACCCCAAATCAAATACATGATAATCCCGATAGGATTTCCTTCTAATGCCATATAAGAACCAATAGAGAAGAAGATCGTATTGGCAATCACACCGAATAAAGTATCCCCGATACCGGCAAGTGGTCCCATCAAACCAGTTTTGATGGCGGATACAGCTTCTAAAGCTTCAATTCCTTCTTTTTCTTCCATTGCGATATCTATACCGAGTATGATTTCCGCAAATTCCTGATGAGTATTAAAGAATTGTAAATGTGTATTCAGTGCTTTTTTCATATCCTCCTGCTCAGGATACAATTTTTTTAATACAGGTATCATAGAGAAACAATATCCCAAACCTTGCATCTTTTCATAATTCCATGCTGCCTCACCTAATAACAACCAGCGATATCTAACTTTTTTAATGTCTTGTTTTGTAATTGGCTCATTCATCTTCATCAGCTCCTTCCATAACGGATGTTAATTCTTTTTCGCCACTTCTGCGATATGCCAATAATGCCAGAGCAGCACCGACTAAAGCAACTCCCAACATAGGAATACTCATGTATGCAGATAGAACAAAACCGATTATCAAATATGCTGTATATTTTTTGGTAGGAAGATATTTCAACAAGATAGCAATACCAACAACTGGTAATAATCCTCCGGCAACTTTTAAGCCATCACCTAACCAATCCGGGAAGTAAGCAACAAAATTTTGTACTAATTCACTGCCTAGCAGTAAACATAAGAATACTGGTATTGCTCTTGAGAATCCCCAACAGAAGATACCAAGGACATTCATCCGTTCAATGCCTTTTATATTACCGCTTTCCATATAACGATCCGCACGGTGTTGAAAGAACGTATTCGCAAAACGAGCAAATACATCAAGCTGAACCAATAACATTCCAACCGGTACAGCCAAACCGATACCGAACTCCACACCTTTGCCACTGATCGTACCCAATGCCGTACCAATTAAAGCAGCAGACATGAAGTCCGGAAGTGATGATCCCCCAAAATTAGAAACACCTAAAACCATCAATTGTAAGGTTGCCCCTACAGTGAGTCCAAAGCTCAGATTCCCCATGACCACACCGGCAAAACAGCCGGCAATTAAAGGTCTGTTTAAACCAAAATCCATATGAATCGCATCGTTTATAGCAATAAATGCATAAAGCGATAACAATATAATTTGTAGAAAATTAATTTCCATTTCCTTTTTCTCCTTTACTCATCTTCCATATTTTGTTTTGTTTTCAGTAATAACTCATTCACATTAATCACATTTTCTTTTGCAACGGAAATGAGATTGTCCACAATTTGTGATAATTCCCCATTTCTTTGTAAATACGCTTCCATAACAAGAGGCAGGCTGATGCCGGCTATTAAATAACTCTTTTTTGAACTGGAAAATAACTGCGTAATAGCACTGCGGCAAGGTGAACCGCTGTAGATATCTGCTAATACGAGCAATGGCATAGAATTTTGCCAATGGATACAGGTGTGAATTTTCTTTTCCAAATCTTCACTTGAATCATCCTCTTCAAGTGCGCAGTATGTTATATCTGGTTCCTCACCTAAAATCATTTTCATCGTCTGATGATACCCCTCTGCTAAAGCACCATGCGATAGTATCAGCATCTCGTACAAGTGCCTCTCTCCTTCCTGTTTATTCTTCATCATCTATTCGTTTGCGAACATTTACGATATCTTCTACAGCTGTTTTTTTCACGACAGCAGCCAATGTCTTTACATCATAATTTAAGCTTTCACGAATGGCACTAATCAACATTACCAGATTCATACCCGTAATAACCTCTACCTGTGGATATTGCAAGGATAATGCAGCTATGCGTGTTGTCGCCCCGGACAGCAAATCGGTTAAAATTAAGACAGCGGCGTGATGCGATATAAAGTTTTTTACTTTTTTGTGAACATCGTTTATATCATCATCCGCATAAAGTCCGATAACATGGACTTGCTGCTCAATTTTTATAAACATGGAGGCACTATCCAATAACTCTTTGCCGATGTTTCCATGTGTTACGATCAAGATCGTATTATCCTGTTCCATGTCTGACCTCACTTAGATCTATCAATTGTTCCTTTTCTGCAGGTATTTGACGAATTTCCAACTTAACACCTTTGTTCATGAGCCGCTGACAAATTTCAATATCTTCCTTGCGCAAAATCACAAAACGATTCAATACTATGGCTTCTTTATCTGATTTATTACGGTAACCGCCCACATTAATAGAGTGAATCGTAGGTAATATCTCATGAAGCTGCCAAGCATCACTGAAATTTTCAACGATGACCATCACGCGATCATCATTTTCTAAGGCATCTAATAAAGCATCTCGGCATGCAGCAAGTTCATAAAACAGCAGTTCAACATTTTTAGGCTTCGCTAAATTCAATGTGACTTTAGAAAATTCATCATTCTCCACTTCATCATTGATGATAAAAATTTTGTCAATATGATAAAAGGATGTCCAGCTTTGTGCAACCTGTCCATGCAACAGGCGATCATCTACACGCAATACTTTGATCATGTGCTACCTCCTTCGCTTTTCATATCACTACTTCGGAAAAGATCGTTTTCTCCATTTAAAATATAACGTTTCCACTATTATTTTAAGATAGATTAGGTTACAGCGATATGTAAATCGTTGCACCTATATTCGTGCAATTTTTATTATGACGCATGCTAAGTTAGTAAAGACGTGTATACTTTTGATAAAGGTCATCGTTAATGTTTTGCTTTGCTAATCCGTTTAGACTGACAAAGACAGGTGGAGTTCCTCCTTTTTCAGCAATATATTGTGCTGTTAACACACTGATTGCCTGAACGATGAACGTATTCGCAATCGAGGAGGTTGGCATCATAGCAACATTACATCCTTCTACCGCTAAACAGGCATCACCTAATTCTCCGCAGTTATCAATCACAATATCCGCGATATCCATCAGCTTCTTACCGCTTTTTGCTCGTGATGTCGTTGCCGAAGAATGCTTGATGCTAGTAATCGCAATGACACGAGCACCTTTTTCTTTTGCACATTGTGCCAATTCAACCGGATATGCATTACGCCCCGAATTTGAAGCAATGACAAGAACATCATCTTTTGTAATATGGTAAAGTTCACAAAGAATCGCTGCATAGCCGGATAATTTTTCGATATAAGAACTTTTGGTAGGATGTTCCGTCATGGTCAATTCATTGGTAAGGATGGGTACCGTAAACGCTAACCCTCCGGCACGGCCATAAAATTCTTCACAAACCGTATGAGAATGCCCACTACCACTGACAAAAAAGGTATGTCCATTTAGGAAGGCTTCTGCAATCCATTGCGCGCTTTGCTCAATGGCAGTTTGCTGCGTGGATTGAATTTTTTTGACGACCTGTATACCGGTTTCAAAAATTTTCTGATACATTCATTCATCTCCTTTCTGCCCTTATTGTAAGAAGAGAGCAATGTTTTTCACATATAAAAAAATGCACGTTTTATGGTGCAGGGAAAAATGACAAAAAAATGCACCATGCATAGGTGCAGAATTATTTTGGATAAATGCGCATATAGCTTAAAATTATCTACTAATATGCCTTCGATATGAAAATTATGTAGGATCATCAACGTTTTTTCACTTATGGTGGGTGCAAATTCTCTCCTACTATGGCGCACTAACCTTTTTATGAATCAATTCGATTTACATAAAAAGGCCCTTGTTTTTCAAAATATAAACTTACAATTTTGATTATCAATATATGCCTTTAGAAGAATCAGGCAAATTCTCATAGTCTATTACGCAGATACCTACTATCTATTTTTATTTATTTACGTCTTTCTTTTCGTCTTAATAACGTTACTGTTTCCACATGAGGAGTATGTGGGAACATATCAATCGGTACTACTTTTTCCACATGATAACAACTCTGCAATACTGCCAAATTTTTCCCAAGCGTTGCTGCATTACAAGACACGTAGACGATTTCTTTAATTTTGCTGCGCAAGATGCATTCCAACATCGCATCATCCAATCCACTGCGCGGCGGATCGACAACCAATACGTCAATCGTACGCTTTTTCGATAAATAGACAAGCTTATTGGCCGCATCATCACACACAAAAGACACATGTGCACAGCCATTCTTTTTCGCATTGCGATTCGCATTTACAACAGCATCCTTAATGCTTTCAATGCCGATGATTTCTTTTGCTTTATCCTTAAGGTATAAAGAAATGGCACCGATTCCACTATAAGCTTCAACGATGAATTCATGATTGCCTGATATCATGGACGCAATGGTGCGATATAGCTGAATTGCCTGTTTGGTGTTTAACTGAAAGAATGAACGAGGTGAAATTTCCAAATCCAAACCATCCAGATGCAAGGGCAATAATTTCTCCCCTGCCAAAAAAATCATTTTCGGACCAAAAATTTCCGGTGTTTTCTTAATCGTATGTATGCTTTGCCACAAGCTGTACATGCCCGGTAAGCGCATTAGCTTATCAATTGTCTGAGGCAACAATTCATCTTCTCCGGTAATGATCGTACATTGATAGCGATTGTCAAATCCTCGTACGACTAGATTACGAATCCCACTTTTCTGATGGTGATCATAGCCAAGATAGCCATCAGCGTTTAATATATCCATAATACGTGCGCGCATTTTTTCTAATTCATCTTCATGTACAAAACAACGGCGGATATCAATAAAATAATTTGAATTGGGCATAAACAATCCGCTTCCCAAACGATTCTCTTCCATCGCGCAAGGCATCTTAAATTGATTGCGATAGCCAAATATATCTGCACTCGGTAAGACATTCTGTATTTTTCTTGGATTTACCTGTGCATATTTGATCAAAGACTGTTTCAACACATCTTTTTTATATTCCAATTGCCGTGGATAGCGAGCGATCATCAAAGGACAGCCTCCACAGATATGCTGCATACGACATTTCGGTTGAATACGGTCCTTACTTTTCTTTATAATGCGGTTTACTTCTCCGATGGCATAACGCTTTTTACGCTCTACCACACGAATATCAACCTCTTCATCAACCAATGCCCCTGCTACAAATACCGGCAATCGGTCAATGTAGCCGATACCTTCCCCATTGATTCCCGTTTTTTTAATTACTACTTTCATATGTTTACCTCTATTTCCTATAGCTTTTCTTTTATTTTATCACTGATGGTTCGTGCCCAGTGAAAGATGCGTTCATTTTTCATTGGCAATTCTGCTTCACGACCATATGTTTCTTCCATCACCAAATTCAAACAGAATCCGAAGTATATGATACAGGAAATCAGATAAATTGCCAACAACAATGTGACAAGGGATGCCAATGGTCCGTACACGTCTTGATAAGATGTAAAATATTTTACAATTGTTACAAATAACGTGGCCAATCCCATAATACAAATCGTCGAAAACATTGCCCCCAATAACCCAAAGCTCCAATCATGACGGCGAAAACTTAATGCCCGATACATCATATAGAAGAACATCAGCATGATCAAAGAAGAAATTAGAGGGAGAAATTCTAAAAAGTTTGTCGCAATAAAAATGGCAGCTACAATAATAATCGCCAGATTGACAAAGAGTACGACTGATTTAATACGAATCGACCATTTTGGAACATCGACTTCTTCATGAGATGCGCTAATCAAAAGAAAAGAAAAAATACTGCGACTTGCCAGATAAAAGGAAACACACATCGTAACGATAAAGGATAAGATACTATAATCCTTACTCGTAAAAAACTGAAACAGCTGATTGATCGTTTCCAAGTTGCCATCCGGTATAAAATTCATGATAAAGTTGAGAATGATCGTATCATCAAGATAAGCGAATTTAAACATCAATGCAAATATCAGCAAAGATGGAGCCAGTGCTAATAAAAGAGAAAAAGAGAGCGAGTATTTAAAAAGGCTCCCTTCAAAGGAAGTGAATTCACGATACAAACATTTTATTTTGTACATAGCTCACACCTACTTTATCTCCTGCATATAGTGTACCACCTTTTTTGCGTCTTCACCAAGAACAAAATAATAATATTGCCCAATGCGCCCTTGCAATGCCGAATCTATTAGCGTATTCCCATCCATGAGTATCCCCGCATAGCGCTGCTTCAAATCTTCTTTATGTTCTTGAATAGCTTTTTTCAGCATGGTATCTGCCTGGGGCTTGGCTAAAAACAGGGCTACCTCACTCAATTGTGCCGGAATAAGTGCCTGTTGAACACGGCAATCCTTGATTTGTGTCATATCCATATGATATTGCTTCTCTACTTCCTGTAAGCTTAGCGCTTCATCCTGTAACAATCCCATCTTCCAATGACCATCCGCAATCTCTTCATTTATTTCCTCTATGACTTTTTCCATATCTATATTCCCATCTTCAAAACTTCCTGGTTTTGTACACGCGCATAGAACAAAAAGACAAAGCCATAAACAAATGATCTTTTTCATATGCATCCCTCCTGCTTCAGTATATGAAATCAGGTTTTTATCCATACCTTTCAAGGGATGACGCTTTCTTATTGCGCTTTCATTTTTAACAAAAAAAGAAGCTGAACATGTCAGCTTAATCGTTAACGGCCCATTCTGGAACATCGTTTCCTCTGCGAATCAATACCGCTTTTTGGAACTCTGTCTGATTCAGGAACTCTAAAATATCATGTTCCTCTTCTTCATTGCAGCCAATCAATAATTTTACTTCACAATCCTTTTTCAGGATATCGGCACTGATAACAACTGCCTGTACCAGATTGCTTTTTTCACTGCCCTTAAATACATCAATCGGTGCTTGATCAGAACCTGTTGTATCATTTAAATATCCATAATCAACAGGGTAAATCATATTGCTATACTTGTAATGACAAGTGTTGCGTGGGCGGTCAATGACCAGTTTGCTTGATAGATACAAGGTATCTAATTTTTGCCAGAAAAAGGCATTATTCTCAAATGAACTCATAGTCGTCCTCCTATTTAAAATGTAACTATAACTTTATCTCTGGTAATATCCTGAATGCTCTTGCAACCGGACATTGCCATTGCTTCTTTTAATTCAAGCTGAATCTTTTCCATATAAATGCGGATACCTTCTGCCATGCCGCCGATCACTGCCTGTGATGCAGGGCGGCCAATCAGAACACCGTCAGCTCCTAATGCCAATGCTTTAAAGACATCATTACCGCTACGGAATGCACCATCCACAAAGACTTTCATACGTCCATCCACAACGTTTACGATTTCTTCCAACATTTCAATACCACTTGGACTATCGTCTAAAACACGTCCACCATGATTTGAAACGATGATTCCATCTGCCCCAGCTGCCAAAGCTTTGCGCGCTCCCGCTACGCTGAGAATGCCTTTTAAAATAAAGGGCACCTTGCACATGGCTTTTATTTCCTTTAAATCCTCTACGCTTTTAAAACCAACGGGCGTCACACTGTTTCGCAAGTTAGAAAGACCACTGGCATCAATATCGGAAGCAATGGCCAATGCATTTCCTTCATTTGCCAGTTCAATGCGCCATTTCATATGCTCATATTGCCATGGTTTGATGGTCGGGATACCATATCCATTGTGTTGTTTTACAATTTCCATTGGTCCTTTAAACATTTCATCATGCATACCATCACCGGTGAATGCTAATGTATTTGCCTGCAGACAACCCTCAACCAGTTCTCTGGTATAATCATCATCACGCATCTTAGCGCCATAATTTTGTTCAATACCGCTGATTGGTGCTGCATACACCGGTAAAGCTACCGGATGTCCGAAAAAATCGGAAGCTGTATCAATTTCTTCATTGGAAGTAATTGTATCCATCTGAATCAAAATCTTTTTCAGCATTTCACTATTTCGCACAAAGGCGCTGCCACTGCCCTTTCCGCCGGGACCCGGAGTTTCACCGCGACAGGCTCTGCCATCACAAACAGGACAGCATCGACATTTGGCACACTGTGATTTTGCGTTTGCATAAACCTCATTCCATGTCTTCATCTTCACACATCACTTTCTAAAATCAAAAAGGATCTCATTACGTATTCTTATATATTATACTGGTGATGAAAGAAATTATCAATAGTTTTAGAAAATTTTCACAGTTTCTTTCATTTCATATCATCTAAAATGTGCATCTTTCTTATTGCACACTATTTCATACCCTCTAAATCGTTCTTAGCGACCCACTCCCAAAATCGATCCGGTTGAAATTGGGTGTAGCCTTTTTGCGCATCCGCAACTTCGCCATTCTTGATGTAATAATAATGCGGTGTCTGATCCGGACGATCCAGATATGCCTTTAACTTATCCACATCCTCATTTAGATGCTCCACTGTATCATCTCGCATGATCGTATCATAAATGACCAAGTTATGATCGTTTATGGTATCCTTAAGCATTTCTAGCATAGCTTCACAATATTCACATTGCTTACGGGTTACCAACAAGACAAAGCTTTGCTTTTTCTGTATTTTTACGATGGCATCATCCACACCAATTTCTATAACCTTGCTTTCAGAATTGGTTTTTTTCGATGTTGTGCTGACACATCCTGTCATCACCAAGGCGAAGGTAAACAAACATATGATAACTTTTTTCATATCATCACCTCAATTACATATAAATGGAAACCCCATTATAACAAAAATCAATTCCCTCTTGCAATCTTTTCCATAATTTCACATAGAATATTACAAATAGTTACATCATCTTCCAAGGAATAACATTTTTTCTTTAATCTTTTGCATTCTGCTGTTTGGATAAAGGAAAAAGATGCAATCTGTTTTTTTGATTACATCTTTCATATTGCTTTCTTATTTCTTTTTCATACGTAATATCCGCATCGAATTTAAGACAGCAAGCAAGGTGACACCAACATCCGCAAAAACGCCCATCCACATATTGGCAATACCAAGAGCTGCCAGTACTAATACAATTCCTTTAACACCCAAAGAGAAAACGATATTTTGCCATAGTACATACATCGTTTTACGGGCAATCCGAATTGCTTCATTTAAAGCAAGTGGATCATCTTTCATTAACACGATATCCGCTGCTTCTATGGCTGCATCACTTCCGATACCACCCATAGCTACACCGACATCCGCACGGGCCAACACAGGTGCATCATTCATACCATCACCGACAAATGCCAGTTTATGTTTGGCATCCTCTTGTTGCAGCAATTCCTCAACTCGTGCTACTTTATCCGCTGGCAACAATTGCATATGCACTTCATCCAATGCTAATTCTTTTGCCACATGTTCGCCAACTTCTTTGCGATCTCCACTTAACATGATACAGCGTTTGACCCCATTTCGTTTTAGTTCCTGAATTGCTTGTTTACTTGTTTCTTTCATTTCATCATTGATCAGCACATAGCCAAGATACACATTTTCTTTCGCTATGTGAATGATGGTGCCCGGTGTCGGACATGGAACGGTCGATATGCCATGTGTCCGCATCAGTTTCTCATTACCTAACAATACCTTCTCTCCATGAATGGTAACCTGTATGCCGTTACCGGCAACTTCTTCATAATGTTCTAGACAAGATGCATCTATCGTTTTTCCATAAGCTTCTTTGATAGACAGGGCAATAGGATGAGAAGAATGATATTCACCATATGCCGCCAGTTGCAGCAATGCTTCTTTACTGCCTTGCTGTGCATCGACCTTTACAACGCGAAAGACACCTTTGGTCAGCGTTCCCGTCTTATCAAATACCACAGTATCAATATTCTGCAATGCTTCTAAATAATTACCACCTTTTATCAAGATTCCCTGTTTACTGGCAGCACCGATTCCGGCAAATAAGCCTAATGGAATGGATACTACTAATGCGCAAGGACAAGAGACAACCAGAAATGTCAAAGCACTTTCCAGCATATCCATAACATGAATTTGATTGCTAAACAAAGGAGGCAATATCGCCAAAGCAACTGCTAAAGCAACAACACTTGGTGTATAGACTCTGGCAAATTTGGTGATGAATTTCTCCATTGGTGCTTTTTTACTGCTGGCATTTTCCACTAGCTCTAAAATACGAGATACCGTTGATTCCCCATATGGTTTGGTAACCTTCATGGTCAATACACCACTTAAATTGACAACCCCAGCCAACACTTCATCATCTATATGGACATCGCGAGGCATACTTTCTCCGGTTAATGCTGACGTGTCCAACGCACTGCTTCCTTTTATAATTATCCCATCCAATGGTACGCGTTCTCCCGGTTTCACAAGGATGAGCTCACCGATTTTGACATCTTCCGGTGTTTTTTTGATTTCCTGCTCTCCATCAAGCACATTTGCATAATCGGCGCGAATATTCATTAAGGAAGATATGGATTTTCGAGAACGATTCACGGCATAGGATTGAAACATCTCACCGATTTCATAAAAAATCATAACCGCAACAGCTTCTTCATAATCCTGTATCGCAAAGGCGCCAATGGTTGCTATACTCATCAAGAAATTTTCATCAAACACTTCACCTTTTAACACATTACGCATAGCTGTGATAACAACTTTACCACCGGCAAACACAAAGGCTGCCAGAAAAATCCATACGCTATAAGCTGTTTCATGAAAGAAAAGTCCTACAAGAAAAAGGAAAATTCCACTATACAGTTGAGCATTGTTGCGAAAAGAAAACATGCTATATTGGGGTTCCATTTCTTGCACCTTTTTTTCTTTTTCCACAAGAACGCCATCTTCTAAGGTTGGTATTACCTCCATGATTTTCATCAGCGTTTCTTCTTTTTTCATCTTATCTTTCATCTGAACAAATAAGATCCCATTTGAAAAGTTCAAGCTGGCATCAGCTACATTTTCCATGCCCGCTACATGGCGTTCTATTTTGGCCGCACAGTTTGCACAATCTAACCCTGTAAGATACAACTTGTCTGCCCCTTGCAGTTCCCGTACTTCTTCTACATGTGCATGTGTACAAGAACAACCATCATGATCATGATGATGTTCATGTTCCTCGTCATGAGAATGTGCATGTTCGCAACAGCTGTCTTCCTGTGCATGTACATGTTTCTGCGATTTATTTTCCATCGGTTTCTTTTGCTTAACTTCACGTGGTACAACCTCAGGTTCAATGCTTGTCACTGTAGAAAGGATTGCTTCCTCTATTGTCGCATCTTCATACTCTACATATAACTTCTTTGTGACAAAATCCACATTGGCCTCTTGTACCCCCTTAACTTTTGCTACTTGTCGCTCTATTTTCATTGCGCAATTCGCACAATCCAAGCCTTCTAAGACATAAATCTTCTGCATTCTCTCTACCTCCTTTATTTACGACGCGCGATTAGACAATACCCCTTGTCTTTCCCCATTGTTAATAGGGATTCCTTTGTAAAACCATTACTTTCCATGCTCTGTAGGATCGTTTCTTTTTCATAACAATGAAACATGGGAAACAGCCTTCGTTTGCGTTTCAGCCAGGATGCTGAATAAAAAGCAATCACACAAATGCTGTCAGGTTTTCCACAGCGATATAGTTCCTGAAACCCTTGATCCAGACTTTCCCAGAAATATATCGTATTGATACTATATTGATACGCAAACATTTCATCTTGAAACGGCAGTTCTTCGACCTTTCCATATACTAGTTCCATGCCTTGCAAAGCTTTATCCTGCCGGGCTTTTTTAATCATTGTTTCACTGATCTCTACTCCATAGTATGTGCCAGAATGAAGACGCAATGCTTTTTTAAGTACTTGCGCATTGCCAAAGCCAACATCTAAAATCGTTCTTGCTTCTGTAGTTTGCAGATGCATGAGTACCATATCATACATCTTATGATTCATAAGATTCATTACTTTAGTTGCTAACCTGCCACATATGCCATTGGGATGGGCGAATTGTTTTCCAATTGTATTTAGCATTAATGTTCTAAGATATGCGCTAAGCCTGCATCATAGATTTGTTGGATATGTGCATCATCTAAAGAATAGAAAACATTTTTCCCGCTTCTGCGATATTTAATTAAACGATTCTGCCGTAAGACCGATAGCTGATGTGATACTGCGGAATGTGTCATATCTAAAAGAAAAGCAATATCACAAACACAAAGCTCTTCTTTAAATAACATACCTAATATCTTTAATCTGGTGGGATCCGCAAACATTTTAAACAAGGCAGATAATTCATTCCCCGTTTCCACACTCAGCATGTCCGCTTTGATTCTGGCAATGACATCTTCATGGATTTGCCGTTCTTCACATTCTAGTTTTTCTTTTGCCATCACATGCATCCTCAACTTTCTAACATATGAACAATTGTTCATATGTTTTGCAAACCTATTATATGTCATTTTTCTATGCTTGTAAACACTTTTTATGAAAATTGAAGGAGTTCGATGAATCGAAAAGACTTCTTTCTCATCCTTCCATTGCTTCGTGATGGATAAAAAAAGAAGTAGAACATCACAAGCAGAGCGTGAATGATTATCCTACTTCCTGTTTTTTACCATAATATTATACAACGTTTTTTCTGCATTCAACCAGTTTACTTTAAGGTTGCCAGTTCGTTCGCATACGCTTTGGCTTTCTTTTGATCGTTTAATCTTTCATACACCTGCTGTTTCAGTTCTAATAGAAAACATAATGTATTTTCATTCGTCGATTGTTCTGTATATGCTTGGCGTATGATAGGCTCCATCGAGTCTAATTTCTGCAAGATCCAACGCTTGGTTTGGGTACTGTTAATATCATCATAATACTTTACGCTATTTGCGTATTGTTCATCCGTGATCAAAACCAACTGCAAGAGGCGCAAACAATCTTCTTCGCGCTCTTTTTGATAGCGGGGAAAGATCACATCCAATTCTTTTTGATAGGTTGGAAATGATGAATAAAACAATCCTATCAAATACTTATACATATCTGTATATTCATTATCCCAAACAGTATCGCCTTTTAATAATTTCTCTTTGTTTTGAAAATAGCTGTTTTGCAATGGTTGTCCGTTTTCTATCTTTCGCTTTACAAGCTGCTTTATTGCTATGTGTGGTGCTTCCAGCATAAATTGTTCTTTACCATCACGATATGCAATTACTACCTTGATACGATTACTCATGTGTCGATTTGCGACATCAAACAGGCTTCTGCCCTTCATCTTCCAGACATGTGGTGTTTGCATAATATCCTGCATGAGATCATCTTGAAATACTTGATTTAAAGGATAACGAGCCATCACTTTGATAGTTTCTTTGTCTTGCTGATAAGCAAAGACAGAAATTGTCAGATCATGGATAGTTCCATCCACTTTTTTCAACAATGTTATTTGATAATCATCATATGTATAAAAATAATCGTATGCAATATCAAACAATTCCCCTTTGACGACATGATCATTCGCATAAAAAGTCTTAAGCAATCGCTGCTCCTTTTTACTTAGATCTGTTATCTCATAGGAAGATAGATGATCATGAAAGAAGTATTGTACTCCCCATATAAGAAGCAATAGACTACATAGTAAGCCGCCAATGACCATTAGCCATTTCCGTATTTTCATAAGAGTCCTTTCATTATTTGCTTATACCTTCTCTATTCAAGAATGATTTTTAAAATACCAAATTGTCCGCATAATGCCATATGCAGCTAATTCTAATTTTTCGGGTGCATTTTCTAAAGCTTGTTGGAACGTCATGGCACGATCGGCAATGCTATAAATACCAACAAAGCCTAACTCATATAGATCCATATAACCAATGCCTAAGGCTCCACTGATACAAATAATTGGCTTATCATGTTTTTTGGCCACTTTCAAAATACCAGCCGGCACTTTGCCATACATCGTCTGACGATCACTTTGTCCTTCTCCGGTGATGACCAGATCACAATCTTGTATCTGATCTTCAATGTCACTATAACTCATTAACAACTCAATGCCCGGCATCATCTTCGCCTGCAAAATGCCTATCAATACAGCACCAATTCCTCCGGCAGCTCCACCGCCTTCAAAAGTATCAATATCCACATGGGTATAACGATAAAGCTGATCGCGATAATTCTGCATCGCCATATCCACCTTTTTGATCTGATTAGGAAAGAAGCCCTTTTGTTTCCCAAAAACATAAGTTGCCCCATTTTCCCCCAACAAATGATTTTTCACATCACAAGCCGCAATCAATTCAATACCTTCTAATTTATTTAAACGATTCAAATCAATATAACGAATCTTTTCCAGATTCATCGCTTGCGGAGATAAATATTTATGATTCATATCATAGAAACGCGCGCCTAAGCTTTGTAACAGCCCCATACCGCCATCATTGGTAGCACTGCCTCCCAAGCCAATGATGATTTTTTTACAGCCTTTTGCTACAGCATCCAAAATAACCGTGCCGACACCGAAACTACTGCCAAAAAATGGTGCTCTGCGCTCTCTTTCATGCATATTCAAGCCGATAATATTCGCCACTTCAATCACCGCACAACGGCCATCTTCAATGATGGTATACTCGCTCATGATTTTTTTACCATACGCATCACTGGTCTGTACCGGCTGTTTTATGCCATGACAGGTTTCATGAAAAGCCGCAACCGTGCCTTCTCCCCCATCACCAATCACGTAGGATACCGTTTCAATAGAGGTATCCAGACGGTGGATACCTTTTTCAATTTGTGTGGCTACCTGTCGTGAAGTCATACATCCTTTGTAGGAATCACAGGCAATTACTATCTTCATCTAATCACTCCTATGAACGCGCAAGTATTCTTTCGTTAATTTTACCACAGTTTTATATAAAAGCACTAGTGAAATCAGATTTGGTATGGCCATAAGACCATTTAAGGTATCTGCGACTTCCCAAACAAAGCCCAGTTCCATACCACAGCCATATATTAACAAAACAAGAAAGAGCAGTGAATAGCAAACAATCATGATACGTGTTTTGAATAAATAATGAAGACAGGTGATTGCATAATAGTACCATCCTAAGATTGAAGGTAAAGCAAAGGATATGATGGCAATGGCAAACAGCATACCACCAAAAGAACCAAACCCTTCTTCAAAGCAAGCTACGGTCAAGGCAACACCTTCCAGACTTTGGCCCCATGCATCACTGGATAAAACGACAAGACCTGTCAATGTACAGACGATAATCGTATCAAAAAATACTTCAAATATGCCCCAAAAGCCCTGTTCTACTGCATTCACATTTACAACAGCGGCATGTGATAAGGGAGAGCTTCCCATACCGGCCTCATTAGAAAATACGCCGCGCGATATGCCATAATGCATTGCCCGGGAAATGGCAAAGCCACTGATACCTCCGGCCGCGCTCATGAAATCAAAGGCATCATCAAAGATGAGCGTGAAGACATGTGGCAATTCATCCATATGCAGAAGCAGTAAATAAATACAAGCCAGCACATAGCCAATCGAAATGATGGGAATGATTATTTCATTAAAACGCATAATTCCTTTCGCCTTGCCTAGCATGATGATACCGATGATCAATGCCAATACAATACCGATAAACATAGGGGAAAGTGGCAGATACGTTTGCAAGGTGTGGGCAATCGTATTAGCCGGTGTCAGATTACCTATCCCAAAAGAGGCAAACACACAAAATACAGCAAATAAAACACCAAAAAATCGCAGATGCAAGCCATGTTCCAGCGTCGTCATCGGACCTCCGATATAACTGCCGTCTTCACTTCTTTCACGATAGTGAATTGCCAAGACAATCTCTGCATACTTGCTCATCATACCGGGGATGGCACTGATGAGCATCCAAAATAAGGCACCTGGTCCTCCCATGGTCAAAGCAGTGGTAACCCCTACGACACTGCCAACACCCAATGTACCGGCTAAAGCTGTCGATACTGCTTGAAAAGGTGTAATTCCTTCTTGGGCATTGGTTTTCTTTAAAGCCCCAAGGGTCTTATGAAATATCAGTTTGATCTTACGAAAAGGTAAAAAATTTGTCACGATCATCAGCCATATACCTGTAAACAATAAAAAGAAAATCATATATTTTCCCCAGACAAAGCCATTCAGCACTTGATTGATGTACATAAGCTTGTTCATAGCCACACCTCACCTATGCTATAGTGTATTCCTTTGTGAAACGAAAAATGATGACGTGATGGCAGCTTACGACCTTTTTATGCTATGCATATCCCTGTTTCTTTCTTGAAAATAATTTGCTTATCCTGCATCAGATAGATAGTACTCTGTGCTTCTTTGATAAAAGATGCATTTACTGCCCACTTGATGAAAAATAGGCGTATAATGATGTTGAAAAAAGGAGGCATTTTTATGAGAGTGTTATGTATTTTAACGGATGGTTATGAAGAATTAGAAGCTGTAGGAACCATTGCTTTATTAAGAAGAGCAGGAATTGACATGGATATCAGTGCCGTATCCGCAAAAGAAGCATGCGGACGTTTCCATATCACGATGAGCAATCTGTTAGATCTGGATACGATCGATCCGAATGCATATGACGTTTTATTCTTCCCTGGAGGACCACATTATCAGATATTAGAAGCCAATGATAACGTCATGGCTATTTTAAAAACCTTCATGGATGCAGATAAAGTTGTTGCCGCTATTTGTGCAGCACCGACCATATTAGGCCGTCAAGGGTATTTAAAAGGTAAAAACTACACCTGCTTTACTAGCATGAATGAAGATTTCGGTGGCACGTATGTAGATCAATATACCGTAACGGATGGCAATCTGATCACCGGAAGAAGTGCAGCAGCTGTAATTGACTTTGCGTTTGCTATCATTGAAAAGCTAGCAGGTAAAGAAAAGGCCGAAGCAGTAAAAAACGAAATCTATTATTATTAAAAGACTTTCATTATCCTAATAAAAAGCATATGTGATTGCTGTCAAATGACGCTAGCCATATGCTTTTTTCCTATTTACAAGTAACTTCTTCCGTTTTACAAATCATCATTTGACAGGGATTCCATTCATCCCATAATGGTAATACCTCTACATCCACAAAATTAAGCGAACGATAAAAGGCATAGGTTCTTAAATAATATTCATCTTTCGCCTCAGGTGCCAATGTTTTCACCTGAAGATAATAATAACCATGCGTCTTCGCATAGGCCACTACCGCTTGCATCATGGTGTTGCCAATTCCCTGACGATGATAGGTTGGCAAAATCCCGAGCACATACAGTTCTAAAGTTTTCTCGCTCGTTGGCTTTAAGGTGATAAAACCAATCAGCTTTGTTTCCTCAAAACAACCAAGGACAGTAAGCTTTTGACTTTCTACTACATAACTTTCTAAAGAATCCGGAAGACCAAACCAATCAGGTAACGCTAATAAGATAGTTTTGATATCCGCTTTTTCATCCATGTTTAATAAACGTATTTCTCGCATTTTTTTCATTCCTTTCAATAAACATAAAAAAACAGCACTCCTTGTGCCGCAAGCATAAAAATCCTAACGGCAAGGACAAAATTAGGTAACATAAAAATGGATGATTCATCCTTATGCCCTATTCTCGTTATCCTTTTACCGTTGCCGACAGCAGAAATATCCACCATCGAAAATATCGCCTCCAAATTAGCTTATCGCTTTGTTTTATTAAGTTTACCATATAGAAAAAGAAAACACAAATTACGAAATCAGCTGGGTTATCATGGTTATCCTTTAAAATAGGATATAAATTATAAAAAAAGTTATGTAGGACACTCACAAGTGAAACGAACTGTGCTATAATAAACAAGCTAAGAAGAAAGAAGGTGTTGTATATGTCTCCAGAGCCGGAAAGCCCATGTCAAAATAAGATAAGAAAACACATAACAGGAGGCAGTATACAAACCAGCCTCCTGTAAAAAGGAGGTACGTATGATTGAATTTTACAAAACTTTTGGCACGATGACCAAAAAAATCGACAAACCAGAAAAAGGATGCTGGATCAGCGCTATTGCGCCTACCCAAGAAGAATGTGATTATTTAATTCAAGAAATTGGTGTTCTCCCTGAATTCGTCAAAGCGAGTTTGGATGAAGAAGAAAGTTCTCATATCGATCATGATGAAGACGAAGGACAAACGCTTGTCATTGTCGATTATCCTAATGCTGATGAAGATGAAAATACAGATGAAAATACATTGCTTTATACAACCTTACCACTTGGTGTTATCATTATGAAGGGTTGTATCGTAACAATCTCTTTATATGATAATCTCAATATCGAAGATATGGCAAAAGGTCGTATTAAAGGGATGAATACAGATCTTAAAACGCGTTTCTTATTATTGCTGCTGTTGAAGATTTCACAGCGTTTCCTAATCTATCTGCGTCAGATTGATCGCGTATCTTCAAGAACAGAACGTAATCTTCACCAATCTATGAAAAATAAAGAATTGATTCAAATGTTGGGCTTAGAAAAATCTCTTGTTTACTTCTCGACTTCTTTAAAATCAGATGAAGTTACGCTCAATAAGATCATGCGTGGAAAGCTGATCAAACTATATGAAGAAGATCAGGACATCCTAGAAGATGTGATGATTGAAATCCATCAGGCAATCGAGATGTGTAATATTTATTCCGGTATTCTATCAGGAACGATGGATGCCTTCGCTTCCGTCATCTCTAATAACCTAAATATTGTTATGAAAGTATTAACCGTTATTACCATCGTCATGGCGATACCAAACATTATCTTCAGTTTTTATGGTATGAATGTAGAAGGTTTGCCAATTCCACAATGGTGGTTCCCTACCTTAGTCGCCATTATTGCCTGTGTCATTGCCACCTTTATCTTTAAGAAAAAAGATATGTTCCATTAAACATACGCCCATAGTCAGCTATGGGATTTTTTATGCGACATCTTAAGATATCTTAAGCCATATATGGAAATAAAATCATATATGCTACAATAAAGCGCAAGGGGGAATCAAATTATGGAAAATCAACAACATACGACACACATTCTGCGACGCATTGTTGTAGGCTTATGCTTAACGATGTTTACGGTGCAATTTGCATATCTGGATGTTTTTTTACCATTGATCGGTATAGGTCTTATGACCTACCATCTATGGACATTACATAGACACAATGCATACTTTCAGCATGCCTTTTTCAGCGAGATTGGATTGGCCATTCTCTTTCTAATACAAACAAGCATAGCTGCTACTCCTTATATGGATGGTATCTTACTGCTATCCATCGTATCCATCGCGTTACAAGTATATTTTATCCAACAGTTTTCAAAGGCGATAGAATCACTTTATATCGATGCGCAGCTAACACAACGCTACCCTATGAAGAACGTACGGATTGCTTATCTGCTCTATATCCTTTTCGTATTACTAAGTTATTTCTTTCTTCTATTTGGAATTATTGCCATCATCATAGGATTGGGATTGCTTATTTATATAGCATATCAGCTGTTTCACTCCATTCATCAATTATTGAACGCCGATATCCAAATAGAAACAGAACAACCTCATGTATCCTTTTTCGCCATCGCTCTTATTTACACAAGCGTTCTCGCCATTGGGGTGTATGGAATGACCAAAATGTTTATGACCTATGAAACCGTGTCCTATGAAGAAGTAACACCAGCTTCTACCCAAGTACAAAAAGCGCTAATCAAGAAAGGCATGCCACAAGCTATTGCTGCAGAATTATGCAATGAAGATGCCCTTGTTCTGAATACGGCAACGAACTTCAAAGTAAAAACCACAAAAATCCATTATGATGAGCTGCCTGCATTTCCTTTCACCAGTGTGACTGCTAGAAGTACGGATGGTGCGATCATAATCTTAGGATTCATCGATTGGAATCAGTTGCCAACGACACATACTGCCATGATGAAAGCACAATTGACGATGCAGAAACTGGAAGAAGATAACACCATGGTTAAGTATGTACAGCTCTATCAAGAGAACAAATACCATTATGCCAGTGAAATTTATGATGATGAATCCTTCTCTTTCAAAAAAGGAAACAAACGTAAGAGTTATTTTATCATGCAATACAACTCGCCCTATCAGGAAAAGTGCCTATTGCATATAGACATCCTATATCGCAATGATGCATTCGTTTATCCTTACCGTGAGTTCACTACGTATCAAGCAGGAAACAGTTTCCCAGATGCTTTGGTACAAACCTATCCCTCCTACGGAGTTTCCCACATCACGTTTGATACAGAAATTAGCGTTGATGGAAAAACCTATTCAAAAGATACGCATGAACAAAACGATGATTTATAAATAACTTTAGATAAAAAATACCTACTGCCATATTGGTTACACAGTAGGTATTTTTCTTATCTTTTTATTTAGCCGCATCCAGCATCGTACTGTCTTCTCCACACAATGCTTCAAAGTCTTTTGTAAAGACATCAACAGCAATTCTTGCGGCATCTACTTTAATCAAGCCTTCAATAACATCCGGAGCAATCGTACTAGCTCCTAACCCATACTTCGCCAATTCCAGCACCTGTTGGGAATTTTTAAAGCTTGCGGCTAGTAATTCTGTTTTTAAACCGGCCTTCTTCAGCATATCATGAATATCTTTAGCAACCTGAATACCATTGCTGCCAAGATTATCAATACGATTGACATATGGTGCTACATAGGCAGCACCGGCTTTCCCTGCCAAATATCCCTGCATTTGATTATAAATAGCTGTTCCTGTTACATTTGCACCTTCTTTGGCCAACAGACGAATTGCCTTTAAGCCTTCCGGTACCACCGGCACTTTAATAAAGGTATTTTCCCCAAGCACTTCCTGAATCTTATGCGCCTCTACCACCATATCCTCTGCTTTGGCGGAAATGACTTGTACATGTAAATCCGCATCTTTCCCAATGAAAGCACGAATTTCTTTCAATACCTCAAATGGATTGCGTCCAGTCTTTTTCAAAATGGTAGGATTGCAAGTGACCCCATCTACTGGATATACCTCATAAATCTTTTTAATCTCCTTAAGATCTGCGTTATCTACTAAAATTTTCATGTTATTTTCTCTCCTTATTCCTTAATAAATTGTTGGATGCCATGGGTTTGGGCAATGGCATAAAATTGTTCCATTTGTTCATTTGTATACAGCTTAGGATTTTCATCAAAACAATATTCCATATCCAGATAGCTATATTTGGCTTTTGCTAATGGATTGTAATTTAACAGTTCATAGCGCACCTTGGAATAGCAATTGCTGATAAAGGTGGAAATAGCCGCAATGTTGTCTGGTGTAGCGGTAAGTTTAGGAATCAATGGTGTACGTATGGTTACAACATCTTTTTTCTCACTCTGTAACAGAAAGGCGATGTTTTCTTTAATTTGCTTATTGTCAACACCAGTATAGCTTTTGTGCAAAGCACTGTCAAATACTTTCAAATCCACGTAAATCTGATCAAGATATGGCAATGCCTGTTGGATGATTTCCCAATTTGTATAAAAGGAAGATTCAATTGCCGTATGCAGCTGCTTTTTCTTACATTCTTTTAAAATCTCAATCAAAAATTCGTGCTGTAAGAAAGGTTCTCCACCGGAAATTGTAATACCGCCTTCCCTTTGAAAAAAGACTTCATCTTTTAATAGCTCTTCCATCACTTCTTCTACCGTATAACTGCGACTATCAAACTGCATCGCACGGGTAGGGCAGGCATCAACAATGCGTTCCCAATCTTCTTGCGCTTCTCGCTGTAGGCACACATGCTGCTGCTTTATGGTGACACCGCCATGCTTGGCGCATTGTACACAACTGCCGCAATGCAAACATTTGTTTTCCATATATAAGACTTGCGGCTCTTTTTTTAAGCCTTCTGGATTTTGGCACCAGACACAGCGTAAGGGACATCCCTTTAAAAACAGCGTTGTCCGAATGCCCTTCCCATCATGTGTCGCAAAGCGTTTGATATCAAACACATTGCCTCGACATTCAGACGTTGTCATAGCTTGTTCGCGCAATGATTTCATTTTGCAGCTCACCTGCCAATTCGGTAAAATATGCCGTATAGCCAGCCACACGCACGGTCAAAGAACTATATTGTTCCGGATGTTTCTGCGCGGCCAGTAAATCTTCTTTTCGCACCACATTGAATTGTACATGTGGGATTTCTAACGCTACAAAGGAGCGCAAGAAATTCGCAAATTTTTGAATACCGGTGTCTGTCTTAAAGAAGTCCGGTAAGAATTTCATATTTAATAAGCCGCCATTGCTTGTTAAATTGTTATCGATACGAGATACAGATTTCAGCACAGCAGTAGGGCCTTTCAAATCTCTGCCATAGACCGCAGACATTCCACCATCGGCTAAAGGTGTCATAGATAAGCGTCCATCCGCACTGGCACCGACATTTTCTCCCATCGGCACATGCGCACTGACCGTATACATTCCGCTATGATAAGGTCCTTTACGATAATTCGTATAAGAGCGCAGGCGCTCACGAAACTTTCTGGCCCATTTGATACCGAGTTCATCAACCCAAGCAACATCATTGCCATATTTCGGTACACGATTCAATAACATCTGGCGCATGACTTCCTGTCCTTCAAAGTTGTTATATAGTGCATTTTCCAAATCCTTAGCCAAAAGGCGTTTTTCTTCAAAGACTAGCTGTTTGATAGCTGCTAAAGAATCTGCCAAATTCGCTATCTGAATCATCTGAATACCGGATAAATTATAATGTGCACCACCGGCGGTAACATCCATGCCTTGCTTCATGCAATCATCAATAACACTGGACAAAAAAGGTGTTGGAAGAATATCGATATGTCCTTTTTCCACCTGTTCACAACAAGGAATCATGCGATCTTCAAAATGATACAGCATCTTTTCAAAAGCCGCTTCTAATTCTTCAAAGCTTTGATAAGTGCTTAGCGAACCATAATCAGGACCCATCTGTTTACCGGTTAATACATCAATGCCATGATGCAAGGTCAATTCCAATACTTTATTCATATTGAACATTGCCGCATCGCTCCACCCCAGATTATTGCCCTGTGTCGTTAATTCCACACAGCCGACTATGGCATAATCCATAGCATCCTCATGAGAAATACCAAGTTTCTCCATTTCTTGTATAATTGCCTGATCATTAAAGAATTGCGGCATGCCACTGCCTTTTGCCACAACGCGAATGGCATGATGCAAGAGTTCATCTGAAGTATGGGTATGCAAGCGTACCGATAGATTAGGCTGAGGTAAGCCTAAATCTTCTTGTGCATCTAAGAATAGATGAGAAAGATCATTTACATAATCCTTTCCCTGGGCATCTACACCACCAATCGCAATATTGAAGCCAATCGGAAAACCGGCAAAATATTTTGCGCTGTGTTGATTGCGCAAATACACAATCTCATTAAATTTCAGCCATAAACATTCAATAATTTCCAAAGCTTTCTCTTTATCTAATCGTCCTTGTTTTATATCTTTTTCATAGTATGGATACAGTGTTTTATCCAAACGTCCCGGAGAAAAGCTACTAGCATTGCTTTCCATATGCAAAACCACAAACAGCATCCAAACAGATTGAACGGCCTCATGGAAAGATTCAGCAGGTTTTTCGCTCAATTTCTTACAAATCCGCGCAACTTCAAGCATATGTGAGCGATATATTTCATCAGCAGTTGATGCACTTGATACTAATAGATCATGATAGCGCATATAGAATTTCTTTACGCCTTCCATGACTAAGATCACAGCCTCATAAAAAACTTTTTGTTCTTCCTTGCAAACAGCCAATTGCTGTTTTGCCTCCTCTAATAAACCGCTCGGCCCCTTTTCCAACCACTCTTTGACATTGGGACAAATATGCCCCTGGGCATGGTCTGTCTGATTGATTTTTACGACCTTGCCAATTGCGGATATTTCATCTCCACAGCGTTGTTTGACTACATCCTCTAAACTTTTTCCTCGCCAATAGGGAACGATAACCTCACGAAATGTTTTGATATCCTCAGGGCGTACATGAAACTTATCCTGTGGTCTAGTGGATATCGTTTCTAATTCTCGATCTACCCAGGAAATCCCGCTTTCCGGAAAAACAACCCCGTATCGTACACCCTTGGTACGATTCCCGACTATTAATTCTTCCTGTTCTACGCCGATTTCCAATTGACATAACGCATTGTACAAAGCATGTGCACGTTTCATGATGATAGGTTCTTGCTCATGTTCCTTATATGTCTGCGTAATGATCAGTGCCTGTTCAATGCTGACATAACGAGGCTGATGAAGCATTTTTTCATTTAACGTCGTAATTCTGTTGTTTTCCTTCAGATTCATTCACACATCCTCCTTATGCCTTCATTATAGTATAATTTTTCTTATTGTCAATCATTTCTTTATTACTTTTTATTACTTTTTATTGTTTTTCTACAATAAAAAAGCTCTCTGACAGAAAGCTTCTTCTCTATCTTATGCATAGTAAAGCTGAAGATCATGTTCTGCGAATGCCTTACATACGTCTTTTGCTGGTTGTTGATTCGTAATCACTCCGGTAAAGTCTTCCAATTCCGCATAGGTATAATTTCCTAACTGGGTGAATTTCTCTTCCTCACACATCATATAGGAATTGCGGCTG
The DNA here is from genome assembly GCF_004341945.1 of Longicatena caecimuris. Classification (GTDB taxonomy): domain Bacteria; phylum Bacillota_I; class Bacilli_A; order Erysipelotrichales; family Erysipelotrichaceae; genus Longicatena; species Longicatena caecimuris. The sequence goes on from NZ_SMBP01000006.1 coordinate 98,585, forward strand.
CGCTTAATGATCGCCTTCTTCATCATACCATCGTTTGCCATATAAGTCATTACCGCATTCTCATGTACGTCCACACCAACAACCCCCATGAATGCTTTATCAAAGCGAAAATTTTTCACCATCTCCATAGCCAGGCTACCAATGAAACCATCCCTGCCATAATCCAATTCACCGCCAATGAAAATGACGCTCATATCACTTTTTACCAGAAGGTTCATAACATCCAACATGTTCGTCACAATAGTTATTTTCTTCGTTCCATTATTCAATAATTTCGCAAGCTCTATATTAACTGTAGAAATATCTAAAAAAATGATATCGCCATCCTGGATCATCGACATAGCTTTTTCTGCAATCCGCTGCTTTTCTGCAGTATGCACATGTTTGCGCTGTGCCGCAATCTTGCGATGCACATTTTCTTTTACCATGACTGCCCCGCCATAGGCTTTTTTTAGTTGCCCTTTTTCTTCTAATGCTGTTAAGTCCTTACGAATCAGATCTTCACTTACTTGAAACCGTTCGCTTAGTTCTTTTACACGCACTTTTCCTTTTTCATGCAACTCTTCTAAGATGAGTGATTGACGTTCCTCTACAAACATGATATCACCTGGTATATTGTAATGACTCCTCGCCGAAGTCATGTTTAACAATACCTATTTCCTTTCTGGTAGTTTCCTTTTCTATCAGCATTATACCATGATTTATAAGAAATAATACGAATTAACGTGATAAACTAATAAAAAGCAGGAAAAGAAAATGCTATCCTAAAAAAGAATAGCACTTGTTTATTTGACGATGACATCATTACCATCTATCTGTTCCTGTTGTTTAGCCTCATCACTGGCAATATCCAAAATTTGTTCACCATTTCTTCCATACCGGCGTACGATGCGTTTATAGTATAAGATTGTATAAAAGTTTGCAATCGCATCCAGAATCAATAAAAAGCTGAAACAATTATGTAAGAGTTTATCCTCCATGTTCACTAAGATCAAAACCATACCAATGAGCAAAGGTGCAATAGCAAATCCTAAGTTCACCTTCCATTGTGCATCTTGCAGGCGGAATAAATTCATGGAATATTGTAAACGCAACGTACTGTCTAAGACAACCAAACCACTTAATACGATAGGATAATTATCTACGATCACACTTGGCTTACATGCGACTATCACACCGGCCAACAAATACAAGACGCCGAATGAAAAACTGAATTCATTTGGCTTTAAATAATCTTTCTTAAAGAAATACACCAGTATTTGAAACAACCCGACAAGGGCGACAATGATACCGGCAATCATAAAGAAATTTAAATACTGTTCCTTTGAAATACTGTAGGATAAGACAGAAAATATCAGATAAAAGATTGATAACACTAATAATTTCCAATTTTCAATTTTAAAATTCATAGAACTTCCTCCATTTTCTATTTAGTTTGGCTGCTTTTTGGTTTTCCACAAGGAAAGATAATCGCATAGAAAGAATAACACCGGGATAAAGACGAAGAAAAGAGCAAATATCACAAAGTTTGAAGGCAATGCCAGACTTTTCATCGTATACATGATGATGGTCCCAAAGATTTTGTTACCTTTTTCATAGTAATGCGCCTCTTTCTATCCTTGGCATTATTATATCACATTCTCATGTTTATGATATTTTTATTCAGACACTATTCAATTCACTATGCGATTAAGAAAAAATTAATGCCTCTATGTTGCAGAGACAAAAAAGAAACTGCGCTTACAGTTTCTCGATTGGTTTACGTTCTGCCTTTAAATTATGTGTCTTTTGGCTTCTTTTTGCCAATTCTTCATTCACTTCTTCTAAGGTGATATCCTGATCGACCATCAATACTAACAGATGATACAATAAATCACTAAGTTCATTGATCTTATCTTCTTTTTGTTGCGCAAGCGTCGCAATGATTACCTCACTGCACTCCTCACCAACCTTTTTCAGAATTTTTTCAGTTCCCTTGTTAAATAAATAGCTGGTATAAGACCCTTCTTCTCCATGCGCTTTACGCTCTTTTATGGTTTCATATAAGACATCTAACTCTTTCATAGCTCTTCTCCTTCTACATTCCGATAAAAACAGCTGTAATGACCGGTATGACAAGCTGCCCCTGTCTGTTCTACAAGTAACAGTAATGTATCGTTGTCACAATCCACACGAATATCTTTCACATGTTGGTAATGTCCGCTAGTTTCACCTTTTAGCCATAGTTCCTGACGGGAGCGACTCCAATACGTAGCAAAACCGCTTGTTATTGTTTTTTGCAAACTTTCTTCATTCATATAGGCCAGCATCAACACTTCTTTAGTCGTAACATCCTGTACGATGACCGGTACTAAGCCATTGCCTTTCGCAAAATCAATCTCTATCATAAACGCACCGCAATTCCTCTCTCTTTTAGATAATGCTTGACCTGAGGCACACTCACTTCACCATAATGAAACATGCTGGCAGCCAATGCGGCATCTGCGGCATCTTCATCAAAAACTTCGGCAAAATGCTGTAAGCTGCCACAACCACCGGATGCAATCACCGGAACATCAACGATATCCCGAACCGCCTTACACAGCGCTATATCAAAGCCTTGCTTTGTACCATCGGCATCCATACTGGTTAATAAAATTTCCCCTGCTCCCAATTCTACTGCCTGCTTGACCCATGTTAAAAGATCCAAGCCGGTATCTACTCGACCGCCATTGACATATACATTCCAGCCACTACCATCTTGGCGTTTCTTTCCATCAACCGCTAAGACGATACACTGATTGCCGAAAATGGCAGCTCCCTCCTGAATCAGCTTGGGATTCTTCACGGCTGCTGAATTCAAAGAAACTTTATCAGCACCTGCTAATAACATCTTGCGAATATCCTCAACACTGCGAATACCGCCGCCAACCGTGAAGGGAATAAAAATAGCACTGGCGACTTTTTCTACCACTTGCACCATGGTATCACGCTGTTCATGGGTCGCAGTAATATCAAGAAATACTAATTCATCCGCACCTTGTTCATAATAGGATTTTGCTAATTCTACAGGATCACCGACTTCCTTTAATCCGACAAAATTAATGCCCTTTACCACACGGCCATCCTTGACATCCAAACAGGGGATGATACGTTTTGTATGCATAGCTATTCCTCCTTACAAAGGGTTAATGCCTCTGGTAGTGATAAGGTTTTGGCATACATCGCCTTTCCGGTGATGGCACCATATATACCCAATTCTTTTAAGGCCTGAATATGGGTGATATCCTTGATTCCTCCAGAGGCAATGACGTTAATAGAAACACTTTCCTTTAACTTCTTTAACATTTCCAGATTAGGTCCCATCATGGTTCCATCCTTGGCAATATCGGTTACAATAATCGTTTTTACTCCTAACGCTTGCATTTCTTTTGCAAATGTCAGGTAGTAAAGCTTTGATTCACTTAACCATCCTCTGCCACATACATAACCATCACGACAGTCAATACCAACCGCGATATGTGCTTGATAGCGCTTAATGGCTTGTTTTAGGAAAGTGCGATCTTCAATAGCAGCAGTACCTAAAATAACGCGCTCTACACCATGCTCCAAATAATATGCCACATCCTCCATGCTGCGAATACCACCGCCGACTTCTACCGGGATATGTAAGGAAGCAGCGACCTCACAAATCGGTTGCTGATTACACTTTTCTCCCTTCTTAGCACCATCTAAATCCACCATATGCAAGTATTGGGCACCTTCTTTTTCAAAGGCTTTTGCGAGATCTAAAATATTGTTTCCGACCTGTTCCTGCTTGTTATAATCCCCTTGATACAAGCGCACAGGCTTTTGTTCAATGATATCAATTGCTGGTAAAATGATCATGCAAATTCCTCCTTGAACCAACGTAATATGTTCAATCCATCTTCTCCGCTTTTTTCCGGGTGAAACTGTGCTCCTAAGATATTATCTTTACGTACAAGTCCCGGTATCTTTAAGCTGCCATAGCTGGAATATCCTAAGATATCTTCAGGGCGATAGTTCTGTGCATAATAAGAATGCACGTAATAAACAAAAGGAGCTTGACTCAGCTTATCGAAAACGGAAGCCTTTTGCATTGGTTCTAACAGATTCCAGCCGATATGTGGAATCTTTACATTCGGATCTTGCATTTTTACGATACTGCCTTGTAAAAAGCCTAAACCTTTTGTGTACGTACCTTCATAACTATCTTCAAACAACGCCTGCATACCAAGGCAGATTCCCAATAATGGTTTCTTTTTCTGCAGCACTTCTTCTTGTAGTACAGGCAATAAGCCTAATTCTTCTAAATGTTTCATACAATCGGGAAAAGCTCCCACACCCGGTAAAACCAATTTATCTGCTTGTTGTATTTGGGCTGCTTGATTGGTAATGATGCAGGCAGCGTTCAAATGATGCAAAGCGTTTTCTACACTATGCAAATTGCCCATGCCATAATCAATGATGGCAATCATTCTAACATCCCCTTTGTACTAGGCAAAGCATCCCCTATGACCTGTGTAGCTTGCCCTAATGCGCGTCCTAAGGCTTTAAAGATCGCTTCTACCTTATGATGATCATTGGTTCCATAGAAAACATTCACATGTAAGGTAATTCCTGCCTGAAATGCAAAAGCACGTAAGAATTCTTCTACCATTTCACATGAGAAAGTGCCAATCGTATCGCGTTTTAATTCACAATGGTATACCAGATAACTGCGGCCGCTGATATCCAAGCTAACATTCGCCAAGGTTTCATCCATGGGCAGATTCATAGAGCCATAGCGCGCTATTCCTCGTTTATCCTTTAGCGCCTGCTTTACACAGCTGCCTAAGATGATACCGCAATCTTCAACGGTATGATGATCACATACTTCTAAATCTCCTTTTGCTTGCATGGTAATATCAAAACCAGAGTGAAACGCAAGCAATGTCAACATATGATCAAAGAAGCCAATACCGGTGGCAACAGCAGCCTGTCCGCTGCCATCCAAGTTGACCTTACATTGAATGTTTGTTTCTTTTGTTGTCCGTACTTCTTCAGCCAATCTCATAGGTATCCTCCTTATCAAATGCTACTAGCAAATCTTTTATGCATGCATTTTCTTCTTTACTGCCAATAGTGATACGAAAACTATCATCATTCGCATAATTTCGTATTACGATGCCATGTTCCTGCAAACGTTTTAACATTGCCTGTTTGCGCTGACTGCGGCCATATAAATAATTGGCCTGTGAAGGATAAAAGGTGATAGTTTGCAGATTTGCTAATGCTTGATAGAGCTTATCACGTTCTTCACAAATCGATTGTATCAATGGTTGATATCGTGAAGCATGGCGCAATACAACTGCCCCTATCTTCTGATCAACGCTTGATATATTATAAGGCACAATATGTGGCCGCAAGGTTTGCATCATCGCTTTATTACCAATCAAAAAGCCTAAGCGCACACCAGCTAAGCCATAGGCCTTGGATAATGTACGAGTTACATACAGATTGGTATAATTGCTTGTTTCCTTAAGCATGCTGTCACGTGCAAATTCCGCATATGCTTCATCAATGACAACCGGTATACAAGGAAAAGCATCGACAATCTTTAACAGTTCTTGATTGGACAGGGCATGTCCGCTGGGATTGTTAGGATTTGAAAATAAGATCATATCCACGCGCTGTTCACGCCCTTGTTCAATGAAAGCATCGACATCAAAACGACCATCCGCATCAGTCACAAACTTGACTACCTGCGTTTCTTGCATGCCGGCATAATAATCATACATGGAGAAATCCGGTTGTAAGGTATATAGTTTCTTATCTTTCCCCAGGAAATACTGAATCAGAAACCCAAGCATTTCATCACTGCCATTACCAGCCAATATACAAGCAGCATCCAGTTCCATAACTTTGGCATACGCTTCAATCAGCTCTTTGCTTGTTTCATCCGGATAGCGATGAAAGGAAAGTTTGCTGAGTTCATATAACACTTCCTTACGCAATGCTTCATCAAGATCACAATACAATTCATTTGCATTCAACATGATCTTGCCATTCTCTTTAGGAGGTGCATAGGTTTCTACCTGTTTCATTTCTTCAACCTCACCTTCACGGCATTGGCATGCGCATCCAGATCTTCCTGTTGTGCCATACAAATAATATTATCGCCATATGCCTGAATAGCTTCTTCACTATATTGTAAATAACTGCTCTTCTTAATAAAACTATCTACCCCTAAGGCACTTGAGAAGCGAGCAGTACCACTGGTAGGCAAGACATGATTGGTACCACCGTAATAATCTCCAACACTTTCACAAGTGTAATAGCCTAAGAACACACTGCCGGCATGACGCACTTCATGAAGCAGTTGCATGGGCTGCTTTACCATTAGCTCTAAATGTTCCGGGGCGATGGCATTGGCAATTTCCACACATGCAGATAAGCTTGCACAACAAATCGCTGTACCATAATTTTTTAAGGATTGCTCAACAATTTCGCGTTTCGGCAAGACAGCAGTTTGCTTGACTAACTCTTTATTCACATTCTCCAATAGTTTTGAAGATGTTGTCACTAAGATTGCACTGGCCATTGGATCATGCTCTGCCTGAGATAACAAATCAGCTGCTACATAAGCTGGATTAGCATCCGCATCCGCGATGACTAAGATTTCACTAGGACCGGCAATCATATCAATATCCACTTTGCCATAAACTAGTTTTTTAGCTGCTGCCACAAAGATATTACCGGGGCCAACAATTTTATCCACTTTTGCGATGGTTTCTGTTCCATAAGCTAATGCGGCAATGCCCTGAGCACCGCCAACCTTATAGATTTCTGTCACTCCTGCTAATTTTGCGGCTGCGGCAATATTAGGATGTAAAGTTCCCATCTTGGATGGTGGTGTAATCATGACAATTCGCTTTACTCCGGCAATACGTGCGGGAATGGCGTTCATTAAAACGCTAGAAGGATATTGCGCCCGGCCTCCGGGAACATAGATGCCCACACTATCCAGAGGCAAGACACGCTGTCCCAAATAAATGCCCTTAGCTTTTTCAAGCAGATAGCCATGCTGCTTCTGTGCATTGTGGAAATATTCAATATTCGCTTTTGCCTGCCTCATGCTTTCCACAAATTTTGGATCTGCTTGGGCAGCCGCTTCATTGATTTCTTCTTCCCTTACTCTGTAATCTTCTAAATCAATGCCATCAAACTGTTTGGTATAACGCCTGATGGCCGCATCTTTTTCCTTTTTCACCGCATGTAATATTTCCGTAACCTTTAAGATTACTTCCGTGCTGATATCCTCACTGCGGCTATCTAAGTATTCTCGTAATTTTTCGTGATCGTTTGGATCAATTTGTCGTAACATCATTCTCACCCAAGCTTTCTTTTAAATCCTCTAATACTTGTGAAATTTCTTTTCGCTTTAATTTAAAGCTAGCTTTATTCACAATCACTCTGGCACTGATTTCACATACCGTATCAAATACCACAAGTCCATTTTCTTTTAACGTCGTACCGGTTTCCATAATATCGACAATACCATCGCAGAGTCCTAAAAGCGGTGCCAATTCCACACTGCCATCAATCTTAATCAGTTCCACATCCATGCCCTTCGCTAAGAAATACTTCTTTGCGATATTAGGATATTTGGTGCCGATCTTGACATGTCCAACTTTATCAAAAGGACTTTTTCCTTGTAATCCGGCAACGATAAACTTACATTTTCCGATTCCCAGATCCAGCATCTCATAATAATCCTTATCGCCTTCTAACAGCGTATCTTTCCCAACTACGCCAATATCTGCAACGCCATGCTGAACATACGTGATACAATCATTTGCTTTCACAAGGAAATACTGCACATCTTTTTGCGAATCCTGAAAAACCAGCTGTCTGCCTTTATTTTTCACACTTTCTATCCCATAACCGCTTTTTTCCAACAGTTTGATGGTTTCTTTCTCTAATCTTCCTTTGGTTAATGCAATCGCAATGCTCATCGTACATCCTCCTTAATCACACAGACATCCTCATACGCCTCATCCTGCAACAATTCCACGATATGGTCCTTGCGCAGTTCTTTCGCCTTTTGCAAAGCTTTTACTTTTGCCTTCATTGGATAACATAACCTAACACTTGGCTGCTTCGTCGCTACTTTTTCCAAGACTGGTAATACATAATCTAATTTTACGGAAAAGCCAATTGCCGGCATCGGACTGCCGAATTTTTCTGCCAAGGTGTCATAACGTCCTCCGCTTAAAACACTGGTTCCAATGCCTTCCACAAAGCCTTCAAATAATAAACCGCTGTAATAATTCAAATGTGGTACTTTACCTAAATCAAAGGTAATATGTTTTTCATAACCTAATTCTTTTAATTGATCATATAACTCCTTCAAACCGGCAATGATGGCTCTAAGCTTGGGATGAAAACAATAAGGCAATGCTTCTTTTAACACCTCTACATCCCCACACAACCATGGCAGCTGTAGAAAGAAAGTCTGTACTTCCTCACTCAGCGCTAAAGATTCTAAAAAAGAACTCAATTCACTCATGCTTTTACGATCAATCAAATCAGCCAGTGTTTTTATATCTTCTTCATCTAAATGTAAATCGCTGCATGCGCTATGGAAAAAATTGATATTGCCTAATTCTAAGGTATATGCATCTTGTTTCAGTTTCTCCATGACTTCACATGCACAAACAAGAATTTCCAGATCACTTTCTTCGGCACTCTGTCCCAACAATTCAATACCACAATCGGTTACTTCATTGCGCTTACCGGCAAAAGACTCCTTTACTTTATAAACGTTCGCGCAATACTGAAAACGAAACGGCGGCTTTTGATCCTTAAAACGCGTTGTGGCAACACGAACGATCGGTACGGTCATATCCATGCGAAGTGTTAAAATACGACCATTATGATCAAAGAATTTATACATCGACTCATCTTTTACGTTATCAAATCCAACCTGATATGTTTGGTAAAATTCAATAGATGGAGTAATGATTTCTTTATAGCCGTAACTATCAAATACAGCCTCGATTTCCTTCTGCAATGCTTTTTTTACACTGCATTCACCTAAAATCAAATCTCTTGTCCCTTCTGGTATGGCAAATTTTTTCATGTTTGTTCCTCCCTTGCTATCTTTCTATCCGTATGCATCTAGATGGGGATAGCATGCATCGCTTTATACAAAAAAAGCTTTCATCCAAAGGACGAAAGTTACCTTACGTGTTTCCACCTTAGTTCATTGATGCCTCACAGCACCAACCTCTTCGAGTACCAACATACTCTAGCACGATAACGGGTGCAGGGTCATTTCCGATTTCAGCTACTGAAGTTCCCTGAAACTGCTCCAAGATGTGTTCGTGAATAGTTATGCATATCTTTCTTCCACCAATGAAAGACTCTCTGTCATGTTCCCTAAACCTACTATTTCTTTTCGACGCATTCATATTCTATATCTATCTTACTTCCAAGGAATGTAAATGTCAATCATTATTTTGAAATATTTTCATTTAATCTATGAAATTAATTTACATACTGTATTCCATTTACTTCCTTTACCTCCCCTTTAAACCATAAAATGATGTTTCTACGAATGGAACTTATATTATGAATATCCTTCGATAATATAGAAATTCTAATGGTACCCATGCTATAGCAAAATGAATATACCATACGATTTCTGTATTAAAACAGTGAATGCTTTATTGTTATAAAAACCATAAACCCTATCATAAACATAGAACCTAAAAAAAACCATTCCTCCTTATGACGAAATGGTTCTCTTAGGTTTTACCGCCTTTTCTCTGATGATCGTTTCTATGATGCTATCACAAATGAGACTAGTTATTGTTTACTTTCTCTGTTACTTCTTCTTCATATGTATCTAGCAGCCTTCGTGCTTCTTGTTCATCCTCACAGCCAAAATATGCCAATGGATAACATATCCCATGTATCTGATTCAAAAAAATCTTACTAGCCAATTCCATAGGACCCCCATATTTTGCACAGCGAATCGCTGCACGATAAACAGCAGGTTCATCCAGTGCGAACACATCCTTATCACAAGGAGCATCATCACAATCCCAACAGCCAGCAATGCCTTTTTCTTTACAACAATGCTGTTGATAACAACCTGTCTTCTGCATATGCCTTGCCAGTGTTGGATCATTGGATTTACAGCCTTTGCAAAACCAAGCATCTGCGCAAAGCGCACATGCCTTTCCGCAATACCCCAGATTATTCCTTACATCCTTTTCATTCATTCGTGTTACCTCTGTCTTATATCGTTATGCATTTGTTATCTTTATTATAGCATAGGCGATAGATAAAGTAAGCCATTTACTCAGCTTTTTTCATCATTTAAAAACTGTTTCAGCGTAATTAAAAAGTCACAGAAGGTTTCCTTTTGTTCATTTGAAAGACTGCGAAAAAACTGGATGATCGCAACTTCTTTTTCATCTACCTCCATTAGCTGTTTTTCTTCCATACCACACCACTCCTTCGTTTTATATAGTATAGATTTCCTTAGCAGTTGTCCATAGATAATCTGCTATAAATAGCAGATTCTACATCCTATTCACCATAATTTCTGATAATTTTACAAAAATTGTAAGTTCTTAGAATAAAAAAGCTTTTTCATAATTTTATAACCATATGAAAAGAATATAGGACATGTAGAATCTTTTAGGCTCTAAGCTTTAAAGCTTGAAACATTGAATAATTTTTCTAGCTCTCTAAAGTGCTGATGAATACATCTGGTTATACTAGACATATCGATGTTTCCATAAAAAAGAAAACAGCGCCGTTGGCACTGTCACTTAATTAGTTTGCGAATCTGTTTGGCTGTCTGAATAAAATCCTTCTTCCCACAAGCATTTAATCCATCCAACAAGGCCATATACTCCAGCTCATCCTTTTCCTTAACAATACGATGTGGATTATGAAATTCCGGAATTAATAAAATCTGATTCATATTAATTTCCAACGTCAAACAGATATGAGTTAGTATATCTAATGGCGGCTGTGTATTCCCAGTCACATAAGACGAAATCGAACGTTGTGTAGAACCTACGATTCCCGCTAATTCTGATTGTGTCATATGTTTCCGTGCTAACCCTTCTTTGATCGCATAACCAATTGCTTGGTTGATCTCCGTTGTTTTTGCCATACTCCCACTCCTTAAGTATGTACATTATAAAATATTTTGATTAAACATTCTCTACGATACCAAAATAAAGAGTATTATCGTCTATTTATTTTTACAAATCCACTATAATGTATATTTTTTAGAAAGATTGTGTATATCTGCATAATTTTGCTACGCCTCACTCCATCTTTCATGGTATACTGAATGCAAAGAAAGAAGGTGCATTATGGAGTTTTTTAAAACCTATCACGAAGTTGTGATGAAGGCGATGGAAAATGCCACAAAAACCAATGAAGATGCCATTGAAAAAGGCGCAAAACTGATGGCAGATGCTGTCCAAAATGGTCATACCTTATATACCTTTGGAACAGGCCATTCCCACATGATCGGTCAGGATGTGTACGCAAGAGCTGGTGGTTATGCAAAAATTTATCCAATCGTTGAGATTGAGATGACTTTGGCAACCCATCCTACCAAGAGTACCCATGTGGAACGTACGGCAGCTTACGCTGATGTATTGGATGTGTTATATCACATAGAAGATGGCGATGTCATCATCGCCACAAGCAACTCCGGACGTAATCCTTTGGTGATTGAGTATATGATGCGTGCAAAAGCAAAAGGTGCTAAGATTATTGCGATTACTTCCTTATCTCATTCAAAGACGATCAAAAGCCGTCATGAGAGTGGCAAGCGTCTGTTTGAGTTAGCTGATGTTGTCTTAGATAATGTCGCTCCTTATGGCGATGCCGGAGTGGATATTGATAAGGAAACACGTATGGGGCCAATCAGTACGCTGACCGGATGCTATCTGGCACAATTGCTGATGGGATGCTTTGTGGAAGATTTGAAACAGCGTGGGGTAGATGCTCCCGTGTTTAAATCCAGTAATATGGATGGAGCAGACGCCTATAACCAAAAGCTGTTTGATGCCTACGTTATTAAAAAGTAGAATGCTTTGCAGGTAACAGATCCTCTGGGAGATTGAAAAGCGATTTGATCTTTACCTACATAGAAAACAAAATAGAAAAGCTGGTTAAAAACAGTAAGTGAATCCCTAAGTTTAGACATCCAAGGAAAGGAAGTCAGTAATACACTTACGAACCAGCTTTTTTTGTATGCTTTTTTTTATTTAAACGATGCATGCCTTAAGCATGAAAGACAAGATAGGCAGCCCCAATCAATCCACAATCTTCATCCAATTGTGCTTTTACCACCTTCACATTATCTTTTAAGGCATCATATACTTTTTCTTTCACACGTGCTTCCATCTCTTCAATAAAGCCCTCAATCTTTAATGCTACACTACCACTTAAGACAAAGATATCCGGATCTAAAACAGCATAGAAAGTCGCCATTAAATTTGCCAAATACTCCTTGGCATCCTCCATGATCTGCATTGCTGCCACATTGCCCTGTTTTGCCAAATCATTGACTTCACCGGCATGCGCAACCGTTAAACCGGCTTCTTGTGCACGTTTGGTAATGGCAGTACCACTGGAAATAGATTCAATGCTGCCTTTCTTTAAATCCCCCTGTGAAGGTCCATCTTTCCAAAAGATACAATTCGCAATTTCTTGGGCAAAGCCCCGGGAACCATGGAAAAGCTGTTTATCAATAGCTAAACCAGTACCGATACCTGTCGATATCGTTAAAAACTGTACATGCGAATATCCTTTTCCTGCCCCGATTGCAGCCTCTGCCAAACAAGCCAGATTTGCATCATTTTCTAAAATAACCGGCACTTGACACACTGTGGATAACTCCTTGGTAAGAGGAAGATGATGCCAGCCAGGAAGATTGGGCGGAGTTAAGACTACCCCATGTACCAGATCCAAAGGCCCTGGACAAGATACGCCAATCCCTTTTACCGTATGTCCAAAAGCGGCAATCGTATCTGCTATTCTTTGAAACGTGATAGCAGGATGAAGGGGATCTGTCGCAAACTGTTCGCGTTGTAAAACTTCATAAGCTTCATTAATCAGTGCTACTCTGGTATTTGTACCACCGATATCAATACCCACTGCATAATTCATAAATTTACCTAGTATAAGAACATCCTTCCTATACCTATCCTTTCTTTCATATTTTTTAAGTTGTACTGCCTGTTTATAAGGATTCCTTTAAAAGCTGTACTAGCAATATCCTTCTTGTGCATGTGCCACCTGCATCAGCCAAAGTATGCTTTTAGTCATAGCAATTAACATCCAGCTAAGGATCTATCTTCAGCCAAAGTATGCAATATTAGCAATTGACAAAAACCTCACCAGTAGCGCACAACATCCATCACAGCACTTAAACAGACATCTTTCACTAAGAAAAAAAGGGGACTTTCATCCCCAAAGCAGATTATTCGTAATAGCACTTCACTTTGTCGTTGGAGTTGAACAAGCGAATTTTTTCTTCGACTACTTTTCCACAAGCTTCCATTGCGTCTGGATAGATTTCCAGTGGTTCGCGATAGCCTGGATTTTCTGCCAATGTCTTACGACACTGTGTATAGAAAGCAACCTTGATATCGCTGGAAATATTGATCTTGCAAATACCATTTGCTACAGCTGCCGCAATTTCTTCATCCTTGTTACTAGATCCACCATGTAATACCAATGGTACATCTACCTGATTTGTAATGTCTTTTAAGATGTCAATGCGTAATTCTGGTTTCATATCTTTTGGATAAATACCATGTGCGGTACCAATTGCTACAGCGAAAGTATCAATACCCGTATCTTCAATAAACTGTTTTGCTTCTTCTGGCACGGTATAGATAACACCTTCCGTTCCACCTTCAATGGAATTGCCAGTAGTACCAATGGTTCCTAATTCAGATTCTACGGATACATTTACGATATGTGCGGTTTCTACAACCTTCTTTGTAATCGCTACATTTTCTTCATAAGGCAGCTTAGATGCATCGATCATAACCGAAGTCATGCCGGCACGGATAGCACGTACAGCAGTTTCATAAGAATCTCCATGATCAAGGTGGATACATACCGGTACATCTGTCTGTGCTGCTTCGTAGATCATTGCCTGAATCTGTGCATTTCCCACGAAGTTAAATTCATCTGGACTCATTTCCAGGATAACCGGACTCTTTAATTCTTTCACTTTCTTCATTACAACTTTTAACAGCTGGTCTGAACCGATATTGAATGCAGGTACAGCAAAGTGATTCTTCTGTGCGACTTTTAATAAGTCTTTCATATTCATTAACATAAGTATTTCGCTCCTTTTCCCTTATAGGGATTTCCCTTGTGATTTTGATAGTTTGATGTAATGCTTAATGATTTCCTGACTGTCTTTTTCTACCTGATGCATCATTACCCAGTAATTGATGTCAGGGTCTTTTGCTAACTGTTGTTTGATACTTGCGACATTGGCATTCATGAAGTCACAGCCAACGTTGATTTTATTAATACCATATTGAACACAATTTTCTATATTCTGATCCCCTGAGCCACTGCCGCCATGCAGCACCAATGGCATGTTTGTTAATGCTTTGATTTCTTTTAGACGTTCAAAGTCAAATTCCGGCACATAGCCTTTTGGATAGTTGCCGTGTGATGAACCAAAGGAGATGGCTAAGGCATCCACTCCGGTTTCCTGGGCAAAACGCAATGCCTGTTGTGGATTGGTTTTCATATCCTCATTCGTAAAGTTATCCCCTGCACTTGCGCCCATGCAGCCGATTTCCCCTTCTACACTGGCGTCAAACTGTTTGGCGAAGTCAACAATTTCGCGCGTCATGCGAATATTGCCTTCTAGATCATAACGTGAAGCATCGACCATAACACTGCTGTAACCATCTTGCAGGGCTTTTTTTAACAGCCCGACTTCTTCACCATGATCGAAATTTAAGGCAACTTCAACACTCGCACGGTTTGCTAACAGCTTAACGATTGGCGCAATCAATGCACTGTCACAATGATTGACCATATGCTCCTGCACAATGTTCACAATGATTGGAGCACGCAGCTCTTGTGCTGCGTTGATAACGGCACGCGCCGTTTCAATATTAAAGCAGTTGATGGCCATAACGGCATAGTTGCCTTCATTGGCACGTTGCAACATGCCTTTCATAGATACGTACATAGAACCCCTTTCTGTTGAATGTCACGATTGGTACTGGTTAAGCGTAGGTTTGTTTGAGAAGGCAGGAACAACCCCTTATATCGTCCCTTGCACCTTCAAGGTTTAGCCACCTTTTCTTAGATAGCACCAATCGTGTTTTTTTCAACATGTTATCTTAGGAAATCTTGATATCAGATAAATCCATTTCCTCTTCTACTTCTTCTTCCTGTACTTCATCAGCAGCAGTTCTTGGTTTCTTAATCAATACCAGCAGAATCGCTGTTACACAAGTACCTGCCAATAGCGCAAACAATGCACCGATTGGATTTGACATTGCCGGAATTACGAAGACACCACCAGATGGTACAGCACTTGCAACACCTAAGCTAAAGCTGATAGCACCACAGACACCACAGCCGGTTGCTGTACAGATGACCGTACGAATTAAGTCGTTCATAGCAATTGGAATAACACCTTCACTAATCATGCACAGACCCATAGGGAAGGCAACTTTGATGTTTTCTACTTCGGTTGAAGTATAGATGTTTTTCTTCATGAATTTAGAGAATACGAAGGATAAGGTAATACCTAGTGGAGGTACCATAGCAGCTAATACTTTAATTGCTTCTGGTTCCTGGATTCCTTCCAGTAACAGACCATCACAGATTAGGTTAGGTACTTTACTGATAGGTCCACCGAAGTCGATACAGCCAAGTGCACCGATGATGAAGCCATACAGAACTTTTGCGCTCTTATCAAGACCAGTGATGAAGTTTGTTAAGGCTTCTGTAGCCCAAACGATTGGTGTACCGATAACGAAGTACATCAGCAATCCACCAAGAATAGCAGATAAGGTTGGAATGATCATCATAGGCATTAAAGCTTCTGCCCAGTGAGGAACTTTCAAGTTCTTGCGGATGAACAGTGCGATGTAACCAACGATGTAACCACCGACCATACCGCCTAAGAAGCCGGCTCCTAAGAAGGATGCAATCTGTCCCATTAAGAAACCTGGGGCGATACCTGGACGATCAGCGATTGAGTATGAGATGTAACCGGCGATAAAGGATGGCAATAGGCCCATTCCCAGAACACCAAGTGAAGTTAAAGCACTTGGAATTGTCATTTTACTTAAATCTGTAACAACTTCGCCACCCATTAAATTACCAATGGCAATCAATAGACCACTTGCTACAACCAGCGGCAGCATGTAGGAGATGGCAGTGAGGGCATGTCTTTTCAATTCTGCTCCCAATTTTTTCATTTCAATTTTCCTCTCTTTCCTTATTTATTTAATTCAGCTTCGATTTTCTGAAGTAACTGTTTTGGCGCTTTTACGCAAACATTGGTTGGAACCTTAACAGTTCGTTTCCCCTCGAATCGTTCTGTTCCCGTGATGGCAATGTCAATTGCCAGGATGACAACATCGGCAGCTTTGATTTCTTCCGGTGTTAATTCATCTTCGGTTCCAATAGTCCCTTGAGTTTCTACGTGAATCGTGTGTCCCAGACTTTCAGCAGCACGAATCAGTTTTTCTTTCGCAATATACGTATGAGCAATACCGGATGTACAAGCAGCAACAGCAACTATTTTCATTTGTACGTCCTCCTTTCTTAACTGTCTATATTATAATCGTAAGAAAGGAAGTGGGATTATTTCTATGGGGCTTTTTAATGCGGTAATTTTTCCCTTATTTTAAAAAGGGGCGGAAATAATAATGCGGTATTTTTTGAGGTTGTGGGAAAGGGAGCAGGAAGAATAATGTGGAAGTTTTTTGGAGTAAAGATAGGATTGATTGCGTGATGAAAGTGGTAAGGATGGATGGAGGAAAATGCGAAAAGAAAAGATGCAGGGTGTGGCTGAATCTGAAAAGGAATCTTTAACGTATGATGAACTGCAATTTTGTAATGATACTGCATTATCCCTCAGTAATCTCAATTCATTAAGGGATATACTAATTTTTTATTTGTTTTTTTAGTATTAATACATTTCCCCTTCATATTATTTTATTAATCTTTGCATATAAAATTCAAAGAATGTGATCTAACATAATCATTTGATTTTGTCTTCCGCAGGATCGACTCCAAAAAAATGTTCGTGATTTCTTTTGCATTCCAATGCTGGTATTTTTCTTATCACCTCACGTTTAATGCTCCCATCACTATGCATTACTTCTCGCCATTCTACCGGTTTATTATAATATTTCATCTTTCCACCACATATAGGACATTTAGCAATATGTATTTTCTCCAAAACAATATATCCTCCAAAACCATTAATTGCATAATTCAAAATTAAAGGCACTCTTATTTGCTTTTTGACAATTCTTCTCAGACTAAAAAACAATATAAACAGAAAAATTAGAATAGTCAAAATAATTAAATATGTTTGTGTTGGAAAATCCACAATAGCTTGAATGTTTCCTTTGAAAAGCTTCCATACATTTACCACCAATTTACCAAGTGGGAATATTCCAAGAACTGCAATAATGAAACTTATCCAAGTTAACACTGCCAAAGTAAAAGGGCTTCTCCATTTTGGTTCTGGTGTGTATGTTGCCTTTATTGTTGATGAATCAGAATTATTATTGTTAATTATATCTCCAGTTGCAATTTGTGTCGTTCCATAAAAATTCATAGCGTCGTTGAAATTATTTTCATTACGATTTTTGCTTTTATCCATTTTTTAATCACTTCCTTTATCTGTTGAATGAAACTAGATTTTTTCTTAGAATATCCTTCTCACTTTTAATAGCATTACTCCTTCTTGCTTTTTCAATATGTACCACTTTAAAATATCTCCTTTGATACAATTGCCTGACTATTATCTGTAGGTAAAATATTGTGCCTCGCTGTTTCTGAATTTTACTGGTTGCAATATCCAAATGGACATCCGTTAATAGCCACTAAAGTGTTGTGCTGTTGTCCTTGTTAAGTGTAATACCTGTGGCGCTAAGCATTGCGATTATTCCACACTATTCGTACTGACGCGACAATAAATACCAACACGCTTTTATCGTTTTGGTATTACGGAATAAATACACTCTTTTGTTTTTCGACACAAAGTATCACTAACTCTCTGACACCTAATCATCACCGTCTTGTTTTCGATGTTTATGATTAGTCAATTCATTAACTTAACCTATCACTGTATTCATACTGTTAATTCAACACTTCGACAAAATAGTGGTTATGTTCCTTAAAAGACTTAAGTTATCTCGCAGAAAAATATTTTCAAGTGATAAGACGCAGGAATTCCTTTATTTCAAGCCATTTCTACACTCTATTTCTCAGCCCATGACATCGATACGACACACTCCACATGATGCGTCCACGGGAACATATCCACCGGCTGCACCACCTCAACACGATACCCTTTCCCCTCCAAAATCCGCAAATCTCTTGCCAACGTTGCCGGATCACACGACACATACACCAACCGCTCCGGTGCCATCTGCACGATACTATCCAAGGTAACCTGATCACACCCTTTTCTCGGTGGATCCACTACCACAACATCCGCTCTTCCCCCCTGCTCACTCATCTTCTTCGCATACGCCGCTGCATCACTGCACACAAATTCCACATTATTCAAGCCATTCAAGGCCGCATTCTCTCTGGCATCACGCACCGCCTGCTCAACGATTTCAATACCGATGACCTTCCCAGCTTTCTGCGCCAAAAACATACTAATAGTCCCCACGCCGCAATATAAATCAATGACTGTTTCATTTCCCTTCAAATCACAAAACTCCAACGCTTTTCCATACAGCACCTTTGTCTGCACAGGATTCACCTGATAAAACGATTTCGCGGAAATATGAAACTTCAATCCATTGATTTCATCCGTAATAAACGACTCCCCATACAGTACCTCTTCCTGTTTCCCTAAAATCACATTGTCCTCACGTGTATTCAGATTCAACACAACGCTTTTAATCTCCGGTATCGTTTGTACTAACTCCTGCACCATTTCTTCCCTATGTGCAAACTTCTTCTGTCGCACGATCCATACAACCATGACTTCTCCTGTCACAAAGGCATGTTTAATTAACAAATGACGGAATACACCGGCATTTCCATACTTTTTAAACAAACTTCGCATCGTCTGTAACACCGCATTGATCTTTACACTTTGAATGCCACAGCTATCCGTATCAATGATCGTATTGGAATTAATACGATAAAACCCTGTTACGACCTGTCCTTTTACAACACCTACCGGTATCTGCCCCTTATTGCGATAATGATCAGGTTGTGTCATACCTAAGACATCTTCCACTTGCACATCCAATTTCGCAATGCGCTCAATAACATCCTGCACCTTCTGTTTCTTAAATGCCAGCTGTTCTTTATAAGACATATGCTGCAGCTGACAACCGCCACATTGTTTTGCGATTGGACAAGCTGGACTTACACGCTCTTCATTCACCTTATCCAGCTTCAATAAACGCGCAAATCCATAGCTCTTTTTTACCAACGTAACAACAAGCTCGCCACTTTCTTTATTCATCATACCTTTGACAAACAGTGGAAAGCCATCAATTTTCACAACCCCATGCCCATCACTTGTATAGCCGCTGCATACACCAAATACATGTTCGTTCTTCTTCATACCCATACTCCTTAAAAAAGGGCATTACGCCCTTTTCTGTTATTTATCCTTTTTCTGTTCTTCCAACAGTTTATTTGCCTGTTTCTTATTACGGGCACTGCTTAAGGTATCGGTTACTGCTTTCTTCGCAGAGGCGTTTTTCACCTTTTCCTTATACACCCATCCGCTTGTGTCATCACCTTCCGGGATGAAATTGTACACATGAATATCCAGGTCATACATTCTCACATCTTTTTGATTAGTGAAATATGTCTTGACCGGTAATATTTTAACAACCTTATCATAGGCATCATTTAAGACACTTTTCACCTTACTACTGCCTGCTTTATCATCTAAATCAATAGTAATGCGCAAGGTAGCACTCTTTAAATTGACTTCCACATTTTCTGCACCATCAAATTTTAAAGCATCCTTTACCTTTGTTAATTGTTCTTCTGTGATTGCCGGATCAAGGGAATTGTCAAAACGACTTCCAACCGTTGGCGTGCCGGCACTCTCTTTGGCACTTAAATAAATATAACCTAAAAGCAACACCGGTATCAGAATTACCACAGCGGCAATCCAATAAAGAATTCTGCTTTTCGTATGTTTTGCTTTTCCAGTCGTCTGTTTATCAGTCGTCTGTTTTTTGCCTTTTTTCGCCATATTATCACTCCTGACAATATTCATTGTACTAAATTTCATTGGAAAAAGCTATCTTTTCTTTAATTCTTCCTGAATAAGTTTGTTCGTTAAAGCCGGATTTGCCTGTCCTTTGCTGGCCTTCATGACTTGACCAACTAAGAAACCAACGGCTCTGTCTTTTCCGTTTTTAAAGTCTTCAATGGATTGAGGATTGGCATCTAATACACTGGTAACCATTGCCAACAGTTCACTGGTATCACTCATCTGCTTCATGCCTTTTTCTTCCACGACCGTCTTAGGATCCTTGCCTTTCATGATTTCTTCAAATACGACTTTTGCCTGTTTGCCACTAATTTCTCCGGCTTCTACCATATTGATCATAGCAGCTAAATGCTTTGGCTCACATGGATTGTTGGCAAACTTGATATTGTCCTTATTCAAAGCTGCCGGTAATTCTACAATGACCCAGTTTGCTGCTTTCTTAAAGTTTTTCGTATGTTCACATACGGCATCAAAGAAATCACCTAAGTCACGATTGGCAACCAAAACACTTGCATCGTATTCCTTTAAACCATTTTCTTTCATATAACGTGCTTTACGTTCATCTGGTAATTCTTCCATATGTTCCTGAATATCCTTGATCCATGCAGCATCTAAACGAATTGGTGGAATATTTGGTTCAGGGAAGAATTTATAATCCACATCGCCTTCTTTTTTACGCATTAGAATCGTCGTCTTTTGCGTTTCATCATAACGACGTGTAGCCTGTACAACTTTTTCACCCTTGCTGACAAGTGCAATTTGACGTTCTACTTCCGCATCAATGGCTTTTTGCACATTGGAAATAGAGTTTAGGTTCTTAACCTCCGTCTTTGTGCCAAAGGTATCACTGCCTGCTTCACGAATGGATACATTGACATCACAACGCATGCTGCCTTCTTCCATTTTTACATCCGAAACACCTAAATACAACAATAATGTTCTCAGCTTTTCCACATAAGCGGCAGCTTCTGCCCCATTGCGGATATCTGGTTCACTGACAATCTCAATCAAAGGCGTACCGGCACGGTTAAAGTCAATCAATGTACCGGCTTCTGAGTGAAACTGTTTTGCGGTATCTTCTTCCATGTGGATGCGGTTAATGCGTATGTCTTTCTCTACGCCATCCTTGGTTTCGATATGAATGCAGCCACCTTTTCCGATAGGATGAAACTGCTGAGTAATCTGAAAGCCTTTTGGCAAATCAGAATAATAGTAATTTTTACGGTCAAATTTTACAAGTGGATCAATTTCACATTTTAAGGCTGTAGCTGCTTTAATTGCCAGCTTTACGGCTTCCTTATTGACACATGGCAATGTTCCGGGATGACCTAAGTCCACTTCATTGACACAGGTATTGGCAACTTCTCCAAAAGCCACAGGTGCTGAGGAGAACATTTTTGTCTTCGTTTTTAATTCACAGTGGATTTCAATTCCAATGACTGTTTCGTATTTCATGCGTCCACCTCCACATCATTTCCTTTTAAGCCGGTTTCTTCTTCAATGGCTTTTCCGATATTAAATAAGGTTTGTTCAGCAAATGGTTTTGCGGTCATATTAATACCGATTGGCATACCTTCCACAAAGCCGGTTGGCATGCTCATGCTTGGATAGCCGGAGAAATTCCCCATAACCATATAGTTTTCGGCAACCAAGACATCCTTGCTTAAGTGTTCATCCTGGCTGTCTTCACTTTTTGGCGCAATCATACCGGATGCACTGGCAATCACGATATCATAACCAGCTAATGCTTTTTTCAGTTCTTCAACGATCAAACGGCGTACTTTTTGTGCCTTACGGAAGATTTTTTCCTGGTTTTCTTCAAATAAAGAGTAGCTGCCGATGACAAAACGTTTACGTACATAAGGACATAAACCTTTGGTACGAGAATTGATCATGACTTCTTCCACACTTGCCCCATCTTCACGCATACCAAAGCGAATACCATCTAAATTGGAATGGTTCGCTGTAGCTTCGGCATTGGCAATGATGTAATAGACCGGCAGCATCGCACGCATCAGCTTATCATCAAAGCGTACATGCTCAACGATGGCTCCTCTCGCCTGTAATTTTTTCATCAGCGCATCAAAATTTTCTTTGATTTCAGCATTGGTAATGGCTTCTTGTACATTATCCAATATCGCAATCTTCTTGCCTTTGATATCACTGTTGATATCGCTTGCATAGTTTGGTACCGGTTCATAAGAGCTGGTCATATCACGATCATCTCTTCCTGCTAATACTTCCAATGCCACAGCAGCATCTTCAATGGCTGTGGTAAAATATCCCACATGATCCAAACTGCTCGCATAAGGAATGATACCGTAACGAGAAATTCTGCCATAGGTTGGTTTCATACCGATAATGCCATTATAAGCAGCTGGTTTACGTACACTGTCCCCGGTATCGGTACCGATGGCAAAAGGTACTACTCCACTAGCAACCAATACTGCACTACCTCCGGAACTGCCTCCGGAAATACGCATTGTATCCCAAGGATTATTCACCTTGCCGGTATAGGCATTCTTATTCGTTCCCCCCATACCTAGCTCATCCATAGAAGATTTGGCGATGACAATCGCACCGGCTTCTTTCAGTTTTTCACTGATATGTGCATCATATACAGGAATATAGTTATCCAGTATACGAGAGCTGGCAGTTGTTCTAACACCCTTCATATTCACATTGTCTTTTAATACGATTGGCATGCCATACAAAGGAGCATGTGGATCTTTGTTCGCTAAATCAGCTAACTGGCTATCCACATCGACAAAGCTTACAACAGCATTGAGCTCTTCTTGTTTTTCTTTTGCTCTTTCAACAGCGCTTTTTACACGTGTTTCGACATCTTCGATTCTCGCTCTTTCAAAATCCATCTTACTTCACCACCTTTGGTACATGTACATGTCCTGCTTTTACGCTTTTCGCATTGCTTAAAGCATCTTCCTGAGAGATTACATTTGCAACCACATCTTCACGCAGGAATTTTGTTTCTGCTTCGAATGGATAGATCATCTCTTCCACACCTTCGGTATCAATTTCATTTAGTACATCAATCTGTGACAGCAGTTCTTTAAACTCTGCCTGCAGCTCGACGACTTCATCATCGCTGACATCAAACATGATATCATGCGCCAGTTTCTTAAAATATTCTGCACTATACGCTTCCATATGTTCCTCCTACTCCATTAATTGTATAACGGTTACCTTACTGCTGCCTTTTTCTCTTTGCATTGCGCCAATTAAGACATCATCGCTTTTTAAACGCACCTTAATCGCAAAGCTAGTGCTAGAGAAAATTGACAGCGATGAATTTACCTTCTGCATCATCGCATTGGCTTCCGGCCATGTCTTCGCATGCATGGAAATATCAATCGTTAAGGATGCTAATTCCTTATCCTTGAAATGTCCGGTACCAATCACGGCAGTATCTTCCGGGAAGAAATTTTTGATTTCTTTTACCAGGCGATCAAAGTAAGTCGCATTGGTACTGTCTAGCTTTGTTGCGGCACTGCTTGGGAATAAGGCCCAAGCTTCATTCAGCCTACTGTATTCACCAATCGTCTTGGATTCAAAATAGGCTTCTTCTATAAAGGTTCCCGGTAAGGTCGTATTCACACCGCTTTCCTTAAACAAGGTTACATAGATTGGTGTCTTTTGGCCGATTTCCGGATGGGTCTTACGCAAGTAGCTGACAACCTTACGGCCGACCTCTTCCCCATACGCCCGTAATTTCGCATCACTTACGATGTCTGGATTGACACTGTCACCAATTTCATCATTGAGGACAATACCTAAAGATAACCCTTCTAAATCCTTACCATCATACCAGTCTAGCTCATAGATATCAATAAGTAAGACATCCTGACTGCCAATTTTTTTCTTTCCGTTATTGGTATCAATTTCGGTGCCGATTGCCGGATTCATACCATTCGGATTCTTTTCACTCGTTCTGCCTAATAAACCGACACGATCAAGTCCTGTCGCATCTAAGGCATCATAGCTCAAAAACTGACTTTCCTTATAAGCATAATCATCCGGTGAAAAATGTTCTTTGGAAAGGTTCATCATTCCTACCCCAATGATCATCGCTTCATTCAAATTGGTCGTATAGGCATGTTTAATGCGTGAACTGCTTGCCTCAAAGGGCAGTAAAGCCGCATAGTCACCTTCATGAATGACTGTGGTCTCTTCACTGGTTGTATCTTTTTTCGGTTTATTGGAACTACTGTTACAGCCGCTTACTACTAGGATAGCCGCTAAGGCAAGTAATCCTGTTGTTTTATGTTTCATGATGTCTTCACCTCCTGTAAAAAGGTTGCTTCATCCATCGTCGCAACACCTAAGCTTTGCGCCTTTGTCAGTTTACTGCCGGCAGCTTCGCCATAAATGACCAGATCTGTCTTTTTTGATACAGAGCCACTCACATTAGCACCTAAGGATTCTAAAAGCTCCTTAGCTTCATTGCGTGTCATCTGTTGCAAACTTCCGGTTAAGACAACGGTCTTACCAGTGAACATACTTTCCTGAATGATTTCTTCCTCACTATCCATACGTAAACCAAAGCCACGCAGATGATCAATCAATTCCACATTCTTAGGTTCTCGGAAGAAGGCCACGATACTTTGCGCTGTAATATCGCCAATATCTTTGATAGCAACCAGCTCTTCTTCACTTGCGGCCATAAGTTTCTCCATCGTAAGGAAATGTTTTGCCAAGACTTTGGCTGCTTTTTTGCCAACCTGACGAATGCCTAAGCCATAGACCAAATCCTCTAAAGGATTCTGTTTGCTTGCTTCAATGGCATCAATAAGTTTTTGATAAGAACGTTCCTTAAAGCCTTCCATCTGTAAAATTGTTTCTTTATGATCTTTTAAATGATAAATATCTTCAATCGTATTTAATAAGCCTTCCTTATGGAAGAATTCGACTTTTTTATCGCCTAAGGTATCAATATCCATGGCATCACGACTGGCAAAATGGATAATACTTTCCACAACGCGGGCTGGGCAATCCTGATTGATACAATAATGCGCTGCTTCATCACTCAATCTCACTAACGCACTGCCGCATACCGGACATTCCTTAGGAAACACATAACGTGCCTGTGTTCCGTTGCGCCGATCAAGCAATGGCCGTACAACTTCTGGGATAATATCTCCGGCCTTGCGCACAACGACATCATCCTGAATACGGATATCTTTTTCCTTAATCATATCCTCATTGTGCAGCTGTGCTGCTGATACACTAGTACCGGCGACACGCACCGGTGCCAACACCGCATTGGGGGTAATCCGTCCGGTCCTGCCAACGGTTAAGACGATATCTAACAGCTTAGTAACAACTTCTTCAGCCGGAAATTTATAAGCAATGGCATACCTTGGGGCTTTCACGGTCGTACCTAATTGTTCCCAGGCTGTCAATTCATTCACTTTGATGACCATACCATCAATTTCATATGGAAGATCATTACGCTGCTCACTCATTTCCTGAATAAAGCTCCATACCTCATCCATGCTGTTACATACTCGACGTAATGGATTCACCTTGATATGCAGCTGTTCCATTGTTTCTAACGCTTCTTCATGTGTCTGTATCCCAGCGCCTAAAGCATCCTCATAATAATATAAGAACGCATCCAGTTTTCGACTAGCCGCAATTTTACTATCTAATTGACGAATACTGCCAGCTGCCGCATTGCGGGGATTCGCAAAAACATCTTCGCCATTCTTTTCACGTTGCGCATTGAGTTCCGCAAAGCTTTTCTTTGGCATGAAGACTTCTCCACGCACCTCTACATCGCCCATGCGTTCAATGTGCATTGGAATGGAAGCAATCGTACGAACATTATTGGTTACATCTTCACCCACAAAGCCATCGCCGCGAGTCACCGCCTGTACAAAGCGGCCATCGTGATAATGTAAAGAAATGGCAAGTCCATCCATTTTCAATTCTACCACATAGCTCACCTTTGGCACGATACTGCGCACACGTTCATCAAAAGCCTGCAAGTCTTCCAAATTAAAAGCATTGCTTAAGGACAACATCTGCTGTTTGTGTGTTACCTTGGTAAACGCATCTAAAACCACACCGCCAACTCTTTGGGTAATTGAATTGGGATCTCGATATTGCGGGTAAGTATCCTCTAGCTTTAACAGCTCCTGATATGCCTGATCGTATTCCGCATCCGGCACACTGGGCTGATCCAATACATAATATTCATACGCATAAGTATCTAATTGTTTTCGTAATGCTAATATACGCTGTTGCACGTCCATATGTCAGCCTCCTATTTCTTGCTTAGAGATGGATGATTCACATTGATCTTACGAATGCCAAATCGTTTATCAAAGGCAATTGCCGCAAGTTCACCTTCCAGTTTAATGACCACACCATCACCAAAGACACTGTGATTCACCAAATCTCCTTTACGTATTCTGCCCTTTTTCTTATGTTTCATTTCACTTTTTCTATCATTTTGACTCGCCTTAGCCCCACCCATCGACGTTTCTTCATCATTAGGGAACGTTTGGATCATATCATCCTGATGTTCCTCATGAAACTGCGGTGCTTGAGAGGATAAAAAGGCATTTCCGGTAAATGTATCAACATCACTCGCAAAATGATTTCGTGGCTTAGCGCCAACTTCTTCTAAGTATTCTTCCGGCAGTTCCTTAACAAACCGTGAGGTTGTCTTTAGCTTATCTAAGACATAGCTATACCCATAAGAGTCTGATAAAAACAGCTGTTTTCTTGCGCGGGTAAAGGCCACATAGGCCAATCGGCGCTCTTCTTCCAAAGCTGCCTGACCTCCCTCGATAACACTTTTGTCATTTGGAAATATTCCTTCACACAAACTGTATACAAAGACATTATCAAATTCCAATCCCTTTGCCGCATGAATCGTCATTAACTGTACAAAATCACCACTGCTATCTGCCTCTTTATCGGTATATAAAGAAATCTCCTGTAAATATTCTTGTAAGGATCCCTGCGGGTTATTTTCCACATAGTCGGCGATATCACTAATCAATTCCTTGATATTTTCCAATCGCTCAATTTCTTTATCTTCCCGCAGCATTTCCAGATAGCCACTATCTTCCAATACCTTTTCCAACAGTTGATCAATGCTGATTTCATCCACCAGCTGACGGCATTCTTCAATCAACGCCACAAATGCCTGAATATTAGCCTTTGCCTTGCCTTTGCCGATTTCATACTGTTTGATTATTTCATACATATTGGTATTATCGTGTTCCGCCTGCTGCTCAATCAGCTCCATCGTTTTTGCGCCAATACCGCGTTTGGGCATATTGATGATTCGTTTGATGGAAAGGTTTTTATACAATTCCTTTTCATCATCCTCTTGTTTTGGTGCCAACAAACGCAAATAGCTTAACGCATCCTTGATTTCTGCACGATCATAGAAACGAATGCCCCCATAAATACGATAAGGGATGCGAAAATCCAACAACGCTTTTTCCAGTCCGCGTGATAAATAGTTAGAACGATACAATACCGCTATATCCCGATAGCAAACACCGCTGTGGGATAAAGCCATGATACGGCTGGCAACCCAAACCGGTTCATTGGCATCATCCATTGCCGTAAAGTGAATGATGGGATTATCCCCTTCCACTTCCGTAAATAAGTCTTTCTCAATACGATTGCGGTTATTGCGAATCAAGGCATTCGCCCCGTTCAATATCGGCTGTGTAGAACGATAATTCTGATTCAAAATGACCGTCTTACTGTCAGGGAAATCACGTTCAAAATTCATGATGATATCCACTTGCGCACCACGCCAAGTATAAATGGTTTGATCCGGATCACCGACCACACATAAATAGCTGTGATCACCTACTAACAGACGTATGATAGCATACTGTAAATTATCCACATCCTGAAACTCATCAACATGGATATACGTAAAACGACGCTGCCATTTTGCCCGTACTTCTTCTTTATCCTTTAAGATACGGTAAGCAAAAATTAACAAATCATCAAAGTCTAACCCATACATCTCTTTCAGACGTTTTTCATAATAAGCATACACATCAGCCTTGATCTGCTCCCCTGCCCATGGTCCGGCATTCGCTTTTGCCATCACAGGATCTACAAAATTAGTTTTATTGGCACTGATATAGCCCAACATGGAATTATAGCTGTAGCTTTTCACATCAATCTGCATTTGTTTATAAGCATCCCGTAAAATGCTTTTTTGATCATCACTATCCAAAATCGTAAAATTGCGTGGATAGCCTACTTCTAAGATATCCTCTCTTAACAGACGTACACAAAAGGAATGAATTGTTGAGATCTGGACAGCCTTAGCCACCTCGCCAAGCATTCCTTCTACACGTTCCTTCATTTCTTTAGCTGCCTTATTCGTAAAAGTGATCGCTAATATTTTATTAGGATACACCTGCATCTCTTCTATCAGATACGCGATTCTGGTCGTCACGACACGCGTCTTTCCACTGCCAGCTCCTGCAATGATACGCAGATGCTGATCTACTGTATGAACCGCCTCTACCTGCTGTTTGTTTAAATGTTCTAAAAACGACACAAAATCACCTCCCGCTTATTATACTATACTTTCCTCATGATTTCCTTAATATAAAATGAATTTCTTCGCAAATCTTTACAAACCTTTAACTCGCTTAGATGCAATGTACTTTGCATAGTCGTCATACTTCGACAAGGTTTCTTTCTGGCTGCTTGTATGATGAAGGTGGCACTTGTTTTCTAAGATAAAAAATGATGATCGCAGCAGGGGCAGCCATATGGAAGGAATGGGAATATTACAAAATATTCAGAAAAACAAAATAGTATTTTCTTTGCGACTATATTATAATAAAACAGATAACTTTATTTAATGGGGTGTTTACATGAAGCAGACAAAAAAAGCGCAGAAACCGAAGCGTTATTATACAAGAACAATTGATCTTTTCTTTTTATTGATCTTCTTAATCATCAGTATTATTTCTTTTACCATTGCCTTTAGCTTTGGTATTCTTCCACATACCTGGGTATTCATGGGTGCAGTCGTAATTTTCCTTATTTTTATCGGATTATTCCTTGTCAGTTTACGCAAGATGCCAAAATGGTTTATCCTGGTTAAACGTGCCTTCATCATTGTATTATGTGTCATCATCGGAGGCAGCGGGTATTTCTTAAATAAATCACGCATGACTATCAATCGCATGAATCAAAATGCCCAAAGTTCTATTACCAAATTACATATCTTAACCGCTAAGAACAGCAATATTTCCTCTATCAAAGATTTGGCAAATAAAATCATCGGTTTTCAAAATGGAGTAGATAAGAAAAATGCTGCCTATGCACAAAAACAGTTACGATCTTCTATCGCCAATATGCAGGTAAAGGAAGAGCTGGATTATACAACCTTATTATCAGATCTTAGCCTAAATGAAGTACAGGCGATTGTCATGAGTGATGTATATTATGGTATGTCAAAATCTAATATGAAAGATTTTGAAAAACAAGTCACCATTCTTGACACGATTGAAAAACCAAAGGAAAGCAGTCAAAAGGAAGAAAAAGATATTACAGAACAGCCTTTTACGATATATCTCAGCGGTCTGGATAATATGGGTTCTCCAGATCAACAGACACGTACAGATACGAATCTGATCTTAATCGTCAATCCCAAGGCCAATCACATTGATATGGTATCGTTGCCTAGAGATGGTTTTATTCCGAATACAGCATTACAAAATGCAAATGATAAACTGACACATACCGGTTTATATGGGGTGGATGCAAGTGTGGAAACCATTGAACAGTTTTTCAATATCCCGATTGATTATTATGCCCGTGTCAGTTTCAATTCACTGATTGAGATTGTAGATACGATTGGCGGCATTGATGTGGATGTCGAAATTAATTTCTGTGAGCAGGATGAAAATCGTAGTTTCAAGAAAGAAGATTTGATCTGTCTGAAGAAAGGTAAACAGCATTTAAATGGTAAACAGGCACTGGCTTATTCCCGGCACCGTAAGACAGAAGGCTATGACAATGCCGGCCGTGAACGCGCCCAGCAGCGTATCATCAAAGCCATCATCAATAAACTGATTTCACCAAGCGCTATTACTTATATTAATAAGCTGTTAGATATTGCGCCAAACTATGTCATCACCAATATGCCGACTTCACAAATTACCAGCTTTGTATCAAATGAATTAGAAGATTTGAAACCATGGACCATTTCTTCCATATCTAGTGATAATGGCGTATATGATAATCAATATACCGCCAGCCTTTCTAGCGAGTATGGCAAAAGTGATGTATATCTGTTTGCCAAGAATGAAGTTCATGCTGTAGTAAATGCATATGATGGTGCCAGCCAACCATTGGATATGAGCAATTATCATTTTGATGTAAGTAATCTTTATCAGGATACTCCTGCCATTAATGAAGATCCTCATATCGTTTGGGATACGATGGCCGATAATCCTCATTAAATAAACATTCAAGACGATTATGAAAATAAGAGCTACCTTTTGGGGGCAGCTCTTTTCTTTTAGATTGCTCTGGTCGCTTCACGAAGCCAGCTTTGTTCTTCTTCCTTTAAATAAGGAGAAATCTTTTCATATACTTCTTGATGATATGCATTCAACCATGCTTTTTCATACTGTGTTAATAAAGATGCATCAATACCATCCAGATCAAAGGGCACAAACGTAATGGTTTCAAAATACATAAATTGACCATATTCATTCTTTTCACCCTTGCATACGACCATTTCATTTTCATGACGAATACCATGAGAGCCTTCGACATAAACACCCGGTTCATTTGACTGCGTCATACCTTCCTCTAATACACAGCTATCATTTCTTTCTGGTACAATGCGCCAACGGAAACCATTTGGACCTTCATGAACATTCAATACATGTCCTACGCCATGGCCGGTACCACATTTATAATCTAGAGCAAGATCCCATAATGGTCCTCTTGCCAAAATATCCAAGTTTAAGCCACGACAACCATATAAGAAATGTGCTTTTGATAACGCGATATGGGAACGCAATGCTGTTGTGAAATGATGCTTGATTTCATCACTGATAGCACCTAACACAAAGGTTCTGGTAATATCGGTGGTGCCTTCCAAATACTGTGCGCCACTATCTACCAATAACATGCCTTCCGGTTTCAATTCGGCATTTGTTTCCTCATTGGCACTATAATGCATCATTGCCGCATGTTCCTTATAAGCCGATATGGTATCAAAGCTGATATCGAAACAGCCCTGTTCCTTGCGTAATGTTTCCAGGTATGCACTGGCACTGATTTCGGTAATCATTTCTTTACCGATCTTGGTTTTTAACCAATACATAAATTTACACATGGCAATTGCATCCTTAATGTGTGCTTTTCGATTATTCGCCAATTCAATCGGATTCTTCATCGCCTTCATAAGTTGGCTAGGATTAGGACGATTTATTACGGTAATCTCCTTATGCAGCCCTGAAGTAATAGCATAATTCACGATCGTTTTATCCAACAGCACAAAAGCATCTTGGGCAATTTTTTTCACATCCTCATAAATGGCATCGTATGGACATATGACAATAGCATTTTCTTGCAAATTATCACGTAATTGATCATCAAGCTTGCTTTCATTAATATATAAGGATGCACTGTTTTCATCAATGATCAGATAACTTAGCATTACCGGGAAGTGAGCAATATCCCAGCCACGCATATTCAAGATCCAAGCAATATCATCCAAAGATGTTACGATATGATGTGTCGCTTTTTCTTGTTTTAGGACAGCACGAATGCGTTTCAGTTTTTCTTTTGTACTTTCTCCACTGTAGCACTCTTCTAAAAAGAACCCTTTCTTTTTGGGCAATGCCGGTCTGTCTTTCCAGATCATTCCTACCAAATCTTCTTCACAAGCAAAAGTACTTTTTTTCGCCTGTAATTTATCCGCTAGTTTTTCCACAAGGGCAGTGTTCATTACGCGCCCATCAAAGCCTACCGTACCATGTTCAAAAACATTTTCATATAAATATTCTTCCATCGTAGGGACGCCTTCTTCACCTTGTTTCATTAAATCAATCGTTGTTCCCTGTAACTGGTTTTCAGCCTGAATAAAATAGCGCCCATCCGTCCACAACGCTGCCTTATCCTGACATACGATTAAAGTTCCCTGAGACCCACTAAAACCAGACATATATTTTCTTGCCTTAAAATGTTCTCCCACGTATTCGGTCTCATGAAAATCGGATGTTGGAATGATATAGGCATCCATATGGCGTTCTTTCATCAGCGAACGCAAAGCTGTTAGTTTTTCAATAATCGTCATAGCATTTGCCTCCTCATCAATCGTCTATCCTATTGTACCTCATTTTGCATATTCTGCCCACTCCTTTACGCAAATATGCGTTTAAAAAAAGAAGTGATGTTTCATCACTCCTGTGTATCCTCCATATTTTTATACGAAAGAATAGCTATGTGATAATGCGCTATATCTTTGGCATGTAAATGCGTATAAGAGAAATCTTTACTTTCCTTAGCAAGTATCCCTTCTTTACCACAGAGATACCATTTTTCATGGAAGAGTTCATGTTTTTGCTCATCATAGAAAGTCAGTTTTGCAACTATGTAAGAAACGGCTTCAGGAAAATAATTTGTCAATGTCCCATGCAGGTGGAGCGTGTCATTCATATCGATAAAGGAAGTAAGCTTTGTGATGGATAGCCTTTTCTGCATTTGTTTCTTTACTTCTGATAATGCCTTTTCTTTTTCTTTGATTTCTTTATCCTTTTCTTCCCATCGTGTGCGTATCACACGATTTATCAGAAAAATCACTGCTAATTCTGCATACATGAGTAAACCAAAAGGGCTTTTTAGAAAGAGGAAGATCTTTCCCAAATAAGGAATATGAAACATATATTTTCCGATAATATCTGAACGTGTTGTTTCATAATTATCATAATCTTTTGCACTCGCACCTTGTGTTCGATAATAAGTTATTCCATCTTTGACCTGTGTCTTCTTAAAATAATGCGTCAATAAAATATCTTTACCAAAACGATTGGCATGAAAGGTAACGATAGTATCTGGCTGCAATGGTTCATCTTCATCAATCCGTTTACTGAATACTAGAGAATGTGTAGGAATGATCGGCTCCATGCTATCCGTTAATACCGTATAAAAACGATAACCGATGAATTGAGAAGTCTTTTCCGGCCAAAAGACAGCACTTAACAGACATGATAAAAGTACTGTCAAGAGGGCAGCACTTATCAATTTTAGCCATTTTTTTCTCAATTGCATGACAATCTCTCCTTTAACATATTCTATCTTAAAGAGAACCTCCTTTTAAAAAAACCGTCGTTCGACGGCTTTTTGCTTAACTATGACTTGCAGTACCTGTCACTTCAACATCTAATGTATTACCAGCTAAAGCTTTATTTTTTACAGTGACTTCTACCGTATATTCATTATCACCACTTGTTAAAGTAGTATCTGTATAGTTAGCATCTGTTTTAGTTAATGCTACTTCACCTTTTTTGATTGTGACATCAACATCAGCAGCATCTACAATATTTTCTCCATTTTTCACTGTAGGTACTAATGTCATCGTATCCACATTGTTACCAGCATCTGTTACTTCAAATTTAGCTGTTCCAGTATACGCTATACTATCTTCTCCAATTGTATCTGTACCTTCTACAAACGTCATATTTGTTGCGGCAACTGTAACGCTAGAATTAGCAACAGTGATCTGACCTGTTGATGTTCCACTTAATGTATCCCAAACAGCGTAAGTTCCTGCTGATGTTAATACGATGGCACCAGCGGTAGCGAGTGATAATAATGTACTTTTTTTCATGATAATTCTCTCCTTTTCAAAGTAATGTTTTTCTTGCAGACAATTTATGTCTTTTTCTTTACATCCTTATTGTAAGCCAGAAAAGGAAAGTTGCATAATGCTAATAGCATCATATCTGGTTATGTTTTTTTCGCATAACTACATAAACCCATATTCTTTTTTCAAAATATCAAGAAAGATTTCAGCTGCACTGGATAAGATCTCTCGCTTTCTTTTTATAATAACGAAATTTTCCATGATATCGCAATTTTTAAAACGCAGACTGCGAATATTAGAATGTCGCAATTCATCTATTTGCCATTGATTTCCTAATAAAAAGGCTTGAGCGTGATTGATCATGTTGATAATAGCATGATAATTACTCATCGTAATCATTTTTTTAAAATCCGATAACAACGTTTTGTTGATGGTTAGTGATTGATTTAAATCTGAAAAGAAATCTTTCGGTAAATGTATATAAGGATACTCAATTAACTCTTCAGCATCGACAAAGCGACTATCTTGTAACGGTATCTTTTCGTTAACATGTACATATAATGGCTTACGATCCATTACCATAACTTCAATTTCTTTTATCTCTGCCATTTTTGAAAACACGCCAAGTTGTAAATCATTCAAAATCGTAATGCCGATTTCAGAGCGTAGCTGTACCACATTTTGTAGAACTTCTTCTGCTGTGGTTTCAATGAAATGTATCTCTGTTTCAGCTGAAGAGGCGCGTTTATAAAATTCCAAAATCATATCATCATGTAGAAATATAGAATTTACAGAAATTGATAGTTTACTATAGATTTGCTCATTTTCTAATTTTTTCAGACGCTCTAATACACGAAACTGATTTAAAATCGAACGTGCATAATAATAAAGGCGATTACCAGTAGGTGTAAGGGTGATACCACGATTTGAGCGTATAAAAAGTTTTCTCCCCATTTCTTCTTCTAATGCGTGAATCGAACGACTTAAGCTAGGCTGACTGATATAGAGTTTTTCCGCTGCCTTGTTGATACTGCCGCAATCAGCGACCTCAACAAAATTCTTTAATTGATCCTTTTTCATAACATTCTCCCATATTGTATAATATGATTGTACCATGTTTATTTCAGATATGATATTCTTATGATTAAATGTATATGAAAGATTCTAAAAAAACGAATAAATCCATGATGATAGTTTCTTATAAAGATGACATGTCATCGATATGAAAATTAAGGAATCGATCAAAATGAAACTACATTCGAAACACCGTTAGAGAATCAATACTTTTTAGTTTTGTCTATGGTTAACAGCATAGGAACCATTGGCTGTAGCAACAAGCGCATCGCTGTCAGAAAAGTGTGCAATTGCTCGAGCCTGAACGATGCGGCTTCCCACATGATCACAATAGCCTTCAATCACCAATGTTTCATGCTCCGCTATCCCCTTATCAAAGTTTACAGACATTTGAATCGTTGGTGTAAAGCTGGCATCACTAAAGATATAGGATGCACATCCCATCGTAATATCCATAGCGGTTGAAAGCATGCCTCCATGCATATGCCCGGCAGGATTTAATTGCCATTTTTGCACAGGGAATTGTAATATCACCTGTTTTTTATTCATGTTGATAGAAAGCACGCGCATTTCCATCATTGCATTAATCGTATTTTGGGCCTGTAAACGGCGATTGATAAAGTCATGTAAACGCTGCTGTATATAATCCTTTTCCATAACAATACCTCCCATGCCTCTATTATAGATACATTCCATAAAAATAACAACGCAAAGAGCATGGGATCTAACTGCTAAGATATTCCTTGCTCATCCATAAAGATAGTAACTTTTCTTTTAAATCATAATTCGATTGCGTAGAAAAACGTATACTCTTTTGCTTATAGAAAAAGAAAACAACCCGTTTGTACAGGTTGTTCGTGTATTGGTTTTAGTTTACCTCTTTTTCTAGCTTTGCGATACCAACTTCAATACGCTTTAATGTTTCATCTTTACCTAAGATATGCGCAATTTCAATAGCTCCACCCGGAGTGAACTGTTTTCCCGTAATAGCGGTACGTACCGGCCATAAAATCTGCCCATTTTTCATTTCCATCTGTTTCGGCAATGCTAACAGTAATTCATGAAGGGTTTCTTCATTTGACCAGTCGTTCAGCTCTGATAAAACCTCTTTCGCAGCTTTTAGCGCCTTTAAGGCAATTTCATACGTCGTCTTCATCTTCTTATGAACATACATGGCAATATCATATTCCGGCAATTCATCAATAAAGTCAATACTTTCCGGTATTGTGGATAAAACATCAGTACGTGGCTGCAAAATGCGCGCTACAGCCATCATATCCACAGGGCGATGAACGCTTTGTTCAATATATGGTTTTGCCAGTTCATAAAATTCTTCAACGCTCATCTCACGTAAATACATACCATTCATCCAAGTCAGTTTATCAATATCAAAGATGGCTGGTGATTTAGAAATACGTTTAATGTCAAATACTTTAATTAATTCTTCTAACGTATAAATTTCCTGTTCTGTTTCCGGAGACCATCCTAATAATGCGATGTAGTTTAAAATAGCCTGTGGAAGATAGCCTTTCTTGACTAGATCCTGGAAACTGGCATCCCCATTACGTTTGCTCAACTTATGCTGTTCATCCTTCATAACCGGTGGAACATGTACATATGTTGGAATGTCCCATCCATAAGACTGATAAATCAGATTGTATTTTGGTGTGGAAGACAAGTATTCGTTTCCACGTACGACATGGGTGATTCCCATTTGGTGGTCATCAATGATATTCGCAAAGTTATATGTAGGATACCCATCAGATTTTAGCAGTACACTTTCATCTAAGATACTGTTATCCACTTCGATACGTCCATATACTTCATCATCAAAATAGGTTTCGCCACTATGCTTGATGGTCTGACGTACGACATACTTCTCGCCATTTGCGATACGTTCTCTTGCCTCTTCAACAGAGATGTGTTTACATGGATCATCATATTTAAAAGAGATACCAAGGCTTTCGGCTTCTTTGCGCTGTTTTTCAATCTCTTCTTCACCGCAGAAGCAATAATGTGCACCACCAAGATCAACCAATTCATCGGCATATTTTTTATACATAGGCAAGCGTTCAGATTGAACGTATGGTCCAAAATCGCCACCAACATCTGGCCCTTCATCATGGGTTAAACCGACCTCTTTTAATGTATCGTAAATAATATCTACGGCACCCTCTACTAAACGTTCTTGGTCGGTATCTTCAATACGAAGAATGAAGTCACCATCTTCATGTTTTGCGATCAAATATTCAAATAAAGCAGTTCTCAGGTTACCGATATGCATATAACCGGTAGGGCTTGGTGCAAATCTCGTTCTAATTTTACTCATATATATATTGTCACCCTTTCAATCAGCATACTAATAATATAATAAAGAAATGGCATTGGCAATGAATTTTTTATGCATTTCCAAACTTTTTCGAAAGTTTCCTTAAAATAATGAAATTTGTTGTTGACAAATGCATGGTTTTTTATTAGAATATCGGTGTTGCCGAAATTGGGGTATAGCCAAGCG
This sequence comes from Longicatena caecimuris, assembly GCF_004341945.1. Lineage (GTDB taxonomy): Bacteria > Bacillota_I > Bacilli_A > Erysipelotrichales > Erysipelotrichaceae > Longicatena > Longicatena caecimuris. The sequence continues at coordinate 136,526 of NZ_SMBP01000006.1, forward strand.
GTAAGGCACCAGACTCTGAATCTGGCATTTCCTTGGTTCGAATCCAAGTACCCCAGCCATATAAAAAATGAAGTCGCAGATGCGACTTTTTTTGTGCAAAAATGATTGCTGGGGTGCTTGGATGTATTAGTTTATAATCAAGGTAATTACATAAAAAAGTGCACGTCTTCCTTTTGGATTTCTTGCACTTTTTTCATTCTTTATCGTTTCTCCCCTAGTTATATCCCTTACGATTACAGATGACCTATTGTATCACCTGTATCATTTTAGCCTATAGAAAAAAGGCAAAAAATCTTTTTCCTTTAAATAGACGCAATACGACATTGCATAACTTTGGTAAGAAAATCTTTCTTATATGTTCTTCCTAATTTCACTTTTTTTTGATTACTTAATAAAATATGCGATTTTTCAATCTTATTTATATGACAGAAATTCACAAGCATCCCATTAGATGCCTGTATGAAAACATCCCCTTTAAAATTTTTCAACTTTTCTCTATTACGATATATCTGCTTGGACGTTGCATAATTCAAATAATTTCCTTCTGAATATATACAAATAATTTCTCGCAAGTAAACCACCATCTCATTGCCTTCCTCATCCTTTGCGATAAGATAACGATTTCTACGATCCAGCTCCTCTTTCACATCTTTCATATAAGTTTCAAACACAGAATCCAAATCATTTTTTCCTATAAAACGGAATACTTGATATTCATAACCAACCATTGATAACTCCGTATGGCTAGTTAAAAATAATATCAAAGCATTCTTATATAATGAATGAATTTTCGTAGCTAGCGCAAAGCCATCCGTATGTGGCATTTCGATATCCAACAGATACGCATCATATTCTTGTGATAGATCAATCGTTCTATCATCAGCTAAAACAACATCAAAATTTATGTTATCAAGGCTTTTTAATTTCTTGTATATCATATCACGCATATCTTTGCTATCATCACATACAACAATTTTATAATTTTTCATAACCATGCCCCACCTTTTTACTGTTGCATTATTTCACTGTTGCGATAAAGCGATGCATGATATCCTTTGGTAAGATAATTTGAAATGCATAGCCATCCTTTTGAAATTGCAAAATGCCTAGCGTATTTTCGGTTTGTAACTTTGCCTCAATCTTTCCTAGCTGTACCGTTTTTGCCGAAGTCAGTTGTTCTAATTCATATCCATGACGCTCATTCACTTTATTCACAATCAAATGTAATAAAGCATGTTTTTCATTGACATAAAAAGAGTATGTGCCACTAAGTGCTGCCCATGCATCTGATGCACAATCCTTTTTTGTAAAGGATATTTCAAATTGTCCATTGCTTACAGAATCAGCTATGTCAGCTACTGCATCTTCGATAAAAGCTACATCTACACCATAGTTTTTTTGGATATCTTTACTGTTCACATTTGTTATCATACCGTTTTCACAAACAGCTGTTTCCTTTTTTTGCATTATTACAAAAAGCATGAATATACCTATCAAAAGAATACCTATAAAGATAATAAGGTTCTTTTTTTCCTTTATCATAATTTTCACCACCGTTTATATTATACTATATTTTTATATAACATCATAGAAAGCATCACTTAATTTTACAATTCTTTACCGTTTTTTTATAATACGTAGTTTTTCCAGTATGTTCATCCCAAATTTCTGTTGGTTGCATTCCATACCTAACTCTCGCTAATAAACTACTATCTGAGAAATACTTACCTGTTTGTTTTTTCATTGTGCCTAACTCACAAGTTTTAGAAAATGTTTACCTTTTTTATTATAACCACTAGCTAATATATAGCTTGAATACTTTTTTTCTCTAGATTGTGCTTTACCTATCCATCCATTTTCATAAATCTCACCTGTCTTAATTGTTAATATAGTATCATATTTTGTTTTACCACTAACAGATTTCGTGGTTGTGACCTCACCTTTTGGTATACCTAAAATAGTAGTTGCTATTGCCAGTAACGAAATTTTAAATTGCATGGTACTTGGAACCAAACTAGCAAAACTTAAAACAATATTAGCTAAAGTATTTAACGAACCAATCTTACTTTTTGATTGAAGATTATTATCATAACTATATAAATATTTTTTAGTAATACGTTTTTTTCCATTACTTGTTCTACTCTTTGAATTTTCATATATAACTTCTTCTTTAACAACATATTTATCAAGTTTTGCATTAATTTCTTCAATATCGGACGATTGCTTCACTATGTTTTCATATGTTTTAGGATTTAAAACTTTCTTATCTTTTATAGCCTTTTCTTTGATTTCTTCATCTAAAGAACTTGATTCTTTACCATAAACTACCTGCATACTGCTGAAAAGCATCAATAAAGCCATACTAAAGTTAATAACTTTTTTAAATTTCATATTTTCATACCTCATCTTTCACTAGCATTATAAATATCTCACCTCTTTCTTTCCATATACCTGCTATGATTTTGCATTCTCTGCTAATCTTTTACACAGTAATCATCGTAATTGCGTATTGGGATATGCTTTTCAACTATATCGCATAAAGAAAAGATGGCACATGTTTCATACCATCCATCTTATACCTTATGCATGTTTTAAGAAAGCTACATATCCTCTTGTTGTTTCATAGATATCTGCTTTTGAGGCGATTTCCCATGGTGCATGCATATTATGCAATGCGACACCACAGTCAATGACTTCCATATCATATTGTGCCAGAATATAGGCGATCGTTCCTCCGCCGCCCTGATCAACTTTACCAAGCTCAGCTGTCTGATAAGATACGTTTTCTTTTTCCATGATATTTCTTAAAGCTGCGATATATTCTGCATTTGCATCATTACAGCCACCTTTTCCACGTGAGCCGGTGTATTTATTAAAGACAATACCTTTTCCCATGTATGCGGAATTTTTAGGTTCCATAACAGATGCATAGTTAGGATCAAAGGCTGCACTTACATCACTGCTCAGCATGCGAGAATTAGCTAATGCGCGACGTACTTTTAATTCGCTGTAATCTCCCAAACAATTCATGACTTCTGCCACCATATTTTCAAAGAATTTTGATTCCATACCGGTTGCCCCGATACTTCCAACTTCTTCTTTATCCACTAATAAACAAACAGCGCTACGATCAATTTCTTGCATCTCTAATAAAGCCATTAAAGATGTGTATGCACAGATGCGATCATCATGACCATATCCCATTACCATACTGCGATCCAATCCATAATCTCTTGCCTTGCCGGCAGGTACAACTTCGATTTCCGCAGATACAAAGTCATCTTCTTCGATCTGATAGGTTTCTTTCAACAGCTTTAAGACATTCATCTTCACTGCGTCTTTTTCTTCATCCTTAAGAGGAATGCTGCCTACCGTGATATTTAAGTCTTCACCCTCAATAACCACACTACCTTTTTTACCTAGCTGATCACTTGACAAATGAACTAATAAATCACTGATACCGACAACCGGATCATTTTCATTTTCACCAATGTTCACCTGCACACTGCTGCCATCTTTACGAACGATGACACCATGCATCGCAAGTGGCAATGTAACCCACTGATATTTTTTGATACCACCATAATAATGGGTTTCCAGCATTGCCAGATCTTTATCTTCATATAAAGGATTCTGTTTTAAATCCAGACGTGGGCTGTCAATATGTGCACCAAGAATTTTCATTCCTTTTTCTAAAGGTTCTTTACCAATCAAAAATAAGGCAATGGTCTTCCCCATATTATTCGCATACACCTTATCACCTGGCTTTAAAGTTTCCTGATTGCGAATGACATCTTCCAGATTACGATACCCGTGTGCTTCCGCAATTTTTATACTTTCTGTAACACATTCTCTTTCTGTTTTACATTCCGAGATAAATTTCTTATAGCCTTCAGAGAAGTCCATGACTTCTTTCATCTTTTGCTCATCATATTTGTTCCATGCAATTTCTCTCATTTTCATTTCCTCCATTCTGTATGACATTATATAACTGTTTGCCTTTTGATTTCAACTTAAAAACTTTCTATGTTCAACAGCTTTTTACTCAATGCTATGTAAGCAGGATCCGGGGATGAATTTAATATCGTAATATCATGATGACCATCCTCTGTTTGACAAGTTCCATGCTTCTCTAGCAATTCTAAGACATGGCGGCTGGTGCCGGCATTGCCATCCACAAGAGCTATTTGATTTCCTACGATATGACGTATCTGTTCACGGAAGAACACAAAATGTGTACAGCCTAATACGATACTATCTATACCTGATAGATCATAAGGGGCAAAGTATTCCCTTAGCGTAGCTTCCACAAGAGCATGATCTTCCAACTTATCTTGTTCAACTAATTCTACTAACTTAGGAGTTGGTAATTTATAGATACAATGCTCTTTCTGATAGCGTGACATCAGTAACTCAAATTTTTTCTCTTTCAAGGTGAAGCGTGTTGCCATAACGATGACCTGTTGAGCCTGCTTTCCTTCAACAGCAGGTTTTAAGGCTGGTTCCATACCAACGATTGGTAAGTGCGGATAACGCTTGCGCAGTTCTTCTACACAAGCACTCGTTGCGGTATTACAAGCAATCACAATCGCTTTTACACCTCTATTTACCAATTCATCACATATCTGTATGCAGCGCTGTGTGATGTCTGTACGCGCTTTTTCTCCATATGGCGCAAAGGCAGAATCGCCAAAGTAGAGATATCGTTCTTTTGGCATCCATCTGCGTAATTCTCTTAATACGCTGATGCCGCCAAGTCCGGAATCAAAAACCCCTATTGCTTTTTCTATTTCCGTCACATCATCACTCTCCTCATAAATCATTACTGCCTTATCATTATACCCTTTTTTCTTCATTCTTTCATCTAGTTTCAATAAATTTTACACACGGAAGGAAAGTTTCTGCAGACCTTAAATCATTTCGCATTCTCTAGGATTCTTTTCTTACTATGTAAAATTTTAAAATTGCATAAAAATCGTGTGACAATGGTTTTTGAAGCATTAAAAAAAAGCCCATGTTAGAAAAAATAAGATTCATTGAGAAGTATATTGACAGATACTGGAAATAAAGGTATGATATGAATATATTAAGAATCATTCTTAAATATGGAGGAAAGTTTATGAGCAAACATGTAAGTATAGATATACGAGTACCAGTTGAAAATGATAATCCGGCAATACGACGAATTGAGAGCTTATGTATTCGTTGCGGACAATGTAAAGAAGTTTGTAAGAAAGAAATATCTGTCGGTCATCATTATGATTTATTAAAAACAGAGGATACCGCCATTTGTATTCATTGTGGACAATGTGTAAATGTTTGTCCAACAGGTGCTTTGGTTGAGCGTCAGGATTGGATGGAAGTAGCGGATGTCATTAAAAGCGGCAAGAAAAAAGTGGTGGCAATCACGTCGCCAAGTGTGCGCGTTGGCTTAGGTGAAGAATTTGGCATGGAAGCCGGAAGCTATGTAGAGAAACAAATGGTTGCAGCTCTTCGCAGTGTTGGTGTGAATTATGTATTCGATACAACGTTTGCGGCAGATTTGACCATTATGGAAGAAGCCAGTGAACTGATTGATCGCATTCAAAACAAGAAACCATTACCGCAATTTACCAGCTGCTGCCCGGCATGGATAAAATTCGTTGAAACCTATTATCCACAGCTATTACCAAATATTTCATCTAGCAAATCTCCAATCAGTATGTTTGCGCCGACCATTAAAACATGGTTTGCGAAGAAAGAAGGAATCGCTCCTGAAGATATTTATATAGTAGCCATTACCCCATGTACCGCAAAGAAATTTGAAATTACCAGAGAAGAATTTCATGATGCCGCAAACTATCATCATACCCAAGGGTATCGTGACTATGATAAGGTAGTTACCACAAAAGAGTTAGCGAATTGGCTGCGTGCAGAAAATTTAGATCTAACTAGTGTTGGGGAAAGTGACTATGATAGCCTCATGCCTAGAGGTAGTGGTGCCGGTGTCATCTTTGGCAATACCGGTGGTGTTATGGAAGCTGCTGTAAGAAGTGCCTATTATTTTCTTACAAATGAACAGCCTGGTGATGATTTATTGAAGCTTGAAGCGATACGCGGGCTTGCCGGTGTACGTGAAGCCAGTGTAACGATTGCCGATATTCCTGTACGCGTTGCTGTTGTGCATGGTACAGATAATGCCCGTAAATTTATTGCGCATATGGAAGAAACCAAAACACATTATGACTTTGTGGAAGTTATGACATGTCCTGGTGGTTGCATCGGCGGAGGCGGACAGCCAAAGCATATCGGTGAAGATATGCAGGATATCCGTAAAAAACGCATTGCTTCATTATATGATAAAGATGCTTCTATGAGCTTGCGTAATTCCCATGATAATCCACATATCAAAGCTGTCTATGAAGAATTCTATGGCACACCTTTAAGTACTTTGGCCGAAGCTTTATTGCATACGACCTATCATGAACGCAAAGATTTAGGTGAAGATCCCGCTGTTTACGCAAAGGCATTTGAAGCTGATTCAACTGTAGCAGGAACACCTACATCTTCTGATGTGAAATATCGCTGTACGATCTGTGGCTACATCTATGAAGGTGATATCACAAAGGAAAGCGATGACTACAAGTGTCCGATCTGCGGAGTTCCGAAAGAAATGTTTGAATTAGTTAAGGAGCCTGCTACACAAGCACCTACTGAAGAAACAAGTGCGGATGTAAAATATCGCTGTACGATTTGTGGTTACATCTATGAAGGTGATATCACAAAGGAAAGTGACGACTACAAGTGTCCGATTTGTACGGTTCCTAAAGAAATGTTTGAATTAGTTAAGGAGCCAGCTACACAAGCACCTGCAGAAGAAACAAGTACGGATGTAAAATATCGCTGCACGATTTGTGGTTACATCTATGAAGGTGATATCACAAAAGAAAGCGATGACTACAAGTGTCCGATTTGTACGGTTCCTAAAGAAATGTTTGAAAAGATTGCATAAACAATAGACCTCATTGCCAAAACAATGAGGTTTTTGATTTATTTTTATGAAAGACTTGGCTTCTTTCACATTTTTACGATACAATAATGGACAGTGAGGTATTCCTATGGAAAAAATTAATTCAATACAACAATTAAAAGATTGTTTAAAGGCACATGCCATCGTTTGTACGACAGATAAAAAGGGGATGGTGTATGCTATCCAGCATAAAGATGGTGTTCGCATACAAAATGAATATTCCCGTTTTATGCTTTCAATGGAAGACTTTCTGGCATTATATGGCAATCAGACCTTCTATATTTATGAAGAAGAAATGATAGAAGAAATCGCAAGTGAAAAGGATGAAGAATACTATAGTTGGTATCATAAATAATAGCTGCTTGAGCTTCATCGCCATCTTACGCAACTGCTTAATGAATATTATTAAGCATATGTCGTTCTTGCCTTCACCTTGACTATCATTATGAAAAAAGTACAGGTTACTGATGATCATTTCATCATCAGCTCTCTGTACCTTTTTTAGAATTGATAAGGATTACGGATTATCTTCCTATCCCATTTGCGCATCGCCATACGATACATCGCCTTTGCATGAATCGTATCGTGCCAGATAAAACGACGCATGACCTTTGCCAGTGTCCATGCTTCATCATAATTTCCTATATAAATCTTATTATCTAAAAAATGCTCTTGTTTCTCTAATAATGCAAAAGCCTGTAAACGATTCTCATATATGTTTGTCAGGTTTTGCAGTGATACCTTTATTTCTCCCATATAATAAGACGTGACATTATTGGTATGTTCATACATTGCTTGTGCTGTTGTAGGAATCTTCCCATAAAAAGTCTTACGGGGAAATAGATCAGTGTATAATTTCTTAGGTATGCTTTGATATAAGGTAAGAAAATCATGCGCTGATTGTATGCAACGCTGTTTCAATATAAGATATTCTTCGATATGTAGGCTGTTTCGTTCACTATCAAATAGCACATCACTATCTGCATCCTGCACTTGTAAGGTACTGTCCTTTTCCTGAACTATGACGATATCTTCATTAGCTTTTGGGCAGGTCTTATCTAGCGCACACCATTTTTGATATCGCTGAATATCATGCAACAGTTTACCCTTTGCTTCTTGTAACGTCTTTCCTCTACCACTTGCTCCCGGATAATCTTCACTCCATAAAATGCCACCAATGCCATTATGTTCCCAGATTCCCCTCATATCACATTTCCTGCAAAATATTTTGAATCCATGCACATAAACGGCTGCTTGCCGTTTCCGCAACTTTTAAAACTTCTTCATGGGAATGTTTTTCTTTACAGATACCGGTTGCCATATTGGTTATGCAGGAAATGCCTAAAACTCGCATACCTAAATAATTAGCCGCTATGGTTTCGGGAACAGTAGACATGCCTATAGCATCGCTGCCGGCACGCTCAAACATGCGTATTTCTGCCGCTGTTTCATAATAAGGACCTTGCCACATCGTATATACACCACTATGATAAGGTATCATTAAACGATCAGCTATTGTCTTTGCCAAATTTCTTAAATCTGAACTATATGGTTCAGACATATCTGGAAAGCGTGGACCAAAGCGTTCATCATTTACACCAATTAACGGATTCACAGAAACGCCATTGATAAAATCATCAATCAGCATTAAATCTCCCTGCTGAAACGTGCGATTGATACCGCCACAAGCATTGGTAATAATAAGATCATGTACCCCTAACATTTTCATCACAAACACCGGAAAGGTAATTTCCTTCATATCATAGCCTTCAAAATAATGAAATCTTCCCTGCATCACCATCACGCTTTTGCCATGCATTTCTCCGATGATAAGATTACCTTCATGTCCTGCTACACGTGAAATAGGAAAGTGAGGAATGCTGTCATAAGGTAGAGTGATAGGATGTTCGATTTGTTCACTTAACTGACCTAAACCACTGCCTAAGATCATCCCTACTTCAGGAGCCTTGTTTATATGCAATTGTATATAAGATTTAGCCTCCATTACATCATCATAAAACATAGTGCTGCCTCCTTTACTTTTTCTTACTTTTATTATAAACGATATAAGAAGAAGAAGGAATACATATCCCTATTTTATTATGAAAGGATACTGATTGGGCAATCGAGTAGGGTGAAATAAATCACCCTCTCACACCACCGTACGTACGGTTCCGTATACGGCGGTTCGTTTTAATTTCAAAGCGTGTCTCTCTAT